>CAXBCF010000024.1:0-49085 GCA_963973975.1 uncultured Flavobacteriales bacterium
TTTCGTTTTTTTCACGGCGAAAAAAATGAAAAATATACATTTTTAAAAAGAACCCTCATTGATTTAAATAGCTCAATTGAAATAGTTTGATTTAAAAAAATAATTTAAAATCAAGTAGTTAAATCGACAAAATTTTGTAATATTAGATTAATATATTGCTTTTGTCGGACAAAAATGATTTAAAATCAATTATTTATGAAATTGATAATCTATTCATAGAAAAAGCACAAACCTTTCTTATTATTTATCGTTTTAAACTGTTACCTATTTTAGAAGAATTGTATCTTTCTAAAATAACTATTGGTTAAGTTATTTTTTTTGTGAATTTAACGTATCAAACATTCCAATTTCGTAGCATAGGACTTACTTTTGAAATTCATAAATTGAAGGTGAAAAAAGAGAAAAAAATAATTGATTATTGCTCTCGAACTGATGTCAGTCAGGTAGTTAGTCTAAATGATTTGGAGGAAAAGGAATATAATGGGCAAATGCTAAGTCAAGAAGAAGAAAAGGCCCTCACTATTTTTAGAAAAATTCGATTGCAACGATTACTCAAAAAAGCAGGTTCCGAAGATAAGTTTCACGAAAACTACGAATATTTAAGAGCAGTAAAAAACGTAGTTGATTACAGAGATTTTCTCAAGGAAAATGGAAAAGATGCCTAAGAGTATTTAATACAAATATTTTTTGGTTCAGTAAAAAATCGCAAAGCCTCCAGTCCGCCTTCTCTTCCAACACCACTATTTTTCATACCTCCAAAGGGCGTTCTCAAATCTCGAATAAGCCAGCAATTAACCCAAACAATCCCAACCTGAAGTTTTTCTGCTATTCTATTCACACGATCAAGATCTTTTGTCCATACTGAAGCTGCTAAGCCATAACTTGTAGAGTTGGCGTATTTCAAGACCTCTTCTTCTGTTTCAAAAGGGGTAAGTGTAACCATGGGTCCAAAAATCTCTTCTTGATTGGTTCTGCAATCGACGGGCAAGTTTTCGAAAACGGTTGGTTGCATAAAATATCCCGATAGGCCTTGAGAAGATAAATCGACTTGCTCGCCACCACAAAGTAGGTTTCCTCCTTCTTTTTTAGCCAATTCAACATAAGCTAAAACCTTTTCGAGGTGGGGTTTAGAAACCAAAGCTCCTTGATCGGTGTCAGCTGCGTTTGGGTCGCCAATTTTTAATGCTTTTACTTTCTCTACAAAATCTTTTTTGAAACGCTCATAAATTCCTTTTTGAATAAATATCCTAGAGCCACAAAGACAAATTTGTCCTTGATTTAGAAAAGAAGAACGAACGGTTTGATTCAGGGTTTTTTCATAATCACAATCCTCAAAAATTAGAGTGGGGTTTTTACCACCGAGTTCAAGCGACAATTTTTTAAATTTTGGGGCAGCAATTTTTGCGATTTGCTCACCTGTTTTTGTTCCACCTGTAAATGAGATTAAATCTACTTCAGAATGATCTACCATTGCAGCACCAATTTCATGTCCATAGCCGTGAACGATATTTAATACTCCTGGTGGCAAACCCGCTTCAATGCAAATTTTTGATAACAAAAAAGCGCTCATTGGGGTGATTTCTGAAGGTTTTGCAACCACACAATTTCCAGCTGCTAAAGCCGGGGCAATCTTCCAACTAAATAAATAGAGTGGTAGGTTCCAAGGAGAAATACATACTGCAACACCAACAGGTTGACGAAGGGTATAATTAATTGCTAGCTTCTCCATTTGATGCGATTCAGAAGAAAAATGCAGAATAGCTGATGCAAAAAAACTGAAGTTATGCGCCGCACGAGGGATATCAACCGATTTAGCCAGCGAGAGTGGTTTGCCATTGTCTTTGGATTCCGCTTGAGCTAAACTGTCAAGTTGCTCTTCAATTAAACTAGAAATTTTATAAAGAATTCTTGAGCGCTCATCCTTAGAAGTAGAAGCCCATTTTGGGAAAGCAGCTCTTGCAGCTTTCATTGCTTTGTCAGCATCTTTCTGATCTGAACGAGGAATACTTGAATACACCTCTCCAGTTGCTGGAGCGACATTATCTATGGTGTTAGAAGTGAGTGCATCAACAAGCTCTCCGTTGATGTAGTTTTTTATTCGTTCCATAATTTAATTTAGATGCTAAAGGTATTATTAATTCAACTTTTGACAAACCAATTTTTTCATTTAGTAGCAATTGCGGGAAAGTGCCTGTTAAATAGTGTTAAGGGTGATGTTTAGGGCATAAAAAGCCGTTATTTTAACATTTGATGGATAAAAGACGACTCTCATTCATAGTAGTACTTTCTGTATTCAGCATTTTCTTTTTAATTGCGCTACAACTCTATTGGATCAATATATCTGTTGAAACTCAAAGGCAGAAGTTTGACCAGACAGTGATGGATGTAATGGAAAATGTGGTTAGAAAAATAGAAAAAGAGGAAGCCATTACTCGGGTTTCTAGCGTTATTTTAGACGAAAATCAATTTAGTCAAATTTCTTTTAATGATACTGTACTGAATTTAAAGGATGGATTAATAAAAGCCAATCAATTTATTGAAAGTCAAAATCAGGTTAAGACCAAAACTGATGAACTGAGTTTAAAATTTACTAAACCTGAATTCAATGATTCTACTTTTTATTTTATCAGGGAAACTAAGAAAAATGTTCTAAGTTCAAGTGTAAATACTGTTTATCCTGATAATGATAGTTTTCTGCAAAGTGAAATAAAAAAGAAAGCGAGCTTAATAAGCAATGTGGTTAATGAATGGGCACTTTTTAGTGTAAATAGAAATTTTGAAGAACGTATTGGTTACGATTTGATTGATTCGTTATTTTATAAAGAGTTAAGAGCCAAAGGGATAAAAACAGATTATGTAGTTGATATTTTAGATTCGGAAACTCATTCGCTTTCCTTTTCTGAAGACAAAGACTTTGATGGAGCTTTAAAAAATACACCATACAGTTTTCAATTATTCCCAAATGGCTTTATGGAGAGTGATGCATTGCTGATTTATTTTCCCAATCAGGATAATTATTTGATTCGCAATAGCTGGAAAGTATTGTTGGTATCTTTATTGCTAATATGTATACTTATTTACCTATTTTATAGTTCTATAGCCACCATTTACAAACAGAAAAAACTTTCACAAGTAAAAAATGACTTCATCAGTAATATGACGCACGAGTTTAAAACACCTATTTCGACTATATCTTTAGCTTGTGAAGCACTAGGAGATAACAGCATTGAACTCGAAAAGTCACTTAAAGATAGCTATTTGAGTATGATAAAAGATGAGAATAAACGTTTGGCTATTCTTGTTGACAATGTATTGAAAAGTGCAGCTTGGGATTCCTCATCATTAAAATTAGATATCAAAAAGAAAAACTTACATAATATTATAAGTGAAGTGATTAAAAATTTTGAAATTCAGATTAACAATAGAGGAGGGAGTCTTAATTTAAATTTGAATGCCACCAACGACTCAGTTTTAGTTGATGAGGTTCACATGTCGAATGTAATTTTTAACTTACTCGACAATGCAAATAAATATAGTCCTGAGCCTCCTAAAATTGAGGTTGCAACAATAAATAATAAAGAGGACATACTTTTATCAATAAAAGATGAAGGAATAGGCATTTCGAAGCAAGAACAAAAGAAGATATTTGATCGATTTTATAGAGTATCAACAGGAAATATTCACGATGTAAAGGGCTTTGGTCTAGGCTTAAATTATGTGAAAAGAATAATAGATTTGCATTCTGGTAATATAGAGCTGGAAAGTCAAAAAGGAAAAGGAACTAACATTATAATTAAATTAGAAAACCATGGAAAAAAATGAAGTAACTATATTAATAGTTGAAGACGATGAAAATTTAGGAAAAATGCTTGCTGATTATCTTCAAGCTAAACAGTATAAAGTAATTCTTAAAAGAGATGGAGAACAAGGATTGAAAGGGTTTATAGAAAATGAAATAGACCTTTGCTTGTTAGATGTTATGATGCCTAAAAAAGATGGATTTAGTTTAGCTAAAGAAATCAGAGGGTTGAGGTCAACAGTTCCGATTCTTTTTGTGAGTGCAAAGTCAATGGAAGATGATATCAAACAAGGATTTAGATCTGGAGCAGATGATTACATTACAAAACCTTTCAGCATGGAAGTGTTATTGATGAAAATTGAAGCGATTATGAGAAGAGTTGATCAAGTTCAAGACGATTTATTATCTAAAAAAGAATTTAAAATAAACGATTACCTCTTCTTTCCTGAAAAAAGAATCATTGAAAAAAATGGCGAAAAGCAGAAATTAACGTCTAAAGAAAATGAATTACTTCGTTTACTTTGCATGTATATGGGAACCGTTGTTGACAGAAACGACGCGCTAAACATGGTTTGGGGCGATGATAATTACTTTAACTCTCGTAGCATGGATGTATACATTACTAAACTTCGAAAAATCTTTAAAGATGACGAAAGCATTCAAATAATTAATAGTCATGGAAAGGGCTTTAAACTTTTAGTTGATTAATTAATAAGCTTAAACTATTTTTGTTTGCATATTATAACTGCTGAATGAAAAACATTCTGTTTCCAACAGACTTTTCTGAAAACTCTCTTCAAGCATTTCCATATGCTCTTGATGTAGCTTATCTATTTCAAGCACGTTTGATTTTGTTTAATAGTTTTTCCATGCCTTATTCAAAATCAAACGTTCTAGTTTCTATTGAAGATAAGCTAAGAGAAGATGCGATTAAAAGTTTAAATGAACTACAATCCTCTGCATTATCTCAAAGAAAATATGCTGACCTAACTATTCAAGTTGAAATTCGACATGGAGACTTTGTAAGTTTAATTACCAAAGTTGCTTCTGAATACTCAGTAGATTATATTGTGATGGGAACCAAAGGAGCATCTGGACTTAAAGAGATGTTCATAGGGAGCAATACACTTGAAGTGATTCATCTAGCAAATTGTCCGGTTTTAGCTGTTCCTGAGAAGGCTGGAAATGATGAGGTTAATCAAATTGCTATGGCAATTGATTTAAAAGAGTTAAAAAATCCCGATAAACTCAGACCTCTATTTGAAATGGCAATGATTTGTAAATCAACAATTGAGTTTGTGCATATTCTTCAACCTCAAGAAGAAGGTAATTTGGAAAATAAAGTTAAGGAAGTAATTAATCTGATGGACTTAGCAGCTGAACTCACTGTTTCATTTCATTTTATAAGCAATTCAGACATTATCGATGGGTTGAGCGAATACATCTCCGAAAGATCGCCCGGAATGTTGGGTATGCTCTCTCGTAAACACAGTCTATTCGAACGAATTTTTACAAAATCGATCACCAATAAACTCTCATTCAGATCTGAAATACCATTATTGGTAATGCAGGAATAATTCATATCTGCTTTCTTATTTTTGCCCCCTAAATTATTTTAGACTTTGAAAAAGTTTATCATTTATACTTTTTTTATACTTTTTACACTATCTTCTTGTGAGAACTCGAAAAGTGTTTTGAGTAGAACAAAGTATACTGCTAGAAAGTCTAGCCCAACAGGGAAGTATAGAAATCCTAGATTTTTTAATAGTGTAAATCCTTTTCAAGGAAGGGCTAAAGCTAAGTTAAGTAAGAGTAAAAGAAAAAAAATTAAACTATTTAAAAAGAAGCGCAAAAAAGAGGGGACCTATCGAAAAGGGAAAAAACCAGGAAATAAGTTTAGTAAAAAAAGAAAAACTTCAAGAAAAAGATTAAATAGTTCAGGAAATAGAACTAAATCTGCAGGTGGTAAGAGTAGAAAAAATAAAAACTTGTTTAAAACAAGAAAAAAATAAAGATTAGTTTAATCTTGGTATAAATATTGACAATGGAAAAATCAAAAAAAATTCTTTTATATTGAATAAAATAGATAGTTCTAAAAGTTTGTTATTTTTATCATCTGATAATAAGACTGTTTTGAGAAAAGTATTCTTTTTCTTTTTTAGTGTAACCTTTTTGGCAATTTGTTCGTTCACAGCAGATTATGATATACAAAAGGTAGATACGAATGCAAAAATTAAAGCAGTATTCATTTATAATTTTACAAAATACATTGAATGGCCATCTGATTACCAAAAAGGAGAGTTTACAATCGGGATTCTTGGAGATAACGATGCACTTTATGATGAGCTTGATAAAATGTCAAAAGTTAAGAAGGTTGCCAACCAAAGTTTTTCAATTCAAAAATATAAATCTATTTCTGAAGTGAAAAATCCACATATTTTATATATTCCAAATGATAGTTCAACAGATTTAAGCCAAGCAGTGTCAAAGCTTAAAACCAAAAGCACTTTAATCGTAACAGAGGCACCCGGTTTGGCAAGAAAAGGTTCATCAATAAATTTTATTGTTGAAGGCAACCGACAAAAATTTGAATTGAACAAATCAACTACTGAGAGTCATAACCTAAAAGTTGCATCTGCGCTTGAAAATCTAGCCGTTTTGGTGAATTAATATGAAAAAGACAATTTACATACTCCTGTTCTACTTTCTAGGCAATTCACTTGTTGCCCAGAACAAGTTAACCAATGCTATTTATCATTTCAAGCAGAATGAGCTGGATAAAGCAAAGGAATTAATAGATGCCGCCGTTGACGACACCCTTTTCTCTGATAAGTCGAGTACGTGGTATTATCGCGGGACAATTTATAAAGAACTATTTAAATCTAGAGAAGCAGAAAATAAGAAATCTCCTTCCCGACAAATTTCTGTTGAATCATTTAAAACAGCATTAAAATTAGAAAAAGAAGGCACCTACGCAGATTACTGTCAGAAAAGTCTTGTGTTTCTTGCTCAAACTATATACAACCATTCAGCAACTTCATTCGACCCTCAAAATTATAACTTTGCGATTGACTATTATAACCAGTATAAAGACATAATTTCTTTTGTTGAACCTGAAACTGATTTCAAAGAAAAGGACATTATGTTCAATTTAGCTTTGGCTACTACTTATGGAAGAATATCTGAAGAAGATACAACTAAAAGAGATGAGTACCTTCAAAAAGCTAAAAAGCTTTACGAAGGAGTTCTAAAAATGGAACCCAATAACATCAGTGCAAATTACAATCTGGGAATCATTTACTACAATGAAGGAGTTGAGATAGTAAATAACATGGATTACAGCCTTGACTTATTTGAATTAAATGCTGTTCAAGATAAAATCATTGAGCTTTTTAGAGAATCATTGCCTTATATGCTAAAAGCATATGAGCTAAATCCAAAAAGAAAGGAAACTTTAATAGGTCTTCAAGGGATTTACTTTAGTTTGAACGATATAGAAAAGTCTGAAGATTATAAAAGACAATTAGAAGCCATAGATGAAGATCAACCTGCAGAAGCTGGTGGTGGTGGATCTGCAGTCGATGATAATGGTCCTAAGCGCTCGAAATAGAAAGTCGGCTATCATGAAGTTTAGATTTACAATAGGAAGAAAAATCGGTTTCGGTTTCGGGACGTTAATTTTTCTTACCCTAATTGTTTTTGTATCTACATTTTTTACCCTTCAAGAAAGCAACGAGATAAACGATGAAAATAGTAGAATTAACAATCCTACTATTAAAGAACTTCAAGAATTAAAGTTTTCAATTTTAGAGTCGAAACTATTTCTAGAAACATGGCTTAAGACACCTAAAGAGCACGAAGACAAAGAGCGCTTAATGCTTTTTAGAAACAAAGAATTTCCTAAAATTAAGAATAGTCTCAATGAACTTTCTATTTATTGGAATCAAAATCAAAGAGATTCACTAGAATTAATTTGGACTAAAATAGATGATCTTTTCCTCCAACAAGATATGGACATTGTTGAAGTTTTTGATGAGTTTGATAAATATAATTCTATCGATTATCCTTTTGAGCATTTAAATGCAGTTTCTAGTTTGGAAGAAGGGGGTGAAATTTACAGACTCACCAAAGAAACCATGTTTATTTTAGGTGGGATGATCGAAACCCATAAAGCAATTACTTCTAAGTCTAACGATGAGATGTTTCAATCTTTTGTGAACTTAAATTTCATTGTTCAATACCTTGGCATAGCACTCATTTTATTTGGAATTTTAATAGCTTTTTATACCACCCGAAGCATTGTCAGACCGGTTCAGAGTTTAAAAGTAGTTGCCATTAAGTTAGGGCGTGGGGTATTTCCTGCTAAGGCAATGAAAGCAGGGAATGACGAGATTGGGGAAATGACTATAGCTATGAACAATGTAGTTGAGGGGTTAAAACGAACTAAAGACTTTGCTCAGGAAGTAGGGGCAGGAAACTTCGATAAAGATTATACTCCACTTAGTAGCAAGGACAGTTTAGGCAAGGCACTGTTGAAAATGCGCGATGATTTAGCAGAAAACGAGCGCTTTTTGGAAGAAAAAGTTCGTCAACGTACTGCTGAGGTTGTGAAACAAAAAGAAGAAATTGACAAGCAAAAAGAGCAAATAGAAGAATACTTTATTCAAGTAACAGATAGTATTAAATATGCTCAAAGAATTCAACAAGCAATTCTACCGCCAGAGTCATACGTTAAAAAATTACTACCAGATTCCTTTATTTTCTACAAACCTAAAGACATTGTTAGCGGCGATTTTTACTGGATGGGAGAAGCAAATGACAAAGTGTTTTTTGCAGCAGTAGATTGCACAGGACACGGAGTGCCAGGTGCTTTTATGAGTATCGTTGGCTACAACCAACTAAAGCAAGCAATAATTACGACAAATGGTGGAAGTCCGGCAGCTATTCTTGATGATTTAAATCGCGGTGTTGCAGAAACCTTGCATCAGAATGATCCCAATTCAACGAGTAAAGATGGCATGGATTTATCCCTGTGTTCACTTGATTATAAAACACTTGAGTTAGAATACGCAGGAGCATTTAATCCGCTATATTTGTTGAGAGACGGAGAGATTAATCAAGTAAAAGCGAATAAATTTCCTATTGGATCTTTTATTCAAGGTAAAACGTCAAGTTTTACAAATAATAAAGTTCAGCTCCAAAAAGGCGACATCGTTTATATTTTCTCAGATGGTTATGCCGATCAGTTTGGAGGACCAAGGGGCAAAAAAATGATGTATAAAAAGTTTAGAGAAATTCTTATTACAAACTCTAATAAACCTTTACCTGATCAAAAAGAAGTGTTGAGGTCTAATCTAATTGATTGGATGGGAAATGAAGAGCAGGTAGACGATATTATTATAATCGGGGTTAAAGTATAAATACTACTTTTATTCTTTAAATTCTTAAGTCATGCTGGACACTATCAATTTCCAAAACATTCTATTTATCGATATTGAAACTGTTTCTCAATATCCAAACTTTAAGAAAGTACCAAGTAATTGGAAAAAGTTATGGGAAAGAAAAGCTGGTTTTCTTGCAAAAGACGGAGAAACAGCTGAAGAGTTGTATGAAAGAGCTGCAATTTATGCCGAATTTGGAAAAATTATTTGTATTTCTGTCGGAGTTTATAGATTGGTAGACAATCAACCCTTTTTCAAAATCAAATCTTTTTTTGGAGATGATGAAAAGCAGTTGCTTAGTGATTTTGGAAAATTATTGAAAGAGAAATTTTCATCCTCAGATTATTTGCTATGTGCACACAATGGAAAGGAGTTTGACTTTCCATACATAGCAAGAAGAATGTTAGTTAATCGATTACCACTTCCATATTTGCTTGATATTGCTGGAAAGAAACCTTGGGAAGTTCAGCACTTAGATACATTACAACTTTGGAAATTTGGTGATTTTAAAAATTATACATCCTTAGAATTGTTGGCAGCTTTATTTGAAATTGAGTCCCCAAAAAATGATATGGATGGTTCTGAAGTTGGTAAAACCTATTGGATTGAAAAGAATCTTGAAAAAATAGTCACTTATTGCCAAAATGATACCTTGACAATCGCTCAATTGCTATTAGCATATCAAGGAAAACCGCTTTTAGAAAAGACCCAAATAGAAATCGCTGATAATTAATGGAAGAGTCGATCATTGCAATTGAAAATCTTTCAATTTCTTTTCTCGATGGAAAGAATAAAAATTTAGCAGTCAATAATTTATCGTATAAAATTAGTCCAGGTAAAACCTTGGGCATAGTTGGAGAGTCTGGCTCTGGAAAATCAATTACTTCTTTAGCAATAATGGGCTTACTACCTGCTTCTGCAAGAATTAAAAGCGGCACTATTAATTATATTAATGGGGATAAAAAAATTAACTTATTGGAGTTAAATCACCAGCAAATGCGAAAATTCAGAGGCAATGAAATTGCCATGATTTTTCAAGAGCCAATGACTTCTTTAAACCCTGTTATTTGCTGTGGTGAACAAGTTGCTGAAGCTATACGTTTGCACCAAAATAGTTCAAAAAAAGAAGCTAAAAAACAAGTTTTAGACTGGTTTAACGAAGTGCAACTTCCTCGACCTGAACAAATTTATACTGCATATCCTCATGAAATTTCCGGAGGACAAAAACAACGGGTCATGATTGCAATGGCAATGTGTTGTAGCCCTAAATTATTAATTGCTGATGAGCCAACAACTGCACTTGACGTTACTGTTCAAAAGAAAATTTTAGCGCTCATAAAAGACTTACAAATCAAACATCAAATGAGTGTGATTTTTATCACTCATGATTTAGGCGTTGTAGCTGAAATTGCTGATGATGTGGTTGTGATGAAGCAAGGAGAAAAAGTAGAATCGGGAAAGACAAGTGATTTATTTTTTAATCCTCAACATCTTTATACTAAAGGCCTTTTAGCTTGCAGACCTCCAATGGATTTTAAGCTACAGCGTTTGCCAACAGTAGCAGATTTTTTAAACCTTGAAGTACAATTATCCCCATCTCAATATGTAGAGAAATTTAAAATTTCTAAAGAAGCTCAAAATGAGCAACTACAAAAAGTGTTGAGTGCACCAAAAATACTGAACGTAAAGAACTTAAAAACATACTTTCCCATTTATAAGGGTGTTTTTAGAAGAATTCAGGGTTATGTTAAAGCAGTAGATGATGTCAGCTTTCATGTTCACGAGGGGGAAACCTTGGGTTTGGTTGGAGAATCGGGTTGTGGGAAAACTACATTAGGTAGAACCATTTTGCGATTAATAGAACCAACAGAAGGATTGATTAACTATAAAGGTCACGTTTTCTCTGATTTCAATGCTAATCAATTGAGAAAAATTAGAAAGGAAGTACAAATTATTTTTCAAGATCCTTATTCCTCACTCAATCCAAAAATTCCAATTGGTGAAGCCATTATAGAACCCATGCAAGTTCATAATGTGGGTACTAATAATCAAGCACGTAAAGAAAAGGTGATAGAATTGTTAGAAACGGTTGGTTTATCAGCTGATTTCTATAAACGCTACCCACATGAATTTTCAGGTGGGCAGCGACAAAGAGTTTGTATTGCCAGAGCTTTGGCCTTATCTCCAAAATTCATCGTCTGTGATGAATCTGTTTCAGCTTTGGATGTTTCGGTTCAAGCTCAAGTTTTGAATCTTCTAAATGACTTAAAACAACAGTTTAACTTCACCTATATTTTTATCTCTCACGACCTCTCAGTTGTAAAGTACATGTCTGATAGAATGATCGTGATGAGAGAAGGGAAAATTCTTGAAATAGGTTCAGCTGAAGAAATTTATGAAAATCCACAGACTGAATACACCAGACAACTAATAGAAGCTATTCCAAGAATTAATCCTGCGGTAGTTTAAAGCGTTCCTCTTAATTCTTGTTCTCTTTCAATCGATTCAAAAAGTGCTTTGAAGTTTCCTGCTCCAAATCCTCTTGCACCCATGCGTTGAATAATCTCAAAGAATAAAGTTGGTCGATCTTCAACAGGTTTAGTGAATATTTGTAATAAATAACCCTCTTCATCAGCGTCGATCATAATTCCCAAACTTTTGAGCCTTTCAATGTCTTCGTTTAATTCGTGGTTGTGTTCTTTCAGCCTATCAGGAACAGCATTGTAATATTCGTCTGGGGGGATTGATAAAAACTCTACTCCTCTAGTTCTTAAATCACTAACTGTTTTGATAATGTCATCGGTGGCAACAGCGATGTGTTGAACTCCAGAGCCTTCGTAAAAATCAAGGTATTCTTCAATTTGTGATTTCTTTTTTCCCTCAGCAGGTTCATTAATTGGGAACTTAATTCTTCCATTGCCATTGCTCATTACTTTACTCATCAATGCTGAATAATCAGTGTGAATTTGCTTATCGTCGAAAGACAAAAAGTTGACAAAACCCATTACATCTTCATACCATTTAACCCAAGTATTCATTTCATTCCAGCCTACATTCCCAACCATGTGGTCGATGAACTTTAAGCCAGTAGGTTCCGGGTTGTAATCTGATTCCCATTTTCTAAAACCCGGCAAAAAGCTCCCTTTATAATTTTTTCGTTCCACAAAAAGATGAACCGTTTCACCATAAGTATAGATTCCAGATCGAACAACTTCTCCATTTTCATCTTTCTCTACGGTTGGTTCCATGTAAGATTTAGCTCCTCTTGAGGTTGTTTCTTCCCAAGATTTTCTGGCATCATCAACCCAAAGAGCAATTACTTTTACCCCATCGCCATGCTTTACAATGTGCTCATTAATTGGATTTTTAGAACTTAATGGGGTAGTTAGCACTAACCGAATTTTATCTTGCTTAAGCACGTATGAAACGGAATCTTTACTACCAGTTTCCAAACCGCGGTATGCATGTGACTGAAAACCAAAGGCAGTTTTATAGAAGTGTGCTGCTTGCTTGGCATTGCCCACGTAAAATTCTACGTAGTCAGTTCCATTCAAAGGCAAGAAGTCTTGCGCACCTTCAAAAATTTTTTCCATTCCATAGTCGACTGATTTTATTTCTTTTTTTTCCATAGTTTTTAGAATTTAGAATTTAGACCTTAGAGTTTAGAAAGTTTGATTTTACAGGCTTTTTTTAAAACCAATAGTCATTTTCTGAAACTCATGAATCATACTTTCTAATGCATTAAAATTTTCTGTTGTAATATAATTTCTATTTTTTGCTAATATTAATTGTGTTTCTAATTCAAATGATGAACCTAAAGCAATACTTAAAAAATGAGAAAACGATTTATCGGTACCTGCCGAACCTTCTGCAATATTGCTTGGAATTGAAATCGAACTTCTACTTATTTGAGAGGCTAGACCAAATTTTTCATCTTTAGGGTAAGTTTCTAATACATTAAAAATTTCATCAGCAATTTGAATCCCAATCTCCCAAATTTTCAGGTTTTTATACCGATGTTTCATTGTCTTTAAAAAATTTAACTTACCTATAAAGTACTCAAATTAATTACTGAATTCTCTAATGTCTAAATTCTAATGTCTAACTTCTAATTCTCACTCAATCCAGCTCTTATAATATTTTCCATCATCAATTTTCATTGCGTCTTCAGTTAATTTGAGTGGTTTAAAGGTATCTATCATTACTGCCAACTCTTGGGTTTCTTTTTGACCAACACTTCTTTCATAAGCTCCCGGATGTGGACCATGAGGAATTCCACCTTGGTGCAAGGTGATTTGTCCTTGATCAATGTCGTTTCTACTCATAAAATCTCCGTCAACGTAATACAAAACTTCGTCAGAATCGATGTTGCTGTGGTTGTAAGGAGCGGGAATTGCCTCAGGATGGTAATCGTAAAGCCTTGGGCAAAAAGAACATATTACAAACCCTTGAGCTTGAAAAGTTTGATGAACCGGAGGTGGTTGATGCACTCTTCCCGTGATGGGTTCAAAATCATGTATTGAAAAAGCATAAGGATAATTGTAGCCATCCCAGCCAACTATATCAAATGGATGCGAAGCATAAAGGTAATCGTACAAAATGCCTTCTTTCTTTATTTTAATCAAAAAATCGCCTTTCTCATCATGCGTTTCCAATTCTGAAGGGCCTCTTAAATCTCTTTCACAGAAAGGAGAATGTTCTAATAGCTGACCAAAATGGTTTCGATAGCGATTTGGAGTGTAAATTGGGCTGTAAGATTCCGTAATTAAATGGCGGTTTTCTTCCGTATCAAATTCAATTTGATAAATCATCCCTCTTGGAATAACCAAATAGTCACCATACTTAAAGTCGATATTGCCTAAAAAGGTGCGCAGTTTTCCGCTTCCTTTATGGATAAAAATCACTTCGTCTGCATCGGTATTTTTATAAAAATATTCTTTTGTAGAAGATTTTGGTGCAGCCAATGAAATCGTTAAATCATTATTTGTCAGCACAGGTTTTCTACTTTCTAAAAAATCATTTTCTGGTTTAACATTGAAGCCGATAAGTCTTCTAGACTTCATGTTTTTTTCCACTTCAATTCTTGGGCGCAAATCTTTTGAACCTAAGATTTCTTTAACCATCGTTGGACGATAAGTATGGTACATCAAAGTTGACATTCCGTCAAAACCAATCGTTCCAAAAAGTTGCTCGTAATACAAGCCACCATCTGCTTTTTTGAAAGTAGTGTGTCTTTTATGTGGAATTTTCCCTAGTTGTTTATAAAATGGCATAAGTATTTATTCTTTAGTGGTTGAAGGTAGTCATTATTTTTTTGCTGTTAAAATATTTTTAAGGTTGGGTCTTAAACGACTTTTAAAAACTGCATGTGCATTTGGCTTTTCTTTACCTTTTCTCAATTTTCTCTGATCCTCAATAGGCAAAGAAGCAATGTGTTGACATTCCTGAGTGCAACAGCCGGCATATTTTTCAGCACATTTTTTGCATTGAATAAACAGTAAATGACAATCATCATTTGCACAGTTGGTATGAGTATCACACGCTTCTCCACACTGATGGCATTCACTAATTATTTCATTTGAAATCTTTTCGCCCAAGCGCTCATCAAACACAAAGTTTTTTCCACGAAAACGATTTTCTAAGTTTTCAGCTTTAATTTGTCGAACATAGTCAATAATACCTCCATGCAACTGATTGACATCTGAAAACCCCTTATGCTTTAAGTAGGCACTAGCTTTTTCACAGCGAATTCCTCCAGTGCAATAGAGCAATACTTTTTTGTCTTTTTTCCCTTCCAATAGTTTTTCTACTTCCGGTAATTCTTCTCTAAAAGTATCTACTTCAGGACAAACAGCATTTTCAAAATGACCTACTTCACTTTCGTAATGATTGCGCATATCAACTACAATTGAATCGGGGTCATTCATGGCTTCATTAAACTCTTTTGCAGAAAGGTGTTTGCCAACGTTGGTTACATCAAATGTCCCGTCATCTAAGCCATCTGCTACAATTTTTGAACGCACCTTTATTTTTAGCTTGTAAAATGATTTCCCATCGTCTTCAACTGCTTTTTTGATGGGCATATTTTCAAAAATTTTTCTTGTTTGAAGTCTTAAAAGAAATTCATCCCAATGATGCTCTGGAATACTCATTTGAGCATTTACACCCTCTTTGGCGAGATAGGTTCTGCCAAAAATATTTAAAGCGTCCCATTCTTTATAAAGTTCATCTCTTAATTCTTCAGGTGAGTCAATGATAACATAGCGGTAAAAAGAAATTGTAATTCGTTTGAAGCTTTCAGCCATCAACAATTCCTTTAATACCTTTTTATCGAATTTATTAAACAGTGTCACGGTAAACAAAGATTTTAATCTACAAAATTAAGTAAAGCTAAGGCTAGTAAAAAATGATACATATCAGTTGGAAAATTTATAAAGAAGCATGTGCTTGGTTAAAGGAATTCCTATTTTTGGTTTTTAAATAAAATAGGTGATATGATATTAGTAATTGGTGCCGGAGGGCAAGTAGGACAGGAGTTAGTAGAAAAACTAAGGTTGTTGAAGGGCAGAGATCAAGTAGTGGCAACTGACATTCGAAAGTTGGATGACTCAAATGGACCAACAGAAGAGTTAAGTGCAATGGATGCAGCCCAAATTAAAAACTTGGTGAATAAATACAAAGTAGATGAAATTTATCATTTAGCTGCATTGCTTTCAGCAACAGCAGAAAAGCAGGTAAAATTTGCTTGGGATTTGAATATGCAAAGTTTGTTTCATGTATTGGATTTAGCAAAAGAAGGATTGATTAAAAAAGTATTTTGGCCGAGTTCTATTGCTGTTTTCGGGCCTAATACGCCTCGTAAAAATACCCCTCAGCATACAGTAACTGATCCAACAACAGTTTATGGCATTAGTAAACTGGCAGGTGAGAGATGGTGTGAGTATTATGCAAAAAACTATGGAGTTGATGTGAGAAGTATTCGCTACCCGGGCTTAATTGGTTATAAAAGTTTGCCGGGTGGAGGTACCACGGATTATGCAGTTGATATATTTCATCAAGCTATAGAAAAAGGAAACTATGAATGTTTTTTAGAGCAAGGAACTTATCTTCCAATGATGTACATGGAAGATGCTATCCGTTCTACCATTGAATTAATGGAAGCGTCTGCTGATAAAATTAAAATTAGATCGAGTTATAACTTAGCGGGAATTTCTTTTTCTCCTGAAGAAATTGCGGCAGAAATAAAAAAACAATTGCCACAATTTGAAATAACTTACGCTCCAGATTTTCGTCAAAAAATTGCAGAAAGTTGGCCGCAGAGCATTGATGACACAGCGGCTCAAAACGATTGGGGTTGGGAAATTGAGTACGATTTAGAAAAGATGGTTGCAGATATGATAAAGAACTTATCTTAAGACGTTTATTATTTAGCGAATCTTTTTATTACTTTTAGCCTCAAATTTTTTTATGAAGCGATTTTCCATTTTACTTGGTATTCTGTTCTGTATTATTTGCGCCTTTTCTCAAGATAATGGCTCAATTAATCAAAAAGATGCTGAGGGCAAACGACAGGGTAAATGGGTAATTGAAGCTAATCCTTCAAAAGACAAAGGCTATAAAGCAGGGTCAACTTTAGAGGAAGGAACTTTCGAAGACAATCGAAAAGTGGGCTTGTGGAAAGTTTATTACCCCAATGGAAAATTAAAAAGTGAAATCACTTACAAAGGAAGTCGGCCTTTTGGACCTTACACGCTTTATTATGAAAATGGGGAAATTGAAGAACAAGGTAGTTGGGAGCGCACTAAAAATACAGGTAATTTCAAGCGATTTCATGAAAATGGGAAGGTAGCACAGGAGTTTAGTTTCACTGAAACCGGAAAGAGAACTGGTGAACAAAAATACTATTATGAAAATGGGAATTTACGTTTAAAAGGAACTTGGCAAGAAGGAATGGAAACTGGCGAGATGCGAGAGTACTATGAAAATGGAGATTTGATGGCGGTTAAACATTTCAACAATGGAGAAATGGATAAAGAAAAGTTTGAATCCTATGCTCCAAAAACACCACAAAAAGATCCACTTGAAAAGCAAATTTCTGAAGGGAAAGATGTAAAAATCTCAGCTAAAAAGGATGAAAAACCAAACATGGGTGGTTTTGATGGCAATGGATACCGTAAACTATTTAACCGCGACCAGCAAATTGCTAAAGATGGTGTTTTTAAAGACTATCGCTTAATGGATGGTAAACACTATGTGTACGATGACAATGGTTTATTAATTCAAATCATGATTTTTAAAAGCGGAAGATATATTGGAGATGGTGTGATTGAGGAATAATAAATTCGCTCTCATTAAATTTCTTTAAAATCTAACCAACAAATAGTTCAAACACCCAAAATGCGTTTCTTTGTGCTTTCAAGTTCTAATGAAAAATAGAAGCATTCATGAAGCAGCAACTCAAATTATACAACACCCTAAGTAGGAAAAAAGAAGTTTTTCAACCAATAGATCCCAATGTGATTGGGATGTATGTTTGTGGACCTACAGTATATGGTGATGCACATTTGGGTCATGCAAAATCCTATGTTTCCTTTGATTTGGTTTTCCGCTATTTGAGTCATATTTTTCCAAAAGTGAAATATGTGCAAAATATTACGGATGTTGGACACTTAACCGACGACGCTGATGAAGGCGACGATAAAATTGCCAAGCAGTCAAGATTAGAAAAAGTCGATCCTATGGCAGTTGTGGAGAAATACATGTTCAATTACTTTCGCGACATGGATGCCTTGAATGTGTTGCGAGCTGATATTTATCCCCGTCCTTCCGGACATATTCCTGAGCAAATCGAGATTATTCAGAATTTAATTGAAAAAGGTTTTGCCTATGTGGTGAATGGTTCAGTGTATTTTGATGTAGCTCAATACAACCAAAACCACAATTATGGGAAACTTTCAGGTCGTACAATTGAAGAAATGATGGAAGGTGCTGCCAATAGAACCTTAGCAGCTCAATCTGAGAAAAAAAACAGCTTTGATTTTGCCTTGTGGAAAAAAGCAAATGATTCTCATTTAATGCAGTGGAATTCTCCTTGGGGGAAAGGTTATCCCGGTTGGCACATTGAATGCACCGTGATGAGTCAAAAATACCTCGGAGAAAATTTTGATATTCACGGAGGTGGATTAGAAAATTCTTTTCCACACCACGAATGTGAAATTGCTCAAGCTGAAGCACACACTGGAAAAGCTTTTGCTAATTACTGGTTGCACAATAACATGGTGACCATTAATGGGCAAAAAATGGGAAAATCTTTGGGCAATGGGATTTTTTGCAATGAATTGTTTACAGGAGAAAATTTCCAATTGACTCGAGCTTATTCGCCGATGACAGTGCGTTTTTTTATTTTACAATCGCATTATCGAAGTACCTTAGATTTTTCGAATGAAGCATTAGAAGCTGCTTCAAAAGGACTTGAAAGATTGCAGAAAGGATTGCAGCGACTTGATCAACTACATTCGAGTGGAAAATCTACTTTAAATGTAAAAGAATGGGAAGCTAAGCTGTACGCTGCAATGAACGATGATTTTAATTCTCCCGTTTCAATTGCTCACTTATTTGATGCGCTGAAGTGGATTGCTGCTATTGCCGATGGAAAAGAACAACTCAATGAGCAAGATTTGAACCATTTCAAAAGCACCTTCAAGACATTTTATTTTGATATTTTAGGCTTGCAATTGGAGGAAAAATCAACTGCTTCCAATGAGGTGGTTAACGATTTGATGAAGTTAGTGATTGATTTTAGAAATGCCGCTAAAGTTCAAAAAGATTATGCAACGGCAGACAAAATTAGAGATGAGTTGAAAGCTCTAAACATTACAGTAAAAGATGGAAAAGATGGTGCTGAATGGCAGTTTGAAAATTAAGATAGCACTTTTAGGAATTTCGATTTTTCTAGCGGCTTGTGCTGGTGAAGCTGAAAAAAAAGAGGCTGAAAAAACAAAGATAAAAAAGGAAAGACCTCAGGTTGCAAAAGCAGATTTTAATGCTGACTCTGCCTATCATTATATTGAAAAGCAGGTTGCTTTTGGTCCACGAGTTCCAAATACTGAAGCGCATAAAGCAGCAGGATATTACCTAGCTAGCAAATTACAATCCTTTGGCTTCGAATTAACTGAGCAGAAAGCAGTTGTTAAAGCGTTCAATGGGGAGAAACTCAATATAATAAACATCATTGGTGAATATCGAGCAGAGCTGAATAACCGGATCTTGTTATTTGCGCATTGGGACACTAGGCCTTTTGCAGATCAGGCTGAAGAGAACCAAGACCACCCAATTGATGGAGCAAACGATGGCGCAAGTGGAGTTGGAGTTTTATTGGAAGTTGCTCGGCAAATTCAGATCAAGCAACCCAATATTGGAGTAGATATCATATTTTTTGATGCAGAAGATTATGGTCAGCCAAATCAATCTTCCTATAAAAGACTTGCAGGAACTTGGTGTTTGGGCAGTCAATATTTTGCCAACAACCCTCACAAAGCTAATTATAGCGCCAATTTTGGAATTTTGTTAGACATGGTAGGAGCAAAGGATGCTCGTTTTGCAAAAGAAGCAATTTCCAGATATTATGCTCCACTAATAGTTGAACGAGTTTGGAAAAATGCGCTTGCTTTAGGTCATGGCAATTATTTTATTAATCAAGCTACCAATCATGTGGGGGAAGACGATCATCTTTACATCAATAAAATACTGAATATTCCAAGTATTGATATTATTCAATACGATCCATCCACACAAGGCTTCGCTCCTCATTGGCACACACACGACGACAACATGGAAGTAATTGATAAGAATACGTTAAATGCTGTTGGCGAAACTGTGCTTGCTACTATTTTTCAAGAGGCGAAGTAAAAAAACTGCTTGTGTTTTTTTAAATAAAAGAGAGATAATCCACTGATTATCTCTCTCAAAAAAGTTATAATAAAAAGGATAAAAAATAATTATGAAGTCTGAACAGCTTTTCTTCTCCAAAAAATTGATAAGATGATTGTCAGAAGTGAAAAGCCAATGTATATTAGGTAATCATTCCTTAAAAGATTATTTTTAACAATCAACATAAGTAGCCCTAAGTTGACAATAATTCCTATGTAGGCTAAAAATCTGATTAGAGATTCCTTCAAATTAAGCTTTAAACCGTATAAATCCATTATGGACAAAATACAAAATCCTGCAAAGGAGGCTGCTATAAATAATACACTAATTGTAACAATTCCAAGATTAATTAAGTAAAACACACCAATTAAAAAAAGGAGGATTATTGAAATCAGACGAATTTTCACAAATTGATTTTTCATAGCACTTAAAGTTTAATTAATAATATTTATTCGCTTAGGCTTAATTCATTAGCACAACCAATTCCAAATATAACTGCTGCACCAAGGCAGCACTCAGGACAAGCATAACATCCTAATGTACAAGTAGCAGCAGTCCAGAAATTAGTACCACAAATATCATCAAAATGATCTTGAACACATTGTAATATTAATTGAGCTCTTGGGCTTAAAAATACGTCTTGCCCTGGATTAGTATTCAATCTTGAAGAAATTCCACCAAACAAAGTTCTTTCTTTATTTAAATAGTCATAATGGGTTAATGAATCATCTTCATTTGTATGAAGGTGAAAGTAATCTCCAGGAATTGAAGGAGAAGTTACAACATATTTATTCGTTACGCCTGAACTAATTTCTAATACATTTACTGTAGTACCATCTGTAAATAAATATTTAATTAATTGATTAGCAGTGTTTAATTCCGAAATTAAAAGAGTGTCATTACCGTCATTTACTACAAGAATATCATTTACGACTGAACTAAACTCATTAGAACCTTGACTATAATACGTGAATCCTTCAGTAGATTTAGAACTCAAAGTCTTAGTTTTTGTTTGATTTGCTGTATTATTTGAACTGGGTTCTCCTAAATCTTCCTTTTCGCAACCTTGAAAAATTAATCCAAGAGATAATATGATACTTAAAGCTAAAATTTTTGTTTTCATGATTTTTAAGATTTAAAATTAAAAAAATGGATTGTAAGTTGCCCAACTATTTACATACTTCAGTTTTAGAAACTTTCTGTTTTGTTGTTATTTTCACTTATGAAAATAAAGTTTGAAAAGTGTTAAATAAAATAATTGAACGAGATAAATATAAAATTTACAATATTTAAAATTATAATTAAAAAAGTCTAATATATGACAGAAACTGTCTAATTTAGACTTTTGTAAATAAGCTATATTATGAAAGTCGGACAAAACATCAGAAAAATAAGAGAACTAAAAGGTTATTCTCAGGAATATGTTGCAGGAGCTATGGATATTAGCCAACGGAATTATAGTCGAATAGAGAAAAATGAAATAGAATTAAACCTTAGTAAACTCTCAAAAATTAGCGAAATTCTAGAAGTAAGCCCACAACAAATTCTAGGGTTTGATGAGAAATTTTTCTTTTCAAATTGTAAAAATGCATATGGTGCTACCAATCAAACGAATTATGCATATAGTGAGAAAGAAAGGGAACAATATGAAAATCAAATCAATCACTTAAAAGGAGAGGTTCTTTTTTTAAGAAATCAATTAGAGCTGTTTCACAATACAGGGAAGACTAATGAATAGACCTTTAGGAGAAAGACCTCTCTAAATCAATAAAAAAATGAATATTCCAAGTATTGATATTATTCAATACGATCCATCCACACAAGGCTTCGCTCCTCATTGGCACACACACGACGACAACATGGAAGTAATTGATAAGAATACGTTAAATGCTGTTGGCGAAACTGTGCTTGCTACTATTTTTCAAGAGGCGAAGTAAAAGTGTTTCTGCAATTATTTGGTAAGTTTAACCTTCCATTAAAACAAATAAATTAATACCCTTTCCAATGCCTGAAAATAATAAAACCCTTTGGCTTTTAGATGCCTATGCATTAATCTATCGATCTTATTTTGCTTTGAATCAAAATCCAATGATTAATTCTAAGGGTTTAAATACTTCGGCAATTTATGGATTTACGACAACCTTATACGATGTGCTAAGCAGCCATAAGCCTACACACATTGCGGTAGTGTTTGATACTGATAAACCTACCGAAAGGCATACTGATTTTGCTGAATACAAAGCCAATCGGGAGGCAATGCCAGATGATATTAAATTGGCTATTCCATACATTAAAAAAATCATAGAAGGGTTTAACATTCCTATCCTTTTTTCTGATGGTTTTGAAGCAGATGATGTAATTGGAACTTTAGCTAAAAAGGCTGAAAAAGAAGGCTATGTAACTTACATGATGACTCCCGATAAGGATTTTGGTCAATTGGTAAGTGAGAATATTTTCATGTATAAACCCGCAAGAATGGGGAATAAAGCTGAAATATGGGGAATTAAAGAAGTATGTGAAAAGTTTGAAATCAGTGACCCACTTCAGGTAATTGATTATTTAGGAATGAGGGGTGATGCAGTAGATAACATTCCCGGTATTCCCGGAGTTGGAGATAAAACGGCAAAGAAGTTTTTAAGTGATTATGGGAGTATTGAAAACTTATTGAAAAACACGGCAGACCTTAAAGGTAAAATAAAAGAAAAGGTCGAAGAGAATGCAGAACAAGCGATACTTTCCAAAAAGTTAGCAACCATTATCATTGATGCCCCAATCGAGTTTGACCCTAAAAGTTTAACGAAAGATCCAATGAACAAAGAAGCTTTGGAAGAAGTGTTTGCCGATTTGGAGTTTCGAACCTTGGCTAAACGAATTTTAGGAGAAGAAGTAAGCATTACAAGCAATTCTGACTTGTCAAATGGACAAATGGATTTATTTAATTCAGCCCAAGCTGATGCTAATGAAAATTCAAGTGATTCAGGATCGAGTTTGATGGAATTTAAAACCATTGAAAATACTACACACGACTATCAATTAGTTGACAACGAAGAAAAGCTAGCAATTTTATTAAAGAGACTTAAAGAAGCTAAAATAATTTGTTTTGATACAGAAACAACCGGTTTAAATCCTGTGGATGCTGAATTGGTAGGTTTGTCGTTTGCGATAAAAAAAGGAGAAGCTTTTTATTACCCTATTAGTGAAGGTGAAGAGAAAGCTAAAAAGGAACTGAAAGCTTTTCTAGAAATTTTCGAAGATGAAAGTAAATTGATTGTTGCTCAAAACTTGAAATATGATTTGGCCATGCTCAAGAAATATGGTATTTCGCTCAAGGGTAAGTTTTTCGACACAATGATTGCCCATTACTTGATTGAGCCCGATCAAAAGCACAACATGGATATGTTGGCTGAAAATTACTTGAATTACAAAACCATTCACATTGAAGAATTGATTGGTAAAAAAGGCAAGAATCAGGGGAGTATGCGAGATGTTGATAGCGAAAAGATAGCAGAGTATGCTGGAGAAGATGCAGACATTACTTTACAGTTGAAAGAAATTTTTGAGAAAAAACTTCAAGAAAGAGATTTGGTAGAACTTTTTGAAAAGGTTGAAATGCCTTTAATTGAAGTTTTAGCTGCCATGGAGTTGGAGGGAATCAATTTAGACACGGGTGCTTTAGCTAAATTTTCTAAGGAATTGGGAAAAGACATTAATGCTTTAGAAAATGAAATTATTGAATTAGCAGGAACCACTTTTAATGTTGACTCTCCAAAGCAATTGGGTGATGTTCTATTTAAGGTTTTGGAAATTGATGCAAAAGCTAAGAAAACAAAAACAGGACAGTATTCAACTTCAGAAGAAACTTTACAAAAGATTAGCGATAAGCATGAAATTATACCTAAGGTATTGGAATATCGCTCTTTGAAAAAGTTAAAGACAACTTATGTAGATAGCCTTCCAGAATTAATTAACCCAAAAACAAAAAGAATTCACACCAACTACATGCAGGCAGTAGCCGCTACAGGAAGGTTAAGCTCTAATAATCCCAACCTTCAAAATATTCCAATTAGAACAGAAAAAGGAAGAGAAATCAGAAAAGCATTTATACCAAGAAATTCAGATTATGAATTATTGGCAGCGGATTACTCTCAAATTGAATTGCGGATTATAGCAGCATTGAGTGAAGATGCGGGTATGATAAAAGCCTTTAACGATGGAATTGATATCCACGCTGCAACAGCTGCCAAGGTTTTCGAAGTAGAATTAGAGGCAGTAGATCGTGAAATGAGAAGCAAAGCCAAAATGGTCAATTTTGGTATTATCTATGGCATTTCGGCTTTTGGATTGTCTCAACGCTTAAATATTCCGAGAAAAGAAGCAGCTTCAATTATTGAAAGTTATTTTGAGAAATATCCAGGTATAAAAAATTACATGGATGAAAGCATAGAATATGCAAGAGAACATGGATATGTAGAGACAATTATGAAGCGAAGGAGGTACCTTAGTGACATAAATTCTAGAAATGCAGTTGTAAGAGGTTTTGCAGAACGCAATGCTATAAATGCTCCTATTCAAGGTTCTGCAGCAGATATTATTAAAGTTGCCATGATCAATGTGCATCAAGCTTTTATGGATAATAATTTTAAATCTAAATTGTTGTTACAGGTACATGATGAATTGGTGTTTGATGCGCATAAATCTGAAATTCAAACAATCTCTGACATAATTAAAGAGAAAATGGAGGGTGCTATAGAACTTAAAGTTCCATTAATCGTAGAAATGAATCATGCTAATAATTGGTTAGCTGCACATTAGTTCTAATTGTTTATTTTTACAAATCTATGAGAGCATTTAAGTTTAGTTTAAGTCTTTTATCTGTTTTCTTTTTTGCTTGCATCAGTGATTCGCCGAAATCGATAGAAGTTGAGATTGAAAAAAAAGATAGTTCAACCAATTTCGAAAACATTGAGAAAATAAATAGTATTAAACACATCTTTTTTTCTTTGCCTTCACCCATCGAGCTTACCTATTTATTTAAACAAGAAGGAGTAGAATACCAAAGAGATAAATTATTTTCTACAAAAGAGAAAGACAACTATATTCTACCAAGAGAAAAGGCTTTAATTCTTGGAATTTATGGAGCAGATTTAAGTTATGCAGGATTATTTGGAAAACACCAAGATGCCATCGAGTATTTTGCTACTGTTCAAATGATAGCTGAAGATATAGGTGTTGGTCAAACTTTTCAAAAAGAATTTATTTTACGTTTAGAAAGAAATGCGAATAGCAAGGATACTTTACTACAAGTTATTTCAGAATTCTTTATTGAGAATGATAATTACTTAAAAGACCATGAAAGACAAGAAATTTCAGCACTTATACTTTTAGGAGGATGGGTAGAAGGGATTTATTTGGGAACAGAAATGGCTTTAGATTATAATGCAGTAGGAATTAAAAAAATATTGGCTGAACAAAAGTCTTCATTAGAAAACATGATTCTTTTATTGGATCAAATCAAAGTATCTTCAGTTTCAGAAAATTTACTTGATTCTCTTAAAGGCTTATTGCCTCATTTTAATCAATTAAATGAAGATAGCTTGCTTGATGATGCCGATTTTCTTGTGATTAAAGATAAAATTTCAGCAATAAGAGCGAGTATTATTAAACGATAAATAGTAGGAACTTAACTATTCAATCATAAAAAAAGCAGCCATTTGGCTGCTTTTTTTATGATTATATGATTTTAAAATTAATTCACTACCAGTTTTTTAGTAATTCTTCCTTCTTCTGATTGAAGGGTTACAAAATAAATACCTGGACTTAAGTTAGAAGTATTTAAAGTAAACTTATAATCAGCATTATTCAAAGCTCCACTATATATTTCTTGCACTTTTGCTCCTAAAATATTTGAAACAAAAAGGCTGGCTTGCTTAACTTTTTGATCAGGCTTGAATTGAATGTTGGCTCTTCCATTGCTAGTTGGATTAGGATAAATGAAAAAGTTTGATTCCTGTAGTTTCTGATCTTCAAGACCAACTGGTTGGCCAATAATTTTAAAATCATCAATAAATATGTTATTCCCACCACCTGAAGTGAACTCAAAGCGAACTTTTAAGTTTTCACTAGCTCTCATTGCAGCTGTTGTAGGGATGTTAAATAACAACCACTGACTTGTATTACTTGGGACATATTGTCCTGTTAATTGTAAACCATTACTCATTGATGAAGGCGTTAAGAATATTCTGTTTGACCAAGTAGCACCACAGTCAAGTGATACGCCTAACCTTAAAACATCGTTGGAATTTATGTTTCTGGCTCTATATGCAACTCTAAATTGGAAAGTTGGATTTAGGACATTTGTTAAATCAAATGCAGGTGACATTAAAATGTCTTGTTGATTACTTGCACTATTATTATTTAATAGGAACGCAGAAAAGCCACTATTAAACCCAACAGGTGCTCTAGACCATTCAGGACCTCCTGTTGGACTATAAGAAATCCAATCACCTCCAATGGAGTTTGCAGCCTCAAATCCTTGTACATATCCAAAACCACTAATTGATTGATTGGTGTCACTAACGACTACGACATTTTGAAGGACTAATGTATCAGCTCCACTCGAATTCCCAACTCTTAAAATAACATCATAAGTTCCTGGAGTATTATAAGTAATGGTTGGTGTTGCACTAGAAGAGCTATTAGGCGTTCCTCCTGGAAAACTCCAATCATAAGTTGTTATTGGGCCTCCGTAAGATGCTTCACTAAAAGAAACAGATTGGCCTTCGCAAATTAATTGAGGATCTAACCACATGTCAGCTATTGGTGAGCATTGTGGAGCAACGTAATTACTATTAGTGCCAGTAGCGATTAAATTAGCATTTGATTTTAAATTAATTAAATGATTGTATAGATTTAGTGCTCTGTGCATTCTATCTTTTTGACCTTCAGTAAATGCATACCTACAAGAATTATAGCTCATGTGGTTTTCAATCATGTCAGGAACATCTGAAGTATATGGATTTGGATTTTGTGTAGTTCCTCCATTTGCATCATTTGAGCAATTATTTGTTAATGATGAACAAGTAAACACAGCTGTAGAGGCAGGTGGAGTGTCACAAATAAAGTCGCCTGAGCTTGTGCAAAAGTTGCCACAGCCTCCTTGAAAAGTATGTAATAAATCAAATAAGTGTCCAAATTCATGTGTAATTATTCTTCCTGTAGAATTACTAGCAGTTCCTATGGTTCCCCACTCTCTATTAATTATAACAGTTCCATAAGTATTTAAACTTCCCGAACCTGGAAATTGTGCATAACCCAAAATAGTTCCAGTTGTAGATGAAGATCCAATGGAATTTACCAACCAAACATTCATGTATTTATCCGCAGTCCATCCACCTAAAGTAGGACCTGACAAAGGTTTTACGTTATTTCCGGCATTATAAGTTAAAAATGAGTTAACCCGAACAATTCCTTCAGTGCAATTACCATTTGGATCTCTCTTTGCCAATTTAAATTCGATTTCAGAATCAGCAACAATTGGTCTAAATAGTGAACGAACACTATTGGTATCAGCATTTAATTTTTGAAAATCTTCATTGAGAACTCTTATCCCATCTTCTATTTGAGCTTTAGAAATATTACCATCTCCATTCCAGTGAATAACATGAACCACCACCGGTATAGTAATTGTTGGCGCTTTAGCTGTTTGAGTGCCTTTTTTATAAGGTATTTGCATTTCACTCAAATCTCTTTGCTTTTGTTTGAAAACTTCTGCTTCTTCAGGATTTTCTTCCATCCATTTTTCTAACATTTCGTTAGTAGCACACCATTCGCCTTGAGTAGCTTGCTGAGCAATACTTAATGTCGATAAAGTGAAGAAGAGAATAAATAATTTAAAATAGTGGTTCATATGTTTCATAATATAGTTTAATAATCTCTAATTTTTTGAATGGCTTGTTCTTTGTTAAAGATAATATCAAAGTTAATAAATATCTTTTTGGCAACTTCTTTGGGGGAGGCTAATTCATTGTTATTCTTATAGAATGTAAAGCGAGCGACATTTGAAAAATCTTTTTCGTTGGTATTTCTAATTTGCGCTTGCATTGATGTATCAATAATACCTGGTGACATAGTAACCATCTTGCAGTTTTTGTTTTCTAATGACTTCTCTTTAACATAAACATCAGTCAACATGTTTAAGCTTGCTTTCGAAGAACAGTATATACTCCATCCATCTATAGGGTTTGAAGCTGCACCAGTTCCAATGTTTAAAACGAAATTCTCTTGATTAAGGTTGCTTGTTGTTTTTATAAATTTATTAATTAATACTATTGGAGTAATTGTATTGAGGTTGATGGTCTTTTTGATCTCTTTACTATTAAGTTTCCCCAAATGTGTTATTTGACCTAAGCTTCCTGCATTATTTATTAAAATAAAAGATTCAAAATCTCCAGATAAGTTAAACTCAATTAATTCAACTTGTTTTGTGTCTGATAAGTCAACATTATGGTGCTTGTAGGAAGAATGCTTTATAGAACAAGTTCGGCTATATCCTTCAACTTTATGTCCTTCAGATAAATAAATTTCAGCTAAAGCTTTTCCTAAACCACGACTGCTGCCTGTAATAAATACTTTTTTCAAAATCGATTATATAAGATTAAGTGCTTGCTCAAGGTCTTCAGTCAAATCGTCAATGTCTTCCACTCCAACACTTAGTCTGATTAAGGAATCTACAATACCCAACTTTTCTCTTTCCATTTTTGGGATTGCAGCATGTGTCATGCTTGCAGGATAGCAAACCAAAGACTCTACTCCACCTAAAGACTCAGCAAGTGTAAATACTTCAAAGCCAGACATTACTTTGTATGCGTCTTCTTTTTTGTTCCCCTTTATCGTAAAGGAAATCATACCTCCAAAATCTTGCATCTGAGATTTAGCAATGGAATAATTAGGATGATCTTCAAAGCCCGGCCAATATACTTTATCAATTTTTGAGTGATTTCTCAAAAATCTTGCAATTGCCGCTCCGTTTTCACAATGTCTTTGCATTCTTAAATGCAGTGTTTTTATCCCCCTTAACACTAAGAAACAATCTTGAGGCCCACTGACAGCTCCACTACTATTTTGGATAAAGTATAATTCCTCCGCAATCATTTGGTCTTTACAAATCAACGCACCCATAACAACATCGGAGTGACCTCCTATGTATTTAGTGATGGAATGCATCACAATATCAGCACCTAAATCAAGTGGGTTTTGTAAGTAGGGACTCGCGAATGTATTATCAACTACTAATTTAATTCCATGTTTTTTAGCCACAGCAGCTGCAGCTTTTATGTCAATAATATTCATCATTGGATTTGTTGGTGTTTCAACCCAAATTATTTTTGTATTAGGACTCACACTTTGTTCAACTTCAGACATGTCATGCATGGAAACGAAAGTGAATTTAATGGCAAACTTTTCAAATATTTTTGTAAAAAGTCGGTACGATCCACCATATAAATCATTGGTTGAAATAACTTCATCGCCAGGATTGAGTGTTTTTAAAATTGCATCAATTACTGCTAAACCACTTCCAAAACAAAGTCCGAATTTTCCGTTTTCTAAGGCAGCAAGATTATCTTCTAATGCTTTTCGAGTCGGATTACCAGTTCGAGAATACTCAAAGCCTTTATGTTCTCCAGGAGAAGTTTGCTTGTAAGTTGTTGTTTGGTAAATTGGAGTCATAACTGCTCCAGTTGTTGGATCAGCTTCTAAGCCCGCATGAATGACTTTTGTACCAAATCGCATGTGTTTCTTAGCCACTTTGTCTCAGTTTAATTTTCAGAATAGCTAAATTAGGCAATCAGTTTTTGGAGTTAAGGTTTAATCCTCTTTTTTTGGGGCATGGGTTTTTCTAATCCATTTAGGCAATATAATAGCACCAATGAAAAGGTAAGGATAATAGCTTACCAATCGCCACATAAGCGCAAGCGTTCCTATTAATCCCAAAGGAATAAAATCAGCTAAAAATCCCGAAAAAGCAACTTCTGCAACACCTGTTCCTCCTGGAGTGGGACTAATCAGCATAATTACCCACATTACCAATTGCCGTCCATAGATTAATAAATGATCGCCAACTGGAGTAAATGCTAAGATTAAAAAATTAACTACCCAAAATCTTGCAGTCCAAGAAACTAGGGTGGCTGAAAAAGCTTTCAACCAAAAACTAATTGGTTTCCCTTTTAACTCTTTGGATGTTGTCATAATGTCATCACCTGTTTCACTGGCATCATGCCTCCATTTTCTTAAAAAAGGCAACCTAAAGATTTGAAGCAAAATCCATTTAAAACCCCTTGGTCTAAAGAAAATAGCGTAAGAAATGAAGGTTGTTAATAAGACAATAAAAAAATAACCTACTAAAAAAATGCCTTTAGTACCTAATTCTATTCCCAAGATTTCCTTTTGTAATTGAACAGGGAAAAGTTCTTGATAGCCTACTGCAAGAATAATGACAGGGACAGTTAAAATGTAAAATAGCTCGTCCAATAAAGCAGAGGTTAGAACAACTGCAGTACTTCTTCCCATTCTAACTCCTTCTTTGTTTACAATATATATTGCAACCCCTGAACCACCAACTATTGAGGGGCTAACTGCAGAAGCAAATTCCCACAACATAATGGTATCAAAACTATTTCTCCAACTAATTTGATAATCTGTGAGCACACGAATTCGATACATGTATGCTAAATCTCTAGTTGCCATCATACATAAAGCAACGAGTATCCAAAATGTTGAATACCAAGTCCAGTCGATTTTTTTAAAACTTTCAAGGTCAAAGTCTCTGACAACTAAATAAGTTGCAACAGCCAAGCCAATTACAATGGTGATAGCAATCCTTAATGGAGAGAATAATTTTAGTGCGTTTGGCTTTTTTGTCATTTCACAATAAATGCGCTTTATTCCTATTAATTTTACTTTCTAAAAATAGTACTTTATGATAAAAGGGTTTTATTTATCTACTTGTTCAACTTGCCAAAAAATAATTGCACAAATCAAGCTTCCTAAAGCAGTTGAATTGCAAGATATCAAAACTAATCAAATTCGGTCTGAACAATTGGAGGAGATGAAAAATCTTAGTGGAAGCTATGAAAATTTATTCAGTAGAAAGGCTATAAAGTATCGATCAATGAACCTTAAGGAGAAAAACCTTAGTGAATCAGATTTTAAAAAGCTTATTTTAGAAGAATATACCTTCCTAAAAAGACCTGTTTTTATTGTTGAGGATAAAATATATATCGGAAATAGCAAGAAGAATATAGTAGCACTGAAAAAGCACCTCGAAAAACTAGAAAATTGATTCTAAACAGAACCAACTGGGCGCACATTGCAATTTTAGGCGCCAATATCATTTACGGATTAAATTATTCTATTGCCAAGGAAGTAATGCCCGAGTATATTTCTCCTTTTGGATTTATATTTTGTCGCGTTTTAGGTGCTTTATCACTCTTTTGGGTGTTTAGTAGTTTCGGAAAACAAGAGAAAATACTTCCAAAAGATTTCCGAAGACTAATGCTTTGTGGGGTTTTTGGTGTTGCAGGTAATCAATTGATGTTCTTTTATGGATTAAACCTAACAAGTCCCATTAACGCAGCTATAATAATGACTTGTAATCCCATTTTAGTATTAATTATTGCTGCTGTGATTATTGGAGAACGAATTACTCCAAGAAAAATTGGTGGAATTTTCATTGGTTTAGCAGGTGCGGCAGGATTAATTCTCAATAAAAATGAACTAACAGTTAGTTCAGAAAACTTTATTGGTGATTTATTCATTTTTCTAAACGCTTCTTCCTATGCAATTTATCTCGTTTTGGTTAAACCATTGATGAGTAAATACAGACCAATTACTGTTATTAAATGGGTTTTCTTGTTTGGGTTTTTAATTGTTATTCCTTTTGGATTCAATGAGTTTAGCTCAATTAATTGGAATAGCTTTGACTCAAAGGTTTGGCTTTCGTTTCTTTTTGTTGTTATTGGAACAACATTTTTGGCTTACCTTTTTAATATTTTTGGCCTTAAGCAGCTAAATCCGAGCGTTGTAAGTTCATACATTTATTCTCAACCATTAATTGCAAGTATTGTAGCATTGCTGATGCAAAAAGATGAACTGAGTGTGATAAAAGTAGTTTCTGCGGTATTTATTTTCTTAGGAGTTTATTTGGTGAGTATGCGTAAAAAGCCCATGGTTTTAAAACAAGAATTGGATTAAGTAAATTTGGACTTTTTTCAATTATGATACATTCAATGACCGGCTTTGGTAAAGCTGAGGGTTTTATTTCCAATAAGAAAATTATAATACAGCTGAAGTCTTTGAATAGTAAGCAGTCTGACGTCATTATCAAATTGCCGAATAGTTTTAGAGAAAAAGAGTTGGCTTATAGAAAGCAACTTTCTGATGCTTTAGGAAGAGGTAAAATTGAAATGATGCTCAACTATGAAAATCAGGGAGAGAACAGCAATTATGTAATTAATGAACAAGTATTTAATTCCTATTATCGGCAGTTAAAAGATTTGTCTGAGAAGTTTGGAGAAACTCAAAGGGACTTAATTTCCACTATTACTAGAATGCCAGATGTAATTAAATCAGAAGAGGAAAATCTAAGTGAAAATGACTGGAATGAGATTGAAAACATACTTGGAGCTGCAATTACGGAATTAATTAAATTTAGAAAGACAGAAGGGGAAAGCCTTCAAACTGATTTGAATCAACACATAGAAAGAATACTTGAGCTATTGAAAGCTATTATAACTTTTGAAGACGAGAGAATAGTAACAGTTAGAAATCGCTTGTTAAAAAACTTCGAAGAGGTGGGGCAAAGTGCCAAAGTTGATCAAGATCGATTTGAACAAGAGTTGATTTACTACCTTGAAAAATATGATATTTCTGAAGAAAAGGTTCGCTTAGAAACACATTGCAATTACTTTATGGATTGTATGAATAAAGAAGACGAGCAAGGCAAAAAGTTGGGATTCATCAGTCAAGAAATTGGAAGAGAAATAAATACTTTAGGCTCTAAGGCAAATCATGCTGAAATGCAAAAATTAGTAGTAGAGATGAAAGATGAATTGGAAAAAATTAAAGAACAAGTTCTCAACGTATGGTAAAAGGAAAATGCATTATTTTTTCAGCACCATCTGGTTCGGGTAAAACTACTATTGTGAGGCATTTACTTCAGCAAAATTTAGGTCTGGAGTTTTCTATTTCAGCTTGCACAAGAAGCCAAAGAGGGGAGGAGAAAGAAGGAAAAGATTATTATTTTCTTTCTACAGCTGTTTTTAAAGAAAAAATAAGTGAGAATGCATTCATTGAATGGGAGGAGGTTTACAAAGACCACTTTTATGGCACTTTGAAAAGTGAGATAGAAAGAATTTGGAACTCTGGCAAACACGTAATTTTTGATGTAGACGTAGTAGGAGGTTTAAATTTAAAAAAGCATTTTGGTGAACAAGCACTTGCCATCTTTGTTCAACCTCCAGGCATGGAAGCGTTAGAAAAGCGATTAATAGCACGTGGTACAGATAGCTTAGATCGAATTAAAAATAGATTGGCAAAAGCAGAAAAAGAGCTCTTAACAGCTGATCAGTTTGACTACATTCTAGTAAACGACGATTTAAATAAAGCTTTAAAAGAAGCTAAAAACTTAGTTAGTAAATTCCTTAATAAATGAAAATCGGATTATTTTTTGGTACCTACAATCCTGTTCATGTAGGACATATGGTTATTGCTAACTACATGGTAGAGTTTACAGATTTAGATCAGATTTGGTTGGTTGTAACTCCTCAAAATCCTTTTAAGCAGAAGGAGTCCATGCTCAAAGATTATGACCGCTTGCATTTAATGCACCTTGCAATTGGTGACGATTCAAGGTTAAAAGCATCCGATATTGAGTTTAGTTTACCACAACCAAACTATACTGTTACCACACTGGCTTATATCAAAGAGAAATTTCCTGAAAATCAATTTGCATTAATAATGGGAGCAGATAATTTGAATAACTTCCATAAGTGGAAAAATCATGAAGTCATTTTGAAAGACCACGAACTTTATGTTTATCCAAGGTTGGAGTCAAATGAAGGCGGACAATTGAGGCAACATTATAAAGTCAATTATGTAGAAGCTCCCGTCATGAAAATTTCTTCATCGTTTATCAGAAGAGCTATTGGAGAAGGTAAAAATGTGGATCATTATATGCCAAGTGCTACTGCAAAATACATTGATGAGATGAATTTTTACAAATAAAAGCTGGGTTTAAATTATCAATCACTAATCTGGGAATTACGAATTAAGAAATTTCAATGTACAATTAAGAATTAAGAAAAGGATGAAACTAGATATATGAAACTTAAAAATTCTCTTTGTTCTTTTCTCTATATTCTTCTTGTCTAAGGTCTTAATTCCCAGATTCAGAATTCGTAAAAAACTGCTCAGCGGCGATTTGTTCAGCAATTTTTTTAGAGTTGCCTTCACCTTGACCAACCAGTTTGCCATCAACTTCAAGGCTGCATTGAAATACTTTTGAATAAGTAGATTCCAATGCATTTATTTTAAATACATAACTCAATTTATTTTGTTGAGCATATTCAATTAATTTGCTCTTAAAATTGGTTTCTGTGTTTACCAATTCCTCTAAATTTATATAATCCTTTATCACCTTTTCGATTACAAATTTTTTGCAACTATCATAGCCTTTATCCAGGTATATTGCTCCGATCAACGCTTCAAAAGCATCTCCAAAAATCGATTTTGATCGATAGGTACTAGCTGAGGTTTCTAAAAATGTATCTAATCCAAGATCAATTGAAAGCTGGTTTAAAAACTTGCGATTGACCATTTTTGCTCGGAGTTTAGATAGAAATCCCTCATTTTCATAAGGATATTTCATAAAGAAATAGTCAGCTATAATTGCACCTAAAACAGCATCTCCAAGAAATTCTAAGCGTTCATTGCTATTTCGCTCTTTTTCTGTGCCCTCTTGGACAGCGGAACTGTGCGTAAATGCTTGAGTATAAAGCAAAGGATTTTTAGGATAAAATCCTAAAATATCTTTTAAAGTTTGATATTTACTTTTATCTGAGAGAAGAAAATATCGAATCCCGCTAAAAAGACTCAATTTATGCTTTTTTGAATATTACCGAAGCGTTGTGTCCTCCAAATCCGAATGTATTACTAAGTGCAGCTCTTACTTCTCGTTTTACAGGGGTATTGAACGTGAAATTTAAGCGTGGATCGAAAGCTTCATCATCAGTAAAATGATTGATTGTTGGAGGAACAATGTCATTTTTTACTGCTAAAATACAAGCTATTGACTCAATAATACCCGCTGCACCTAACAAGTGTCCTGTCATCGATTTTGTTGAGCTGATGTTTAGTTTGTAGGCATGTTCTTCAAAAACGTGAACTATTGCTTTTGATTCTGCAATATCTCCAAGTGGAGTAGAAGTCCCATGAACATTGATGTAATCGATGTCTTCAGGATTTAAACCACCATCTTCTAAAGCATTATTCATCACATTTTTTGCGCCAAGTCCTTCAGGATGTGGAGCAGTCATGTGATGAGCATCTGCAGAAAGTCCGCAACCTGCTACTTCAGCATAAATTTTAGCTCCTCTGGCAATCGCATGTTCGTATTCTTCAAGAATTAAACATCCACCACCATCACCTAAAACAAAGCCGTCTCTGTCTTTGTCAAATGGTCTTGAAGCAGTTGAAGGATCATCGTTTCTTTTTGAAAGCGCGTGCATGGCATTGAATCCACCAATTCCTGCTTCACAAACAGCTGCTTCTGAACCGCCGGCAACACATAAGTCTATTTTGCCTAAGCGGATATAATTTACCGCGTCAATAATTGCATTGGTGCTTGAAGCACAAGCTGAAACAGTTGTAAAGTTTGGCCCTCTTAAACCATATTTTATAGAAATATGACCCGGAGCAATGTCCGCAATCATTTTAGGGATAAAAAATGGGTTGAATCTTGGAGTTCCGTCGCCAGTGGCAAAAATTGTGCACTCTTCTTGAAAGGTTTTTAAACCACCAATTCCAGCACCCCAGATTACTCCAAAGCGATCGCGGTTTACTTTTTCTAAATCAAGTTTAGAATCTAGAATTGCCTCATCCGTTGCTATAAGTGCATATTGGGCAAATAAATCTAATTTCCGCTCTTCTTTTCGATCGAAAAAACTAAGCGGATCGTAGTTTTTGACCTCGCAAGCAAACTGTGTTTTAAAGTTTGAAGCATCAAATTGAGTAATGGGGGCAGCACCGCTAACCCCATTAATTAACCCATTCCAATAATCAGAAGCATTATTTCCTATGGGAGTAATCGCTCCAATTCCTGTAACAACAACACGTTTCAACTCCATGTAAAATGAAATTTATTTAGCGTTTGCTTCGATGTAAGTAATTGCATCACCTACTGTGGCAATTTTTTCTGCCTGATCGTCAGGAATAGCAATGTTAAATTCCTTTTCGAATTCCATGATTAATTCTACTGTGTCTAAAGAGTCAGCGCCTAAATCATTGGTGAAACTTGCCTCAGCAACGACTTCGCTTTCTTCAACTCCTAACTTATCTACTATAATTGCTTTTACTCTTGATGCTGTATCTGCCATCTTATTATTTATTTAATTAGAATGCAAAGAAAATTCTTATTCCTTTCAAATCAAAATTTATTTTTAATTCAGTTTGAATTTTTATGAATTTTCTTTTTGGTTAACTACAAATATCGATTAAAAAATCTAATTATTAACACTTTAAACAAAAGGATAAATTAATTCTTTTTTTAATTGAAGGTTAAAATTCGATTAGCAAGCAAAATCAAAATTTGTAACTAATCAGTATTATTTTTAACCACGTAGTAACATAGCTTGTAAAAACTAAAAAAACATAAAAGCTTCGCTTTACATAGGGATCACTATGTTTAAAAGTTCTTTTCTATGAACTACTTTATTTTCATTGAATGCGACTATTATGCTAGAAAAATCGAAGCATTAGCAATAATACAAATCTATGTTTCTATTTGGTTTTAGTTTTAAATATTAAGTAAAGAGTGAAATAGCGAACTGATTAGTTACGATTGTTCTAAACTGGAAGTAAAGCTTTAGTAAGCTATTTCTTTATGAATCAAAACGGCTGCTTGTCATATAAGTACCTTTAAAAAATTCATATTTACCTACAAATATTAAGTTTTGTAAAAATTAAAAGTGGTTTTTGAAGTTAAATTGCTATAGTAAATCAAATTACTTCAATTGAAGTAACTTTGACCTCCATTAAAAAAAGCCATCATAATAAATTAGCATGATTCGACTTGCAATTTTTGCTTCTGGAACTGGTTCAAATGCAGCTAACATAATGCGTTATTTCAAGTCAAAGACTGAGCAAATTTCAGTTGATTGCATTCTTACAAATAAACAAGATGCAGGTGTTGTTGCTGTAGCTGAGCAGTATTCTGTTCCCTGTTTTTATTTTTCAAATAAAGAGTTCGAACAAGCTGATGAGCCATTAAAAATGCTGCAAAGTAGAGCCATAGATTGGATAATATTAGGTGGGTTTTTGAGGAAAATTTCTCCTAAGATTATCAATAAATTTACAAATAGAATATTAAACATCCACCCTTCCTTGTTGCCAAAATATGGTGGATTTGGAATGTATGGCGACCATGTTCACCGAGCAGTAATTGATGCCAAAGAAACTGAAAGCGGAATAACCGTTCATTTAGTGAACGAAAACTTTGATGAAGGGAAAATAGTTTCTCAAAAAAGATGTTCTATTGGTTCAAATGAAACTTTAGAGGGTTTAAAGCAAAAGATTCAAGAATTAGAGCAAGCATATTTTCCAAGTATTATAGAAAAATACATCGTTGAGAACACAAATTCTTCAGAACCAAGTTAAAAATTGAGGAAAGCAGATCATGAGAATAAAGTACGAAAGCAAAGAGAAACAACTTCGATATGACCGGGCATATTTAAAAATGGCTAAAGAATGGGCAAAGCTTTCTCATTGCGAGCGCAAGCAAGTTGGTGCTTTGATTGTAAAAGACAGCATGATTATTTCCGATGGGTATAATGGAACTCCAACTGGGTTCGACAACTGTTGCGAAGATGAAGATGAAAAAACCCTTTGGTATGTTTTGCATGCAGAAGCAAATGCCATAATGAAAGTAGCAAAATCGACGAACAATTCTAACGGAGCAACGCTTTATATAACATTATCTCCTTGTCGTGAGTGCAGTAAATTAATTTTACAAGCTGGAATTAAAAGAGTGGTGTATTTAAATGCCTACAAAGATAATTCTGGAGTAGCGTTTCTTGAACAATCAGGGATTGAGGTAACACACATTGAAAACTTAGAAGGATAAAAATGAAGCCAAATAAAATTGCGATCACGCTTCCATTAATTATAGCTGTTGTTTTAGCGCTAGGATTATACATGGGTCAAAAACTAGCTCCACAATCTACAACTTTGCTGTTTTCAGAAAAGAATCTTAGCCAGAATGATAAGTTGCACCAAGTGATGCAATACATTCAAAGTGATTATGTTGATTCAATCAAAGAGCAAAAAATTATTGAAAAAACCATCAATGAAATTTTACAAAACCTGGATCCACATTCTTATTACATTCCAAAAAGCGACTACCATGCAATGAATGATCCCTTGGAAGGGAATTTTGATGGAATTGGGATTGAGTTCAGAATACAAGAAGATACGGTAGTTGTAGTTCAGCCTATTGGTGGAGGCCCATCAGAGCAAGTTGGGGTTAGGGCAGGAGATAGGATAGTTGCTGTTGAAGGAAAATCGATTGTTGGAAAAGATATTTCCAACACCAAAGTGGTTAAGCTGCTGAAAGGGCCAAAAAAATCAAAGGTAACGATTCAAGTTAGCCGAAGTGGTACGAAAGAATTAATTGATTTTACAATTGAAAGAGATGAGATTCCGCTCTACAGTGTTGAAGCAAATTTTCTCATGGAGGAAAATATAGGGTATATAAAAATCATTCGTTTTGCTCGTACAACTTACGATGAATTTATTGAAGCTGTCACTGATTTGCGAAAGCAAGGCATGGAAAAGTTAGTTTTGGATTTACGAAACAACACCGGGGGTTATATGAAATCGGCGATTGATATTGCTGATGAATTTTTGCCTTCAGACAATTTAATTGTTTACACAGAGGGAAAAGCTCGAACAAGAAAAAACTTTTATGCGTCCTCAAAAGGGATTCTTGAAAAAACTCCGGTTGCGCTTTTAATTAATGAGGGTTCTGCTTCTGCAAGTGAAATTTTAGCTGGAGCGCTTCAAGACAATGATTATGGAATAATCATAGGGAGAAGGTCTTTTGGAAAAGGCTTGGTGCAAGAAGGGATTCAATGGCCTGATGGATCAGCTATTCGTTTGACTGTAGCGCGTTACTATACACCAACTGGGAGAAGTATTCAAAAGCCTTATACAGACGGTTTGGAGGCATACAATGAAGAAGCTTATAAGCGCTATGAAAATGGAGAATTGATGTCTGCTGATAGCATTAGTTTCCCTGATTCATTAAAATATTTGACTCCAAAAGGGAAAACGCTTTATGGAGGTGGCGGAATTTTTCCAGACATTTTTGTTCCTTTAGATACCAATAATGCGACTGCTTACTTGAGTTTTTTAAATTTTCAAGGAATTTTTTATCAATTCGGATTTAATTATGTGGACAAGAATAGAGAAATCCTAAAAAGCAAGTACAATGATGAGCGCTTTTTTAAAAGTTTCACTGTTGACCAAAATCTCTTAAAAGAGTTTTACGAGTTTGCAGAAAGCAAAGGGGTAGAATATGATGAGAATGAAGCAAAACTATCTTTACATTTTATTAAAAATAGGATTAAAGCCTATATTGGTAGGAATGTGTGGGGCGACAATGTCTTTTACAAAGTTGTCAATCAAGAAGATGAAGTGATTAAAGTTGCCTTAGTAAGTTTAGAAAGAGAAGTTTAATAGATTTTTCCAACCAACTTAAAATAATCTTCCAAGCTTTTTTTTAGCGATTTTAATTCCTCTTGGCTAAAAGGAGTCCATTTATTAGATTGATAAATAGATAGTTGATTTTTTCTACTGATTACTTCATATAGTTGAGCTGCAAAAATATAATTTGCCTCATTGTTGGCTTCTTTCAGCTGTATGAACTTCTCTTCATTCGATTCTACATACTTGATTTTTATTGATGAATCTGGAAAATCAACTAAGTTCGTTTCAAGCATGATGTAAGCTTCATCTAACAACCAATTATCAATAATTATAAAGTTGAAGGTGTTTGAGTCATCAATTTCTCTTGTGCTAATTCTGTTTAACTGGTAATTAGAGGCTTTATCTTGTTCACTATCATAAAAATAGGAGCGCATATTTTTAAAATAAATTCTGGAAGAGGAGCTTGTTTTGAAATTAATTTCTTTTAAATCTACGTGCTTACCTGGAAACAGTAAAGCAATTAAAACAACCATCGCGGTCATTCCCAAAAGCCAAATAAATAGCCATTTCCCCAATTTAGATTTCATAGTTTGTTAATACTGATTATGATTTAAATATCGCATAAAACCGATAGCATATACGTAATAGTCCAACTAAATTGGACTAATTGTCTATAGAATCGGCATTTTATATTAAAAATACAGTTAAAATTGGTCTTCGTTTTATTACAAAATACTCTTTAAAATCTATATCGGTATTATACCTGATGAATTTTTATGAACGGCATTTAAATACTACTTTGGTATAACAAAATTGGTCGTGCTTTGTTACTTAAAAACAAATAAATTTGCTAAATGGAATTTGCAATCAATTTACTGATATTAATCGGCACCTTTTTCGGAATGGAGTTCATGGCTTGGTTCACGCACAAATATGTGATGCATGGTTTTTTATGGACCTTGCATAAGGATCATCATCAACCTGAAAAAGGCTGGTTTGAGCGGAATGATGCTTTTTTTCTTTTTTATGCCACAATCAGCACCTTTCTATTTATTAGTTGGTCAGAGGCTTGGTTTGCTTATGGTCTTTCAATGGGATTGGGAATTTTGTTTTATGGTATCACTTATTTTACAGTTCATGATGTATTTATTCACCAACGATTCAAGTGGTTTAAAAAATCTGACAATGCTTATTTTAGAGCTATTCGAAAAGCACATAAAGTGCATCACAAACATTTGGGAAAAGAAAAAGGGGAGTGTTTTGGGATGTTATTTGTGCCTTGGAAGTTTTACAAAGAAGCTCAGAAAGCTAAACAGTAATGGTACCTTCATCTTCTTTCCCAAATACCATAGCAGATTGCATTTCATGTCGCCTTGCAGAATACAAGCAGAGCAAGGCATCGAAATGATGCCAAGTTTTAACTGCTGAACATTCAAAACTAAATCCACTCATTCCTTTTACTTTTTCGCAAAGGATGGTTAGTTTTTCTAAATCTTGCTTGTATTCTAATTCGTTTAATTGCAATACCTTCGCTAGTTTTCCAGGATATGTTTCAACTACTTTGATTCCCTTTTTAACTAATTCTCTTTTAATTTTCATTGCTCTGGCTGTAAGCCCACCTAAAAACATTGGCGACATTGCACCTGTCAATTTATCGGCTTCTCTGTAAAAAAAATCTCCATCTTGGTCAGGGGTACTGTAGGTTTTTGGTAATGAAAGTGGTGCATCAATGTAAACAGACCAGACATCATCAAGACGATTTATTACATCATTGATGAATTGATCGGCATCTTGATTTTTTTCACTAATAAAAAAATCAACTTTGTTTTCATCAGTTAAAGTAGCTATTACGGTGGATCCCGCTTTTTTAGCACCGAAATCTATTCCTAAAATCATAATTATTTAAACATCTAAATTGCAATTTTTGTTTTAAATGATCTAAATTCATCAAATTAATGAAAAAGACACTCAGATTAATTCTTGGCGATCAGCTTAATCTTCAGCACTCTTGGTTTAAGAAAAAGGATAATAATTACACCTATGTTTTAATGGAAACCATGGAAGAAGCGAGCTATGTGTCACATCACATCCAAAAGGTCATTGCTTTTTTTTTTTCCATGCGAAACTTTAATGATACGTTAAATGAAAAGGGCTTTCAAACAATCTATTTAAAACTAGATAATTCATCAAACTTACAATCCTTTTCAGACAATATCACTCATTTAGTAGAATCGCAAAATTTTGAAAGATTTGAATACCAATTACCTGATGAATATAGACTTGATATAGTTTTAAATGAGCTTACCAATCAATTATCCATAGAATGCGCTGCATCTGATACTGAACATTTCTTTACTTCAAGGTCAGAGTTGAAAGATTTTTTTGAGAAAAAGAAAAGCAAACAGTGGCTAATGGAAAGTTTCTACAGAGCCATGCGTAAAAAACATCAAATTCTAATAGAAAATGATGATAAACCTCTTGGAGGTAAGTGGAATTACGATGCATCCAATAGAAAAAAGCTGCCCAAAGATTTGACTGTTATTTCTCCGAAACTATATGCTAAAGACGTTAGTGAAATTCATTCGCTAATCTTAAAAATGGAAATTAAAACCATTGGGAATGTTGATGAAAAGAGTTTTATTTGGCCAACAAATAGAGAAGAATCCACTGATTTACTAGAATTTTTTATCGTGAATTGCTTGCCTTATTTTGGTGATTTTCAAGATGCAATGGCAAAAAATCTATGGAGCATTTATCATTCACGTTTGTCTTTTGCATTGAATTGTAAAATGCTTTCTCCAAAAGAAGTAATTGATGAAATTCTAAGTTATTGGGAACATAATCGCTCTGAAATAGACATTTCTCAAGTGGAAGGGTTTATTCGACAAATTTTAGGTTGGCGAGAGTACATGCGCGGAATTTATTGGGCTAAAATGCCAGAATATGAAAAGGTGAATCAATTAAGTCACGACAATAAGTTGCCAGAGTTTTATTGGACAGGGAAAACAAAAATGAATTGTTTGCAAGATACTATTCAACAATCCTTGGATTATGCTTATGCCCATCACATTCAACGATTGATGGTGACAGGAAACTTTGCCTTACTAGCGGGAATAAATCCTGCTGAAGTAGATCAATGGTATTTAGGAATTTACATTGATGCCATTCAATGGGTGGAATTGCCCAATACCAGAGGAATGAGTCAATATGCAGATGGAGGATTAATTGCTACAAAACCTTATGTTTCTTCTGCAAATTACATCAATAAGATGAGTAATTATTGCCAAAAATGCCACTACAATTCATCAGAAAAGATAGGCGATAAAGCTTGTCCCTTCAACAGTCTCTATTGGAATTTCATCGACCGCCACATTGATTTATGGAAGAAAAATCAACGCATGGGAATAATCGTTGCCAATTGGGAAAAACAAGATCCAGATCAAAAGACAGCTGTTCTAAAGCAGGCGGCAAAATACCTTGCTAACCTTGATAAGCTATAACTTTCCTTGACGGATTTAATTTTCTAGTACAATATCGAACTGAGAAAGATCAATAAAAGCTTGAATCCTGTGGTTAACTTCTGCTTCTGTTAATCCAACGATACGCTCAGTACCAAATTTTTCAACTGAAAAAGAGGCCAAAGCACTTCCGTGAATTAAAGCTCTTTTCATATTTTCGAAAGAAATGTCATCGGTTTGAGCTAAATAGCCGATAAAACCTCCTGCAAAAGTATCACCGGCACCGGTTGGATCAAAAACTTCTTCTAAAGGCAAAGCAGGAGCAAAGAAAACTTGATTTTTATGGAAAAGCAATGCTCCATGCTCTCCTTTTTTAATAACCAAGTATTTTGGTCCCATTATCATAATTTTTTGAGCTGCTTTCACCAAGGAGTATTCTCCAGATAATTGTCTAGCTTCTTCATCATTAATTGAAAGCACATCAATTAGTTTTAAAGTAGCTTTTAAATCAGGCATCGCTATGTCCATCCAAAAGTTCATGGTATCCATCACAATTAATTTAGGACGCTTATGCATTCTTTCAATTACTTTTTTCTGAACTGATGGAGCTAAATTTCCCAACATTAAGTAGTTGCAATCTTGATATGATTCAGGAATGATTGGATCGAAATTTTCTAATACGTTTAACTGAGTGTCTAAAGTATCTCTAGTATTCATATCGTTGTGGTACTTACCTGACCAAAAGAAGGTTTTCTCACCTTTTTTTATTTGTAAACCGTCTGTATTTACTCCATGGTCTTGTAGCATCTTGATGTATTCTTCAGGAAAATCCTCTCCAACAACTGAAACGATGTTACTTTTTGGTAAAAAATTTGAAGCTGCAAGGCTTATAAATGTCGCTGCGCCTCCTAGTATTTTATCTGTCTTTCCAAATGGTGTTTCAATTGCGTCAAATGCTACTGTTCCTATTGATAATAAACTCATATCTCTGTTTTAAATTTTGCGCAAAGATATTGTTTAATTGAAAACTTTAAGCTAATATTGCATCCCAATTATTGGAAAGATTTCCTATAAAGAAATTTTCCTCCTTAGCTCAGTTGGTTAGAGCATCTGACTGTTAATCAGAGGGTCCTTGGTTCGAGCCCAAGAGGGGGAGCAAAAACGTCCAACGAGAGTTGGGCGTTTTTTGTTTTAGATTGGGCGAGAAGTTTATGCCGAGCGAGGAACGAGTCGAGGTAAGCCCAAGAGGGGGAGCAAAAAACGTCCAGCGAAAGCTCGGGTTTTTTTTTGTTTTGGTTTGGCTGTGTGTATAAGATATGAGAAAATTAAGAGTATAACCGCCCTTAATTTTCCTTAATTTCTTTATGGTTTTTAATTTATGCGTTATTGCCAAAAAAAAGCCCCCTTAGAATTAACTAAGAGGGCTTTTATGTTAATGTTAGATATATCTATCTTACTGAATAATCAACTTCTCTATTTTAGATGCAGTTTCAGTTTGAACTTGTAAGTAGTAAACACCTTTTGCAAATCCAGTAAAGTCAAGATCGTTTCTGTATTCACCGTTTACACTCACATCGCCAGTGTAAACTAGTTGACCTTTCACATCTCTTACAGTTAACACAAATTGCTCTTGCTTTTCTGTGTTGATGTTTAAAGTAAACAAACCACTTGAAGGATTCGGATAAACACTCAATGAAGTAGTTTTTCCTAAACTATTATTATCTAATCCAACAATACAGTCGATAAATAAATACAATGGAACTCTAGAGTTATTGCAGTTAATGTTTCCAATTGATGCCTCTACCCAAACATTTGCACTTACAGGACTACCCAAAACTGTACTTGCTACAGTAAAGCTAATTGAATCTCCGTTAGTACTCAATTGATATTGACCACCAGTTAAAATTTCATTACCTCCTGTAGCAGCATCAAACCATTTGTAAGTAGTTCCTGCTTGCGAATTGGAGATAACTCCAGTCGCAGTAGCTGAACCACCACAAACACCACTAATTTCAAGAACGGTGTCATTTACTAAAATCGGGGTGGTAATATTCAGAGTAGTAATGCTCAAAGTATCTGAAAATGCTGTTCCACAAGCAACTGCTCTATAGTCTGTCGAAACTGAAGGATTAACAGCTACCGAGCTAAGAGTTGCTCCATTTATATCAACCCAATTGGTGCCATTAAATTCTTGCCATTGCAGACTACCTTGATAATTTGCTGTACTAATAATAATGGTATCACCAAGGCAAATACTGTCATTTCCTGAAACGATTCCACCTGAAACTGGATTTATTACCAATGTGGTGTATAAGGTATCATTGCTAGAATTTGGATCAGTAGGAATAGTTACAATAATTTCAAAATTATAAGTTCCTGGAGCACTTAAGTTTACTAAACCAACCGGAACAGCTATACTGTCATTTCCAATAAGAGGCAATCCTGAATTTAGACTGTTATTGTTAATTGTTGTACTTAATGAAGCTATTAGTGCTCCACTAACGTTCACTTCAATTAATGCACTGTCAGATGTAAAATCAATTACAGCTCCTCCTTCATTTTTTAAGTTAACAACTACATTCTCACTTGCTGAATAGCAGGAATCTACTGAAGCAATAGGACTTATTAAACTACTAATGGTTGCATCTAAAGTAGGATCAAAAATTCGAACGCTGTCAAAAGCAAACCCTTCATCAGTTACAGACCCATCAGATCCAAATGCAATTCTTAAAATAACTCCAGATACATTAGCTAATCCCGTTAAGTCATGTCTTGCTGTAACCCAACCTGCACTTCCTGAAGTACCTCTTCCTGTCCAACCTTCTTGAGAGACTTCAAGCGGAGCTAATCCATTAATTGTATTGTCAGTATACCAATTGTTAGGATCTCCAAAAGCACCTACTTTTTGCCAAGTTGTACCACCATTTATTGAAGATTGAAGTACAGCTCCATCCCAACTAAATTCGGATTCCCACCATATATCCAATTCAATTATCGGTGCATTTAATGTACTGAAATCAAAACAAGGAGATTCTACATAAGAGGCTTCATTGTTATTGTATTGTCCTGTAAGGTTCGTAACCCATGCTTGTGTTCCATTTGAAGCTGAATTGATTACAGTATTTGCAGGTGTTCCAAGCGCCCAAGAGTTCAATGCTCCACCTGAGACCCATCCACCATTACCATTTTCAAATCCTTCAGCATACGGGAAGCCTCCAACAATTGGAATGTTTTGGAAGTTAATACTTAAAGTATCATTACTTGCATCAATATCTCCTGCCACTGTAACATAGGCTTGCAAAGTGTAGCTTCCAATAGTAGAGATATTTACGGTAGTGTTAAATGTATGAACAGCAGTATCGGTTGGCAATATAAACCCTGTAAAAGTTTCCGTAACTGGTGTTCCATTATCTAGCACGTAAGCAATTGAAAAGTTAGATAAGGTATCGCTACCGGTATTCAAGACAGCAACTCTTACCGAATCTGCTGCTCCAAGTCCACATCCGCTTGTCGGACTAACGATTGATGCAACACCTCCGTTGATTGGTGGAGCATCAAAAATTCGAACACTATCAAATGCAAACCCTTCATCCGTTACTGAACCATCAGAACCAAAAGCTATTCTTAAAATAACTCCTGAAACATTTCCTAAACCGGTTAAATCGTGTTTTGCTGTAACCCAGCCTGAACTACTCGAAGTACCTGTTCCTGTCCATCCCTCTTGAGAAATTTCAAGTGGAGCTAATCCATTAATCGAATTATCATTGTACCAATTATCAGGATCTCCGAAAGAACCTACTTTTTGCCAAGTGGTGCCTCCGTTAACAGATGATTGAAGCACAGCTCCATCCCAACTAAACTCTGAGTTCCACCAAATGTCTAATTCTATTATTGGTGCATTTAATGTTGAGAAATCAAAACAAGGGGATTCTACCCATGAAGCTTCATTGTTATTGTATTGCCCTGTTAGATTTGTGACCCAGGCTTGAGTTCCATTTGAAGCTGAATTTATAATAGTATTAGCAGGTGTACCAAGCGCCCATGTGCTATTTGTTCCTCCTGAAATCCATCCACCATTTCCATTTTCAAAACCTTCTGTATATGGAAATCCTCCCACAATTGGAATGTTTATAAAGTCGCTGCTAGCAGTGTCATTACTTTGATCTAAATCACCTGTAATACTTAAGTAAGCTTTTATGTCATAATTTCCTGGTATGGAAACATTAACAGTAGTACTGAAAATATAATTTGAACTTAAGCCTGGTAATATAGAACCAGTGAATGTCTCTGTCACAGGAGTTCCATTATTTAAAACAAAGGAAACTGAAAAATTAGCTAATGTATCAGTTCCTGCATTGGTGATTTCAACTTCAACAGTCTCAGTAGAATCTAATCCACAACCTGAAATTGGACTTATAATATCAGATAATTCACCATTAATAGGAGAAGGAACGACTATTTTAACATCGTCTATCGCCATATCTCCAGTAAAAGAACTACCTCTAACTCCTTTAAAAACAATCTGTACACTTTTACCTGAGTAACCTGCTAAAAAGGTTTTTGCTTCTAGCCATGCATCACCTTGATTGGTTTGTTGTTGACCCGAAATAGTTGTTAAAGTGTCTCTAATTCCACTAGTATCTGCCATTACTATTAAATCTCCCATTGTAGCTCCATGCATGTGGTACCAAAACGATAACTCAACAGTTGCAAGGGTATCGTCTATAAAAATAGGAGGTGAAATAAATTCATCAGAGCTTCCTAGAGCTCCTCCTGAAGTTTCTAAAAATATATACATGCCTCCTGCTGTCGCTGGCGTTGTATGATCAAACAAAGGACCAGTAGCAAATGAGTTCTCATTGGCTCCACTAGCATCTTCTGATTCCCATCTTGGTTGAGTAGGTCCATTAACTGAGGTCCAACCTCTTGGCCATGGATTTCCTGTAATTGCTGGTGCAAATGTCTCAAAATCTTCAAAGTATGGTACTCCAAAAGCTGTATTGAAAGTGATTGGTCCTACCCACAATGAAGTATCGCCTCTACCACAAATCTCTCTTACATATAAATCATAAGAAGTACTTGAATTCAAGGCTCCAACTCTTGCACTGTCACTAAAAATAATGCCTGATAATCCACCTCCTTGAGGAGAGCCTGTAGTAACTATATTCCATTGATATTCCGGAGTATTTCCATCCAACACAATAAATACTGAATCTAAACTCGCATTCATTGCTCGTACATTTGATGGTGGAGGGCACAATGGTGGATCGAACTCATCTGCTCCCGGATCTACATCGGTAGCAAATGGAAACGGCCGTGGGTCTCCATCAATATCTGTTGTAACTCCCACAAAGTTGTCTCCCGAATTATTTACAAATGCTCCTACAATGTGTAAATCTGTACTTGATAAGAATTGAGGGTCTCCTTCTAATGAACGAATATCAAAATTAGCTTGTGCTGCCTGATAGGCTGCTAAATTGG
>CAXBCF010000025.1:0-44466 GCA_963973975.1 uncultured Flavobacteriales bacterium
GTGAGTTTTGAGAAACTCAAGACTCTAAACTCACACTCAAAACTGTAATTGTGGGCCCTGATGGGCTCGAACCATCGACCACCTGATTATGAGTCAGGTGCTCTAACCAACTGAGCTAAGGGCCCTGCAATAAATTGCGTAGGCAAGATTACGAAAATTAGCAGAAAATATTTGTTCTTTAGAAGATAGTTTTATCTTTTTGAAGATTATCTTTGGAAGATGCAACAAATCCCTTCCCTTTCAAAAGGAGACACCATACACCTTATCAGCACCGCAAGAAAAATCTCTCAGCAAGAGTTAGCGCCTGCAATTTCCTTGTTAGAATCTTGGGGTTTAAAGGTTGAGTTGGGAAAAAACCTCTTTGGCGAAGACCATCAATTTTCGGGAACAAAAGCAGCACGTTTAGAAGATTTGCAAAACGCATTGCATGATCCGAAATGCAAAGCAATAATTTGTGCTAGAGGAGGATATGGCACTGTACAATTAATTGATCAATTGGATTTTAGTGCATTTCTAACTTCTCCAAAGTGGATTGTTGGCTACAGCGATGTGACGGTGCTACATGCCCACATCAACCAAAATTTCGGATTGGAAACCCTGCATGCTACCATGCCGATCAATTTTCCAAAAAGCGGAGAAAACGCTGCAACTCTTAGTTTAAAAGCAGCCTTGTTTGGAGAGAATTGCGACATAGAATTTAATGCTACCGAACATTCCATTTTACCAAAAGCACCCATTAATGCTCCAATAATTGGTGGTAATCTTTCCATTTTGTATTCCTTAAGCGGCTCAAAATCTCAGTTAAGTACCAAGGGAAAAATGCTTTTCATGGAAGACCTAGATGAATATTTATACCACATCGATCGCATGATGATGAATTTAAAACGCTCAGGATTGTTTGAAGGATGCAAAGCCATTTTAGTTGGTGGAATGAGTGACATGAATGACAATGCCGTTCCATACGGTAAAACTGCAGAAGAAATTATTTTAGAGAACACCCTTGACTTGGGCATTCCTATAATTTTTGGACTTCCCGCAGGACACATTGAAAATAACCAGGCCATTGTTCTCAACCGACAATATGATTTGTCTGTAAAGGAAAAGTTGGTACAACTCAAAACAAATGGCTGAACACAATTTAATTGGTAAAAAGGGCGAAGCCATCGCTTTTGAATATTTAAAAAAGAAAGGCTACAAAATTCTTGAAGTCAATTGGCGGTATAAAAAAGCTGAAATTGACCTCATCACTCAAAAAGATAATTTCATTGTAATAGTTGAGGTGAAAACACGCACTTCTGAAGAATTTGAAAGTCCAAAAGAAGCGGTCACCATTGGAAAACAGAAACACATTGTAAGAGCCGCAGATGCCTATATTCAAGAAAAAGAAATTGACTTTGAATGCAGGTTTGATGTAGTTTCTGTCTTAATTCTTAGTAATGAGACAAGTATAGAACACATTGAAGATGCTTTTCATCCCTTGTTGTAGAATGTTAAATCAACAAGATCAGTTGTGCAACTAAGCCCAAGCTAAAGCCGAATAACAACTCTTTTTGAGTGTGCGCATTGAGAACTAATCTAGCGGAAGCCAATGCCCCTGAAAGCAGAATAAAAAAGATTAAAATTACTGTGAGGTTGAGGTTGTAGGTTTGAGTAACCACGATTAACATACCAAGCAATCCGCCCATTGCGCTTAGGTGAGCACTCCATTTTACATTGAAAAAACTAAGCACGCTTAAAATTAAAACAACCCAAGTGGCTGCCATAAATATTTGAAGGTAGATTTCGGGAAAGCCAATGGTTTGAAAAACAAAAAAAGTGATGACGTAAAGCACAGAACTCACTAAAAAAGGAATTCTACGCTCTTTTGTGGTTTCCATTTTTAATGAAGCAATGTATCCTTTGTCTTTCAAATAAAAAGAAACAGTCAAGGGAATGAGAATAAGGTTGATGAGAATAACCAGGTAAATAAAATTGAAATACTCTTCTGAAAGTCGGTAGTTTTGGTAAATGGGCAGGTGAAAGAGTATGTAAATACTGATTAAAGGAGATAAAATGGGATGTAAAAGGTAAGACAGAAAAGTGGCAAAGCGCTTCATTCTAGAGCTCCTTTCTTAAGCGAGCAACTGGAATGTTGAGCTGTTCTCTATATTTGGCAATGGTTCTTCGGGCAATGTGGTATTTTTTCTCTTGAAGCATTTGAGATAACTTATCGTCTGTGTAAGGTTTCTTTTTGTTTTCAGATTCGATAATGTCCATCAAAATCTTTTTCACTTCTCGTGTACTCACCTCATCTCCATCGTCAGTAGAAAGTGATTCTGAAAAAAAGGATTTTAGCAGAAAAGTGCCATAAGGTGTTGAAACGTATTTGCTGTTCACCACCCGAGAAACAGTTGAAATATCCATGTGAATTCTTTCAGCTATGTCTTTCAGAATCATGGGTTTCAATTTGGTTTCATCGCCTTCCAAAAAGTAGGGTTTTTGGTATTCAACAATGGCTTTCATTGTTTGAATTAAGGTATTTTGCCTTTGCTGAATTGCTTCAATGAACCATTTAGCAGAATCCAATTTTTGTTTCACAAAAGTGAGCGCTTCCTTGTCGGCTTTGTTTTTCTGTTTTGATTTTTGATAATGATCAATCATGCCTCTGTACTCATTGCTCACATGCAATTGAGGAGCATTTCTACCATTTAAACTGATGCTAATTTCTCCATCGTCAATGCTTAAATTAAAGTCTGGCACAACCACTTGCACGGATTTTCCTGAAGTATTCAGCGAGTTTCCCGGTTTAGGATTGAGTTTTAAAATTTCTTCAATGGCAATTTTTAAATCTGCTTCTTCAATTTCTAAGCGCTCAATGATCTTTGTGTAGTGCTTTTTAGTGAACTCATTGAAGTAGTTTTCTAAAATTTCAATGGCAATCTTTTTAGTGAGCGTATTTTGAGTTTTTCTTTTTATTTGCAGCAACAAGCATTCTTGTAAATCTCTAGCGCCAACTCCTGCAGGGTCCATGTCTTGAATAATACGAAGTACTTTTTCAATTTCTGCCTGTGTTGCCATGATGTTTTTTCGAAAAGCCAAATCATCTTCAATGGCAGTGAGGTCCCTTCTCAAATATCCTGAATCGTCTAAGCTTCCGATTAAATGCTCGGCAATTACTTCCTCTTTTTCGCTGATATTTTGTAAGCCAATTTGACTGGTCAAACGCTCGTGAAAGGTGGTTCCGCCGCTGTAAGGAATGTCCTTTTCATCATCGTCTCTACCCTTGTTCTGAACTTTGTATTTATAGTCGGGAGTTTCATCGTCCATGTAATCTGAAAAGTCGAATTCTTCGAACTCCTCATTGCTGTCATCTCGCTCTTCGTAACGCTCTTCTTCCTCGTTAGCATCCTCATTTTCCTTGCCTTCATCCAAGGCGGGATTGCTTTCCAATTCTTCTTTGATGCGCTGCTCCAAAGCCACGGTTGGCAACTGCAACAACTTCATTAGCTGAATTTGTTGTGGTGACAACTTTTGCATTAATTTCTGCTGGAGCGACTGTTTTAGCATGGCTTTTCTTTCCCTATAAAATTAGCGTTTTCCTATTAGCAAAAATTAAAATGCTGCATTTTTTGGTGTTCGGGGAAAAGGGATCACATCTCGTATGTTGCTCATGCCACTTACAAACAAGATTAAACGCTCAAAACCAAGTCCAAAGCCACTGTGTGGAGCAGTTCCAAATTTTCTTAAATCCAAGTACCACCAAAGTTCTTCTTCAGGAATATTCATCTCTCGCATTCTGGTTTGCAACTGTTCAAGACGTTCTTCTCTTTGCGAACCTCCCACAATTTCGCCAATTCCCGGAAATAAAATGTCCATGGCCTTCACCGTTTTTCCATCTTCATTTTGGCGCATGTAAAATGCTTTGATATCTTTGGGATAATCATAAATAATCACTGGCTTTTGAAAATGTTTTTCAACTAAAAAGCGCTCGTGCTCCGATTGCAAATCTGCTCCCCAAGATTCAATCAGGTAATTGAACTTTTTCTTTTTATTCGGCTTGGAGTTTTTGAGAATGTCGATTGCTTCGGTATATGTAATTCGAACAAAATCGTTTTCAGCCACAAAGTTCAGTCGCTCAATTAAGCCCATTGGCGAACGATCTTCTTGTTTTTTTAATTTTTCTTCATCGGCAAGTCGTTGATCTAAAAAAGCCAAATCATCTGGGCATTGCTCTAAGGCATATTTGATTAAAAAGCGAAGTAAGTCTTCCCCCAAATCCATGTTTTCATCTAAATCAGCAAAAGCCACTTCTGGCTCAATCATCCAAAATTCTGCGAGATGCCTGGTAGTATTTGAATTTTCCGCTCTAAAAGTTGGACCGAAAGTATAAATTTTTCCCAAAGCCATGGCAGCAAGCTCGCCTTCCAACTGACCTGAAACAGTTAAATTGGTTTCTTTTCCAAAAAAGTCTTGTTTAAAATCAACTTCTCCGGCTGCATTTAATGGAATTTGTTTTAAATCAAAGTTGGTGACTTTGAAAGTTTCGCCGGCACCTTCCGCATCTGATCCTGTAATGATAGGCGTGTGAATGTTGTAAAATCCTTTGCTGTTAAAATAATGGTGAATTCCAAAAATCATGGCATGGCGAATTCTACTTACTGCACTAAAGGTATTCGTTCTGAAGCGAAGGTGTGCAATTTCTCTTAAAAACTCGAGGGAGTGTTTTTTTGGTTGCAAGGGATACTCATCAGGATGAGCGGTTCCCAATACTTCAATATTTTGGCATTCTAATTCAACTGCCTGTCCGCTGCCTTGAGAGGCAACTAACTTTCCGCTTGCAGCAATGCATGCTCCAGTAGTAATTTTTTCAATTAAATCTGAATTGAATTGTTCGTTATCAATAACCAACTGTAGGTTGTGAATTGTACTTCCATCATTTAATGCCACAAAGGAAACATTTTTACTGCCTCTTTTGGTGCGCACCCATCCTTTCACTAAAACCTCAATGTCTTTGTTTTCGCCACTTAGCAGCGATTTGATTTCCGTTCTTTTCATGCTTTTTGCCAAAAAATATTAAAGTGCAAAAGAACGCTTTTTCCCGCCACATTTCAAGTATTGAACATCCTTCATTGTTCTATACTTTGGAAGATGTTTCAACTATAAGTTAATAGTTGATGTCATTTTATGGCAATATATAAAATTTTGTATGTCTTCAAAAATTGCTACTACTTCATTTCGTTTTATTGAGGTTTGATAAGATGAAATAATGGTTTGATAAGATGAATACTTCCAATCAACTGGCAATTTAACCAAAGCTGCTTCAACAGGATTGTGATGAATATAATGAATCAGTTTTTTTAAGTAAGCTTCATCTTCAATCTTTTTTCGTTTAAAAGGCTTCATAAAAAGGCTGCCTTTTCTTTTGTACATTTTGTTGAATGCTTTGGTGTAGGAATTAAATAAATTGCTGAACTGCTTTGAAATGAAGTTTGATAGCTTTTTATTATTAAGATCTGCCAGGTTTTGAAAACCTGGCAGGTCTTTTAGCGATTGCTCATTTTTTATTTGAATAAATGAAAATGATTTGGCATAAGACAATAGCAATATGTATCAACAAATGGTTGAATATACTTCATGTATTGCCGTAGAAAAAAATGATAATTCTCATCTGTTCGGAACATTATTTCATCTCCATTGGCTCGATTGTAGACATGATAAAAAGAATCGGGTTCAAGAATTGAATACTTGTTTTCCATTTAAACTATTTTGTGTTTAGTTTTGATTATCAACCACCATAAACTTAGTTAAAATTTGAGTTGAACATCCTTCAAAGTTTGGAACTTTAGAGGATGTTCATGTTCATGATCTTCAATTATTCTTTGGTTCTTGCTTTTCAGTATGTTCTTTCATGCTTGAGATAAAGTTAAACACTTCTCTAATCGTCTTCTTTCTAATTTTACGCTGCATGTCCATATCCGCTAAAATCAAGGTATACTGAAATTTGCAGTCTAAATGATCCATTTTCATTTCTACCACTTTCAAGTTATACGATTTGGGTTCAATGTACTGCTCAAAACTTCTTAGAGAAGCAATGATTTCTCTTTCCAACTGCTCAATATTGTTGATGTACTTCAGCGCAATTTGAAAATCAATGTTCATCAACCTCACATCTCTCTTTGTGTAGTTGATAATTTCATTGTAATGTACCTTTGAGTTGGGAATGATCACCAAATCATCATCATCATTTAACAACTTAACTTTCAGCATGTTTATTTCTACAATCTTTCCTTTTTGATCCCCAATTTTCACATAGTCGCTAATTTCAAAAGTATTTGAGAAACTGAGGTATAAGCCACTCATATAATCCACAATAAACTCTTTCGTTAAAATAGCAATCGCCGCCGCAACAATGGTAAGTGAGGTAATAAAGTCTTTAGGATTTATCCCAAACACACTTAATAAATACAGAAAAAACCCAACGGTGGCTGTAAAGCGCGCAATATTATCCACTCCAAAATAAACATTGTTCGTTTGGTTTTTGGGGATTTTATACTTTTTGGAATAGATTAACTTTACAATATTCGATAGCAATACAATGGTCATGTAAAATACAAAAAAAGTAGAAGTTGCGCCAAGAAGATTATGTGATGCAATGTAGCTGCCGGTGAAAGCATTTAAATACTTCAAATAAATTATTGCCGCAAGCAAAATTGCATTGATCCAAATCCACTTCTTATTCATTTTTGTAACGTTATGGTGAAAAAGACACCCCTTTAATAAAAGCTAAAGTTAGCAGAAATTTGATGTATTTAAATCTTATAACTATCAACATTTTCCTTACTTTTCTTCCATGTGTTTTCATTTTAACTTCCACCAAACTGCTGAAAAGGTAAGTGAACGCTTTCAAGCGGAATATAAGCAAGGAGAATTATTAACTCCGGCTCATTTCAATGGATTTTCTTTTCCTCAAACACCGGTTATCTTAGATGAAAAACCTCAACTCATACAGCCAATTAATTGGGGCTTAATTCCTTTTTGGGCAAAGGACAAAAGCATTCAGAAATATGCCTTGAATGCCAAAATTGAAACCTTAACTGAAAAACCTTCCTTTAGAAATTCTGTGAATAAGCGCTGTTTAATTATTGCCAACAGCTTTTGGGAATGGCAGTGGCTCGACCCAAAAGGAAAAAACAAACAGAAATATGAAATTAGCAAAGCCGACGATGAACTCTTTGCTTTTGGGGGCATTTGGGCAGAGTGGACCAACAAAACAACAGGAGAAATTATAAAATCCTACAGCATAATAACCACAGCAGCCAATGATCTGATGGCAAAAATTCACAATACTAAAAAAAGAATGCCTTTGATCTTAAACCGAGAAGAAGAACTGACTTGGCTGAATGGCTCAGATTTTAGCGATTTTAAAGAAAGAGCGGTGAATTTGATTGCGGTGGAGGCTTATTAAATACAATCTCTTTAATAAAATCACAATCTCACCAAAAACCAATTTTTCTAAAATCCAATTTCATTTCTTATTCATTTCTCTTAACTTGGTTTTTTAATCGAAGCCTATGGATTTAAGAATAAAATCATTTGAAGCCTACCGCAAAAAATACAAAGAGAGCGTTGAAAATCCAGAGAAATTTTGGGATGAAATTGCACAGACTTTTGTATGGAAAAAGCCCTACACCAAAGTTTGTGATTGGAATTTCGTAGAGCCAGACATCCAATGGTTCAAAGACGGTATGCTCAACATTACTGAAAATGTCTTGGATCGGCACCTAAATGACAAGGGCGATAAATTGGCTTTAATTTGGGAACCAAATAACCCAAATGATACTGTGAAAACGTATACTTACAGAGAATTATACGAGGAAGTTTGCCTGTTTTCCAATGCATTGAAAGCCCAAAACATTCAAAAAGGCGATCGCATTGTTTTATACATGCCAATGGTGCCAGAATTGGCAATTGCTTGTTTGGCATGCGCTCGGGTAGGCGCCATTCATTCCGTGGTTTTTGCCGGCTTTAGCGCCGCTGCCATGGCAGACAGGATAAATGATGCCCAAGCAAAAATGATCATCACCGCCGACGGACTTAAGCGGGGTGCCAAACAAATGCCTTTAAAACCAGTAGTTGATGAAGCGTTAGAAAGCTGCCAATCTGTTGAAAATGTGATTGTTTTCAATAATTTAAACAGCCAAACAACCATGAAAGCCGGCAGAGATATCTGGTGGAATTCAGCCATTGAGGGCATGGAAAAAACCTTTCCGGCAGAAAGCATGAATGCAGAAGACATGTTGTTTATTTTATACACTTCCGGATCTACCGGAAAGCCAAAAGGAGTGGTTCACACCCACGGAGGCTACATGGTGTACACCGCTTACTCCTTTCAAAATGTATTTCAAGTTGAAGAAAACGACGTGTATTGGTGCACAGCCGACATTGGTTGGATTACCGGCCACAGTTACATCGTTTACGGACCTTTACTTTCAGGCGCCACTTCGGTTATGTTTGAAGGGATTCCCACCTACCCCGATGCTGGAAGGTTTTGGCAAATCTGCGAAAAACACAAAGTCAATCAATTTTATACGGCACCAACAGCCATTCGCTCACTCATGGCGCATGGCGAAAAATTCGTTTCAGCTCATAATTTAGAAAGCCTAAAAGTGCTTGGAACGGTTGGCGAACCCATTAATGAAGAAGCTTGGCAGTGGTATTACAAACACATTGGCAATGAAAAATGCCCCATTGTAGATACATGGTGGCAAACAGAAACTGGTGGCATTATGCTCTCTGGTTTAGGAAACCTCAGCCCAATGAAAGCATCGTATGCTGGTTATCCCTTGCCGGGAATTCAACCCGTTTTACTAGATCAAGAAGGAAAAGAAATTACAGAAGCGCACAAAGAAGGCTATTTATGCATTAAATATCCCTGGCCTTCCATTTTGAGAACAACATACGGCGACCATGAGCGCTGTAGAATCACCTATTTTTCAGCTTATAAAAACCACTATTTCACAGGTGATGGTGCTAAGCGAGATCAGGATGGAATGTACCGCATCATCGGAAGAGTAGATGATGTGATTAATGTAAGTGGACATCGTTTCGGAACGGCAGAAATTGAAGATGCCATTAATTCCAACCCCAGTGTTGTTGAATCGGCAGTGGTGGGCTATCCACATGAAGTGAAAGGACAGGGGATTTATGCGTTTGTAGTTTGCGAACAAGCAGTAAGCAACGAAGAGGAGAAAAAAGAAGAAATTACTGCTTCCACAGTTAAGCATATCGGTAAAATTGCCAGACCTGAAAAAATTCAATTCGTAAGTGGATTACCCAAAACCAGATCTGGAAAAATTATGCGAAGAATTTTGAGAAAAATAGCTGAAGGAGAAGTTGATAAACTTGGCGATACAAGTACTTTACTAGATCCAGATATTGTTGCTGAAATAATTGAGGGAGCCAAAAAATGAGTTTAATCAAACAAAAAGACATTGAGCTTGCCAAAACGAATCTGGATTATTTGGAAGCAACCGTTTTGCAAATGCAAAAGGATTTTCAATTGCACGGGATTTACTTTGAAATAGATAAAACGCGACTGAGTTCCTATGAAACAGTTTTGAATGAAGTCAACCTCATTTGCGAACAACTCTTGCGACAAGATGCTGGAAAATTCTTCTCAATTCTCTACTCAATCGACATAGGAGAGCAAAAAGTTAGAAACTTACTCGGAGAAAATCAATCCAAATCAGGCATCGGCGAACTTATTTTGGAGCGGGAATTACTCAAAGTTTTAACGAAGAAGCACTATGCAGATCGTATGAAATAATCAATGCAAGATGAAAAAGTTAAAACAAAAGTATATTATGAAAATGAAAAAATGGCCTTTAAGAAAGTTGAATTCTAATCGAAGCAAAGCCTTAGTAAGACCGAGAAGCTTTCAGGTTTCCTGAAAGATCACTCGGCCGCACTTAGGCTTTGGGAATAGGAGAGTTCAACTTTCTTAACAGCCTTGATTTTTGCTCCACTTTTTATCAAGAAAAAGTGGAATAAAAAACACATTCATTTTCTTTTTTTATACAAAAAAACGAAAAACTCACGGCGTTATAAAATTTCATGAAATTCTACCTTTTTGGAAAAAAATCGAAGAATCGAAATGGCGATTTCCTAAATCGGAGTTATCCCAATTGTAAATGCCGCAACTATATGAATATAATTTTCAGAGAAAATTATATTGAATGTGCTAGCGGTATTAATACAAATAGGTCAGCGATTAAGTCGCTTTCTATTGCATAAGTTGGGTTTAAAATAAGTAATTTTGACCTTCGATATCGCTCATTAAACTGTTTATGGATAAATTTTCATATTTGAGTAATGCTGACGTCTCTGCCGTTGAGCAACTCTATCAAGAATACCTTAATAATCCCGAAAATGTTGATGAAGGTTGGGTCAAATTCTTTGAAGGATTTGAGTTCGCCAGAAAAAATTACGATACAGAAACTTCTGCTGTTTCCTTAAATGGTGGGAAGCAAGCTGTTTTTGAACCGGGAATTAATATCGATAAAGAATTTAAAGTTTTGAACTTGATTAATGGCTACAGAACCAGGGGCCATTTATTTACCAAAACGAATCCTGTAAGGGAAAGAAGAAATTACGAACCAAAATTAACGCTCGATAATTTTGGCTTGAGTGAAGCTGATTTGTCAACAAATTTTAAAGCTTCAATTGAAATTGGACTTAACAATGCTACTTTAAAAGAAATCATCGAGCACTTAGAAGAAACCTATTGCTATTCTATTGGAATTGAATACCGCTACATTCGCAAGCCAGACAAGGTAAAATGGCTTCAAGAAAAATTAGAAAGCAAACGCAATAGACCTGAATTTTCTGATAAAGACAAAAGATATATTTTAAGTAAATTGGATCAAGCAGTAATGTTTGAGCAATTTTTACACAAGAAATTTGTGGGACAAAAACGCTTCTCATTAGAAGGTGGAGAATCTTTAATTCCTGCCTTAGATGCCATCGTAGAAATGGGAGCCGACATGGGCATAGAAGAGTTTGTGATGGGCATGGCGCACAGAGGAAGACTCAACGTTTTAGCCAATATTTTCAATAAAACCTACGATGCTATTTTTAGCGAATTTGAAGGAAAAGAATACGAAGACAACCTTTTTGATGGAGACGTAAAATACCACCTTGGGTTTTGCTCGGATGTGAAAACCATGAACGGCAAAAAAGTAAAACTTACTTTAAGTCCAAACCCTTCACACCTAGAGGCAGTTGACCCAGTGGTGGAAGGAATTGCAAGAGCCAAAATTGATGAATACCTTCATTCTACCGATAAAATTGTCCCAATATTGATCCATGGAGATGCTTCCATTGCAGGTCAAGGAGTTGTATATGAGGTAATTCAAATGGCAAACCTCGATGCGTATCACACCGGAGGGACCATACATATTGTGATTAATAACCAAATTGGTTTCACAACGAATTACCTAGATGCGCGTTCGAGCACCTATTGCACAGATGTAGGAAAAGTAACCTTATGTCCTGTATTTCATGTAAATGGAGACGATGTAGAAGCTGTTGTTCACACCATTAAATTAGCTTTGGAATACCGACAAAAATATAAAAGAGACGTATTAGTTGATATTTTATGCTATAGAAAATACGGGCACAATGAAGGTGACGAACCAAAATTCACACAACCGATTTTATACAAGGCAATTTCCAAACACAAGAATCCTAGAGAACTTTATTTGGCTAAATTGATTGAAAAAAATATCATTTCAATCAGTGAAGCTAAGAAAATGCAAGAACAGTTTAATGACTTGTTACAAGATCGCTTAAATGATTCTAAAGGAATCGAAAAAGCAACCATTACTAACTTTTTAGAGAACGAATGGAAGGAAGTTAGAGCTTCTAAATTGGAAGATTTTGAAAGTTCTCCATCAACAGGGTTTGATAAAAAGAAATTACTAGAAATCGCTGAAAAAGTGGTTGTGCTTGACGAAAAGAAACCCTTCTTCAAAAAATCTAGAAAACTAATGGACGATCGTCGAAAGATGCTTGAAGCCGAAGGTAATTTGGATTGGGGAATGGCAGAAACGCTAGCCTATGGATCTTTGCTTGTAGAAGGATTTCCTGTAAGAATGAGCGGACAAGATGTTGAAAGAGGAACCTTTTCGCACAGACATGCCGTTATAAAAGTTGAAGATTCTGAAGAGGAGTACATTCCATTGAATCACATCAGCGACAAGCAAGCAAAATTTGAAATTTACAACTCACTTTTATCAGAATATGCCGTTTTGGGATTTGAATATGGGTATTCCATGGCTACACCCAACACATTAACCATTTGGGAAGCACAGTTTGGTGACTTCAACAATGGGGCTCAAATTATTATCGACCAATTTTTAAGCAGCGCCGAAGATAAATGGAGAAGCAAAAGCGGTTTAGTTTTGTACCTTCCTCACGGATATGAAGGTCAAGGAGCTGAGCATTCAAGTGCGAGATTGGAGCGTTATTTGAGTTTGTCGGCAGATTTAAACATGCAGGTAGTTAACTGCACTACTCCTGCTAATTTTTACCATGTTCTAAGACGTCAGTTAAAAAGAGAATTTAGAACACCTTTGGTAATCATGACACCAAAGAGTCTTTTAAGACACCCTGAAGTTATTTCAAAGATTGATGAATTAGCAGAAGGAAAGTTTCAAGAACTTTTTGACGATCCTATGAAAGATAAAAAAGCTGCTAAAACAGTTATTTGCTGTTCAGGTAAACTTTTTTACGAGCTCAGAAATGCAATAAATGAAAACAATATCAAAGATTTTGCACTTATTCGAGTAGAGCAACTCTATCCTTTTCCTCAAAAACAATTCAACAACTTGTTAGAGCAATACAAAGGCATGGAAAATCTTTTATGGGTACAAGAAGAGCCTGAAAACATGGGTGCTTGGCGCTACATAAAAACTACTACAGATCAAAAAGATCAGTGGGAAGTTATCAGTAGACACTCAAGTGGAAGTCCTGCTTCTGGATCTTCTAAAGTATTTGCCAGAAGGCAACAAGCAATTATCGATAAAATGCTCAGCTACTCAATGGTTGAATCTAAATAAAATATAACCGAATCATACACACAAAAAATGGAAGAAGTTAAAGTCCCAAGTCCAGGAGAATCAATTTCAGAAGTAGACATCGCTTCATGGATGGTCTCAGAAGGAGAATATGTGGAAATTGATCAAGTAATTGCAGAAATTGATTCTGACAAAGCAACACTTGAATTAACTGCCACAGCAAGTGGAACCATTAGTTTAAAAGCAGAAGAAGGCGATACAGTCTCAGTTGGCGATGTAGTTGCTGAAATTGATACTTCTGCTGCCGCTCCAGAGAAGAAAGAAGAAAAAGAAAAACCAGAGGCTAAAAAGGACGAGAAAGACTCAAAAGCTGAAGAAAAACAAGAGAAAGAAACTAAAAAAGAAAACGATTCTGAATCTTCCAAAAGCAGTGTTGACACTTCAAAAAGCAATGCTTCACCAGTTGCTCGAAAAATGATGGAGGAAAATCAACTTTCTCCAAACAAAGTAAGTGGAACAGGCACAGGTGGTAAAATCACTAAGCAAGACGTAATCAATGCGCTTTCAGGAGGTATTTCTTCTTCATCTATTCAAGGTTGGGGAGGAACAAGAGAGCAGAAAAGAGAAAAGATGTCTTCGCTGCGTAGAAAAGTAGCTGAGCGTTTAGTAGCAGTGAAAAATGAAACTGCCATGCTCACAACATTCAATGAGATCGATATGAGTGAAGTGATGGCGCTTAGAACTCGATTAAAGGATCAATTCAGAGAAAAACACGATGTGAATTTAGGATTCATGTCTTTCTTCACAAAAGCGGTTACTGAAGCTTTAAATCATTTTCCTGCTATCAATGCAATGATTGACGGAACGGATATCATTTATCACGATTATGCTGATATTGGAATTGCCGTGAGTAGTCCTAAAGGCTTAATGGTTCCTGTAGTTCGAAATGCAGAACAAATGAGTTTAGCAGAAATTGAAGCCGACATTAAACGATTAGCGGTTAAGGCTAGAGACGGCAAACTCTCAATGGATGAAATGACAGGAGGTACATTTACTATCACCAACGGTGGTGTATTTGGCTCAATGATGAGTACTCCTATTATTAACCCACCACAATCGGCAATCTTAGGTATGCACAACATCGTAGAACGCCCTATTGCTGTAAATGGTGAGGTTAAAATCAGACCAATGATGTACGTGGCATTATCCTATGACCACCGAATTATTGATGGAAAAGAGTCAGTAAGTTTCTTGGTGAAAGTGAAAGAAATGATTGAACAGCCAACTAAAATTATTTTTGGGGGAAAAAGTCCTGAAGAAATTTTATTAAATCTTTAGAAACCTTTCCTTTTTATTTGAGTATAAATGAGATATAACCAAATAAAAATCGCAAAAATGAAATTCTTACTTTTTTTAATAGGCACTTTAAGTAGTCTGTTAATAGTTGGCCAACAGGGAACTTTAACGCTTCACGGAAAAGTAGAAAATGAAAGTCAAACACTGAGTTATGTTGATTTTGAAGTTTATAAAGACAATGAAGTTTTCTATAAAGGACAAACAATGAGAAATGGTAGTTTCAAAATCGATTTAGATTTAGGCCATGTTTACAATGTGGCTTTTAGCAAAGATGGTTATGTAGAGAAATCTGTAGCTGTTATTAGTGCATCTGATTCAACAATCACAGGCCGTTACTTTTTTCAAATGGATTTAGAATTATTTAGGGTTGAGCAAGATGTTATAGACGAAACCATGCTTCCTCCAGTTGCCAAACTTTATATAATAGATGAAAACGAAGGTTTTAGATACGATAAAAAGTATGTAAAATGGATCTCTAATAAATATGATGATCTCTAGAAATTTTCAGTTTTAATTTGCCTCTTATTTCCGTTTCTTTGCAAAAAAATTGAATGAACATTTTAATATTAGGCTCAGGAGGTAGAGAGCACGCCCTCGCTTGGATTATCAATAAAAGCAAACAAGCAAACAAGATTTTTATAGCTCCTGGAAATGGTGGAACTTCTGAAATAGGAAAAAACATTGCGTTAGATCCTGAAAATTTCGATGAAGTAGCTGAATTTATTACGAAAAATTCAATTGAATTATGCGTTGTAGGACCTGAAGCGCCTTTAGTAAAAGGAATTGTAGATTACTTTAAATCAAAAAAACAGTTCGAAACTTTAAAAATTATTGGCCCTTCAAAAACTGCTGCACAGTTAGAAGGAAGTAAAGAGTATGCAAAAGAATTCATGTTTCGTCATGGAATACCTACTGCAAAATACCTCGCATTCACTCAGTCAAACCTTGAAGAAGGATACCAATTTTTAGAAAGCTTAAAATCTCCATACGTGCTAAAAGCCGACGGTTTAGCTGCTGGAAAAGGTGTGTTAATCATCAATGATTTAGAAACTGCGAAAGCGGAATTAAAATCCATGTTGAAAGATAAGCGATTTGGTGAAGCAAGTAAAACTGTTGTAATTGAAGAGTTCTTAAGCGGAATAGAAATGTCCGTTTTCGTTCTTACGGATGGAAAGAACTATAAAATCCTTCCCGAAGCTAAAGATTACAAACGCATAGGTGAAGGAGACACCGGTTTAAATACAGGCGGTATGGGAGCTGTTTCTCCTGTTCCTTTTGCTTCCAAACAGTTAATGGATAAAATAGAAAAGGAAGTAATTATTCCAAGCGTTAAAGGAATTGAAAAAGAAGCACTTGATTACAAAGGATTCCTTTTTATTGGATTAATGATTCAAGATAATCAACCGTATGTGATAGAGTACAATGTGCGCTTGGGTGACCCTGAAACAGAAGTTATTTTACCGAGAATAGAATCCGACTTTTTGAGCCACCTTTTAGCCTGTTCGGATGGAACACTTGACAAAGAAAGCATTAAAATTTCAAAGCAAGCCGCAACAACAGTGATGTTGGTTTCGCAAGGCTATCCTGAAAGCTATGAAAAAGGGAAAGAAATCAACGGGTTTGAAAACTTAGGTGATTGTCAGGTTTTTCATGCAGGAACAAATAAAGTTGAAGGGAAAGTTCTCAGCAATGGCGGAAGAGTAATGGCTATTACTGCGCTAGATGAAAATTACAAATCGGCGTTAGTAAAAGTTTATAGAAACGTTGAAAGAATTCAATTCGAAGGAAAAAATTTCCGAAAAGACATTGGATTTGACTTGATGATTGAAGAAGCCAAGTAGCGTTTATTCCTAAAGAAATCTAATTAACGGCATTAAAAAACTCCTTTGGTATTACTCAATTCCACCAGTTCTCTTTGCTTCTTCTTTATATTTTCCTAATTCTTTAATCCAGTATACCAAACCACCGAAAATCACTAAAGTAAAAAGGATGTTTGGCAAATTTCCCAATGCTGGTAAAATAGCGAATGTAGCTTCTAGAAAATCGCCAAGGCCGTATACAAATTCATTCCAAGTCATGTTTAATTTTTTAAATTGATGGTGTAAAATTAATAGAATTTTGTTCGATTATCAGTTAAATCTGCTTTCTCTTTTAAAGCATTATAAACTGTTCCATTATCAATTCTTGAAGACTGCTCATTTTGAAATACATCTCTTGCTTGAGCAATGTTTGGATTTTGAACTGCTTGCTTGTCAGTTATATTAATCACATAAACACCGCTTGCTCCTGCAATTGGCACACTCATTTGACCTTGCTCTAGGCTAATCGCTTTTCCAACAACTTTAGGCTCTAAACCAAGATTAGGAATTGAAGGACTTGCAAAAGTTACATTCTCAGCTTTTTCAACAGTAATTGATAAACCAGAAGCTAACTCTCCTAAAGTTTTGTAAGCTCTCATTTTTTCAGAAAGTTGTTCTGCCTTCTTTTCTTGTCTTACTAAAAATTCAACTCTGCTTTCAACTTTCTCAAGAGGAGCAATTCCTTTTTTGTTAACCGACTCAAGAACAACAACTGCAAAACCTTCATCTACATCATATGCAGGTGAAACATCATTCTCTTTTGATTCTCTTGCCCATCTTACAAGTTCTCTAGAAGAAGGTAGGCCTTGAATGGTGGTTTGATTTTCAGTTAAATTTGCAGAACGTTTTTGAATATTCTTTTCATTTACTAAAGCATTGAACGATTCTGGATCATTCGCATCAATTGAGAATCCATTTGCCTCATTAAACACGTTTGCAAATGTTTCTTTACTTGGAAGAATTTCTCTTTGAACAACAGCAATTTGGTATTTTTCAACTTCAGGAGTTTGTTCTTTCACTTGAATCACATGATAACCAAATTGAGTTTTTGCTTTAGTAAATTCTCCTGGTTTAGCTTTGTAGCAAGCTTCATTAAAAGGATTTCCAGGAATTTCAACCATCCAACCAATAATTCCACTGTCTTGAACCGTAGCTTGATCATCCGAATAAGCTTGCAATAATTCGAAAAAATCACCGCCACCTTGTAAAACTTCTAAAAGACTATCAGCTAAAGCTTCTGCTTCTGGCTCAGGTCTTTGTTGCGTACTAATTAAAATATGTGCAGCTTTAGTAGAATCAGGAGCTGTTTTTTTGTTTTTTAATCGAGCGACGTAATAGGTATTGTTAAACAATTTTGGTTGTGAAACAAAGCCCACTTCTTTATTTAAAATACTTGTATCCACTCCTGTAGGTAATCTATCTTCAGTAAGGTATACTGGATTAAATCGTTGATCAGAATTAGCATTTACAAAAAGTGAATCGTTACTTGAATTTTGAAATTTTTCATAGATTGAATTTGCCCATTCTTTTGCTTTTTCCATGTCATTCTCAGAAGGAACTACAGGAAAAAAAGCGTAGGATAAACGAATACTTTCTTTTTGCTCAAAATCGCTTTTATTGTTATTGTAATACGTTTTCATATCACTTGCTGAAACCTCAATAGTTGAATCTGGAATGAAGTTGTAAGGCATAAAAGCATACTGAAAGCTTATGGTCGTTTTATTGTCTTGCTCAGCTTTCTTGGCTAATTCAGCAGGAAGGTATAAACCTTTCTTGATTAAAGCATAGTACTTATCAAAGTGCTGGTTTCTTTTCAAAGCTCTTTCAAATTCAATCCATTGTTGCTTCACCTCAGGTTCTCTGCTTTCGAGGCTCTGTAAAAAGTTAACCACACTTGAAGGATTAAACTGTCCTGTTTCAGGGTCAGAAAATGCTTGTCTAATTTGAGGGTGAGGCTGATTTCCTTGCACCATATCAAATAATTCTTTTGATGTTACTTTAACTCCAAGCTCATTCATTTCATCACCTAGAAGAATATCAGAAATCATTTCAGTCCAAACTTGCTCACGAATGGTTGAACGAGTTCGCTCATCTAATTCTTGTTGTGCTTGCTGCTCATAATTATCAAAAGCTTTTTGAAGTCTAGCCTCAAATTCTTGAGGATTAATCGCTTGATTGTTTACTTCAGCCAAATTAATTGGTCTTTGTGGACCTCCAACACTTGAGCTAAATAAATCACTTAGTACGAAAGCTACAATAGCTCCTCCGATAATGATTAAAACTAGGGTAGATTTCTCCCTGATTTTGCCGATAATAGCCATAAAATAGAGTTAATTTTTTAGGTCTGCGAATATACGATAGTAAACTGAATTAAAAAAGCATAAAATTTGTGATTATTTTGAGGCTGCTGCTTACTGAGAATCTTATAGCCAAAGCATTTAATTTTTTTGATAAAACGAGTTTATACATAATCGTCATCAATAATATTTAATTGAATTACCTCAATTTTATTATCCGATACTCCCTTGATTGTGAAAGTAAATCCATCAAGTTTTATTTCCTCATCGATATCGGGTATACTTTCACATTTATTTAAAACCAATCCCCCTAAGGTTTCATAAGCATCGGAAATGGGTAGGTTAAAATTGTAGGCATCGTTTAGATAATCTACCTCTAAACGAGCTGCAAATAAATATTCTGTCTCACTTATTTGGGTTTCTGTTAATGCTTCCTTATCGTGTTCGTCTTCAATTTCACCAAAAATCTCTTCGATCACATCTTCGATGGTAAGAATTCCTGAAGTTCCACCGAACTCGTCAACCACCAAAGCAATACTTTTTCTTTGCTCTATAAATACTTCTAAAATCTCATTGGCTGGCATGGATACAGCAATAATTGGCACCGGAAGCAAGATAGCTTTAATGCTTTTGGGCTTTTTGAATAATTCAAAAGAATGGGTATAACCAATAATGTTATCGATGTTGTCTCGATAAATTAAAATTTTTGAAAGCCCTGTTTCTACAAATTTCTGTCGAAGAACTTCAATGTCTTCTTCCACATCCATGGCAATAATTTCTGTTCGTGGAATCATGCATTCCCTTGCTTTTACTTTAGAAAAGTCGAGTGCATTTTGAAAAATTTGTATTTCGTGGTCTACTTCCTCTTCACTTTCATAGTTCTCTGTTCCTTCCCTGATATAGTGTTCTAAATCAATTCTACCAAAACTCAGTTGATTATGATCATTGAGGTTTGGAGCAAAAAGTTTGATAAGAATTTCAGAAATACCGATGATAACAAGCATTGGAAATAAAAGTACTCCGTAGGCGAGAATTAAAGGAAATGAAAAAATTCGAAGAATGTTATTCGGATTAATTCTAAAAAGTGTTTTGGGAATAAACTCGGCGGTAATTAAAATAATAACAGTTGAAATAATCGTCTGTATCAATAGCACCAAGCCATCACTTTGAATAAACAAATAAATTTTTGGTTCCAATACTTTTGCCATGAATATCCCATAGACTACTAAGGAAATATTGTTTCCAACCAACATCACACCCAAAAATTGAGATGGCTTTTTTACAAATCCGGCAAGAATCTTCGAAAGAATATTGCCTTGTTTGCCATCTAGTTCAATTTTGAGCTTATTGGCTGTAACAAAAGCGATTTCCATCCCCGAAAAAAAGGCTGAAAACACCAAAGTGCTTAGAATAACTATAAAATTAGTCTGGTCCATATTTTATTCAACCTAAGAATAAACTAAGCATTAATTCTTATTTTCTTCATTTCGTTCATGAAACATGCGTTGTTTTCTTCTCATAAAAAACAAAACGATTGCAATTCCTGAGAAAGCATAAAAATAGAGTGCATCAAATACATTCGATTGAATCGACTTATAAATTGCGATAAGGAAGGTGAGAATACTCAACACCAACCACATTTTTTCCATAAACTTAATTACCTTGATCATCTTCTATTTCTATTGTTCCTCTTGGTTTTAATATCTGATAATTTGTAAAATCTTGATTGGCTATTAAACCATCTCCCATCAACACCTGATTTTCGGTAGTAATTGTTACAAAAACATCTGATGTGAATTTAGCTGTTTTTTTATCCCAAACCAAATGTTCGGTATTTAATTTTTCTCCCTTTTGATTTACAACAACTACATCATCTCTTGCTTCCATCATGTCAGCATGTGTGAGGTCGATTGCATAGTTGGAAGTTAGGTTAGTTGTTACATTCATTGCCGAATCAAATAGTTGCAAGTGAACTCCTTCTGGCATTTCATTGTAAGGCTCTTCTCCACCATATTGGTTTAGCACAGGAGCATTTAATTGCAAAACCAATTCCCCGTTTGATGTGTAAAGTAATTCAACGTCTTTAATTGCTTGATCAGGAAATATCTCGGATAAATCGTATTTGGCAATTTCTTCGGTAGAATTTTCACAAGCAAAAAGCAACATCAAAGGCCAAATAAATAGCCATAAATGATGTTGCTTTACCTTAATTTTTGTGGGAGGTTTCAATTAAAACCTAGCTTTGGTTGATTCTTGAATCCAACAATCAATTTTAACCGTATCGCCTTCAGTAATGTTTTTGAAGAAACACTCTCCTTTGTCTGGAAAATATTTTTGATAGGTTGCAATTTTAGAATTGGCTTTTTCAGCAATGGAAGCATCTACTGATTTTGCTTTTTGATAATAATCCACTGCCAACCAATAAATAGCTTTTTGTAAACATGCATCGCTGTTTGGACAAGCAGATGCGCTACTAGCAATCATATCACCAATCAATAAATACGGTAAGCCTTCCCCTTTTTTCAATGCTGCTGCTTTTAAAGCATTTGATCTAGCACTGGAAAATGAACCTAAACTTGTTTGGGCAGTTGCCAATTCAAGGTAGTAATCGTATTTTTTTGTATCATCATCAGCCATGTCTAAAGCTTGCTGAAAATAACTTTCTGCTTCTTTATAATTTTTTTGCTTTAGTGACATGATTCCCATTTTTTCAGCAGAAACAGAAGATGGTTGATTTTTGTGAAGCGACTTGGCAATTGTGAAAAAGATTGTTGCATCTGTACAGCCTTTTTTGTCTAAAATATTTGCTGTTCTTTCTAACCAAGCATTATCTGCTTTATTCTTTTCATAATTCTTATTTGCCATGTCCTCTAAAATGTCGCAACTCAAATAAGGACTCGCAACGCTTTCAACATTTTCTTGAGCAGAGATATAATATTTTTGAGTTGATTTTCCTTCATATTTAGCGATGTTGTGTGCTAAAATATCACTTAACTGACTAAAAATTTCAACAACTTCTTCCTTGGATTTTTTTTCAGCTCTTTCCATTAATACTGCTGCATTCATGTAAGAAGCAATTGCTCCAGCTTCAGCACCTTTTCCAGTCAACTCAATTGACTTACTCAAAGTATTGAATAGTGGTTCCACATCAGAGTTGCGGTAACGAAGCATGTCCGTTCCTTTTCTTCCTAAAACTGCACCTTCATTTCCAAAATTCACAATTCGTTGATCGTAAATCATTAGTAAAGAATCAATGTAAGCATCTTTTGATTCAGGTGTTTTTGCAGCATTAATTTTGTTGGAAATCAAACTTGTACCGTCTACATACATTCTTTCAGATGAGGCAGGACAAATTCGGTAAACGATGCTCCAATATTTATAGGCATCATCATAAAGTTTTTGTTTAAAGTAATCGCGGTAAAGCGATAAATTTTGAACACATTTGACACTGTCAGCGCCATATTTTCCTTGAGCATTTACATTTAAGCTCAAAAAAACAATTAGTGAAATTAATCCTAGTTTTTTCATTTTTCTATTTTTAATTAATCGTATTTACGTTGTATAAACCATTTATCATTAATCGTAACTCCAAACATAAAGTTAAAAAAGTCTTCTTGAACAAGTCCATTTCCATCCATTCCTCTCCTTCCCATTTGCAATCCAAAATTAAGTGTTGAGAAGGTTTTTCTCAACGGCACAGACAGACCAAAACTTATGCCAATCTCTTCCACGTCTTTCCCATCAATGCTTAATAAAGAAGAATTATACAGTAATCCGGTACGATATCCCAATTTATTTAAAAAGGAACCGAAAGAGCTTGTCTTGCTATATTTTTCAAATCCTAAATTAACACTATGGTTGGTAGAAAGTAGAATGCCAGAAACTCGAGTAGCTTGATCCATTAGCTGATAGGTGTAATCTAAAAATACGATGTAATTCAATTTCTTTTCAAACGCAAAACCAAGTCCGTATGTTGGGCGAATTGGAATTGATGTTCTCACATCTTCCGATTGAAAAACTGTATCTCTAAAATCTTCTAATCCAACAGCTCCTGTGTAATTTCTTAAATATCGATTTTCAGTTGCGTTAATTCCTTCAAATGGAGAAACTTTTAACCCTAAAATTATTCGACTTTTATTATTTACATCTTTAAAATACTGCAATCCAAAATCAAAAGACAGATCGCTAACAATTATTTCACTGTTATCTAGCGTATTAAAAAACTCGGTGTTTGTATTATCAAAAACTATTCTTCTATTTTCTTTAATATTTCCAAATAGAAAATTACTTGTCACTCCTAATGAGAAGTTTTTATTCAATAAAACTCCAGTCCCAATAAACACTCTGTTTACTCCTCCTGAACCTTCAAATGAGCTGTTTGTATTAACTGAATTAACTGAAGAATTAAAGGTGTAATCATAACCCACACTTGAAAAAGGCAAAATTCCAATTGCCATCCCCCACTTTTCACCTAATGGAAAACCCAAAGACATGTGACTAAGTTGCGTGGTTGAGCCAGCTCTTTCTTGACCGTTGCTTGTGTATTGTGTATTGCGATTGTGCAATCCAGCTTCAAAAGTGGTTAAGCTAATGTTGGAAAAAGATGCTGGATTTGAGGGATTAATGTAATTGGTTCCCCGATCATTTAATTTTGCATTGCTTCGAGACAATGAATCATAAACTACAGGTCGGTATTGATATGGTCTCCAAGCGATGCCTGCACCACCCATTCCATAATTTCCGTTGAAACCACCACGCTCAATTAGTCCTGCACCGAATTGAGAATAGGGTGAATCTGTATTCCTTTGAGCGGGTGCAACAGCACTAATTAGCAATAAAAAAACGCTAAATGCTAAAGCTTTATAGATGGTGGTGTATAAGAATTTCATTTAAGCCCTTTAGCACTAAATTTGGGTCTGCAAAGATGCCATTTTTTAATTCCTTTTCAAAGAAATTTGCATCTCCGCCAGTAAGAACTATTTTCAAGTCAAAAAATTGCTTCTGATAAGAGGAAATAAAGCCATTTATTTCTTCAATTAATCCATTTATTACTCCCGACAACATAGAGGTAATCGTAGTATTTCCAATCGTTTCAGGCTTAGTAATTGTGTCCCAGTGCAGCAATGGGAGCTGATTGGTATAATTATTCAAAGCATTCAAGCGCATTTGAACTCCAGGAGAAATTGCGCCGCCCATGTATTCATTTTTTGCTGTTAAAAAATCATAAGTAATACAAGTACCACAGTCGATTACCAATAAATTTTGATTTGAAAATTGAACTGAAGCTCCAATTACAGCAGATATTCGGTCTTTTCCCAAAGTTTCGGGACTTTGATACTTTATTAGAATGGGCAATTTAGAATCTGGCCTTAAGTGGATTAGTTTTTCTCCAAACTTTTCTAGATTCAATTGCACCTCAGCACTTTTGTTGACAGAAGATACAATGTAAAAATCTGCAGGATATGCTTCAAATATTTGATGATTCTTTTCTAATTCCTCGTTGTTTAAAAGAAAAGACTGCAACAATTTGCGTTCTTGGAAAAGACCAAACTTTGTTCTGGAGTTTCCAATATCTATGGCAAGGTTTAGACTCATCTTTTTTTCTTCGGAGCAAAATTAACTAATCTACTGTAGGTTCAACGCTTTTGAAGAGATATTAAACGTGTTTTTGAGGATTCAATTTTTAGCTAAAGTGTGGTATTGTAATGATTTGTAAAATTGTTTGTCTTAAATTACACTGCTAGAAGAATTATTTTTACATTTGCCGACCATAAAAAAAGGTGCCATAGCTCAGTCGGTAGAGCAAAGGACTGAAAATCCTTGTGTCGCTGGTTCGATTCCAGCTGGCACCACTTTTTGAAAGCCATCAAATTTGATGGCTTTTTTTATTTACAGAAGCCATTTCTAAGCATAAGAATATTCCGACAAAGAATAAGGTTATCTTAAAAAGAATTGATAATTTTGGCGACCGTTTTGTTCTCAGAGAACATTTTGCCCAGATGGCGGAATTGGTAGACGCGTTGGTCTCAAACACCAATGCCCTCGGGCGTGCCGGTTCGACTCCGGCTCTGGGTACTTTAAAACAAAACCCTCTCATTTTTAGAGGGTTTTGTTTTTTATATTGATTCATTTAATATCTTCAAATAGAATATCCATTTCAAAGGAATTTTCTACTATCTCTTGAAAATTTTCATTCTCAACCACGCCATAAGTTGTTATCATTGTAATTACAACAACATCTTTTGTTTTAGTATCTTCTTTAAATTTTGATACTTTGTTTCTTAGGTCTTTAAGTTCATTCTTGCCTATTTTATATGGCGTGTTGTAAAATTTCATCTCACACAAGTTAATCCAATTATCTGCCCTTTTTATAACTAAATCTACTTGAGCACCATCCGTAGACCAACTTGAGTTTGTTGAGTGAATCCCTTGTATTTTAAGCGCTTTTTTAATTTGGGTAATGTGTTTGAGACAAATTGTTTCAAAATTAAATCCAGCCCATAATACATATGATTGTTGTTGAAACATTGTTTTCCAAAAATTCTCTCCTTGATTCTTGTTTGGCTCGATATATTTTAAATAAAATTTCGAATATTCATCGGACAAACGATGTAACATTTTCCGAACTTTTTTATCATATGCCGGGTATTTCGTTACAAACCCTGAGGCAATCAACTCTTCAAGTGCTCTTGTGAAGGCTCCTCCACCTGCATGTTTTGATTTTTTTATAAGATCAGTTCTTGAAATTCCTTTTCCTGAGCCTCCCAGTGCTCGGACGATTGATCTATGAGATGAGGAATGATTAAATAATGATTCAAAAATTTCATCAAATTCGTTTACCAAATCACCTGAAGAGTCAAAACAGAGTCTCTGTATTGATTGCACAACACTTTCTCCTTTCCTAACTTTATTTAAATAATGTGGAACGCCACCAATAGCAATATATAGGTGGAGTACATGATAGTTTCCCCATTTTATATTTTTGCTTTTTAAAAATTCTTGAGTTTCGAATAATGTAAAAGGCTTAATCTGTAATTTATACGTAAGGCGTGCATGCAAACTTCCTTCATTCGATATTACATTCTGCACCATATAGGATGCAGCAGAGCCGCATAACACTACTATAATGTCGTTTCGTTTCTCACAATAGGTATTCCAGAAATGGCCGAAATACATTCTAAAATCAGATTTATGTGTATCAAGCCAAGGCATTTCATCTATGAAGATTACTTTTTTACTTTGGCTTCTTAAACTGTTGATGTATATCTTCAAAAGTTCAAATGCATCCTTCCAGCCTTTGGGTTTATCATCTCCTTTTATTTTGTTGGAGACTCTTTTCAGTTCATCAAAAAAGATATCAAGTTGTTTATCTTGATTGCCGCCATATAGTCCTGTTACTTCAAACCTAATATGTTTCTCGTATACATTTCGTATTAGATAGGTTTTGCCTATTCTTCGTCTTCCGTAAATGGCGATAAGTTAAGAGTTTTCAGACTTTAAGCTTTCTTTTAATCTCTCCGTTTCATATTTTCTTCCTATCATAACACTATACTTATTTACTTCCCAAAGATAGTGATAAATATTAGTTATGGGAAGTTAATACTCTGGTTTTGAGATAAGATTTAATTGCCTGCCTTTTAATACATCGTCCCTCCGCTACCACGCGATTTGCATCGCGTGGTCTAGAAAAACGCGACAAAACTGTTTCCAACCCTGCTAGCTATTAATTAAAATACGATTGTTTACTTTTGAGTTACTACAAGATGAAACAGCTAAGATTTATATTTTTAATTGCTTATCTCTTTATAGGGTTTTATGCGAAGGCTCAGATAGGATGCTTATATATTAACTCTTTAAATGAAAAAGATACTTTATACATTTTTACATCTGTTGTAAGAGAAAGATATGAAGAAGAAAACATAGTAAAGTTGTATAAGAGAAATGAAAAGTTTTATGCTACAATTAAAAAGAATAAAAACGAAGTAATTAGGTTAAATCAAAAACAATTAAATTTATTTAGATTATTCGAACTAAATTTAAGAAACCAATCTTTAGAAGGAGATGAGTTATTAATTTCTGGAAGCATGTCTAGATATGAATTAGTATTTAAAAATGGTCAGATATCTTTTTCTTCAAGAATCAGTTATTTTGATATTTATAAAGAAATTTTAGGCTATGAAATTGAATCTATAAAAATGGATGAATAATAGAAAACTCCGCTACCGCGCGATTGCATCACTTGATCAGTTACTTAGCCACTAATACTTCATCTAACAACCCTTTCAGATTGTAAAATTTTTAATTCAAACTCACGAGTTAAAATACTGATTTTCTGTTTTTAGTATACTGTGCGGTAGTGGAGTTATATAACCCATCAAAAGATAGCTCAATTTCTTAAAACTTCCCATAGCTTATATGTGTAAGCTTTTTCTTATTAGTTTCCAATAAGTATAATTCAATCCAGTTATGTAACTTAAACTGATTATCTGTTAATTCAGGGTCATCAATAGATTTTGAGTATGCAATAATAACATTCTCTATTTCAATGTCCGAAGTAAAATATGACTTTACCTCCTCGAATTGCAAAAAAGCTTTTAAGTTATTTAGTTCCTCATTTGAAGGTTTATGCCATTTTATCATTTCCCAATTTCTATTTCCCATTTTATATATTGGATAATCACCAATGCTATCGAGGTCAATATTTTCACTGTAGTTGTATGTATTAAAAGTCGTTATTCCTTTCTTATCTGACTCGTTGCTAACAAGTTGATGTTTTTTTGGCAATAAAAAGTCTTCTTGCATTTTCCAGTAAGAATTGGTACATGAAATAGAAAAAAGTACCAGTGTGAATATGATTAAATGTTTCATCTTTTTATAATTATTTCAGCATATCCTGCGACTGCGCCACCTGAGTAACTCACCCCAAATTTTAAACGAACTCTCCAATTCCATCCAGCTAAAATAATGATTTCAAAAATCTTCTTTACCTCTTTCAATAAAGCAACACGCTAAAACGAGTTCAGCATGACATTCCGTTTCAATACCTAATAATCGGAATTACATCATCCACCAAATCAATCCTCTATTTAATTGGAAATTAACAAATTAGTAATTACTAATTAAATTTTTTGTATTTGTTAAGAAAAAATCTATTTTTATCAAACCTGACAATTATCATTTTATCTCGCTTAACGGTGGGTCAACTTTGCGAAAAATAGCTTTATGAGTGTTTTAATCATTCTAATCTTAGTCAGTCTTCTAGTAGCAATCGCTTTTCTGATTGCATTCATTTGGTCTGTTCGCTCTGGGCAGTATGAAGATGACTACACTCCCTCTGTTAGAATGCTCTTTGATGATCAACCAATAACTAAAAAAGAAAATCAATCCAAATCTAATACAAGTTCAAAATGCAAATAGAAAAATTTAGTTACGACAATAACATTGTGCGCCTTTTTGCTAATGCAACCATTTTATGGGGAGCAGTTGGCATGCTTGTCGGTCTTTTAGTGGCCTTTCAATTTATTTTTCCAGCTCTCAACTTTGGGATTGAATACACCACTTTTGGTAGGGTTCGTCCATTGCACACCAATGCAGTGATCTTTGCCTTTGTTGGAAACGGAATTTTTGCCGGAGTGTATTATTCCCTTCAGCGTTTGCTAAAAACAAGAATGTACAGTGATTTACTCAGCAAAATAAACTTTTGGGGTTGGCAATTGATCATTGTTTCGGCAGTCATTTCATTGCCGATGGGTTATACTACTTCAAAGGAATACGCTGAATTAGAATGGCCAATTGACATTGCCATTGCTATTATATGGGTGGTTTTTGGATGGAACTTATTTGCAACTATTTTAAAAAGAAGAGAGCGCCATTTATATGTAGCAATTTGGTTTTACATCGCCACCTTCGTTACAGTTGCTGTGCTTCACATTGTCAACTCTTTTGAGTTGCCAATTAGTTTCATGAAAAGTTATTCTTGGTATGCAGGAGTGCAAGATGCATTAGTACAATGGTGGTATGGACACAATGCAGTAGCATTTTTCCTCACCACTCCCTATTTAGGATTGATGTATTATTTTGTTCCAAAAGCAGCTAATCGACCAGTTTTCTCTTATCGTTTATCGATTATTCACTTTTGGGCTTTAATTTTTCTCTACATCTGGGCAGGGCCGCATCACTTGTTATACACCTCTTTACCAGATTGGGCTCAGTCTTTAGGAGTGGTTTTTTCCATCATGTTAATTGCTCCATCTTGGGGAGGTATGATTAATGGATTATTGACTTTGCGTGGTGCATGGGATAAAGTAAGAGACAGTGCAGTGCTAAAATTCATGGTTGTTGCAATTACCGCTTATGGTATGTCAACTTTTGAAGGTCCAATGCTTTCGCTTAAAAATGTAAACGCTATTGCACACTATACTGACTGGATTGTAGCTCACGTGCATGTTGGAGCTTTGGGATGGAATGGGTTTTTAACTTTTGGAATGCTTTATTTCTTGTTTCCAAAGTTATTTAACACTAAACTCTATTCGATGAAGATGGCCAATTTCCATTTTTGGATTGGAACACTTGGTATTTTGTTTTATGCCATTCCATTGTATTGGGCAGGATTTACTCAAAGCCAAATGTGGAATGATTTTACTGCTGACGGATTTTTGAAATACCCAAACTTCTTAGAAACAGTTACTAGCATTATTCCAATGTACGCTTACCGAGCAATTGGTGGTTTACTCTATTACATTGGAGTTATTGTCATGATTTTCAACTTAGTATTAACTGCAAAACATGGTAGTTTTATTGCCAATGAAGAAGCTGAAGCACCTGCTTTAGAGCCATTATCTCCTACTTACAAAGACGAGCATTGGCACAGAGTTTTCGAACGCAAGCCAACCTTGTTGTTGATTGGCTCTTTGGTTGTTATTTTAATCGGTGGTATCATCGAGATGGTTCCTACCTTTTTGGTAAAATCAAACATTCCTACAATTGCTAGCGTGAAACCATACACTCCACTAGAGTTACATGGAAGGGATGTATATATTCGTGAAGGTTGTAATAATTGCCACAGTCAAATGATTCGTCCATTCCGTTCAGAAACTGAGCGATATGGAGAATATTCCAAAGCAGGGGAGTTTGTTTATGATCATCCATTTTTGTGGGGTTCTAAACGAACTGGTCCAGATTTGGCACGAGAAGGTGGCAGTAAATTAAAGAAACCAAATTCATGGCACTTCAAACACATGTATGCTCCTGAAAGTGTTTCTTACGGTTCTATTATGCCTCCTTATCCTTGGCTATTAGACAAAACCTACGACACAACAATTACTGCTGACATGATTAATGCGATGATTACCTTAGGTGTTCCTTATGAAGAAGATTATGCGCAAAGAGCAAATGCTAATTTGGTAATTCAAGCTGATGAAATTGTTGCTGATATGAGAGAAACGTTGGAAGAAGAAGGGTTTGAAGTATCTCCAGATCGACAAATAATTGCACTAATTGCTTATTTACAGCGATTAGGTGTTGACATTGAAAAAGAAACAACTGCTAAAAAATAAAAGATGCTAAAGTTTATAAAACACAACATGGATACAATAGTTGGGATTGAGATTTTTCCTCTCATCTCCTTCATTATTTTCTTCTTGTTTTTCATTGTTCTTTTTATTTGGGTTGCCAAAATGAAAAAAAGCGAAGTAGCTGAATTAGCTGCAATGCCTTTAGAAGAACAAGAAAATGATGCATCAAGTAAAACATTTGAAAACTGATAACTATGAAATCATACATAACAGCCGCCTTCATAGCCCTCATGCTTCCTTTGAGTGGCTTTTCGAATAACAGCATTGCCCAAGCCAGTGGTTTTTCTGATACCATGCTTTTAACTTTAATGTTGGGATTCATTGCCCTTTTATTAGTCATTATTAAAGCATTGGCTAAAAGTATTGAAGGCATCAGCAAAGGTTCTGCTGAATCAAAGTCTAATGGAAATGGAGGTAAAATTACTGCCCTAGCTATACTTAGTATTTTAGGTTCCACTAATCTTCAAGCTGCTGAAAATGCAACAAGTACGAGTTCATTCGTTATGAGCGACAGTCTTTTTTGGTTGTTGTTGAGCTTAATTGTGTTCTTAGCAATTATTGTTGGTGTTTTATTCAAGTCTTTATTGACACTGATTAAATTAGAACATGGAGTTGAAGAAGAGGAAGAGGTTGAAGAGGAAAGCATTTTTAGATCTATTGGTTTAACAGACAATGTGCCACTTGAGGAGGAAGCTACTGTGATGATGGATCATGAGTACGATGGGATTAGAGAATTAGACAACAATTTGCCACCTTGGTGGAAATACATGTTTTATGCGACCATAATTTTTGCTGTTGTTTACCTCATTCGTTTTCACATTACCGGACATGGTAAACTCAGCCACGAAGAGTATTATGCTCAAATGGAAGAGGCTCAATTACAAAAAGCGGAATTTATGGCCAATGCGGAAGATTTGATAACAGAAGACAACGTGACTTACCTTGTTGATGAAACTGCCATCAGTAAAGGTGCTGCTATTTACAAAGGAAATTGTGCAACGTGCCATGGTCAGTTAGGAGAAGGAGGTGCTGGACCAAACCTTACAGATGAGTATTGGATTCATGGTGGTAACATTAAAAGTGTATTTAAAACCATTAAATATGGAGTTCCTGCTAAAGGAATGATTGCATGGCAAACGCAGTTTAATCCAAGTCAAATGCAAGAAGTGGCAAGTTATGTTTTGAGCTTGCAAGGCACCAATCCTCCAAATGGGAAGGCTCCCGAAGGCGAGCTTTTTGTGGAAGAAGAAAAACCAACAGAAGAAGTTGAAGAAACAACGGAAGAAGCAGAAGAAAAGACAGAAGAAGAATCAACAGAATAGGTTAGGACCTATAAAATTATGAGTGAGAAGGAAGAGTACATGGATCAGAGTTTTCGGGACTCTATTGGTACTATTGATGATGAGGGAAAAAGAAAGTGGATTTATCCAAAAAAACCTAAAGGACGGTTTTACAAATGGAGAACTTGGGTCAGCGTCATACTTTTAGCTTTATTGTTTTCTGGTCCATTTCTACGAATTAATGGCAAACCCCTCTTATTAATCAACATTTTAGAGCGAAAATTTATTCTTTTTGGTCAAGTTTTTTGGCCGCAAGATTTTTACATTTTTGTCTTGATAATGCTCGCAGGAGTTCTTTTTGTAGTTCTCTTTACTGTTGTTTTCGGTCGGCTTTTCTGTGGATGGGTTTGTCCACAAACCATTTTCTTGGAAATGGTTTTCAGAAAAATTGAATACTGGATTGAAGGAGATTACAAGCATCAAAAGAGATTGGACGAAGGGCCATGGAATGCTGAGAAAATTCGAAAAAAAGTAGTTAAACACATCATCTTCTTTCTAATTTCATTTCTAATCGCCAATACTTTTTTAGCATACATCATCGGCTCCGACGAATTATTGGAAATTATGACATCGAGTCCTTTGGAACACATCGGTGGTTTGATTTCTATTTTAATTTTTACAGGCGTTTTTTATTGGGTGTTCACCTGGTTTAGAGAGCAAGTCTGCATTGTGGCTTGTCCTTATGGAAGACTGCAAGGAGTGATGCTAGACCGAAATTCTATTGTTGTTGCTTATGATTATGTTCGTGGTGAACTAAGAGGAAAATTCAAAAAGAATGAAAATCGAGAAGCCGCAAATAAAGGAGATTGCATTGATTGTCACCAATGTGTGAATGTTTGTCCAACAGGAATTGATATTCGAAATGGAACACAACTAGAGTGTGTGAACTGTACCGCTTGTATTGATGCCTGCGATGAGATCATGGAAGGTGTCGGTTTACCAAAAGGACTTATTCGCTACGACTCTGAAGAGGGAATAGTAAATAAAACTCAGAAGATTTTTTCTACAAGAACTATTGGATATTCAATCGTTTTAATGTTGATTATTGCTGTAGTTTCCTTTCTATTTTTAATTCGCACAGATGTGGATGCCACCATTTTAAAAACTTATGGTCAGCAGTACCAGAAGAGAGAAAACAATGAAGTAAGTAATCTTTATAATTACAAAATCATCAATAAAACCTTTGAAAACATTGAAGCTGAAATACGCTTGATGAATGGGGAAGGTACCATTGAAATGATTGGACAAGATGACTTTATAATTCCATCGGAATCTATGGCAGAGGGAACTTTTTTCTTGGTACTTAACATGAATGATTTAGAAGATCGAGAAACAAAGTTAAAGTTTGGTATTTACGATAAGAATGGCGAATTATTGGATCAGGTTAAAACCTCCTTCTTAGCACCTGTAAAACGAAAAAAATGAAACTGAATTGGGGAAATAAAATCGCTATAGTTTATATTGCTTTTGTGGTGTTTACTTTGGGCATGGTTTATTTGAGCTTTGGCGAAAAGTTTGAACTAGTCACCGAAGATTACTATGCTAAAGAATTGGCTTATCAAGATCAAATCGATAAAAAATCTCGTTTGAGAGCACTTGAAGAAAAAATTAAAGTGAGTGTTGAAAATCAAAATCTTACTATAGAATTTCCTCATCCAAATGAAACTGTTATCAAGGGAAAAATTGTTTGTTTTCGTCCATCTGATGAAGGCAGAGATTTTGAAGAAGCAATCAAACTGAACGATAAAAAACACGCTATTCCACTTACTAAATTTATTAAAGGCAAGTATTTGATTCAAATTGATTGGATGGCAAATGAGGTAACTTATTACACCGAAAAAACCATAATAATTCCTTAAGCATGACCTACTTGACGGCATTTTCCATTGGACTTTTGGGTAGTTTGCACTGTGTTGGAATGTGTGGACCAATTGCTTTTGCTTTGCCTTTAGACAGAAGCAATAAATCAGCTCAATGGATGGGTGGTTTGTTATACAATATTGGTAGAACCGTCAGCTATTTCCTACTCGGTTTTGTTTTTGGAACGATTGGTTTTGGATTTTCATTAGCCGGTTTTCAGCAGTGGGTTTCTATAACAGCGGGAGTGATTATTATTTTAAGTGTGTTGCTTCCAACATTTTCAAAAAAGCTTCCAATTAACTTCTCCTTCTATTCTTTGTGGTTAGGAAAATTAAAAGGAGAATTATCAAAGCGCTTTGGAAAAAGCACTTATCAAAACCTGTTTGCAATAGGGTTGCTAAATGGGCTGCTTCCATGTGGCTTGGTTTATATTGCTATTGCGGGTTCTATTGCCATGCAAAGCCCTTTTAATGGCGGTTTGTTTATGGTAGCTTTTGGTTTGGGAACACTTCCCATGATGTTGGGAGTTGCCTTTTATGGCAATCAGCTTAAGCAATGGTTTCAGCCTAGATTTAAAAATTTTATCCCTGTTTTTATTGTTGTAATTGGCGCTATGTTCATTTTAAGAGGCATGAACCTTGGAATTCCTTATTTGAGTCCTAAGATTTCAAATGAAACAAGCATTACAAAATGTCATTGATTTTATGTATTGGAAATCACTCTCAAAAGCAGAAGTAAATAATCGTGTAGCGAAAGCTCTTAAAGAGAATTCCAATTATTCGAAGGGTAAAATTCTGGGTATTCCTGGAACTTTTTTGGATGAGGAGGAATTTTATCCGGATGCTTCTTTTTTAAAAGATGCTCCTTTTCTAAGAACATTGATTGCCAACCCAAACCACATAGGTTGCCATACACTAAACAAAGAGAGTTCTCCGATTTTTAAAGGCACACAAAAAATCGAGAAAGAACTCATCAAACTTTGCGCTGAAGAAATTTATCAATCTATTCCTAATCAAGTTGATGGCTATGTTGCTACAGGAGGAACAGAGGGAAACATAGAAGCAATGTGGATTTATCGCAATTATTTTATGCGCGAATATCAAGCTGAAGTGAATCAAATTGCTGTTTTGTTTTCAGAAGACACTCATTACAGCATCACAAAAGGATGCGATTTGCTGCAATTAAAACCTCTTATGGCAGCAGTTGACCATACAAGCAGAGCAATAGATTTAGGCAACTTAAAACAGCAATTAAAAGCAGCTAAAAAAGAGGGGGTTAAGTATTTTATCGTTGTTTTAAATTTATCTACCACCATTTTTGGTTCTGTAGATGAAATTGAGCCTGTAGTACAATTACTCGATCAAGAGGGGCTATTATTTAAATTGCATATAGATGCGGCGTTTGGTGGCTTTATCTATCCATTTACCAACCCAAATTCCAATCATCATTTTGGCAATCATCGGGTGAGTTCTATCTCAATTGATGGGCATAAAATGCTCCAAACTCCTTATGGAACAGGGCTGTTTCTAATTCGAAAGGGGTTTATGAAATACGTCATCAACCAACAGGCGCAGTATGTGCCAGGTTTAGATTATACCATTTGCGGTAGCAGAAGTGGCGCCAACGCTATAGTTATTTGGATGCTTTTAATGAATTATGGATCGGAGGGTTGGACCAAAAAAATGAAAACCTTAATTGAGCGCTGTGATTATGTTTGCGACAGATTAGATCAGCTCAAAATCTCTTATTTCCGTAATCCATTTATAAATATTGTAGCGATTCAGGCCAACCAAATCCCTTCAGCTTTAGCTAAAAAATATGAATTAGTTGCCGATACCTACGAAAGTCATCCAAGTTGGTGGAAAATAGTTGTTATGGAACACGTGAGTCAATCGTTATTAGAAGCTTTCTTTGATGAGTTGAATGTTTCTATTCAATAAAACGTTTAAGTTAATTCAGATTCTAATTTACAATTTCCACTTCCACTCTTCTATTTTGAGCTCTGCCTTTGGGAGTGTCGTTTGAAGCAATTGGAGCTAGTTCACCCTGAGAATTAACTGATAAAACTGCGCCTTCTACTAAGCCTCTTGAAAGCAAATACTGCTTAACCGATTTTGCACGCTGCAATCCTCTGACTTGATTGCTTTCTTCGTTGCCGATTGCATCTGTATGACCAACTAATTTGATTTTAGAAGTCGGATTGGCTTTTAGATAGTCAACTAGTTTAGTTGCCTTAGCTTTCTCACTTGTATTGAGTTCATTTTTTGCAAAGTCAAAATACAGTGTCTCCTTGGTAATTTTGGGTACACTCGCTTTCACTTCTTCTTTTTTGACAGGCTTTTCAGTGATAGCGGCTGTAACTTCAGACTGTTTCAAAGAGTTTTTTTCATTTTCAGTTAATTGATCCATTGCCACAAAACTGTATTGATCCTTTCTATTAACTAACTGCTTGGTTTTATTGCCTTTCTCATCGGTTAAATGCAAATCAAAAATACTTGTTTCATCATATGCATCTAAAGGCACAATGCTATAGTTTTGATCATAAGTGAGTTTCATATAGGTAAATCCGCCATATTCATCTGTAAGGATGGTATCAACCGGAAACCCATTTTCATCGAATAAAATCAAAGAAATGTTGCTTTGTGCCAAGCTATTGTAGTTAAAAACCCCTTGTATTTTTTCTCTTTCCTTGATTTTTTCTTCCTCTTCAAAGGTTCCAGAAGTTGTAAAAATCATTCTTTTGTTTCGCTTTCCATTTTCATCTGTTAGGTAAATTTTACTGCCATAAAACTCCGTTTCATCCTCTGTTTTTATCTTCACCATGAAAACCTCATCGGTTTTAAGTTTCTCGTATTTAAACTTCCCTTCTTCATCGGTTACATATTCAGCTATTAGATTATCTTCTAGGTCAAATAGTTGAATCGTCACATTTTCCCTTGGGAGTCCTTCATAAACAAATTGCCCTTCAATAGAATCATTGAATGCAAAGCGAAATTCTCCTGTAAATTGAGCTGTATAGATAGCACTGTATTGTGATTCCCTGTCAGAAGTAAAATAAACGTCTTTGTTTGCTCCAATAGAAAAATAAGCCTCTGATTCGGGTGAATTTATAGGAGCTCCAAGATTTAATGGTTTTGTCCAATTGGTCCACGTTTCATCTAATCGTCTACTTACAAATATATCTGCTTGACCAAGTCCGCCATGACCTTCACTAGAAAAGTAAAGCGTTTTACCATCTTGGCTTATAAAAGGAGAAACCTCGTATTTTCTAGTATTAATTTGCTCTCCTAAGTTAATAATTGCGCCATAATTAGTGTCTGATTTTCTCAAACTAACATACAAGTCCTCATCTAAATCTGACTCACTTGGAGACATACTAATTAGGAGAATTTCTGCATCATGTGACATGTAAAAACTGTAATAGCGTTCCTCAAATTTTAAGCCTTCAACCTCTATGTCCTTCATTTCAGACCATTTATCTTTCCCTGTTTTATCCATATAGGCCAAGCGTCTTTCAGTTGAATTTTCAAGGTATTTTGTTTGGAATAAATAAATTCGATTTCCATCTTCAGAGGTTCCAATTATTGAACCTACTCCTTTAATATAATCTGCTCTAAAAAGTCGATATGGTGAATCCCATCCCTTTTTCCCTTTTTTAGAAAACCAAGTATCTTCTGATTTTATTTTAAGATTAGACCCTTCTCCTTCCATATAAGTTCTATAAAAATAGACGCTCTCTCCATTATTGAAAAATAGCGGCAGACTCTCTTCAGCACCTGTTGTGCTTAATTCTTTAACTTTTTCAGGCTGAGTAAATTCAGGTAAAAACATCTGTGCATTGAGTTCGAAAAAGCAAAAGCTTAAAAGAATTAGAAATTTTATACTAATTGTTTTCATTTTTATAATGTTAATTTACAACCACCTCAACTCTTCTGTTCTTAGCTCTGCCTTCTTCCGTTTCGTTAGATGCAATTGGTTTAGTTTCTCCCATACTTTTTATGGTAATCCGATGATTATCAATTCCATTTTGAGTTAAATACCTTCTTGCAGACCTTGCTCTACTTTCTCCAAATCTATAATTAATTTCCAAACTACCAATGTCATCTGTATGTCCTATTAAATTTACAGTAGCATCTTCATAGCTAACAAGAACATCTATTACTAGGTCTAATATGCGCTTGTCGTTAGTTGACAAAATGTATTGATTAAATTTAAAGTAAATGTAAACGTTATTATCCTGAGAGCTTTCATAGCTTGCACTAGATTCAGATTTTCGTTTTGCTAGACCAGAATCTTTTGTTTGAAGCATCTCTTTTTTAGGTTTTTGAACAATTAGCGTTTTAATTCTATCCCCTGCGTTATCAGTTAAATATAAATCAATTTTATCCAAATGAACATTCTCTGCATGCATTGGGAAAATTGAAAATTCCTCTTCACTATCAATTACAAAAAATTCAAATTTTCCTCCATCATCTGTGAAAAAAGTGTCAAGTGGAACACCATTTTCATCAATAATAATTAAGCCTGAATTTTTTACAGGTTTATCATCGTATTTATAGATTCCTTGAAGTCGTTCTTTATTGCTATCGTCAACTCTTTCAGCAAATTCTCCTTCTTTAATTTCTGTAAACCTTCCTGTTTTATTCCCCAATTCATCCGTAAAATAAACCTGACTTTTTTCAAGTGTTTCAACGTCTCTCATTGGTATTTTTACAACGTAGTGCTTATCGAGGTCAAGCTTTTTATAAACAAAGCTTCCATAAGAATCAGTAACAACTTCATCAATAAAAGTTCCATCCTCATCGTATATTTCAAGCACAACATTTTCAACCGGCAATCCTTCGTAAAGAAATTGACCCCTGACAACTGTTTTATCTACAATATTGACAAATGGTTTTCTCACCATCAGCCCTTCTAAAATCGGCTCTGATTTTATCTTTTTCCCAGTTTCATCAGTAATAAAAATTTCTAAATCCTTTCGATTAAGTTTTTCTGACTCCATCACCACCACTGAAAAAGCCTCATTTGAGTCTAGCCCTTCAAATTCAAAGCTACCATCAGCAGCTGTGTAGACTGTATCTAATAAAAAGCCATTTTCATCAAATACTCCAAGCGCTATTTTTTCTTCAGATTTATTCTGGTATGTATAATACCCTCTGACCTTCTCTTTTGGCTTTTCGAGCGCGAATTCTACAAATTTAGCCTGTCCATCTTTTTCATATCGCTTGACTTTATTACCTTCTTGATCAACAAAATAAACTTTTCCACTGCTGAAGTCTTCAACATCTTCCTCTGCAATTTTAACCACATAGTTTTTTTCAGGATCCAATTTTATATAGCTAAACATTCCATATGCATCAGTCACAACTTCATCAACAAGCACTCCCTCTTCATCATAAATTTCCAATTTAACATTATCGGCAGGAAGGCCTTTTAAGGTCATTTGGCTAAAAACAACTGATTTATCCAATAAACTTACCATTGGTTTTTTAGCCATCAAGCCTTGTTTGGCTTCGCTTCCTTCTATTTTTTTACCAGTTTGGTCTTTTAAATAAAAATCTAAGTTTTCTTGGTCGATGTTTTCAGCCTCCATTACAACTGCTGAATAATCTTTGGAGTTTATAGCTCCTTCATACTTGAAATTGCCGTTTTCATCGGTGTAAACTGTATCTAATATAAATCCACTAGCATCCATAATGCCAATGGCTGCATTATTTACTGGCTTTGCTTCATAGTTAAAAACTCCTTGAATCGTTTCCAAACGCTCTGCTGTTAATTTTTCTTTATAGGTTCCTTCTTCCTCTTCTTGGTATTTAAACTCTTTATTCCCATCTTTATCCAGAAAAAATACTGTTCCTCCAATAAAATCTGCAATGTCGTCTTCAGAAATTTTTATCACATAATTCTTGTCAGGATTTAATTTTGTGTAGCTAAAATTGCCATAGGCATCCGTAACAACTTCATCAACAAGCACTCCTTCTTCATCATAAATTTCCAATTTTACATTCTCAACTGGCAAGCCTTTCATTGTAAACTGGCTGTGAACGGTAATTGGTTCAAGTTTAAACGCTTCTTTTTCTAGTGGTTTTAATGGCATTTTAGCCACCATTTCTTGAGTTACAGGAGGAATATTCATTACTTGACCGGATTCATCGGCAACGGCCATCTCAATATCTTCAAGGTCTTTAGACTCCGTTTCTACAGGAATAATTGAAAATGTTTCATCTTTACTTAAAGCTTCGTAGTTGAAATTCCCAAACTCATCTGTAACAATCGTATCCATTGGAAAGCCGCTTTCATCAAGAACAATTAATGTTGCCTGAGCTACAGGAAGTTTTTTGTAGGTATAAACTCCTTTGAAAACCTCTTTTACTTGAATTTCTCCTTCTTCTTTAAAATTACCTTCCTGATCTTTGAAAAACTTTCCTTTTTTGTTTCCTTCATCATCAACAAAATAAAGGCTTCCTTCAGAAAGTTCTGCAAAATCCTCAGCAACTACCTTAATCATGTAAATTTCTTGGGGGTTTAATTTCTTATAGCTAAACATCCCATATTCATCCGTCACTACTTCATCAACAAGCATTCCTCTTGCGTCATAAACTTCTAAGGTGATATTTTCGGCAGGAAGGCCTTGCAAAGTAAATTGACTTTTGATCATTATAGGTTCAGGAGCACCTCCTCCAACATCAATCATCGATTTCATGGCTATCAGTTCAGGAGTTATAGGCATGCTTATCAATTTCTCGCCTTTTCCGTCGGAAACCATTAAGTCCATTTCTTCGATGTCTTTCCCTTGAGTTTCTAATGGAATGATGTTAAATTCCTCTCCATCTGCTAAACCATCGTAATTAAATTTTCCTTCATCGTCAGTAAAAATGGTATCCATGGCAAAGCCATTTTCGTCTACCACAATTAATTGGGCTTTTGCTACAGGTAAGGCCTCGTATTTGTAAACTCCTTGAAATACTTGTTTGTTGAATGGTTGTCCTTTTTCTGCGAAATTCCCATCTTTATTTGATACAAACCTTCCAGTTTTTTGTCCTTCATCATCAACAAAATAAATCTTTCCTTCACCAAATTCGCTTTTATCTTCCTCTGCAATTCTAATAACATATGTTTTGTCAGGATCAAGTTTTGAATAATTAAATCCACCGTCTTCGTCTGTAACAACTACATCAACAATTTCACCAACTTCATCTAGAATTTCTAATGTTACATTCTCTACCGGTAAACCTTCATTGTAAAATTGACCAGTAATTTTTTTCAACACAGGTTCCTTTGCAAGCTCTTTTACCGTATCATCTATAAATTGAAGTGGTTTGATAATTTTAGTAGAATACAAATCCCCATAAGTGCTTTCTCTATTACTTGAAAAGTAAACTTCATTGGTATTTGAAATAATAAAATAGGCGTCAAAACCAACTGAATTAATAGGCTCTCCTAAGTTTTCAGGCTTAGTCCAATTCGTCCAAGAATCATCTAAACGATATGCAACAAAAATATCTGCTGAGCCCATTCCAACATGACCATTGCTTGAAAAAAAGAGGGTTTTTCCATCTTCAGCGATGTATGGACTGATCTCGTAATTGCTGGTGTTGATTGTTGTTCCCAAATTGATTACTTCTCCCCAAGTTCCATCAGCTTGTTTTAAACTAACAAATAAATCTTCATCTAAAGTAGAAGGGTTTGGCGGCATACTTATTAGCAATATGTTTTCAGTTGGATTGATAAAAAAGGAATAGTATCCTTCCCCAATTTCTAATCCTTTAAGTTCAATCTTTTTAAGTTTTGACCATTCTCCATCTACATTCTTTTCAGTAAAAGCGATTCCTCTGGCCTTTTTTCTTCGACTCTGAACTGAATTAAAAATATATACTTTATTACCGTCTAAACTTGTGCCTATTACAGCATTATTTCCAATATCATTAACTTCATCAAACAAGCTTTCTGCAAAATTCCAATTCCCATCAATCCTTTCTGAAGACCAAATATCTTGACCTTGTCTAATTTGCTTTGCTGTTCCATCCACATATGTTCTAACAAAGTAAATTTTATTGCCATCCATAAAAGGAATGGGAGCAGATTCTTCCGCTTCAGAATTTAATGCTTCTAATGGAACAGGTGCTTCAAAAGTAGGAAGAACAAGCTGTGCACTTAACTGAAAAGAACAGTAAGTAAAAGAGAAAAACAGAAGCGTTCTTAAAAAGAATTTCATCAAAATATAATTGCGTTCACGCATTAATAAAGTGTTATTCCAATAAATAGCTCATGGCTTCCTGATGAAGCTCCACTGAGCTCCGATGTGGTATAATCATATGCATATCCCATTCTTAAAAAATAACTTAGATTCATTCCGAAACTTGCTGATAAAACTTGATCCGTTCGATAATTTAAGCCCATAAACATAAACTGCTGGTAAGTTAAAGAAACTCCCATATCAAGATAAGATGAACTTGTTTCACTTAATTTTACTAACATGTTTGGTGTTAATCTAAAATCATTGGTCAAATCAAAATTAAAGCCTCCTATAATGAAGTGCTGCATTTCAAGCTTAGCAGGACTTGCTCGATTAATATCAGTATCAGCAATTTTTAATTCATTTTGCAAAATTTGACTCGTTGAAAACCCAACAAAAAAGCGATCAGAATAAAGATAAGTTCCAGCGTTTACATTCAATTGATTGCTGTTTTCTCCTGCAACAAAAGCATTGTATATTGGATCTCCTTCATTTAAAACATTTGCTTTTGCTTCATTAAACCCAAAGCTATTTAACCCTCCACTTAATCCAAAAGAAAGTGAAATATCATTTTTAATCGGCAAATGAAGCGCATATGTTAGCATTGCCTCTGTTCGAGTAAATGCTCCTTGTTCTTGGTTTCCCAAATAGCCACCTACAGCATGCTTCAGCATTGGTTTATTCAATTTCTTTTGCTTATTGTATACTCCTCTATTGGTATTGCTAATTCTCAAAGCAGAGCGCTGGTGCGTTTTTGGTCGATTCAGTACTGAATGCCCAACTGCATAGATTGATTGAGGAGAATTTTTAACTCCAGCCCATTGTTTTCTATAGCCAAGAGCAGCATCAAAATAATCTTGATTTCCTGCGGCTGCAGGGTTAACCAAGTAATGATTTTGATTCCACATGGTGAATTGTCCAATTGTTTGACCATCGGTTTTAATCGAATAACCGAAAAGTAGCAAGACTAAAATAATGTTGCTTAATGCAAAGGAAAGATGTAGTTTTTTTACCATTCTAATTTATCTTAATATGGTTATTGAACCTGTTTCTACTTTTTTGCCTGAGTTTTGTCTCACAATTTCAATAATAAAATAATAAGACCCTGAAGGCAACGATTGTCCATTAAATGTTCCATCCCAAGGTTGATAATTGTTAGTTGAGAAAATCTCCAAACCGAAGTTATCAAATACAGAAACTCGATAACTTATAATTTCTTCGCTATCTAAGTTCTTGATTTCCCAAGTATCATTAAATCCATCATTATTTGGTGTAAAAGCAGTAGGTAATGTAAAGTCATTTACAACAGTTACAAGTATGGAGTCTGTTCCAATACATCCAAATTGATTAATTACCTGAACAATGAACAAAGTTGTTTCCTCTAATGAATTGTTACTACTAGTAGTTGCACTCATTGGATCATCCAAAAACATAGATGGTTGCCATTGATAATTCACTCCTTGGGCATTGGATGAATCTGAAAAAACTGATAATGTTACTCCGTCTTCTCTAAATACGCTTACATCAGGTCCAGCATCAGCAGATGGATTATCAGATCTTATTATTTCGACAATATCAGTACTTGCGCTGCAAGTACCATTATTAATTGTCCACTCAAATCTATTCGCTCCAAGTGATAAATTACTAATTGTTGTAGCTGGATTATTCGGATTATTTATTGTAGCTGACCCTTGCAGTAAAGTCCATGTTCCAATGCCAACTACTGGATTATTTCCATTCAATGCGCCAATATTATCATCGCAAATAATTTGATCTACTCCAGCATTTGAAATAGTTGGTTCTTCATCAAAAGTAACGATAACAGTATCTGAACTAGCGGCGCAAACTCCATTATTAATAGACCAAATTAGTCTATTAGCTCCTCTTTGTAATCCACGAGCAATTGTTGAGGAGTTTGTTGGATCATCAAAATTAATTAGTGTTGAAATTGAAGACCAACTACCAACTCCAATAGTTGGCGTATTTGCAGCTAAAATTACCGTATCAATACAAATATTTGAATTAACACCTGCATTTGCATTTGATGGTATAGAATCTCTTGTTACAGTGAAGCTGCAAGAATCTAGATTTCCATTAACGTCAGTAATTATAAACTTATTTAAAGTAACGCCAACAGGATAAAACTGACCTGAACTAATTCCTTCAACTTGTACAATGCTTAATACTCCGCAGTTATCTGTCCCAACAGGTAAATTGAATGTAAAGCTATTTTCACAAATAACTGTATCAGACTGACACTCGATTTGTGGTGCAATGCTATCATTGACTGTAATGGTAAACCTAGCCGTGTCGGTATTCATGGATGAATCATAAGCTATGTATTCCACAACTGTAACTCCTACAGGAAATAAAGTTCCTGGAGTAAAATTGCTAACCAATGAATCAACTGAGCAATTATCATTTGCTTGAGGTAATGTCCAGTTTACTAAAACAGAACAGCTGATAGAATCATTATTTACTGTAATATCAGATGGGATATTTAATATTACTGGAACTTCATTATCAATTACTGTTACAGTAAAGCTGCAAGTATCAGTGTTGTTATTTGAATCATATGCAATGTATGTAACAGTTGTAACTCCAATATTAAAAGTACTTCCCGGAGTAAAATTAACTACTAATGAATCTATAGAGCAATTGTCAACCGTATTTGGAGCTAACCAATTTACAATTGCAGAACAATTGCCTAGGTCATTGTTAACTACGATGTCGTTTGGACAGTTAAGTATTATAGGCTTAATGCTGTCGATAACCGTGACTGTTGCACTCGCTGAGTCAATGTTTCCGTTCACATCTGTTACACGCAGCCAAACAGTGTTTACTCCAACTTCACTGCAGTCAAAGTTGGTCGAATCTAAACTGCTTGTTT
>CAXBCF010000026.1:0-36941 GCA_963973975.1 uncultured Flavobacteriales bacterium
ATTTTATTGGAGATTTCTTCGGCTGAAAAGGGTGCGTAAATATCTTTAACGTAGTTACGAACCTGATTGCTTGGCAATTCAAGTTGTGCCTTACAGCGTTTATAAACATCTTTAATAACTGCCTCTTTACCTGTTTCCTTCAGTAGTTCAATTGCAGCTCTGAATGCAATAAAATCTCCCAACTTTGCCATGTCAATTCCATAACAATCTGGATATCGAATCTGAGGTGCTGAAGAAACGATGACAATCTTTTTTGGACCCAAACGATCTAGAATTTTAAGAATACTTTGCTTTAAAGTAGTGCCCCTAACGATAGAATCATCAATAACAACAAGGTTGTCTTGCCCCTTACGAATAGTGCCATAAGTTATATCGTATACATGAGCCACCAAATCATCTCTAGCATCATCTTGAGTAATGAAGGTTCTTAGTTTAGCATCTTTTATGGCAATCTTTTCAACCCTTGTTCGGATACTTAAAATGTTATTTATCTGTTCTAAATCAAGCGTTTTTAATTCTAACAATTTCTTGGCTTTAACTTCATCAAGATAGTTTTCTATTCCTTTTATCATTCCATAAAAAGAAGTTTCAGCAGTATTTGGAATAAAAGAGAAAACGGTATTTTTTAAGTCGTTGTTAATGCTTTTAAGTATGACAGGAACCACAGAATTACCTAGCGCTTTTCTTTCCTCGTAAATATCCTGATCACTTCCTCTAGAAAAATATATTCGTTCGAAACTACAGGCTTTTTTCTCTAATGGTTCTCTAACTTGTTTGAAATGCACAGAAGCATCTTTCTTAACAATAATTGCTTGACCTGCTTCTAATTCGTGAATTTCTTCAATAGGAACGTTGAAAGCTGTTTGAATAGTAGGTCTTTCAGAAGTTACTACAACAACTTCATCATCTTGGTACCAAAATGCAGGACGAATTCCCGAAGGGTCTCTTAAAATAAAAGCATCTCCATGACCAATCATTCCGGCCATTGTATATCCCCCATCCCAGTCTTCAGCAGCATTTCTTAGAATTCGGTGTACTTTCATGTTTTTTGCAATCAAATATGAAATCTCATTCTTAGCATAACCTAAAGACTTGTATTTTTTATACAGCTTTTGGTTTTCCATGTCCAAGAAATGACCGATCTTTTCTAACACAGTTACTGTATCTGAGTGCTCCTTTGGATGCTGTCCTAAGTCTACTAGCAATTTAAATAACTCATCGACATTGGTCAGGTTAAAATTCCCTGCAACAACCAAATTTCGTGTCATCCAATTGTTTTGCCTAAGAAATGGGTGACAACTTTCAATGCTATTTTTTCCAAAAGTCCCGTACCTCAAATGACCTAAATAAACTTCTCCTGTATAGGGAAGGTTTTTCTTTAAATAAGCAACATCTTTAAGCAACTCAGGATTCTGATCATGTACTTTTTGAAAATACTGGTTCACTTCACCAAAAATATCTTTGATTGGTTGATTACTATTTGACCTTAAACGACTGATATATCGTTGTCCAGGCTCCACATCTAACTTTATGTTTGCTATTCCAGCACCGTCTTGTCCCCTATTGTGTTGTTTTTCCATTAATAAATACAACTTATTGATTCCATAAGTTGCTGTTCCATATTTTTCAATATAGTATTCTAATGGTTTTTTTAAACGAATGAAAGCGATGCCGCATTCATGTTTAATAGAGTCGCTCATTTAGCTTGATGTAAAAATTGAAATGCAAATTTAAGGTTTTGATAGTTCTTTTTGGTGTTAAGAAGCAAGCATCTCAAATATTTTGATTTAAAAATTCTTTAAAATAAAAAAGGGGCTTTGAGGCCCCTTTAAATAGTATGTTTTTGATAAAAATTATAATTTTTGTTTCACTTCAACTTCTTCAAAAGCTTCAACAATGTCTCCCTCTTTAATATCGTTAAAATTGGCAATATTTAATCCACATTCATAGCCTTTAGCAACTTCTTTCACATCATCTTTAAATCGTTTCAATGAACCTAATTCACCAGTAAATACAACTATTCCATCTCGTATAACTCGAACTTTGTGATTGCGATTCACTTTACCGTCAAGAACCATACATCCTGCAATTGTTCCAACTTTTGAAATCTTAAAGGTTTCTCTAATTTCAATAGATGCAGTAACTTTTTCTTCCACAGTTGGTTTCAACATTCCTTCCATCGCAGATTTTAACTCATCAATGGCATCATAGATAATTGAGTACAATCGAATATCAATTTCTTCTTGTTCAGCAATCTTACGTGCATTGATCGATGGTCGAACTTGGAAGCCAATAACAATAGCATCAGATGCTGCGGCCAACATAATATCAGACTCGGTTATTTGTCCAACAGACTTATGAATAATATTAACTTGTATTTGTTCAGTTGAAAGTTTCAATAAAGAGTCAGATAATGCTTCAATTGACCCATCAACATCCCCTTTAACAATAACATTTAATTCTTGGAAATCACCAATAGCGATTCTTCTTCCAATTTCATCAAGCGTAATGTGCTTTCTTGTTCTTGTGCCTTGCTCTCTTTGAAGTTGAAGTCTTTTGGTGGCAATATTTCTAGCTTCACGTTCATCACTCATCACATTGAAGCGATCTCCAGCATTCGGCGCACCACTTAGTCCTAAAACTGAAACTGGTATAGAAGGTCCTGCCTCTAAAATATTGTGCCCTCTTTCGTTGAACATTGCCTTCACTTTTCCACTGTATGAACCAGCTAAAACAATGTCACCAACTTTCAAAGTTCCCGATTGAACTAAAAGAGTCGTAACATATCCTCGTCCTTTATCTAATTCTGATTCAATAACTGCTCCATTAGCTCGCTTATTTGGATTGGCTTTTAATTCAAGGATTTCTGCTTCTAAAAGTACTTTTTCTAACAAATCCGGTATACCTTGTCCAGTTTTAGCAGAAACTTCTTGACTTTGAAATTTTCCACCCCATTCTTCAACAAGAATATCCATTTGTGATAATTCTTCTTTTAATTTATCAGGATTAGCACCTGGTCGATCTACTTTGTTAAAAGCAAAAATAATTGGTACACCTGCTGCTTGTGCGTGGTTAATTGCTTCTTTAGTTTGAGGCATTACATTATCGTCAGCAGCAATTACAACAATTACAACGTCAGTAACTTGAGCTCCCCTAGCACGCATTGCAGTAAATGCTTCGTGACCAGGAGTATCTAAGAATGTTATCTTTTTATCTTCACTAACTTTAACATTATATGCACCAATGTGTTGCGTAATTCCTCCTGCTTCACCTGCAATCACATTTGCTTCACGGATATAATCCAAAAGAGAAGTTTTTCCATGGTCAACATGTCCCATTACAGTTACAATTGGGTACCTGTCAATTAAACTTTCAGGTGTATCTTCTTCTTCAACAACAACATTATGAGAATCAGGTTTAATAAAATCTAATTCAAATCCGAATTCTTCAGCAACAATAGATAATGTTTCCGCATCCAAACGTTGGTTTATCGAAACAAAAAGTCCCAATGACATACATGCAGAAATAACTTCATTCACATTGACTCCCATCATAGAAGCTAACTCATTTGCAGTTACAAACTCTGTTACTTTTATAATACTTTTTTGTAATTCTGCCTCTTCTGCTTCTTTCTGAGCTTGCTCACTTGCAGCATCTCTTTTTTGCTTTCTATATTTTGATCCTTTCGATTTTGATCCTCCGCCAGTCAATCTAGCTAAGGTTTCCTTAATTTGATCTTGTATTTCTTTATCAGTTAACTCAGGATCTGCTGCCTTTTTAGGTCCTCTAGAAGAAGTTCTTTGAGGAGGAGCTTTTTCATCTACAATTCGCTTTCTTTTTCTTCTCGGCTTCTGGGTCTCTTTACTTTGAACTGAGGAGGCGACAGGTTTTTTTTCTCTTTCTACAGGTAAATCAATTTTACCTAAAACCTTAACACCTTCTAATTTTTCAAAGTCAGTTTTATGCTCTTTGATTTCTTTTTTAGGAACTTCTTTTTCTTCTTTTTTAGCTCCTTCTTTCTTTGCCTCAGATTCATTTTTTAGTTCTTCCGCCTTCTCTATTTCTTTTTTAGTTTCAGCTTCTTTTTTAGACGCTTCTTCTTTTTTAGCTAAATCCTTTTTAGCCTCATCTTTTGCTTTATCTTCCTTTTCTTGTTTCGATTTTTTATCCGGTCTTGATTTTAAATTCATTGAATCTAAATCAATTTTACCCAAAACTTTTACTTTTCCATCAGAAAATTTTAATTCTGTTTCTTTTACTTCTTCTTCTGGAGTGATATTTTCTTCAGGTTTTTTGTGAGTTTTTTTAGGACTTACAGTAGAATCTTCAGCGGGAACATTTTTAATAAGAATTACATCTTCGTCGTTATCATTATTAGACTCTGAATCAGCGTCAATTTCCTCTTCAACAGCAGGAACTTCAGGTTTTTCAAGTGAAACACTTTCGCGCTCATTTGATGGAAGATTCACGTTCTTTGATTCTTCTTTAGCGCTTTTTTCTTCTTGAAATTCATCACTTAAAACCTTATAAGTGTCATCTTCAATTTTAGTATTAGGATTAGCCTCAATCTTAATTCCTTTAGAATCAAGAAAATCAACTATTGTGCTAATACCAACGTTTAATTCTCTGGCTACTTTACTTAATCTTTGTGCAGGCATAAATTTGCTCCCTATCTAAATAATTAATAATGAAGATTTACTCAAATTCAGCTAAGAAAATCTTCCTAACTTCATCAATAGTTTCCTCTTCTAATTCTGTTCTTTTTAATAATTCATCTTTTGAAAGCTCCAATACATTCTTGGCTGTATCGCAACCTATAGCTTTCAGTTCATCAATCACCCATGCTTCAATTTCATCAGAAAATTCTTCCAATGCCACATCATCTTCAACTCCTGCTCCTGCGTCTTCTCTATAAACATCAATTTCATATCCGGTTAGTTTTCCGGCTAATTTAATGTTATGGCCACCTCTTCCAATTGCTAATGAAATCTGATCAGGTGCTAAGAAAACTTCTGCCTTCATATTTTCATCGTCCAATTTAATGGCCGATACTTTTGCAGGACTTAAAGCTCTGCTAATGTATAGTTGATTATTTGTTGTGTAATTGATTACATCAATGTTTTCGTTACGCAATTCTCTAACAATTCCGTGAATTCTAGAACCTTTCATACCGACACAAGCTCCAACCGGATCAATTCTGTCATCGTAAGACTCAACAGTTACTTTTGCTCTCTCACCTGGCTCCCTTACAATCTTTTTAATAGTAATCAATCCATCAAAAATTTCAGGTACTTCCATCTCAAATAAACGCTCTAAAAATACAGGTGAAGTTCTTGAAAGAGTAATTAAAGGCTTATTATTGCGCATTTCAACTTGTTTAACAACAGCTTTCACATTATCGCCTTTCTTAAAAAAGTCGCTAGGAATTTGTTCTGATTTTGGTAAAATCAACTCATTGTTTTCATCATCTAAAATCAATAACTCTCTCTTCCAAACTTGGTAAACTTCTCCAGTAATAATGTCTCCAACACGATCTTCATATTTCTTAAAGATTCCGTCTTTCTCTAATTCTAAAATTTTAGAAATTAAATTTTGACGTAAAGCTAGTACTGCTCTTCTTCCAAAATCGCCAAGTTTCACTTCTTCAGAAACTTCTTCACCTACTTCAAAATCAGGCTCGATTTTAATCGCTTCAGATAAAGCAATCTGACTATTTTCGTCTTCAACCGCTCCATCTTCAACAATTTCTCGGTTTCTCCATACCTCTAAATCTCCTTTATCGATGTTTAAAATAATGTCAAAGTTTTCATCAGAACCATACTTTTTAATAATCATGCTTCTGAAGACATTTTCTAAAATGTTCATCATTGTTGGACGATCAATGTCCTTGAACTCTTTAAATTCGGAAAACGATTCCGATAAATTAATCTTATCCATTTTATTTATTTGAAAGATATTACCACTTTGGTTTCTTTTACTTGTTCCATTGGAACTTTAATTGTTTTGCTAATTAGTTGTTTCTTTTTTTGACCTTCAACTTTCTCTTTACTTGTTGTTTCTAACACTAGTTCATCTTTGTCGGCAGCGACTAACTTTCCTTTGATCTTCTGACCTTCAGAAGTAATGGTTTGAACTTCTCTTCCCATGTATCGTTCATATTGTCTTAAAATTTTGAACGGTTGATCCATGCCTGCTGAACTTACAGTTAGTTCAAAATCCTCTTCTTCTCGATCAAAACTTCCCTCAATATGCCGACTAATTTGAACACAATCACTGATTTTTACTCCATGTTTTCCATCAATCTCCACTCGAATACGGTTGTTAGAGTCAACAGAAATATCAACAACAAAATATTCTGTACCAGTTATTTTCTCCTCTACTAATTTACTAATCAACGATTTGCTTATCATCCTAAAAATAGTTTAACAAAAGAGGGGACTAATGTCCCCTCTAATTCATTGTCTAACTCTGCGCAAAAGTAGCAAAAAAAATAGAATTTATGTAGTACTAATCCAATTTAAAAGCTATGCCTAAAGAAATCGCAAGAATTGAGATATTTTGTTCGAAATTTTGACTTATTACTTTAGTACCATTAACGAGTACACCGACATTTGAAAACTTTGCTTGAGTATTAAAATAATCAGTTGAAAGTAATATATCTGTTTCTTTAGAAACGTTTATTTTCAATCCAAGACCAAGTTGAAATGCAAATGAGCCTGAATTATCATTTTGAAATATTATTTGATCTCCATTATTGAATTGATCTCTAATTGTTGTTCTAATTTCAGGGGAGTTAACATCAGCATATCCCAAAGAAAAACGTGTCATTAATACTATATCGTTTCCATTTATTGATGAAATCGTCCCAAAGCCCATCATAAAGCTTGTCACCCTCCATGGTATTGAAGTAGTTGTTATTGTTAAACCTGAAATTCCTTGTTGTTGAAATTGAGTCTTAAAATCATCGTTTATAATTTGTCTATTAATATCATTCGATTGACGTTTGATAGAAAAGTTTAAATAAAAGTCATTCCCTAACAACTTAGTTAAATCAGCTTCAAGCATAACACCACTTTTCGCTATACCATCGTCATCAGCTGCAAAATCACCATTTGGAATCCCTAAACCAATTCTAAAATTAAAATGAGTACTTGGTACCTTTAGTTGAGGATTAACAACTGTAGTCTCGGGACGTGCCTGAGAAAGCAACAAAAATGGAATGAAAATTAAAAAATAGAATAGAAAGTACCTCATTTACTTTTTTTTTTGGGGCAAAAAATATACTATAAATCATGAATCAACCTTCACTCCGTTTTTAAATTTAATTTTTTGTTTTATTACTTCCCCTTTCTTTTCATAAAAAATGAAAGTCCCATTTGGAATTCCATTTTTATAATTCTTCTCGCTCTCAATAGCACCAAATTCATAGTAGCTGGTTACTTTACCATTAATTCTTCCATCAGTATAATTTGTAACCATTGACAAGTTGCCGTTTGAAAAATAATACTTCCACTCTCCCTCTTGTTCACCATTTTGGTAATTCCCCTCATCACGAAGTTTTCCATTCTCATAATAGCTTTTACGCATACCATTTAAAATACCATCTTTATAAGTTTCAGCTAACTCTTGTTTACCATTTTCATTCCAATGCTCCCATACACCACTTTTCTTTCCTAGCGCGTAGTTTCCTTGATACCTAACTTGACCATCTGAATACCACCCTTTCCAACTCCCATCCATCTGTCCGTCGAGATAGTGTCCCTGATCCATTTGACCACCTTCAGGATAAAAACTATCCCATAGTCCTTGCTCTAAACCATTTTTATAAGTCCCAGATATAATCATGTTTCCATTCTCATGAAAAATCTCCCAAGTACTGTCCTTTTTGTCTTCTATATAAAAACCAATTTTCCATTTACTTCCATCTTCATAATAAAACTCCCATTTTCCATTTCTTTTGTCAGCTGTAAAATTGCCTTTAGAGAGCACTTGCTCATTTGTTTTATAATAATACACCCACTCCCTTTCTTGTTTACCATTCATAAACATGCCTTTCATATCTAATTTACCGTCTTCTCTCCACCAAGTCCACTCACCTTCTTTTTCACCTTCTTTGTAGGTCCCTTGTTCTGATTTTTTCCCATTACTATACCAAGTAGTGGATTCACCATTTTTATTATCTTTAAGGTATTCAGTTCTTTCTTTTATAGACCCATTTTCAAAATAAACTTCCCATCTTCCAGTTTTCAATCCTTTATTAAAAAAACCTTTCCAACTCAATGTACCTGAATCAAAAAAAACTTCCCACTCTCCATGCGCTTTTCCATTTTGATAAGCTTCTTTACTTATTAAATTACCTTGCTTATTGTACAACAACCATTTGCCGTTTTTAAGGCTATCGGCAAAAGCTCCTGAAGCTTGTTTTTTTCCATTTCTAAAAAACTTTTCCCAAGCACCGTTTCCATTTATTACTTGCTCTTTTCCTTCACGATTATACAATTCGGTAACCTTTTCAACATCACCTTGAAAAAAGGCAACTTGTTCTAATTGATTATTATCGTACCATTTTTCCCATTTTCCCACTTTTCGATCGTTTTCATAACTCCCACTTAGTTTTTTATTTCCATTTGCATAATAAAAAGTCCAAATGCCAACCTTGTAGCCATTTTGATATTCACCTTCTAACTCAACTTTCCCATTTTCAAAATAAGTAACGAACAAGCTATCTCTTTTGGCATTTCTAAACCTGCCCATTTCACTGATTTTTTCATTATCAAAATAATGCTTGTATTCGCCATTTAGCTCACCAAATTTGTAGGTAACTAACTGTTTTAACTTACCATCATTGTCATAATACTTCCATTCACCATCTTCAACACCACCTTGCAACACCTTTCCCTCAGCTTTTATTGTACCATCACTCCATTTATATTTTACATTTTGTTGTGCTTGTAGCGTTGCTAAAAGCAAAAATTGACTTAACAACAAGATTCTGAAATGCTTCATATTTTTGATATTTAAAGCAAAAATAAAGTTTTTAAGTACGGTGATTTTCCTTATCTAATAGGATTTATAAACACGGAATAGAAAATACTTAAGTACCATAGCAAAAAATCAACTATTTTTACAATTATGTCAAACATACCATTGATTATCGCACATCGTGGTGCATCGGGCTTAGCACCCGAAAACACCTTAGCAGCTTTTACAAAAGCAATTGAAATAGGTGTTGATCGAATTGAAATGGATTTAAGACAAACAATCGATGGAGAAGTTGTTGTTTTACATGATAAAACAATTAATCGCACAACAAATGGTTGGGGAAGTATTCGTAAAATCAGTCTCAAAAAAGCCAAACGATATTCTGCTGGATCTTGGTTTCACCACGATTTTAGTTCAGAAAGAATACCAACTTTTAGAGAAGTTTTAGAACTAGTAGATGGAAAGACAACTCTTTTATTAGAAATTAAAGATGGAAGCCCTTATCACCATGGAATTGAACGAAACATTATTCGATTGCTAAACGAATACGATGCCCATGATTGGTGCATTGTGCAATCGTTTAACGATAGAATTCTCAATAATTTTAGGGCTTTACCCGATTTGCACAGCGACATTCAAAAACTATTTTCTGCATTTATTCCTGTTGCTCCATTCTATGGTGGTAGTCGATTTAGTTATAAACGCCTTCGCAACTATGAATTTGCTCAAGAAGTCAATATTAGTTATAAATACGTCAACCCACTAGTTGTTAGAAAAGTACACGAAATGAAAAAAAAAGTAAATGTTTGGACTGTCAATCAGCCAGAGAACTTGGTGAAATATATGAAAATGGGTGTCGATGGAATAATAACTGACTATCCGGATCGGCTAAAGGCTATTATCTCATAAACATTTAAGTCCAATCGATTCCATTTTAAAGCTTTTCAGCTTTAATAAATTCTGCACTTTTATTCATCAACGGATACATACTTTGATCTTCAGCCACAAAAGGAACCTGTGTTCTAAACTCTTTAAATTTGCTGTGAATTTTTGGAGAACTTTTAAAAGCATTAAATTCCAAGGCTTGGCAAGCAGTCAACCACTCTATCCCTATCACTTTCTCACAATTTTCAACTACCCTAGCTAATTTAGTTGCTGCATTAGCTCCCATGCTTACATGATCTTCTTGTCCGTTGGATGAGTCTATAGAATCTACAGATGCTGGGGTAGCCAATTGCTTGTTTTGACTGACTATTGATGCAGCAGTATATTGCACAATCATAAATCCCGAATTCAATCCGGGTTTTGGAGTTAAAAATGGCGGTAATCCTCGATTACCACTCAATAGTTTATAAACCCTTCTTTCAGAAATTGCTGCAACTTCAGCCATTGCAATTGCTAAAAAATCGAGCACTAAAGCCAATGGTTGACCGTGAAAGTTTCCTGCTGAAATGATTTCATCCTCCTCGACAAAAACGGTAGGATTGTCCGTTACAGAATTGATTTCAGTTTCAACTACATTTTGAGCGTATGCTATTGCATCTTTTGAAGCACCGTGAACTTGAGGAATACACCTTAAACAATAGGGATCTTGAACAGCTTGCTTTTGCTGATTCATAATCTCACTCCCTTCTAAAAATTCAGAAATAGCTTTGGCAGTTGAAATTTGTCCTGAATGAGGGCGAACTTGATGAATTAGAGAATTAAATGGCTCAATTCTTCCACCATATGAATCGATTGACGCGGCTCCAGAAAAATCGGCCCATTTCATCAAGTGATTTATTCGAATTAATAAATGAGTAGCATAAGCGCTCATAAATTGAGTCCCATTCAACAGTGCTAAACCCTCTTTAGATTGTAATTCAATGGAGTCCCAAGCCATTAACTGATTTAGCTCTGAGCTTTTAAGTTCTTTTCCTTTGTAATTTACTTCCCCTTCACCAAAAAGTGGTAAAGCTAAATGCGCTAAAGGAGCCAAATCGCCTGAAGCTCCCAAACTTCCCTGTTCAAATACAACTGGCGTTATATCGTGATTAAAAAACTGAATTAATCTTTCAACGGTTTTTAACTGCACTCCAGAATGACCGTAAGAAAGTCCTTGAATTTTCAACAAAAGCATCAATTTTACAATTTCAGTCGGCACTTGCTCACCCATTCCACAGGCATGTGAGCGTACTAAATTCAGTTGTAATTGCTTGAGATCTTTTTTAGAAATTTCAGTATTACACAAAGACCCAAATCCTGTATTAATTCCATAAATCGGTTCTTGAGATTGCGCGATCTTTTTGTCAAGGTAATCACGACAAGCAGTTATTTTCTGCTTTGCCTCTTCACTTAATTCAAGCTGCTTTTTATTGACAATTATCTCAGAAATATCTGTAATACTTAAAAAATTGGAATTGATAGTGTGAACTGTTTTGTTCATGCTTTAATTTTTTCTATGATTTGATTCATGCTGAGCTTTTCTTGAGTTCCCTCTTTCATGTTTTTAAAACTAAGTAAGCCTGTTTTCATCTCCTCTTCTCCGATAATAACCACAAATGGGATTTGCTTTTGATCAGCATATTTAAATTGTTTTTTCAATTTATCAGCTTCAGAATATAATTCTGTTCGAATGCCATTTGCTCTCGCTTCTTTAATTAAAGGTAGAGCAAAAATCTCTTCAGACTCACCAAAATTCACAAACAACAATTCAGTGCTTTCCGCTAATGTTTTTGGAAAAAGACTCAATTCTTCCATCACATCATAAATCCGGTCGGCACCAAAAGAGATACCAACACCTGATAAGTTAGCTAAGCCAAAAATACCTGTTAAATCGGCATAGCGACCACCGCCACAAATACTGCCCATTTTAACTTGATTGGAAACAACTTCAAAAATTGCTCCTGTGTAATAATCCAAGCCCCTTGCTAAAGTCAAATCAATTGACAGTTTTGCTGTGGATAAAGGCACTTTTTCTATAAACTGTAGTATTTTTTCAAGCTCTTCGATTCCTTGAAGTGCAATTTTAGATACTTGTAATTTTTCTCTTAATTTACTTAATACTAAATTATTATCTCCCTTTAACTCAAATAAAAATTGAAGCTTATTAATGACTTGTTGATCCAAGCCTTTAGCTAGCAATTCTTCTTTCACTTTTTTAACACCAATTTTATCCAACTTATCAATAGCTACAGTAATTGGAATAATTTTGTCAGGTTGCTCAATTAGCTCTGCAATGCCTGTCAGAATTTTTCGATTATTGATTTTAATTGTAAAGTCCTTTAGTCCTAACTCTCCCAAAACAAGGTCGAACAATTGAATAAATTCAACTTCATGCAATAAAGATTCAGAGCCTATGCTATCTGCATCACATTGGTAGAACTCTCGATAACGCCCTTTTTGTGGACGATCTGCCCGCCAAACTGGCTGTATTTGATAGCGTTTAAATGGAAATGTTAATTCATTTTGATGCTGAACTACGTAGCGCGCAAATGGAACAGTTAAGTCATAGCGAAGAGCTTTGTCAGATATAAGTGGAGTGAGTGATGTGGACTTTGTAGTTTCATTAATTGAGGTATTGCTTAAATAGTCTCCAGAATTCAATACACTAAAAATCAAACGATCTCCCTCCTCACCATACTTACCTGTCAAGGTTTCTCGATTCTCCATTGCAGGAGTTTCAATTTGCTGAAATCCAAAAAGCTGAAAATGTTTTTTAATGGTATCGAAAATAAAATTTCGCTTAGCCATCACCTCTGGTGAAAAATCACGCATCCCCTTCGGAATTCCAACTTTAATCATAGTTATAATTTCAAATGTCAAATTTCAAGTTTTAAACTTTACTTTTTGTAATATACCAACAATTGAATTGCTAGTTTTTTGTTTTATTTTCTATTTTTAATCTCATTGTTTTCTGAATTGAGCCCGAAAGCTTAATTAACTCATCAATATCTTTTAATAATTCAATTTTATTAATGTCACTGATGAGTCCCAACTCCCCCATTAAGCGAATCCAATAATTAGTCTCTCTTGCTTCTCGATGTGCAATGGTTATTTTATAATAGAAATCTTTTTCAGAGTGACCTCCAATTGCTTCTTCAACATTAGCACCGATTGATGTTGCAGCTTTTATAAGCTGTCTACTAATTACATATTCTTTATATTTCTTTTGAACTTCAAAACAAACTCTGGCGACTTTAACTGAAAAAGCAAAACTTTTATCTCGAAGTGGGTTTTCAGACTTCATTATTTCGTCATTAATTATTCTTTTATCTCAAATTTAATTTATTAAATATCATTTCTCACTTGAAATTTGACATTTGAAATTTCCAGCTACTTCACCAATTTTCGATATTTAAACTTCTGAGGTTCATCGCCCAATCGTTTTCTTCTATTTTCTTCATATTCACTAAATCCTCCTTCAAAGAAATAAACTTGAGCATCTCCTTCGAATGCTAGAATGTGCGTACAAATTCGGTCTAAAAACCAACGATCATGAGAAATCACAACAGCACAGCCTGCGAAGTTTTCAATTCCCTCTTCTAATGCTCTCAATGTATTTACGTCAATGTCGTTTGTCGGCTCATCCAAAAGCAACACATTGGCCTCCGTTTTTAAAGTCATTGCCAAATGCAATCGGTTTCGTTCTCCACCTGAAAGCACACCCACTTTTTTATTTTGGTCTCCCCCATTAAAGTTAAACCGCGAAATATAGGCTCTTGAATTAACAACCTTTCCTGCAATTTCCATTTGTTCGTTTCCACCTGAAACTACTTCGTAAACTGATTTATTCTGATCCAATTCAGCATGAGCTTGATCGACATATCCTAATTTCACAGTTGAACCAACTTTAAACTCTCCTTTATCAGGAGTTTCTTCGCCCATAATCATGCGAAACAAAGTTGTTTTTCCAGCTCCGTTCGGCCCAATGATTCCAACGATACCTGCAGGAGGCAATTTGAAATTAAGGTTTTCATACAATAATCGATCATCGTAACCTTTTGCAACATTGATTGCTTCAATTACATCATTACCCAACCTAGGTCCATTAGGAATTGGAATTTCCAACTGTTGAATTGCTTCTTTGCCATCCTCACCCAACATTTTCTCATAATTACTCAAACGAGCTTTGGATTTACTTCTCTTGGCTTTTGGGTTCATTCTCGACCACTCCAATTCTTTCTCTAAATTTTTTCTTCGCTTGCTTTCTTGTTTTTCCTCCGCTTTTAGTCGCTTTGACTTTTGCTCCAGCCAAGAAGTGTAATTTCCTTCATAAGGAATACCTTCCCCACGATCTAATTCCAAAATCCAACCGGCGACATTATCAAGGAAGTAACGGTCGTGAGTAACGGCAATCACAGTTCCTTTGTATTGTTTTAAATGTTGTTCTAACCAATAAACCGATTCAGCATCCAAGTGGTTTGTAGGCTCATCAAGTAATAAGATATCTGGCTCTTGCAATAACAATCTACAAAGCGCTACTCTTCTTCGCTCACCACCCGAAAGGTTTGCAACAGAAGCATCCGCATCTGGACAACGCAAAGCATCCATTGCTCTGTTCAATTTATTATCCAATTCCCAAGCATCTAAGGCATCAATTTTTTCTTGCAATTTCGCCTGACGGTTCATGAGTTCTTCCATTTTATTGCCATCTGCCAAAACATCAGGATCAGCAAATTTCTCATTCACTTCCTCATATTCTTTCAAAACAGCAACAGTCTCAGCAGCTCCTTCTTCTACAATTTCACGTACTGTTTTACTATCGTCCAATTTAGGCTCTTGTGGTAACATGCCCACTGAATAGCCATCAGAAAAAACGACATCCCCTTGGTAGGATTCTTCTTCACCAGCAATAATTTTCAATAAAGTGGATTTTCCCGAACCATTTAAACCAATGATTCCAATCTTGGCTCCATAGAAAAAAGAGAGGTAAATGTTTTTTAGAATGGTTTTCCCTGAAGTAAGTGACTTTGTCACATTTACCATGGAAAAAATTATTTTCTTATCGTCTGACATACTATAAATTTTATTTTCGGCAAATTTGTGAATTAATTAGCTTAATTCTCTGTTAAAGGATGATTAATTCTATTTTTGATTCTTAAAGAAAATAAATCCTTTTGAAAAACAAAAAAATTATTGTAGGCCGTGTAGAAATTGTTTCATTTCCCGATTTAGGAATCGAGTCAATACCTGCAAAAATTGACACTGGAGCATATTCTACTGCCATTCATGCACATAAAATATGGACAGAAGTTATCGATGGTAAAGAGATTCTAAACTTTGAATTACTTGATCCAGACAGCGATCATTACCGAAAAGTAACCATTCAAACCAGTAATTTTTACCGCAAAAAAGTAAAAAGTAGTAATGGTAAGATGGAAAAGCGATTTATGATTAAAACAAAGCTAATTTTGTGCGGCAAAAAAAGGGTAACCGATTTGAGTTTAACCAACCGTGAAAAAATGAAATATCCGGTATTGGTTGGAAGAAAAGTATTAAAAAAAGGCTTTCTTGTTGACGTTTCCGTTTTCAATCATCCTGAAAAATCTAAAAACATTATTCAATCTTAATTGCGAATAGTTATCAATTCATTCATCATTAATTACATTTAAATGAAAATTGCCATTCTCTCTAGAAACTCTCACCTCTATTCCACCGAACGACTTGTAAAAACTGGCGAAAAGCTTGGACATGAAATGAGGGTTTTTGATCACACAAAGTGCTACATTGTTAACGAAAGTCAAGAACCATCTTTGTATTACGGAAATGAAAAGATTGAAGGCTACGATGCAGTTATTCCAAGAATTGGCGCATCAGTTACTTTTTACGGAGCTGCAATCATCCGTCAATTTGAAATGCAAAAGATTTTCACTACCGTAAAATCGGTTGCATTAACTCGCTCTAGAGATAAGTTGAGAAGCATCCAAATACTTTCGCGTGAAAATTTAGGAATCCCAAAAACTGCTTTTGCAAGAAGTCCTAAAGATATTCCCCACCTTATAAGAACAGTTGGTGGCGCACCTTTGATCTTAAAAGTATTGGAAGGCACACAAGGCTTGGGTGTGGTATTAGCGGAAACTCAAAAAGCAGCCAAATCGGTAATTGAAGCTTTCATGGGCATGGATAAAAGTATTTTGGTGCAAGAGTTTATTAAAGAAGCAGGAGGGGCAGATATTAGAGCTTTTGTAATTGATGGAAAAGTTGTTGGAGCAATGAAACGCCAAGGAAAAGAAGGCGAATTTCGTTCAAACTTACATCGTGGTGGCAGTAGCAGCATGATTAAATTAAAAAGAGGCGAAATTTCAGCTGCAGTGAAAGCGGCAAGTGCAATGGGTCTTAGTATTGCAGGGGTTGATATGTTGCAATCTGAACGCGGACCATTGATCTTAGAAGTGAATTCATCTCCTGGTTTGGAAGGAATAGAAAAATCTACTGGAATTGATATTGCTGGAAAAATAATTCAATACGTAGAAAACAGTGTTGGAATCAAAAATAAATTGAAGGATAAGGTAGGTGTATAATTAAATGAACTAGAATTTGAGTAATAAAAGCATTTACATCAACAGTACGGGAGTTAAACCCGGAGAATCAAAGGTAGTTAATTTAAACATTGCCAGATTAATTTCGGGTACCGTAATTGACTTGCCCATTTATGTGTTTCGAAGCAAAGTATCGGGACCAATAGTATTATTAAGCGGTGGCTTGCACGGAGATGAAGTCGATGGTGTTGAAATTATTCGTAGATTAATCAAAGAAAACACCTTGGTAAATTTAAATCGAGGTACTGTTATCGCTATTCCAGTGATGAACATTTATGGCTTCCTAAATTATTCTCGAGAAGTCCCCGATGGAAAAGACATCAATCGAAGTTTCCCTGGAAGTATTCACGGATCTTTAGCATCGAGAATGGCACATCACCTTACCCGATCTGTGCTAACTGAAATCGATTTTGGAATCGATTTTCACACTGGCGGTGCCAATCGTTATAATTTTCCTCAAATACGCTTTTACGAAAATGATCCAAAAGCAAAAGAAATTGCGGGTTTATTCAACGCTCCTATTTCGCTTTCTTCAAATTTGATTGATAAATCACTTAGAAAAGAAGCTTACAAAATGGGGAAAAGCATAGTGGTTTACGAAGGCGGTGAATCCATGCGATTTGATCAAAACTCAATCCAACAAGGAATTTTAGGCGCTAAAAAAGTGTTACAGCATTTAGGGATGTTGGATAAAACTATTCAGCTAAAAGAAAATCAAAGCATTCATTGCAATACGAGTACTTGGGTGAGAGCAAAAAATTCTGGATTATTGCAATTAAAATGCAATTCCGGTGAACAGGTGAAGAAAAAACAAGTTTTAGCAATCATCACCGACCCTTTTGGGCAATTTGAAACAAAAATTAAAGCTCCCGATAATGCAGTGATTATCGGTCACAGCAATGCACCTTTGGTCAATCAGGGAGATGCACTATTTCACCTAGGTAAAATTGACTAACTAGGATCTTAGGCAATCGCTTTTTGAACCTTTAATTTTTTCTCATCAAATTCTTTGCGGTAAGGTGCAAAGTTTGGCTCATAAGGTTTGTTATTAAGTTTTGCCTCAAACCAATCGTGAAAGAGAATCATTTCAGGCGATTTTGGATCCCACTTATAATCTTTATGTGTTGATTTTAACTTTTGTAAGGTATCGGCTTTTTTAATTGCCACTTCTTTGTAATTGAAATGATTTCTATTCAAATCTGTGAGGAAAGACAGAATCATTCTATCTCTTTTTCTTACTTGATTAATTTTTTCAACCCGATCAAAGTACTTTCTTAAATTCTCTAAATCATAATCCAATAAATTATATTTCTCAATTTCAACTGAACAAAGTATTCTCATAATCCTTACCCAGATATTCCAACCTTCCTTATCTTTTTCAATTTCATTTAACATAGAAAGTAATTTTTTAGAATCATTGTATTGCATCATAGCAAAGTGATTCATAGCCTGTTGATAATAAACTTTAGAGTTATGGTAAGGATATTTTTTTAATAAAGGCAAATCAATAACTTGATTCAAAATACCACTTGCTTTATCGTAATCATTAAGATAGAAAAGTGAATTAATTTGCTGTTCACAAGCAATAACATAGTTAATATTCAGCTTAGATTCTGACCATTTAAGCGATTCAGCAATATAAGTATAACACTTATCAAAATTTAGGCTTGAATACATGGTATTTGACAAACTATTGTAGACGTATGAAATTCTTGGTTTCGAAAATACCGCTTTATTATTTTGCATTAAATCCAATAGCCTTAAACCTGTAATCTCCTCTGCTTCAATATTGTCAACAAGATAGTAATATTCCATTTCCAACAAGTAATATTGACTCAATATATTAGCTGATTTTGTTTGTTGAAAATAAGCTTGTACAATTTTCATGTTTTCTTCCAAAAATTTAAGCTTATCTGCTTTAATCCCTTTTGTATAAACATCGACAGAGTATATTCTGTAAACATTTTTAGTTTTTTGGAGTAAATCGCGACATAAATGATAAAAATCAATTTGTTGATTGATTAAATCAAAACTTTTTCTACCCTTGATAGATAAAATAATAGATTGCTTTAGAAGAAGAGCTTCAATCAATTCATCATACAATTCAAAAGACTTTGTACTTTTAATAATTGTATCAAACACTCGATTAGCCATTTCTGGTAAGCCCTTTCCGTGCAAGATATACGCTTGCATAATCCTCTTTCTTATCTCAAATCTTTTTCGGAAGATTTCACTATACATCCCTTTTCGATCAATATTCACTTCTACAATGAGTGATTCCTGAACACGATATAATGTTCTACGAATTAGTCGATTGAAAGAAACATCAGATGAGTCTTTAGAAATTTTTTCTTTCAGGCTATCATAATTTTTAGTTTTTTTGCTAACGATTTCTCGAAACAATCGAAACATTTTTTGTGATTCTCCCGTAGTGTTTGAATCATAAGCAATTATGTGTTTTCTTGCAATCTCATTTTCCTGATCGGTCAATGCTTCTGCTAGGTCCAAAAATTGGTTTAAAAGTATTTCTTTTTCTCTTTTAGCCATTACAATTGTCTGTAGATTCGATAAAAATACATCTCTTTTTTAATTAGTTAAAAAATTAACTAACTTTAATATCTCAAATCAATTGTCAGTGCAGCAAAAAAATGTCCTTTTTACAGCATTTAAGTTCCTATAACTTTGTTGAAAATTAAAACTAAAAACTATGACAACTTTAATCGCAATCTTAATTTCTTTACTTGGATATGGTTCACCATCTGACTTCGAAAGCTACTCACAAGAGCAATTAGAGGGAGAAATACAAAATTTAGAAGACGGTGGAACGTTTGGTGATTGGGATGTACCTGGTGTAGCTGAAGAAGACGGTGGCACTTTTGGTGATTGGGACGTTCCAGGTTAATTTCTAGATTTATTTATCGACGCTCATTATTTTCAGTTGTCACTGGAATTAAAAATATAGAACTTATAAATCAATTACTTACAATTGAAAATGGCTAATATTACCCATTTTCAATTGTCACTGGGTGATTATTTTGTCCTTTTATAAAGACTATTGTCCCCCTACTTTTACATCGTAATTTAAAACGTAGGGATATGCTACCACTTAGAATCTTACTTAAACAACTAGACACCATGCAAAGCTTGAAGCTTGAATCAACGCTTCAATCAATGGTTAGTTTTGACAGTGCAGTAATGTTGGTATTTAATTGTGCCATGCTCGGACAAACTCCCGAAGAAATTAAACGGGTGTGTATGTTAAGAGAGGATGCTTACCCAACTTATGAGCGCCCAATCTATAATGCGATTTTAAACTTATATGGTTTAAAAGCTTCAAAACCTGCAGAAAAATTACTTTCTGATGTTTTTTATGCTTTAAATGAGGAAAAATTCGAATCCTCTAAAGAACGCGCTCAACGCTTAGAGTTTCTTTTTCACATGATGAAGAAAAATAAAATCGAGCAAGAATCTGCTGCGCTTTTAAAAGAATTATATCATCTTTATAAAGATACTCCATTGGAGTCTGTTTACGAGCACTTATTTAATAAATATGATAAAATTGCTAAAGTGAATCTTGATGCGTACAACTGCTTCAGAGGATTCAATAAAAAATTGAAAAACTTCATCAATTACTCTGTAACCGATAAAAGTGAATTGACTCGTTTGATGATTAAAGATTACAAGAAATTACGAGCATTGTATGCCGATTTCGAAAACAATACACTCAAAGTAATATTATTGCTCACAAAACTTACTTTGGTAAAAGTATGTGGACAAGAGCAACTATTATTTGAAAACAAAAACAATTTAATCGATCTTTTTGCAGAAACTGAAGCAAGTATTTCTGAATTACCTTTTGGTGTAGAGAAGTTTTTCTTCCAGAATATTTTTCGTCAAATAATTCTAGCAGATAGTGAATCTAATGGGAGTTTATTTTACTCAAAATTTGAAAATGCTGATTACAATAATTTTAATTTCCCAAAGCAAATAAGAGTTGCAGTTAAAAAAGTAGTTGAAACAAAAAGAGAAACAAGCAAAGTATTAAGAAACATCTCAGATGTAAATAATTTCGGAATGAATTTAGTTCAGCCGTTTACAGACTCTCAGGGGGGGCCTATCTCGTTCTCGACGACATAGTGATTTTTAATTGGTTAATAGAAATTGCCCCCTTTAAGAAGGTCGATTATCGGAAACGATACATCGACCTTCTTTCTTATAAAGAGTCTATGCTTTTAGAAAAATTTTCGAAAGAAAATAGATAGATCCAATGCCCATAAGTACACTAATCAAAACATTTATAATAGCAGACCAGAAGAATCCGCCTTTTAATAGCTCAAAAGTTTCAAAACTAAATGTTGAAAAAGTACTTAAACCACCGCAAAACCCAATTATTAAGGCAAGGTATATAGTTCGATCTATTGATATCGACTTTATGGAAAAGCCATAAATTATTATTGCGAGAAGGATACAGCTAATAAAATTAGAAATAAACGTACCTACTGGTAAATTCCCTTTGTAAAATGTAAGCGATAAATAACCAATGAGGTACCTTAAAGTAGCACCAAAACCACCACCAATAAAAACTAACAATATGTTTTTAAGCAAGTTCTTTTAAAATTTTAAAACGTTTGAAAATGTAAAAAAGTCCTATTCCTAAAATTAAACCCAAAATAGCTCCAACAAAAACATCAGAAGGATAATGAACGCCTAAGTAAATGCGACTATAAGAAATAAATGCGGCCCAAAGCATCATCCAAGCAAATGCATTCTTATTGTAAACTCTATTTAATAGTAAGCCCAAAAAACTGCTAATTCCAAAGTAATTTGCTGCATGGCTTGAAATAAAGCCATACTGACCACCACATTTGTTATTCACTAAATGCACAATTCCTTGAAAGTCTATATTGTGACAAGGACGGTAACGAAGAAAAACATCTTTGAATAAGTTAACTGAAATCTGATCTGTTAGTGTAATTAATACTGCTAAGCCAATTACAATTTTCCACAATCCCCAACTGTACTTTTTGAATACTAAATAAAATAGAAATAAGTAGACGGGAAGCCAATGCCACTTTCGTGAAGCACTCCACATGATTTCATCTAAAATCGGATGATTTAAAGAATTTATTAATAAAAATAGCTTCTGATCAAGCGATTCTAGGTATTCAAACATTCTCTTTATGAATTAATTCCCAGACTTTATCTTTCAAAGTATCCAAATTTGATTGACTGACAGATGAAAAGAAAATTGGTTCTAAGGACTGTACTTCTTTAAGGATTTCTTCCTTTAACTCATCGTCCAATAAATCACTTTTTGATATGGCAAGGATTCTGTTTTTATCGAGTAATTCAGGATTGTGTTCTTGCAACTCATTCAATAAAATTTGATATTCTTTTGCAATATCATCGCTATCTGCCGGAACAAGAAACAACAAAACTGAGTTTCGTTCTATGTGTCTTAAAAATCGAAGTCCTAAGCCTTTTCCTTTGTGTGCACCTTCGATAATTCCCGGAATATCGGCCATCACGAAGGAAAGATGGTCCCTATAAGCGACAATTCCTAGGTTTGGTTTAAGTGTTGTAAATGCATAATTCGCAATTTCAGGTTTTGCAGCTGAAACTACCGACAACAAAGTTGATTTTCCTGCATTTGGAAAACCCACCAAACCAACATCAGCTAAAACTTTTAATTCCAATGTTTTCCATTCCTCCTGTCCTGCTTCTCCACTTTGTGCATATCGGGGAGTCTGATTAGTCGGCGACTTGTAGTGCGCGTTTCCCTGTCCTCCTCTTCCTCCCTTTACGATGATATACTCTTGTCCATCTTCCACAATTTCAAAATGAACTTCTCCAGTTTCAGTATCTCGAGCGACAGTACCTATAGGCACTTCTACATATTGATCCTTTCCATCTTTGCCGGTACTTAAACTCGGCCCACCGTCACCACCAGCTTCAGCTATCACGTGTTTTCGGTATTTTAAATGAAGTAAAGTCCACAATTGCTTATTGCCTCGGATAATGATGTGTCCACCCCTTCCACCATCACCGCCATCAGGACCGCCTTTTGCAGTCATACGGTCACGGTGCAAATGGACAGAACCATTTCCTCCCTTTCCAGAACGACAGCAAATGTTAACATAATCAATGAAATTGGAATTGGACATCTTAAAAATTTAGGTGCAAATTTAAACCCATAATATTCATTTGAAGATTAAAATGCATAAACGATTAAGAAAATCTACTATTTTGGAAAAATAATAGTATCCAAAATAATGATTTTCTAAATCGAGCTTATCCCAACTAATGCGAGTAGCCTGTCTACCGCATGTAGATTAAGCGATTAATAATCTTCCTATTACATAAGTTGGGTTTAAGATTCCCATAGGTAAGATTCGATTTAAATAAAATAATAAATAAGAAAAACAAGCTTTAATGTCGATAGTTAAAAAAAATAAAACAGAATAGAACAATCTATGCGTTTTAGCTATTTTGTTATTAAAAAATCCTTCAATAAACCAAAATTATTTTTAGCAATAAACTACTAGATAAATAGACAGGAATACAAACTATTCTCTTATAAAGTTTGTATAATTCAAAACAATAGAGATTTAGATTAATTAGTATATAAATACTAATTTGGCAGATGCTCATTAATAGGATTTAAAAAATTAAACTCGATAGCAAATATTTTGAATTTAATCAAACTTTTACTTATAGAAAGCTCTGAAAATGATGCACTTGTTATTGCAGATTACCTAGATAACTCAAAAACAAACGAATATGAAATCACGCATCTGAATTCATTAGAGGATGCTACGGATTTTTTAACTGAAAACTGGGTCGATATCATTTTAATTAATCTTTTCCTTCCTGATAGTTTTGGAATTCACACCTTTAATCAACTCTTTCGAAAATTTCCAAACATCCCATTTCTTATTCTGACAGAAATTAAAGACCATTTAATAGGAATCAATTCCGTAAAGCAGGGAGCTCAAGATTTTTTAATCAAGAGCGAACTCAATGCCAACAACCTTTCCAAGTCTATTAACTATGCGATAGAAAGAAAAAAAACAGAAGAAGAGTTAAGAAAAAGCGAAGAAAAATACAGAGAGCTTTTTGAACGATCAAAAGATGCAATTTATATTTCTACAATAGACGGTGAGTTTATAGAAATCAACCCTGCAGGTCTCTCGCTTTTTGGTTACGAAATTGGAGATTTTCAGACACTAAAAGTTCGAGATTTATATGTTAACAGTGAGGATCGTGAAATATTAAAAGCTGTTCTAGCCGAAAAAGGTGAAGTGAAAGACTTTGAAGTATTACTCTACAAAAAGGGAAGAAAAGATCGAATATTTTGTCTACTTAGCACCATGGTTATTCACAGTGAAGACAATCAGATTATCGGTTACCAAGGAATTATAAGAGACATTACAGAGAAAAAGAAAAATGATGAATTGCTTCTCAAAACCTTGGCCGACTTAGACCACGCCAACAAAGAACTAAAAACTTTAAACACTCGATTAGAAGATTTAGTTGAAATTAGAACCGAACAATTACAAAAAGAAAAAAATAGAGTTGAAAACCAACATAAAGAGATTAAAGAAAGTATCCAATATGCTAAACGAATTCAAGCATCAATTCTACCTCCTCTAAAGGTTTTCAAGCAGGTATTTGACGATTCCTTTATTTTTTATGAGCCTAAGGACGTTGTAAGTGGCGACTTTTATTGGTTCGAAAGACATAAAAACAAGTCCTTGTTTGCCATAGTAGATTGTACAGGACATGGAGTTCCAGGTGCTTTTATGTCAATAATTGGCTATACACAACTTAGTGAAATTGTTAGTGACCACCACTTAACTACCCCCGGTGTTGTGCTCAAAGAATTAGACAAGCGTGTTAGAATTGCTTTAAATCAAAATGCTGCAGGTGAAAAAAACAGCAATGATGGAATGGAATTGGGATTAATTACTTATTACGAAGATCAACAAAAGATTGAGTTTTCTGGTGCCATGCGACCACTTTACATGGTAAAAAATGGCGATCTACATGTTGTAAAAGGAAATAAATTCTCTATTGGCGGCAGCACATACTTAAAAAAGGAGTTTCTAACCACAAGAATCAATGTTGAAAAAGGCGATTGTTTCTACCTTTTCTCAGATGGCTATGCTGACCAGTTTGGAGGACCTAAAGGTAAAAAATTCATGACCAAACATGTAGGAGAAATGTTACAAGGAATTTCTCACTTACCCATGAGCGAACAAGGTAGAATTGTCAAGAAAACAATTCAAGATTGGATGAAAGGGAACGACCAAATAGATGATATTTTGATGGCCGGAATAAAGTTTTAAGCCTTTAAGATATCCTTTAGACGTTCGAATACTTCATCAACACTTCCCACTCCTGAAATAGAATGGTATTTATTTTGTTGATCGTAGAAGTTTTTTAAGGGAGCGGTTTTCTTGTTGTAAGTCATGATTCGATTAAAAATAACTGATTCATTTTTATCATCATCCCTTCCTGCTTCTTTCCCTCTTTTAATTATTCGATCTACTAACTCTTCATCATCCACCTCTAAAGACAACATAAAATCAATTTCTTGATTGTGCTTGTGCAATAAATTATCAAGCGCTACTGCTTGGTCAATTGTTCTTGGAAAACCATCGAAAATAATACCTTTAGTTGATTCATTTTTCTTAATACACCTGTCAATCATGTTGATGACAACCTCGTCTGGTACTAATTCTCCTTTGTCCATAAAAGATTTTGCTTTCAGTCCAAGTTCAGTTCCTTCTTTGATTTCGTTTCTCAGAATATCTCCTGTAGAAAGGTGTGTTAAGCCAAAAACCTCTTTCAAATTTATGGCCTGTGTTCCTTTACCTGCTCCTGGAGGGCCAAATAATACTAAATTCAACATTGTTGTATCGTTTTTTAAATTTTCTTCGCCCGAAAGTACATATAAATCATTTAAGTTTCTTCCAAAACCATTGTAATCCAATCCAAAGCCAACTACAAAATCAGATTTTATTTCAAGAGCAATAAAGTCAACTTTCAAGTTTTTCTTGTACATATCAGGTTTGAAAAACAAGGTAGCAATAGAAACTGATGAAGCACCCATGCCTGAAATAATTTCATTTACCGACTCAATTGTGTTTCCTGTATCAATAATATCTTCCAAAATAATGACATCTTTGTCCTTTACATTTTGATCCATACCAAGCAACTGTCTTACATTTCCAGTACTTTTTGTACCCTGATAAGACGCAACTTTCACAAATGATATTTCACAATTAATATCTACCCGCTTAATTAATTCAGCTGCAAAAAGAAAGGAACCATTGAGAACACCTATAAATACAGGTTCTTTGCCTCTATATTTGTGATTAATTTGTTCTGCTAGACCCGAAATAGCACTTTCAATTTGATCATTTGTGATATATGGTTCAAATATTTTGTCGAGAATTTTTATTCGGTTCAAGGTTAATAGATTTTGATTTTTAAAGTGGGCAAATGTAGGAATTAATCTAGTTTCAAATTGTTGAAATGTGGCTTAATCTCTGGTTATTTCCTTTTATCTTTGTGGCTATAAAAAAAGATTTTTTTCAATGGCAAACATTCATACAAGCGAATACAAAATTGGAATTTTAGGCGGCGGACAGCTAGGTAGAATGAGCCTTCAGGAGGCATACAATCTCAATTTGAACATAGCTATTTTAGACCCTTCTGAAAATGCTCCTTGTAAAACACTCGCCAATAAATTCACAATTGGAAGTCTTCAAAGTTTTAAGGATGTTTATGATTTTGGGAAAGACAAAAATCTTGTAAGCATTGAATTTGAAAATGTGAATGTGGAAGCATTGGAAAAATTAGAACAAGAAGGGGTAAAAGTATTTCCTCAACCTAAAGTTCTTAGAATTATCCAAGACAAAGGATTACAAAAGCAATTTTATGCAGAAAATAAACTACCAACTTCCCCATTCCAACTAATTAATAATAAATCAGAAATTTCTGATGCGAAGGTCAACTTTCCTGTTTTTCAAAAGTTGAGAACTTCAGGATATGATGGTTACGGAGTGCAAAAGATAAATAATGTTGAAGACTTAGAAAAAGCTTTTGACCAAGCATCTGTCTTGGAAGAAGCAGTAGATTTAGAAAAAGAATTATCGGTAATAGTTGCGCGCAATGAAAACGGAGAAATCAAACACTTCCCTTTGGTTGAATTGGAGTTTAATCCCATTGCCAATATGGTTGAGTTTTTATTTTCTCCTGCAGCAGTTTCTTCATCTATTGAAGAAAAGGCCTACGAATTGGCAAGAACTGTAATCGAAAAATTAGACATGGTTGGTCTTCTAGCAGTAGAATTATTTCTGAATAAAAAAGGAGAGTTATTGATTAATGAAATTGCCCCAAGAGCTCACAATAGTGGCCATCAAAGCATTGAAGGCAACTACACCTCTCAATTTGCACAACATTTGAGAGCAATTTTAAATTTACCTTTGGGCGATACTTCAATTGTTATGCCCTCTGTAATGGTCAACCTTTTGGGAGATGAAAAAGCAAATGGAGCAGCACATTATCAAGGAATGGAAAGTATTTTAGCAATGAAGGGTGTTTATCCTCACCTTTACGGAAAAGAAATGGTTAAGCCATTTAGAAAAATGGGTCACATTACCATTATCAATGAAGATTTAAATGAAGCTAAAACAATTGCTCGACGCATAAAAGAAACAGTTAAAGTAATTTCAAAATAAAACGATTATGAGTAAAATAGGAATCATAATGGGCAGTAGCTCAGACTTGAAAATAATGCAAGAAGCAGCTGATTTTCTAACAAGCCAAGCCATTGAATTTGAATTATCAATCGTTTCTGCACACCGCACTCCTGAAAAAATGTTGGAATATGCTAAAACTGCAAAAAATAGAGGATTAAAAGTAATTATTGCAGGTGCGGGAGGTGCAGCTCATTTACCGGGGATGGTAGCAGCTTCTACAAGTTTACCTGTAATTGGAGTTCCAATTAAATCAAGCAATTCTATAGATGGTTGGGATTCTGTTTTGTCCATTTTACAAATGCCAGGAGGGGTTCCTGTTGCGACTGTTGCCTTAAACGGAGCAAAAAATGCAGGTATTTTAGCTGCACAAATTTTAGGAACAGCAGATGAAAATATTGCTAAAAAGATGGAAGTGTATAAACAAGAATTAATTGAAAAGGTGGCTGAAATGAATCAGCAATTGGAAAAATAGTTTCACAATGCCAAACTTTTCTATTTCTAAAAATGATTTGATTGATGCTCATCAGCGCATTGAACCTTATATTCATAGAACTCCAATTTTAACCTGTGCAGCTATTGATGAATTAGCGAATTGTAGCATATTTTTTAAATGTGAAAATTTTCAGAAAATTGGGGCTTTTAAAATGCGTGGAGCCACCAATGCCTTGCTCCAATTAAATCAAAGTCAGCTCCAAAATGGAGTAACTACCCACTCTTCAGGAAATCATGCTCAAGCAGTAGCAAAAGCGGCACAAATGCTGGGAGTAAAAGCCTTTATTGTAATGCCGAAAACAGCTCCTAAAGTTAAAATTGCTGCAGTTGAAGCTTATGGAGGTAAGATTACATTTTGTGAACCAACACTTGCTGCTAGAGAAGATGAAGTAGCTAAACTAATAGAGAAAACTGGTGCAGAATTTATTCCACCTTATGACGATGCAAAGGTAATTGCAGGACAAGCGAGCGCTGCAAAGGAATTGATTGAAGAACATAAAGACCTTGATGCAATTATTTGTCCTGTTGGTGGTGGTGGTTTACTTGCTGGAACAATTTTAAGCGCTCATTATTTCAGTCCTATGACAAAAGTATATGCAGGAGAACCTGAAGGTGCCGATGATGCTTATCAATCTTTTCTTCAAAAGAAACTGATTCCACAAAAAGAACCTAAATCAATCGCTGATGGATTGCTAACTTCTCTAGGAAAACAAAATTTTGAAATTATTTTAGAAGGTGCTAATGCAATTTTTACGGTCAATGATTCTGAACTATTAGCTGCTATGCGTTTGATTTGGGAGCGGATGAAAATAATTATTGAACCCTCTTGTGCTGTTCCTTTTGCAGCTGTTTTAAAAAATAAAGCACTTTTCGAAAATAAGAAAATAGGAATAATTCTAAGTGGAGGGAATGTTGATTTAGAGCATTATTTCAAACAACTTAATTCAATTTCGTTTTAACTTTGTTCCAGGTTTTTAACTGCCAATTCGTTTTTGCTGTACAGAGTAAATTTCCCTCTAAATCATAGCAATAAATGTCACAAACAGTAAAAACTTCTCCATTTTCAAGCAAAGGCTTTCTTATTTCATTTTCAAATTTTGTTTCATCAATTGAAAAACTGGCAATTGCAGCAGTTTTACCTTGGTAGTGAAATTCTACCTCAAAAGATTTCATGATAATTCTATAGTCTTTAAATCCTAATTTATACAATAAAAGTAAGCCTGAGGAAAACTCTGAAGCTGTTGCCAAAACACAGGCATGAAGCCCTTTTAAATGATTTAAATTCTTTCGCTTGTATGGAATGGTAACTTTAATTTCCCAGTCTGATAATTCTTTTACTTTTAAATCGTGCGGATGATTGAATGGAATGTACCGCTGAAGTAAAAAATTCAGTTTCCATCGACCAAAGCGAGACTTTTTTGCTTGCTCAAAAAGTTGTTCAAAATTCATTATGTTTGGGTTTGATCCCACCAAAGCTAATGAAATGAATCAAGCTGAGCGAGAAATTCTAAATAAGAAAATTCAAAATGAACTAAAAACATTGGAAGTTGAAATTGGCGAACTAAAAGAAAATATAAAGCCTATAGCTCCAGAAAATGCCATTGGTAGAATTAGTAGAATGGATGCGATCAACAATAAAAGTGTAAATGAAGCTGCACTAAGAAAAGCTGAAATTCGATTCGAAGCATTAAAAAATGCCTTACTTTCAATTAACGACAAAGAGTTTGGTATTTGTGCCAGGTGTGGTGAAGAAATCCTAATGGGCAGGCTACTGTTGCGTCCACAAAGTAGATCATGTGTATAATGTGCTCATTAACAACAATTAACCCGACATATTTTAGGCATTTGGCTTTCGAAAACTTACTTTTGAACTTAATTCATATATATATATAAATTTAAAAGACACAACTATGTCTACAGCAACAAAAGGAAATACAGTTAAAGTTCATTACACAGGAACTTTAGAAGATAAAACAGTTTTTGATTCATCTAGAGAAAGAGAGCCATTAGAGTTTACAGTTGGTGCAGGCCAAATGATTGAGGGTTTTGATGTTGCCGTTGAAGGCATGAAGATCGGTGAATCAAAGCAAGTAACCATTCCAAGTGATAAAGCATACGGACCTAAAAGAGAAGATGCAATGATTACTGTACCAAAGACACAACTTCCTGAAGGAATGACTCCAGTACCTGGAATGCAATTGGAAGCAACACAGCAAGACGGTAAAAAACAAGTCCTTGTTGTTGCAGATGTGAAAGAGGAAGAAGTGGTTTTAGATGCCAATCATCCTTTAGCAGGAAAAGATTTAACTTTCGAGATAGAGTTAGTAGAAGTTAAGTAAGATTTTATCTTCTTTCTCAAGAAAAAAACTCCCAAGATTTTGGGAGTTTTTTTTATTCTTTTTTTTCTTTCAAACGATTTCTTTCTTTAAGTGCATTGGTAATAATCCACTCTAATTGACCATTCGTACTTCGAAATTCGTCTGCAGCCCACTTCTCCACAGCTTTCAAAATATCTTCATTTAAGCGCAATGCAAATGCTTTTTTTTTTGCCACTAGGATTATACTTTTTCCATCAAGACAACTATTTGAGTTCCTTGATGACTGATTGAAATAGCTTTCCACCCTTGAAAAGCCAATTGATTAATGCCTTCTTCGAATTTTGTTTGACTCTCGAAAACACCCTTTTTTATGATTTTATATTTTTCCATGATTAATGATTTAGTGTACCGGTATTAATAACTGGTGAAACATCTTTATCCGCGCAAAGCACTGTCATTAAATTACTTACCATTGCAGCCCTTTGATCTCCATCTAAATCTACTACTTTCCGTTTGCTCAATTGGTCAATAGCCTCTTCAACCATCCAAACTGCACCTTCAACAATCTTCATTCTAGCTGCAACAATGGCTGTTGCTTGTTGTCTTCTCAGCATGGCTCCTGCTATTTCAGATGCATAAGCTAAATAGCCAATACGAGCTTCCAAAACTTCAATTCCTGCAATTTCTAAGCGTTCAGCTACTTCAATTACCATGTTTTCATTGATTACTTCCAAGCCACTTCTTAAAGTTACTTCTGACTCATCATCATCAAAATTATCATAGGCATACATTCCTGCTAACTTTCTAACTGCTGCGTCAGTTTGCACCCTTACAAAATTTTCATATATGTCAACTTCAAAAGCAGCTTTGAAGGTATTCTTAACTCTCCAAACCAAAATAACACTGATGTTTACCGGATTTCCAAGTTTGTCATTTACTTTAAGGCGTTCACTATCAAAATTTCTTGCTCTTAAAGAAATGGCTTTCCTAACATAAAAAGGATTCACCCAATAGAAACCATGTACCTTGACAGTACCTTTATATTCTCCAAATAGCGTTAATACTCTTGAACCATTTGGATAGACAAAGAAAAAGCCGAAGCACATAAAAACTGCCGTTAAAAATAGAATCACAGAAAGCGGAGTTCGAATTATTATAACTAATAAAAGACCTACAACGACGAATATTAAAATTGTCATTAACATAACATATCCTGAAGTTGGTTTTATTTCCTTTTCGTGATTCATGGTGTAAAATTTATGATATTAAAATAATATCACAATGATAGTATTTTTTTCAATAACAAACAAATTATAATGATTTATTTATCACATACATCAAGAAACTAAAAAACAAACCCTTAGCTTTCATTTAACAAAAGTATAAAATATTATAAATTGGGATTTCACCTAGCTCTTATTTGATTTTTCTTTGACATCAGAAAAATCTTCTTTTAAGTATTTTTTTCCACCTTGGGCTAATTCTTTTCTAATTTCAGGACTATCTAATTCTTTTGCATTATTATGAGTTACAACTTTTTTTCCAGACTTTGCTTCTACTTTTTCTATTGCCTCTTTTGTAATATTTCCTGCAATATGAATAGCATTTTTAGTCTCAACAAATCCTTCAGCTTGTGTTTCATTAATAATTTCTGTAGAAGTTGCCTCACTAAATATCACAGATGCAAGCTCTAGAGGGGTCATATGATCTCTTAAACTTTCTTTCTTATCGAGCCCTTTGAGTTCTTTATATTGATTTGCATTTAGTCCAAAAGAAGATGAATATAACTCATTTGTCAGAATAGCATACTCTTTTCCTTTACTAATCCCTTTTTCTTTCAATGTATCTGTAAATTTATGTCGAGTATCAATGCTTGCTGTCCTAGTTTCAATCCATTGCTGAGAATAGCCTTTTGCTAAATAGTATCCCTTCCCCCTTTCAATTGCTTTTCCAGGCTGCTCTATTTCATCTAATCGCTCTTTCCCTACTCTTGCCAACCATCTTTTAAATGGCTCTGCTTTCTTTGATGGTATTGATTGAATGATTCTAAAAACACCTTCGGTATCAGAACAATTCATATTTTGCTTACCACCCATAGTCTTAAATGGAAGGGTATGTACAAATTGTACCCACCCTTTAGAAAGCTCTTCATCCCTTTTCCTTAATTTATTTAAATATTGCTTTGGGTCTTTAGAATCTGTAAGCGCCTTAACAACATCTTCAATAACAAAATACCACTCACCTTCAAAGGAAACTCTTCTTATTTCTTCTCCTTCAAAAAGAGCTATTTTATTTAATTCTTGTTTCTTGGATTCAGTCATTATTTATTCTTTTGATTAGTTAATTGGTTTGCTAAGCTTGATAAAAGTAAAATAAATCTTTGAAATTTAGAAATGAAGTAAGCATTGAAAATCCAATTTAATTTTACTTATTCAAGAACATGCTACTTTTATAAAAATTAATTTTGATAAAATCAAAAACTCTAAGATGATTAAAGAAATAAATGGTAATATCTATAGACATTTAACTAAAATTCAACTCAGATTTATGGATCTTGATGTGCTGATGCATGTTAACAATGCCAGATATTTAAATTTTCTAGAAGAAGCTAGACTCTCCTACTCCAACGATGTGATTCAACTTTTTGGAAATCTGAGTGAGTTAAACGTAGTTGTAGCAAGAATTGAAATTGATTATAAAAGTCCCATTTTTTACCCAAATGAAGTTTTAATTTGGACTAGAGTGAGTCATGTTGGAAATAAAAGTTTTGAATTTGACTCATTAATAGGGATAGAGAAAAATGGCTCTTTTACGATTGCTGCTAAATCAATTCAAACAATTGTCTTTTATGACCCCACTCTAAAAAAAAGCACATCGTTTCCTGAAGAGTTCAAAAATAAAATCAAAAACTACGAAGCTGTGAATTAAGTAAATCTTAAAAAATTTGTTTATTCCTTTCAAGTGTTTTACTTTTAGCAGCGTATATGAAATATCGCTGTTTAACATATCAAGAATTTGCCTTAATGGAAGCTGATTTTTCAGAGTTTCTTTATGAGGAAAAAATTAGCTATTTTGAATGGAAGGTGCTTCAAGACCAACACTCTCAACAAGCTCTGCACTTATTAAAAAAATACAGCGATTTGACTTTTGATAAGGTAATGAAAGATATTGATTGCTTGCAATTTAGAAGTAATCGTAAAGTAAGCACCATCTATTTTAAAAGTAGCGCTTATGTAAAAATTGAAATTGAAAGTCTAACACAAAAATATATTGACTTCAGTCAACCCTTGGAAAAAGTATTGACTAAAAGGAAGACAAGTATACCTCTAAAAGTAAAAAAGTCAGTGAAAAACTATGAAGAATCGAGAGAAAATAAGATTTTTCAACTAATCGAGTCAGGATTTTATGTTGTTCCTTTTTCTTCTTTTCAGCAAGTAGATCAATTAAAAAATATCCAATTAAATTAGGGTAACTTCGCATCTAAATACATTATTAGATGATTAAACCGATTGTTGCAAGTACATTTTTAGTACTCACTTCCCTTGCTTTATTAACTCAGTGTAAATCTTTAAGTGGGGTATCTTCCAAAGAAACAGCTTTAAATCCACCAACTGCATTTATTGAGAACGACAATGATTTTGCTTTTAGAGTTCTTGCAGATGGAATAGTAACAGACTTGATGAAAAAGCATAACATCCAAGCAGCTTCATTAAGTTATTTAGTAGGCTGGGAACAATACGTCAACAAGTCATATCAGCTTTCTGAAAATGATCTTGCAATTGACTCAACTAGTATTTTTCAAGCAGGAGAATTAAGTAAGCCTTTAGCAGTATTATCTGTAATGAGTTTAGTGAAAGAGAACCATTTTGACCTCAATAGAGATATTCGCGGTGATTTAAAATTATGGGGCATAAAAAACAATTATGAAGAAACATTTCTTTCACTAAGAAATGTGCTTAAGAACAGAGGTGGTTTCAACTTTACTTCTATTGATGCTTATTCGTTAGAAGAGGAAAAACCTTCATTGGAGCAGTTAATTCAAGGAAAAAATCCCGCTAAAAATAAAGCGCTTCAATTAACAAATGAACCAATCAAAAATTTTCATCCTAATGATGGAGGTTATTTAGTCGTTCAAAAACTAATTGAACAAACAATGAGAGAATCATTTGAATCTTTGTGTAAAGTTTATGTGTTGGGTTATTTGGAAATGAATTCTAGCTCAATTTTAAATCCACTTGATGATTCAAGAGTCGTTCCAGGTTATTCTATTAAAAATAAAAAAAATGATCAGTATTCAATTTATCCTTCATCAGCTGCTAAGGGATTATGGTCAACGTCTTACGATTTAAGTAAATTATTAAATCATTTGGTTTGGTCAGTCGAAGGAAAATCTTCCATTATGGATGAAGAAGCTGCTAAAGACGTACTCGAAAATCAACTGGGTATAAAATATCACCCAAAATTTCAAAGTATCAGTTATTATGGAATGACAGACGGATACACTGCTCATATCTCAGCTTCTTTAAGGGATAAAATTGGACTTTCAATTATGACTAATTCAAGTAATGGTGGAGCTTTTATTGATGAATTGTACCTGTACCTTAACAGAACTGTGCCTTCAATTGATGAATAATTAAACTAATCTTTTAAATTAACATTCTAACTAATTAAAGTATGGAATTCGAATTGGTTTCCGATTTCAAACCTACAGGAGATCAGCCTCAGGCTATTGAAAAATTAGTTGGAGGAGTTAACAATGGTGATGTTGCTCAAACGCTTTTGGGAGTTACCGGTTCAGGGAAAACTTTTACCATTGCTAATGTAATCAAGCAAACCAATCGTCCTACTTTGGTTTTAAGCCACAACAAAACACTCGCAGCTCAATTGTATGGCGAATTCAAACAGTTTTTTCCAAAAAATGCTGTTGAATACTTTGTTTCTTACTATGATTATTACCAACCAGAAGCCTATTTGCCAGGATCTGACATCTATATTGAAAAAGATCTTGCCATAAATGAAGAGATTGAAAAGCTGCGTTTAAGTACGACTTCGGCCCTACTTTCAGGAAGAAGAGACGTGATTGTTGTTTCCTCTGTTTCATGTATTTATGGTATTTCAAACCCTTCAGATTTCAAACAAAATATTACCCGAATTACTAAGGGACAAAAAATCAGTAGAAATAAGCTCTTACATCAATTTGTGTCTGCCTTATACTCACGAGCTGCAGCTGAATTTACCAGAGGAAAATTTCGAGTAAAAGGAGATACTGTAGATATTTTTCCCGCCTACGCTGACATTGCCTATCGAATCAGTTTTTTTGGAGACGAAATAGAAGATATTCGTTCTTTTGAACCAGAAACAGGAAATACCATTGAAGTTTTTGAGACACTAAGTATTTATCCGGCAAATATATTTGTAACAACTAAAGAGCGCTTGAATGATGCTGTTTGGGAAATACAGCAAGACATGGTGAAACAAGTAGCTTATTTCAAAGAAATAGGGAAACCACTTGAAGCAAAAAGGTTAGAAGAAAGAACCCTTTACGATTTAGAAATGATGAAGGAATTGGGTTACTGTTCAGGTATCGAAAATTATTCGCGTTATTTTGATAATCGTCAACCAGGAACTCGTCCTTTTTGTTTGATGGATTATTTTCCTGATGATTACTTGCTTGTAGTTGATGAAAGTCACGTAACCGTTTCGCAAGTGAACGCCATGTATGGAGGTGATCGATCGAGAAAAATAAATTTAGTAGAATATGGTTTTCGCTTGCCAGCAGCGATGGACAATCGTCCGCTGAAATTTGAAGAATGGGAAGCATTGCGCAACCAAACTATTTATGTTAGTGCAACACCTGCAGATTATGAATTAAGAGAGTCAGAGGGAGTTGTTGTTGAGCAAGTTATTCGACCAACAGGTTTACTAGATCCTGTTATTGAGATTCGACCATCACTTAATCAAATTGACGATTTGATGGAAGAAATTGTAATTCGGTCTGAAAAAGATGAAAGAGTGTTGGTTACTACATTGACTAAAAGAATGGCAGAAGAACTGACAAAGTATTTTGCCTCCAATGGCATTAAATGCCGCTACATTCATTCTGATATCGATACATTAGAACGTGTTGAAATTTTAAGAGACTTGAGGTTAGGAACTCTTGATGTTTTAGTTGGAGTAAACCTTCTCCGTGAAGGATTAGATCTACCTGAAGTTTCATTGGTTGCTGTAATGGATGCAGATAAAGAAGGTTTTTTGCGTTCCGGCAGGTCATTGACTCAAACAGCAGGACGGGCAGCAAGAAACATTAATGGTAGAGTAATTTTCTATGCTGATACTATTACCGGTTCCATGCAAAAAACAATGGACGAAACTGACAGACGTAGAGAAAAACAAGTAGCATACAATTTAAAATACGGCATTACTCCACAAGCTTTAAATAAACAAAAACACAGCATTCTTCGTCAAACAAAAGTCGCTGATGGAAGTAATTTAGTTAATTACGATGATCAAATGGAAGCAAATTCTTTAGCAGCAGAACCATCAATGAAGTATAAATCTCAAGATGCACTTAAAAAAGCCATTCAACAAACTAAGAAAAAGATGGAAAAAGCAGCTAAAGAATTGGACTTTATTGAAGCTGCAAGACTAAGAGATCAGATGTTTGAGCTACAATCTAATCTGAGTTCTAAGTAGTCACAGATAAAAGGATAAAAAAACAGCTTTTTTTTAGCTCACATTGATTGATATTGAGGAAAAAATAATACATTTGCCGTCCCGTAAAAAGGAATAGTTCTTAAAAGAATTTTGGTTCGGTAGTTCAGTTGGTTAGAATACCTGCCTGTCACGCAGGGGGTCGCGGG
>CAXBCF010000027.1:0-36728 GCA_963973975.1 uncultured Flavobacteriales bacterium
TGCTTTCAGTTTTTGTTTTTTCTTTCGTTTTATCAGATAAATTACGATTCCTCCTCCAAATAACAAGGGTAGGAGTAGGTAAATGGAATTCAACTTCTCTTTTGAAGCAGTCGCTGTTGGTATAATCTCTTTAGTTGGAGTATGAACAGTAAAATAAAATACATAGCAATCCTCTGGTAATTGCCTCATTTTACAAGCAACCAACTTTTCATCCTTTGTTGAATTTGCTTCAAAACTATGGATTACCTCATTCGATTCACATTTTTCAACTTCAACGATATAGCGTTCGCTTAGTTTGTTTTCTTGCATCACTTTTAAAACGATGGAAGAAAGAACATCCGGCTCAAAAGAGAGCGTTCTTTCAAATTGGACTGCATAGCGATTGTTGGTTATTTTAATCGGTAATACCCTAGAAGTACTGTCGTTTAATTGCAATAAAAACTCATGTCCAATGGAGCGAAGGTTAATTTTAGTTTGTTGTTCATCCGTTTGCGCTTTGCTAGTTGAAAAAAGCAGAACGCTGAAGAATAAAAGAAACAACTGTTTAGCCACTTTGTAAGAAACCATCGAACAAACTTATCTGAATATCTTTTGCGGTGAACTACTTTGACAGAAAATTACACAAGATTTACATTAATTTACATTCATATAACCTTTTTATGATTGGCCTACATTTACTTTTACCGAAGAAATTTAAAATTTATACTCATGAAAATCAAAAACTTGCAATTGTTCGTGGCATTAAGTTTAACTTCCTTTGTGGCCTGCTCACAAAACGAAGATACGGATAGCTACAATTTGGTAGAAAAGCCTAATCAAGCTGATAAAATAATCCACCACGATTTTAGCGGTTGGTATTGTCCCGATAATTTAAACGGCTTTCCCGCGGTTGACCTTAAAAAATGGAAAAGTGTTCCAACAGTAAGTGGAAGATTGCCTACAAAGGAAGAAACCCAAAATGGAACATCCTTAATTTATGTAGACCGCGAAAAGTATCCTTCTGTAGTACCCTTGGATATAACCTTACCCAAATTAGCCACTTTTTACTGTGTGCAATCAAAAAGAGAGGAACACATCATCGTTATACAAGCTATAAAAGTTGGCAGAGACTCTATAGTTGGTTTTCGGTACTTAAACGGAGGAAATGGCAGTGCAAAATTGAATGAAGTCGATTTTCTAGCTGATGCTGAAATTGATGCAATTCCATCATCCAGGTTTGTGTCTTATTCCATAACAATTAAGGCTAATTCAGAAACGGTTTGGAAACAGCTTAAGAAGTCAGAATTCAATACAAATCTTCAGCAAATTTTTGATCAAGCAGGCGATTCAAAGGCAGATGAACCAAAAACAACAGTTGGTATTTACAATTACCCCAATTCAGGAGAACTGACCGCTTCCTTTTCGAATCTTTTATTTGGGAATTATTACATTCAAAATGATTATGCTTCCAAGAATTATTCGGAGAAATTCCTATTGCTGGAGAATAATGAAACCAAGCATACAGAATTGAAAATTGTTTGTGGTCCTTTTGGAGATGATTACGAAAAGCAAAAAAGTATTTTGATAACATGGGCAGTTCGTTTAAAAGCCTCAATTGAAAAGAAAAAAGTTGGGGGCTGCTAAACTGATAGTGTAAAATTTATTGTCCGCGAGAAAGTTCCGCATTTCAACTAGGTGTTGAAGCGGAATTTTTTTTATCCTTTTTTTGGAATGAATGCAGCACTTTTTCCTCCTTCTTCAAGATAAAAATCTTATTTTTTGTATGTTTGTTAATAATCAAAAAGTGACATAATTCTAAGTTTTTGAGAATAGAGGTTCTATCTTCATTGTTTACTATTTGGCATTTAGCTATCTACGAAAATAGCAAGGCGAAATGTATCAATTTTTTTACTACTGGGGTGAGGCTGCTAACACAAGTTTAGGTTTATTTTGGATGGCTTTGTGGGCATTTATTCTGGGCTATGTAATTAGTTCAATGATTCAAATCTTCATAACTGAAAAGCGCATGCAAAATGCAATGGGAGACGAAGGCAGTAAAAGTATATTAATCGGTACTTTCTTTGGTTTTATAAGCAGTTCTTGTAGTTTTTCTGCATTGGCTACTTCAAAATCCTTATTTCAAAAAGGCGCAAGTTTTGCGGCGTCAATAGCTTTTTTATTGGCTTCTACTAACTTGGTGGTCGAATTGGGCATTATTATTTCCATTTTTTTGGGATGGAAATTTGTTGTTGGAGAATATGTTGGAGGCATTTTACTGATTCTAATTAGTTGGTTTTTAATTCGCCTGATTAATCCAAAGAAATTGATTGAAAATGCACGAAAAAAACTTGATGCATCCAAAGAAGAACAAGAAGAAAAGAAGTCTTTTTCTGCCAAGGTTCAATCCTCTAAAAGTTGGGCTAAAGTTGGAAAACAGTACAGTATGGAGTGGAAAATGGTGTGGAAAGATGTGACGATAGGGTTTACTATTGCGGGAATTGTTGCAGTATTTATTCCGGACTCCTTTTTTCAAGCGCTCTTTATCAATTCAGAAAAAGGGCAACAATCATTTGATTTTATTACACTACTTGAACATGTTGTGGTTGGTCCGGTTGCAGCGTTTCTAACCTTTATTGGCTCTATGGGCAATATACCACTCGCAGCCTTGCTTTTCGATAAAGGCGTGAGTTTTGCCGGTGTTATGGCATTTATTTTTAGCGATCTAGTGGTATTTCCTGTACTTCGAATCAATGCGAAATATTACGGATGGAAAATATCTTTATTTATTCTATTTCTATTGTTTACCTCGCTTATTATTACTTCACTATTGTTGCATTACAGTTTCGATTTTTTTAACTTCATTCCCGAAGTATCTGAAAAAAGTATCACCGATCAAGAACACTTTGCAATTGATTACACACTTTTACTAAATGCAGTTTTTTTAATTCTATCGGGAATCTTAGTTTACTTAGGCTTTTTTAAAGGTAAGCATGTAAAGCATCACAAAGAAATGGCACCTAAAAATCCACTTTTAGAACAAGTCCTGAAGTGGATAGCATTAATTTGTTATGCTTGGTTAGCAATTGGCATTGCATTGAAATATTTAGTTCTTTAACTAGCTTATCTAGTTTCTCCTTCAAAATCAGATTCTTATTTTTTGTATGTTTGTTTGTTTGTTTGCAATGGTTTTGATAAAGCTCACTGTTGTGCTTTATTGATTAGTTGTGCATAATATGAAATAAAAAAACACCAAGTCATTTATTCTAAACGACTTAGAATTTGAAAATTTAGGAATCGCAATGACTTGGTTATTTTCGTATTAGAAAAATGCCAGCCGAACAAATGGAACTTTACCCTAAACGGCAAGCTATTGAGGAGCATCCTTATGGTGTGATAAAACGACAATGGGGTTTCTACTACATTACATTAAAGCATCCTGGGAATGATTGTTACAACCAACAACACTTTGACTAACTCTATACAAGTCTGAGAAAAATCTTCAACTTTTTGAGTCAAGATGTGTTTTATACCTAGTTCAAGCAAGTTGGAGGCTGCTTTTATTTATCATTAAACTGCAATTTATAGCTATTTTGATACTACTAATTCGATTCATAACCCATTTTTAATCAGCATTTAAATTGCTCAAAAAGTATTTTTTTTAACTAAAAATACACTTTAATTGAAAATTTGATAAAGGTTTTATACAAACTTTCCTTACCGGCAAAATAGATCAGACTTAATAGCACATGAATTTATTGAATAAACTTTACCAAATTTTCTTATCTGAATACACCAAACAGCGAATTGAAAGATCAATACTATATGTTGCGTTATTTAGCTTTTTTATCCATTTAATTTTAATATACTTATCAAAATTTGAGATTGTAAATTTGTCCTTAGAATCGGAATTATTTAAGAATCCGATATCGGCAATTTACACCCCATTCTCATTTATACTTGTTTATGAAGTTTACTTATTAATCTATTACTTACCAAAATCATTTACCACCTACATCACTAAACAGTATGAAATTATAACACTTATAATTATCAGAAAATTATTTAAAGATTTATCTGCTCTTGAACTGACATCAGATTGGTTTGAAATAAAAGGAGACTTGCAGTTTACCTATGACATCCTGGCTTCAATCATACTTTTTTATCTGATTTTTCAGTTTCAAAAACAAGGAATGGAAAAAGCAACGCCACAAAAAGACAATAATTTTAATATTGAAAGATTCATTCGTAGAAAGAAAATAATTGCCCTTGTTTTAGTCCCAATATTTTTCACAATGGCCTTGATTACACTTTTTAATTGGTCATCAGATATTTCCTTTATTTCCAATAAGTTGCCCAATTTCGAAAAGGTTAATAATTTATTCTTTGAGGAATTTTTTACCGTTCTGATATTAGTGGACGTCGTTCTTCTGTTGATTTCCTTCTTTTATACAGATAAATTTCACAAAATTATAAGAAATTCAGGTTTTGTAGTTTCAACAATATTAATTCGTATGTCATTCGGAGTGAGTGGATTAATAAGTACAATTTTAATTGTAACAGCTGTTCTTTTTGGATTAGCAATAATATTGATCCACAACAACTATGAAAAAAATACTTTGTCTAACACCCTATAGAGTTATTTGCTTGTGCAAACCTAGCTATGAAAATCATTGCAAATTTTCTATTTGATATGAAGTTACTATGTTAGGTACTTAAATCACTCAACGAAGCACTGTCCCGAAGAATTTCCTTCCAAAGACTGACAAGTGCAAGCCTGCGCAATAAGCAGAGAAGAAGCTGTTTTAAATCATTTATCAAAGATTAACCCCCCATTTTAAGAACTCTTAAACTTTCTCCTGAACCTAGTCCCATTATAATGGGTAATATTGTATGTATAAACATTAAATGTATAAACAATGAAAAATTTTGATAGAATCACAGAAATTTATGACCTATTGAATCAAGGAAAAGGATTGGAAGCCTTCGATAAATACTACGGCGATGAGGTAGTAATGATTGAAGCTACAGGAGACAAACGAGAAGGGAAACCTGCTAACCGCGCTTATGAAGAAAATTTCTTTGGCAGCATTAAGGAATTTCACGATGCAGGTGTAGTTTCTATTGCCAACGACGAGCAAAGAGGCATCACCATGGTAGAAAGTTGGATGGACGTTACCTTCAAAGATGGCAACAGAGTGAAATTGGAGCAGATTGCGCGCCAAAATTGGGAAGATGGGAAAATCACTGAAGAGCGCTTTTACTTTAACGCTTAAGTTTAATTTGGCAGAACACCCAAAGCATAATACGCTTTCAAACGAGCTTTTTGTCCCTTGACAGAAAGCTCGTTTAGTTTTATTTGGGCATTAATGTAGCCCAATTCCCGAGAGTTAATCATAAAAAGTGAACTTTCTCCACCATCAAACAGTTCTCTTTCACCTTGTAACAATCTGAAATAGTCTTGTGTGGTTCTTGAAAATACCTGTACCTGACTCTGAACAGTTTCAAACTCATTGATAGCAGTGTTTACTTTAACTTCAATTTGCTGCTTAGCGTTTAACAATTCCAAGCGACTATCGCTCAAAATGGTTTTGGTGAAATTTAAGTTCCCTCTTTCCTTTCTTAAAAATATCGGAAATTCAAATTGTACTCCAAAAGTGTAATTATTACTTGAATATTCAGAGAGGGGATTGTCATTGATAGCTTCAGTAATTGGTTGGTATTTTAAGTTCAGTCGAGGTTTTAATTGCTCTGCTTTCCACCGTTGTTCAAATTCAAGTTGATTGACTTTCGCTTCTTGACTTTTTAGTTTGGGATGAACCTCAATTAAGCTGTCTTTTATATTAATAGAGAAAAGAAAAGCATCATCGCTTGAAAGCGAAATATCATTTTGTGGAATAGTGGAATCGTTTAACTCAAGTGGAATAGTTCCGTCTTGCCATAAATAGACAGAAAGTTCAGCGGCTTTGTTTTTCATATCCAATTCTGCTTCTTGAAGCGCAATTTGCCTGTTTTGAAGTTGTATTATCGCTTCCACAGTATCAATTATAGGCCGATCGCCAAAACTAGCAGCTTGTGTAACGGCTTCATAGCGTATTTCAGCCAAATTCAAAGCACTGATAAAAATTTCTAAGTTTTTATAGGCCTGATACCAATTCCAATATGCCACACCTGCATTAAAAATTAAATCGTTAATAGCTAGAATTTGATCAGCTTCTGATTGTTCTAAAAATGCCTGTGCTTTTCTTAAATCAGTCCTTCGTTGGTCTATGAACAAACCTTGGCCAATTGGTACTGAAATTCCTGCAAAATACAATCCATTACTTGGCGTATTATTTTCGTTACTCAAAAATTGCCCTTGATTTCTTTCATAGCCAGCTTCAAATTCTAATCCAAACCATGTGGGAACTTTTAGAGCTCCATTTTTTTTATCGTAATATTCTTTTCCTTCAAAGAATTTTTGACTTAAGTCAGCTTGAATTTTAGGATCAAAACCTCCACGAGCACTCAATAAATTTGCTTTACCTCTTTCAATTATCAGCTGTGCTTGCAAGGCCATAGGATGGTGTTGTTTCACTATTGCCAAATATTCCAGATAGGTTAATTCTGTTTTTTGAGCAATCGAATCAAAACAAAGCAAGTAATTAAAACTTAAGAATATTAGTAAGATTCTCATTTTGAATTGACTATTATAGGACTTTTAGTTTTATAATAATCAGGTGGGAACCCATTGATTTTTCGCCATAATTCATACCAGATAGGTACTTTATTTAAAAGTAAAATATTTCTTGTTCCACCACCTACTCTCAAGGCTTTCGGCCAACTATGTTCATTTAAATCCGGTTTAACTAATATTCGAAATTTTCCGTTTGGACTAATAAAATTATCATAGGCAAAAACTACTCCACCATAAGTCCCATAGCTGGTATTGGGCCAACCTGAAAATACAATTGCAGGCCAACCATCAAACTGAATTCTCACTTTCTGACCAACTTCAATAAGTGGCAAATCAATTGGTTCAATGTACAATTCAACTGACAAATCATAAGTTTCAGGCATGATACTGATAATTGGTGTGCCTTCTTTAATGGTTTCTCCAATCCCCGCTTGAATTACTTTTGTAAGAAAACCTGATTGCGGTGCTGTAATGTGGTAAAAGCCTCTTCGAATGCTGTAGTTTGAAAATTGATTTTCTAATTTTGCAACTGATACTTCTGCGTCTAATCTATTCGACAAGGCATTGAATTTTTCAGAAGTAGCTTTGGCTATTTCATCACTGTATTGATTTTCAACAGAGTTAATTTCAATTTTAGCATTTATTAATTCATTTCTGCTTTTTAATAATTTATTTTCTGCTGAAATTAATTTATTTTGAGCTTCTTGTAAAATATTTTTTCTATTCTCCAAATCCGTCAATGACTTTAAATCTTTATCATATAGCTGTTGCATTCGATTGAATTGGCTCAATGCAACTTCACGATTTATTTCTGCTGCTTCAAAATTCATGCTGTCACTTAAAATACTCAGCTCGGCCTGCATCAATTTATTTTTAGCTTGCTCAATTTTTAATTTTCGCGTTTCTTTTAATGCAACAATTTGATTGTCTAAAGCAGCTATTTTTTCTTGATAGGCTATTACGGAAGAGCTTTTAGAGGTAACTTGTTCTCTGGTTCTTTCTAGTAACTGCGGATCAAAATACTCGTCCTTAATCTCTGAAATAAATAAAATTGTATCTCCCTTATTTACAAAGTCACCTTCCTTAAAGTACCAATTCTCAATTCTTCCCGAAATAACTGAGTGAATTGTTTGAGGTCGTTGTTCTGGAAGAAGTGTAGTGAGTTCACCAGGTGCGATAACATTTTGTGTCCAAGGTAAAAATAAAAAAATTGAACTAGCACCGAAAATAATTGATAGGATTTTACGAAATCGATTACCTGAAACCAAGCTGTTTACATGTTTGAGAGATGTATAATTTTCTTCTTCAAACTTTTTGATTATACTGTTATTACTTATGTTAAGCATCTTGATTTAAAAATTTAAGGTAATCATTATGAGAGCCATTGAATGCAATTTTTCCTTCATCAAGGTGTATGATTTGATTAGCTTTCGATATGAAATAATCGTTTTTTGTAACGATAACTATGGTTAACTTTTTCTCATTTTTAATTATATAATCTATGATTTCGATTTTTTCGTTTCTGTCTATGGCCTCAAGGCTGTCTTCAATCAGTAGTAGCTTTTTAGAATTTAAAATAGCTCTTGACAGAAGTATCTTTTGAACAATATTGTCAGAAAGTCTTTTACCTTGAGGATCAAGCATGGTATCATAACCGTCTTTCAATGATTTGATATATGGTGTTAATTTAATGTTGTGACATATTTTTTGCATTTCTTCAAAATGAATGTCTTTTCCCATACATAAATTTTCTTTTAAAGTCCCTTCAAATAATTCTTCTTGAGAGAGGTAATCTCCTATTGCACTTCTTAATGATTCAAAAGAAAAGCTATTTTTATTAATGTTGTCCAACAATATTTGACCATCTTCACTTTCATACAAGCCTGCCAATACTCTTAAAAGCGTACTTTTACCAGAACCATTTTTGCCCGTAATTGTAACAAGAGCTCCATTTTCTATTTCAAGATTAATAGCTTTTAATATTATTTTTTGATCTCCTGGATAGCGAAAATTAAAATCCACTAATTCTATTTTCATACCACACTCTGAACAATCTTTTTCCATATCCATTCCTTCACTTTTCTCTAAGTCTAAATCGGTAACAGCACCTACTTTTTCTAGACCAGTTAGAACATCGTAAATGGTTTCCAAACTTCTAATCAATTTTTCAATTGAATTCATTAGCATTAAGATGATGATTTCAGCAGCAACGAATTGACCGATGTTCATTTCTTGTTCCATTACTAAAATACCACCAATGGCTAAAAGTCCTAAGGTCATCATTACTTTAAATGCAACCATTAATCCATATTGCTTCAAAAGAATTTGGAAGTGGGACTCTCTAGCTTCTAAGTATTTACTTGTCACTTTATCTGTATTTTTTAATGGCAGTGTGCTGTCACCTGAAAGCTTAAAAGTGAGTGTTGTTCTTGCTACTTCTTCCAACCAGTGTACAGTTTTATATTTATAAGTCGACTCATTAATACTCGTTTCTAAGCCTTTTTTCGCTGTTAATCTAAATATAAGGCCAATTAAAACGATTAATAGTAAGCTGAAAATTATAAAGAAAGGGTGGTAAAATGAAAGAAGTATTAACCCAAAGATGATTTGTAATGATGATGTTGAAAAGTCAATCAACATGGTGGATAAGCCTTTTTGAATTGTAACGATATCAAAAAAACGGTTCATTAATTCAGGGGCGTATTTTTTTTGCCATTGCTCCATTTTTATTCTTGGAATTCTATAAGCAAACTCAATGGCTGCTTTGGTAAAAATTTTTTGTTGTAAATTTTCAACGATTCTCAATTGAAAAATATTAAGTAAACCATTAAAAGCAACACCAAGGGTAACAAGAAAAACTAAAATAATCCAAGAGGAATTTATTTGTGCTCCTTGAATTAAATTAATGATAGCCTGAATTCCTAAAGGCAAACTGAGGTTGACAATACCACTAAAAATAGCATAGATATAAACGTTTTTAATCTCTTTTCGATCGGGATGAATAAGGCCCCAAAAACGCTCTAAAGGTGTAAGCTTGCTTTTATTTTCAAACATTATATTAGTTTTTTATAGCCTTAAAAACAATTTGTTGATAGAAAACTTGAATAGAATCTTCTCCTTCTAATTGATTGGTTAGTCGTTGGAGGTGGTCTGCAAAGTGCCTCTGCAAATGACTGCCTTCAATTACAGTTGAAACCAACATGTGTGGATAGGAATAGTTTGGATTGATTTCAATTATAATTTCTACAATTCTTTGAACTAATCTTTTATAAGGTAAAAAAGCACCTTCCTTATTTTCAACATCTACTTGCCGACTTAAGTATGATTTTAAAGATTCAGAAATAACTATTTGATGTAGTTTTTTTTCATTGATATTTTGAAAATGAGTGTCTTCTACTTTTTCTTCCGTAATTAAATAAATGGCTTTTTCTAATCGATCTTCTGCAGATGGAATATTTGAAGTAGCTAGCAACAAACGATAATCCAACCAAGACCAATACCAATTGCTCAAATAGAGTAGGAGTTTTTGTTTGCTTTCAAAATACCGGTAAATGGATGCTTCCGTAGAGTTTATTTCTATTGCTAATTTTCTAAAAGTAAAATCATCAAACCCTATTTTATCAATTAAATCAATGCTTGAGGTAATAATTTTTTTACCGAGTTCACTGGAATCAGGGTTTTTAAGATAAATGTGTTCACCAATCTGAATACTTAAATTAGGAAGTATGTTCATTCATTTAGTTTTGTAAAATCGCAAATATAATAGTATTGCTATTAATGTTGTGTTAAATACTTTTAAAAAAGGTAAGCGTTTATTTAAACATGAGTTTATATACCTTAATCACCAATTGATCTTTTTCGGTTGGACTTTTTGAGATAATTATATTGGGGTGAAAGTTTTCTAGGAAATAATCCAATAGTTTATTACCAGGAGTGAAAGTTTTTTCTTCAATAACTCGATAGCCTTTAGCATTCTTTTTTCTTACAAGAGTTTCAATATTTTTGGTTTCATCAGCCAATTTCCTAATTTGTATATTTAGTGCTGTAACAGTATTAAATAGCATGATAGTCATCATTTCTTTATTCTGATCTTTTTCAAATGCTTGATGCTTGACGGTGTTGTAATGATTTTCCTTAAACTCTTCACGCCACTCCTTTTCATCTTCAATTTCTAATGCTTGAGCGTATATACTATTTTGGAAGCCAATTATTAAAAACGAGAAACAAAATAGCTGTAGTAGTTTTTTGGTTTTCATGATTTTAGTTTTAAAGTTTAATCTTTCAGCATCAGTTTTAAAATGGCTTGGGCAGCTTTTGGGATTTTTGTTCCCGGTCCGAAAATACCTGCAACTCCTTGTTTCCATAAGAAGTCATAATCTTGTTCAGGAATCACACCGCCAACAATTACCATGATGTCTTCCCGACCGTATTTTTTCAAAGCTTCCATAATTTTTGGAACCAAGGTTTTGTGTCCAGCTGCCAAAGAGGAAACACCAATAATGTGTACATCGTTTTCAACAGCTTGTTTAGCAGCTTCTTCAGGAGTTTGGAAAAGTGGTCCAATGTCAACATCAAAGCCGATGTCGGCAAAAGAAGTTGCAATCACTTTTGCACCGCGGTCATGCCCATCTTGACCCATTTTTGCAACCATTATTCTAGGTCTACGGCCATCTTTTTCGGCAAATTCATCTGCTAGTTCTCTAGCTTTTGTAAAATCTGTATCATCCATAGCTTCATGAGAATATACACCTGAAATTGATCTAATTTGAGCTTGGTATCGTCCGAAAGCTTTTTCCATTGCATCTGAAATTTCTCCCAGCGTTGCTCTTTCTCTTGCTGCATCAATGGCGAGTTCTAATAAATTGCCCTCATTTTTTGAGGCTGCTTCAGAGATTTTGTTCAAGGCACTTTCAACTTTTTCCTTGTTTCGCTCTTGGCGAATTTTTTTAAGTTGCTCAATTTGTTGTTTGCGCACTTTAGCATTGTCGACGTCCAAGATGTCAATGATTTCTTTCTCCTTGGTTTGGTATTTATTCACACCGACAATGATGTCTTTTCCAGAATCAATTCTCGCTTGCTTTCGAGCTGCTGCTTCTTCAATTCTAAGTTTTGGAACACCTTGCTCAATGGCTTTTGCCATGCCTCCCAATTCTTCAATTTCCTCGATTAGTTTCCAGGCTTTTTCTGCCAATTGAGCAGTTAAACTCTCAACATAATAGGAACCTCCCCATGGATCAACGACACTGTTGATGGCAGTTTCATCTTGTAAATAAAGTTGTGTATTTCGCGCAATTCTAGCAGAAAAATCCGTTGGCAAAGCAATGGCTTCATCCAAGGCATTGGTGTGTAAAGATTGTGTTCCTCCAAAAGCTGCTGCCATGGCTTCAATGCAAGTTCTCGCCACATTGTTGAAAGGATCTTGCTCTGTCAGACTGTATCCCGAAGTTTGGCAATGCGTTCTCAGCGCTAATGATTTTTCATTTTTAGGATTGAATTCCTTCACAATTTTCGCCCAAAGCATCCGTGCAGCTCGCATTTTAGCAATTTCCATAAAGTGATTCATACCAATTGCCCAAAAAAATGAAAGGCGAGGAGCAAAATCATCGATGTTTAAACCAGCTTTAATTCCTGTTCTAAGGTATTCCAAACCATCAGCTAAGGTGTATGCCAACTCAATATCGGCCGTGCCTCCAGCTTCGTGAATGTGGTAGCCCGAAATACTGATAGAATTAAACCGCGGCATTTTTGCGGAGCTGTATTTAAAAATATCGGCAATGATTCTCATGGAAGGCAAAGGAGGATAGATGTAGGTATTTCTAACCATGAATTCTTTCAAAATATCATTTTGAATGGTTCCACTTAATTTTTCGGGAGGAACGCCTTGCTCTTCAGCAGCCACAATGTAAAATGCCATAATTGGAATCACTGCTCCGTTCATAGTCATCGATACCGACATTTGTTCGAGCGGTATTTGATCGAAGAGTATTTTCATGTCTTCAACCGAATCAATTGCCACTCCAGCTTTCCCGACATCTCCTTCTACTCTTGGGTGATCAGAATCGTAGCCCCTATGCGTTGCAAGGTCGAATGCGACGGATAATCCTTTTTGCCCTGCTTTTAAATTTCTGCGGTAAAATGCATTGGATTCTTCAGCAGTTGAAAATCCTGCATATTGTCGAATTGTCCATGGTCGATTCACATACATGCTTGAATAGGGACCTCTTAAATAGGGTGGAAATCCTGCAGCATAATTCACCTGTTTCAATTCTGAAATGGCACTTGAAGTGTAGCTACTTTTTAAATTTAACTGCTCAGCTGTCGACCATTCTGTTTGAACTGCTTCTTTTTCAGTAATTCTTTTAAGTGCTTCTTTGGTAAAATCCGGTCTCATTGGCTTATGTCTTTTGATAGGAATATCGGAGCATCAGAATCTCTCTTTCCGGATTCAACTTTTAAGGCAAGATTGTCTTTAGTTTGGTACTTATTGACACCCACCATTATTTTTTCTTCTTTTTGGTATTGTTTCACTCGAACTTGATGCTCTTTGGCTATTTTCTTTTTGAAATCACCTGAGTTGATGCCTTCATAGAAATTGTCTTCTGCTTCGTATTTCAAAAAGAGCTCCCATGTTTTTTCGGCAAGATCGGCGCTCAATTGCTCAATGTAATAAGAGCCTTTGGCGAGGTCGTTCACTTTGTTGAAATGACTTTCATTTTTAAGAATCAATGAGGTATTTCTCGCCATACGTTGCCCCAATTCAGAGCTTTTCTCTAGTGCATCAAATGCGGGAATGCTAATTAAATCACAATTGCCTATTACTGCTGCCATTGCTTGTGTTGTAGAACGCAACAGATTAGTGTAAGGCTCTTTATGAGCATGGTAATAGTTACTTGCTTCTCCCCAAATTCTTACACTGGTTTCAACTTCATAGGTGCTGAATACCTTTTGAATCAAATAACGGAAAGCCCTGAGTTTTGCGATTTCAGTAAAGTAATCTAAACCAATTCCCAAGCGGAAGGTGAAACTTCTTGCAATTGCTTCAGCGGTATATCCTGCATCCGTCATTTGGTCGAGGTATTCAACAGCATGCTGCATCACCAAAGCCAATTCTTGAACTATAGTTGCTCCAGCATTTTTGTAAATCGCTCCATCCACCAATAAAAAATTATCGGGCTTTAATTGATTCAACCTCTTTTGAAATAGCTCTTTTAGCGCATCCATTTCACGGTTGTTCGTTTTGTTGAAACGAATCATTTCGCCAATTGGATCGCAAAAAATTACTTTCGGTGTGGGATTTTTTTCGAGGTTATTGAGGTGCAGGTGAAGGTGAGAAATTTCCTTCAGTTCATTTTTGAAATTTTTACTGAGTTCTTTAATATTTTCAACTTCTGAAATCACCACTTCATCAGTTCCTGAAAGAAGGGATTGTTTAATCGCTTTTTCTAAATCAGGAGTATCGGCAGCAAAAACTTGAATGTATTTCCAAGAAGGGCTTTTTACTTGTAAAGCTTGAATTTTTGAAATTAATTCTTTGTCTTTTATGCTAGAAGCACGGTAATAGGGAAGGTGTTTAATCCCATTTTCATCGACTTTGCTCAGGGCTTCTAATGGATTTTCAAGCTTTAAGTCGGAGGCAATTTTTGAGCTCCAGGCCTCATCTGAAATGGAATTAAAATCTTTTAAAAGTGAATTAATGTCACTCATGGTTTATTTTTTATATCACGAAAATAGGATAATCTTAACATTTAATGGAGAGAATAGCGACAAATAGACCTGAACAAAGCGTTAAAGTTTATTTAAATCCGCACATTAATCCATTAAGTAAACAGCCACAAATTTAATTAGTTGTTCATTGTCTTTATTCATTAAAAACAAGGTGTCTTGCTCAACTCTATAAGAATCAACAGTTTCGAAAAGCTCAAATAAAGTGGACTCATATTTTACATGATCACAAGCCTTTTTTGTAGCTATCATTGTTGAAAATCGAATACGAGAAGATTCATCGTTGTGAAATTTACCGCTGAATTGATTGCAACCACTGTATCCAAAAGCCTTTTGAGAATCAGAGCGAAGAATAAGGTGGGCTTCATCTTCTTTATTTTCGCTTGGAATTATTGGAATTTGATCAACATGGGTTAATTTCCAATAACGGTTTCTAATTGACTCATTCTGCTGATTTTTAACCAAAGAGTTGACACTTTGAAGTTTCTCATCTATTGGCTCTCCAGTCACGCTTAATTTTACCAACTGATCTTCTTTTGCCTCAAATTGATACAGTTCTTTTTCCTCATTATCCACCAAAAGTGTGATTTTGTTTCCTGATTCATCCCAAGTAAAAGTTCCTTCATTTCTGAAAATTTTATCCTCTTTGCCAAGGTATTTTCGAGCCATCTCATAGCTCAAATCCTCATTTAGTTTCAACTCATAGCGAATGCCTTCACAATTTGCACATGGTAGCACACCTCTGTAGGTTCCATGCCATGTGCCTGTCGACTGAATGCTTCTTTCGCTCACGGAATTTTCTGCGTCAGATGCTTGTTGTTTGTTTTCACCACAAGCAAAAAAAACACTGATACACATTACAATGCCAAGGTTTAATATCGTTTTCATTAAATTATTTTTCTGTTCCCTGCAAAAGTCATCAAAAAAGACTTGATTTTTAAATTTCATTTTTAGGATTGGTATTATTTCAACCATAGAATGAAGTAGAGCCCTTGTTCAAACAAGCAAATTCAGTAACATTGCAGTTCCATGAAAAAGCTAATTACTTTTTATATTTTTGATTTCAAATACTTAGATTCAAAATAATTTTTAATTAGTAAATCGGAGTTTAGAATAATGGCTAAACAGAGAATATTTATAAGTAGTGTACAGGCAGAGTTCGCTAGCGAAAGGCAAGCCTTGCACGACTATATTTTAGCTGACCCATTGTTGGGTAGGTTTTTTGAGCCCTTTTTATTCGAAAACATACCTGCAACAGATCAACATGCTGAGGTTTTTTATTTACGTGAAGTGGAGCAATGTTCCATTTATTTAGGATTACTTGGAACCTCTTATGGTTTCAATGATGCCCAAGGCATATCGCCAACTGAGCGAGAGTTTGACCATGCAACACTTCACCACAAAACAAGATTTGTGTACCTTTCTAATCATGATTCAAGCGATAGAGAAGCAAAACAGGATACATTTATAAATAAATTACAAGCAGTTTTAGTTCGCAAACGGTTTTCAAATATTGATGAATTGAAATCTGCTGTTTATGCATCTCTAGTTAATTATCTAATTGAAAAAGAAATCATTCGTACTGGACCTTTTGATACTACCTTACATTCAAGTGCTACTATTTCAGATTTAGATACTGATAAGGTAAAAGATTTTGTTCGTATTGCCCGTTCAAAGAGAGGTTTTCCTCTTCAAGAATCTGCTAAGGTTAAAGATGTTTTAACACACCTTAATTTAATCAATGAAGATAGGCTTACTTCTTCTGCCTTATTATTGTTTGGTAAATATCCTCAACGTTTTTTTATTAATTCAGAGGTACGTTGTGCATATTTTCATGGTGATATAATTGAAAAGCCAATTCCTTCTTATAAAGTATTTAAAGGGGATGTATTTGAATTAGTTGATCAAGCAGTTGATTTTGTCTTGTCAAAATTGGATTACTCTATAGGAACTCGTTCTCATCGTGTGTCAATTCCAGGTAAATATGAACTACCAAAAGAAATTGTATCTGAAGCAATTGTAAATGCCATTGCTCATAGAGATTATACTAATAATGGAAGCGTTCAAGTAATGTTATTTCGAAATCGGTTAGAGGTGTTCAATCCAGGCACTCTCCCTCTGGGATGGACTACCGAGAAGCTTAAAAAAATACACACATCAGTTCCCGCTAATCCATTATTAGCTGAACCGATGTATTTAAAAGGATACATAGAAAGATTGGGGACGGGGACTATGGACATCATCCGAATTGCTCGTAAAAATAACTTACAAGAGCCTGAATTTGAGCAAAATGAATACTTTAAGGTAATAATATACCGACCAAGTACCGACCAAGTACCGACCAAGTACCGACCAAGTACCGACCAAGTACCCTGAGGGTTCAATTGAAATTAGAAATTTATTAAAGGTATTAGATGGAGAAATGAGTCGAAAAGAAATTCAGGAAGCACTTGAACTAAGGCATTCAGGGAATTTTAGAGAAAATTACTTAGAACCTGCTTTAGCTTTAGAATTAATTGAAATGAAGTTTCCAGATAGTCCAAATCATCCAAAACAAAAATATTTGATAACCGAAAAGGGAATAAATATTTTGAATGATACTTTGAAATAAAATACAATTAAAAACTTTAAGGTAGCTGAGAAACTTTCAATTCACTCTTTTAATTGTAAGGTCGCACCAAAATCTCCCTTGTTCAAACAAGCAAATTCAGTAACATTGCAATTCCATGCAAAAGCTAATTACTTGTTTTTTTATTTTTCTAATTGCTTGTCAATCATCCGATAGACGCTATGAAGGAAAAACAATTTTTCGCTATAATTTAGAAGAGGGCATTACTTCTTTAGATCCTGCTTTTGCAAGGAGTTTGGACAATGTTTCGGCAGTCAATCAGTTGTTTAATGGACTGGTTCAAACTGACGAAAAACTTCAAATAAAACCATGCATTGCAAAAAGTTGGGAAATCTTAGACAGTGGCAAAACTTATCGTTTTACCCTTCGCAACGATGTTTTTTTTCATAAAGCGCCTTGTTTTGGTACGGATTCAACTCGGAAAGTGATTGCAGAAGATTTTGTTTATTCTTTTGCACGTTTGATTGACTCAAAAGTTTTGTCGCCTGGAAAATGGGTCATGAACGAAGTTGCGCGCAAAAATGACGGAGCTCTCGCTGTTCATGCAATCAACGACAGTACTCTTGAAATTCACCTCAAACGTTCATTTCAGCCTTTTCTAGGCATTTTAAGCATGCAGTATTGTTCAGTGATTCCAAAAGAAGCCATTGATTATTTTGCAGCTGACTTTCGGGCGAATCCAATTGGAACAGGTCCTTTTGAATTTAAATATTGGAAAGAAAATGGGAAACTTATTTTCTTAAAAAATCAGCATTACTTCGAACGCGACGAGGCAGGAGAACATTTACCATACCTAGATGCGATTGCCATTTCATTTACCAAAGATCAGGAAGTAACTTTTTTGAAATTTTTAAACGGCGACTTGGATTACCTTTCCGGATTGAAGGGAACTTACAAAGACGAATTGCTAGATACTCGAGGGAAATTGAGAGAAAAGTACCACGCTAAAATTCGATTTGAAACGGCTCCTTATTTAAATTCGGAGTACTTGGGTTTTATGGTTGACCCCAATTTACTACCTGAAAATCATCCTATTCTCAATCCATTAGTTCGAAAAGCCATTAACTATGGATTCGATCGACAAAAAATGCTGACCTATCTTAGAAATGGCATTGGAACTCCCGCAAATCAAGGCTTTGTACCATTGGGTCTACCTTCATTTGATACTAGTTTTGTTGGATATTCTTTTCAACCTGATTCTACTTTAAGTTTTTTAAAAAGAGCAGGCTACCCCAATGGTAAAGGCTTGCCTCTTATTGAGTTGAGTACAACTGCTCAATACTTAGATATTTGCGAGTATTTGCAAAGTCAACTTGCCAATTTTGGTATTCGAATAAAAGTTGAAGTAAATCAAGCTGCTACCAACAATGAATTGATTGCTAAAGGTGAAGCAGTTTTTTTTAGAAAATCTTGGGTTGCAGATTATCCAGATGCTGAAAATTATTTATCCCTTTTCACGACTAATAATTTTTCTCCTAAAGGACCAAATTATACGCATTATAGCAATCTTGACTATGATCGTTTTTACCAAAAAGCCATCAACACCGATTCGGATTCAATGCGCTATGTGTATTACCGTCAAATGGATAGCATAATTATTGCCGATGCGCCAATTGTGCCTTTGTTTTACGATCGAGTTGTGCGTTTTTACCAACCAACTATTTCTGGAATAGGTCTGAACCCAATGAATCTTTTGGTGTTAAAGTATGCGAAGAAAGAAACCAACTAATATGCAATTGAGCATTGGAAAACCAGAAAGAAGAAGTTAGCAAATACAGAAGAATAAGTCGCTTTGTTTTAATCGGCTTGTTACTCGTTCTAAGTTTCCTTGGCTATCGTGCTACTCAGTTAGAATTTGATTACGATTTTGAAAAGTTTTTTCCCGAAGCAGATGAGAATTTAAGTTTTTACCAGAATTACCGAGAAACTTTCGAAAATGATAATGATTTCACCATTGTCAGCATTACGAATGAACAGGGAATTTACCAAGCTGATTTTTTAAAAGAGGTTCAACTTTTTACCGAGGAACTCAGGAAATTGCCTCATTTAAGAGAGGTGATTTCACCACTTGAAATGACATATTTTAAGCCAAGTGGAATTGGAATCGGGCTTTCAGAAACGCCATACTTTCATGTTGATAATCCTGATTTATATGCTACAGACTCATTAACACTAGTAAAAAGCAAAGAGCCTGTAAAAGAGATGATTTCCTTTGAAGGAAAATCCCTCATCATCATTGTCAAAAACATTCAATTTATTTCAAAAGAAAAGTCAGATGAGTTGGCTTCAGAAATGAATGAATTGGCGGTAGATCAGACTTTTGATGCTACCTATTTGATGGGGAAAATAATTGGTCAAAAAGCTTACATCGACATAATGAAGGTGGAGTTTTTGACTTTTGCAGGGATTTCTATTGCCATTCTAATAATTTTCTTAATTGTGGCTTATCGTTCATGGTGGGGAGTAATCATTCCATTGGCGACTGTTTTACTTTCAGTGATTGGAAGTTTGGGATTCATGCAATTGAGCGGAACACCATTGAACATGATGACTACTTTGTTGCCAGTGATTATGTTGGTGGTAGGTATGTCTGATGTAGTTCATTTAGTCTCTAAGTACTTGGAAGAAATTCGTTACCGAAGAACCAAACTGACTGCATTGAAAAACATGCTGAAGAAAGTGGGGGTTGCCACTTTGCTCACATCGGTTACGACAGCGCTTGGATTTATAACTCTGATAGGTGTTCGTATGCAGCCCATACGAGACTTTGGTGTTTTTACTGCCATAGGTGTTTTATTGGCTTTTATTATTTCCATTGCATTCATTCCTGCAATATTTATGTTGCTTAAGAAACCAGTAATTGTAAATGCTAAACGCGTCCAAAATCAATGGGAAAGAGGTTTGGGAAAGCTCTTTTTGTGGTTGTGCAGAAATCGAAAAAAAGTTTTGCTGACTTATTTCTTTATCACTTTGATTTCAATTTATGGAGCAACAAAAATTCAGTTTGATTACTTCTTGATGCAAGACTTGAGTGAAGAGCAACCTTTAATGAAAGAGATGCGCTTTTTTCAGAAAAATTTCGGTGGCATTCGCCCTTTTGAATTGGCTGTTATTCCTAAAGGAGAAAGAAAGCTCACTGATTATGAGGTGATGCGAGAAATGGAGAAGTTAGAAAACTATTTGGACACTGTTTATCAAGTCAATCAATTAGTTAGTCCCACATTTCCTTACAAGTTAATGAACCAAGCTTTTAGAAATGGAAAGTCAGAGTATTTTAAAATTCCTGAAAGTGAAAAGCGCTATGAATTCCTTCAAAAGCAAATGCAAAGTTTTGGTGAAAGAGAAGAGTGGAGTGAGCTAATGAACGATGAAAGAAATTTAGGCAGAATTTTTGGTCGTTTGGTAGATCCTGGAAGCAGAGAAATGTTGATTAGAAACGATTCTTTAGAAGCCTTTTACCAACGTTCAATCAATAGCGACATCATCGAATATAAACTTACAGGAACTCCTGTAATCATCGACGAAAGTGGTCGTTCGGTATCACTTAATGTCATTTTGGGCTTGCTCTTGGCATTTGGTTTAATAGCTCTGTTCATGGGTTTGCTTTTTCGATCTATTAAAATGGCGTTTATTTCAATCATTCCCAATGTATTTCCAATTTTATTGACGGCAGCATACATTGGCTTTGCGGGCATTGATTTAAACATGTCATCGGCAATTGTTTTCACCATTGCTTTTGGAATTGCTGTGGATGATACCATTCATTTTTTAAGTCGCTATCGACAAGAAATGAAATTGGGAAGAAGTCGCTTATTTGGATTGCGTCGTACTTTTATTTCAACCGGAAAAGCCATTATTATTACTACCATTATTTTACTTGGAGGTTTTGGTAGCTTGTTGTTTTCCGATTTTCTCAGTACTTTTTACATTGGGCTTTTTGTAAGCATGACCTTGATTTTTGCAGTAGTTACCGATTTAACTTTATTGCCGCTTTTACTTTTGGGAAAAAAGAAAAACAGATTATCGACCTCTATTTAAAAAATACATAGTTGCTAACCAAACAACAAAGCCACCTGTTGCTACCCATTTGGCAATTTCTTTTCCAAAAAGCCAATAAGAAAGCGCTATTAGCCCAAACAAAACCAGTGCTACAATTCCCTTAATTTGATCTTTTCTGTACATGCAGCGAAAATAATGCTAATTATTTCAACAAACAATTCAATCATAAAATGGTAAATTCCTATACAATAGATGTTTAGCCCAACTTTGTTGGGCTATTACATAAATGTAATCGGTATAATCAATAGCTCAGTGCATTTTCGATTATTTTTGTAAAAAGTATTCTTTATGAACCTGATCTTATTTGACCAAAATCGAAAACAATTATTGCCATTCACTTATACCCGTCCCATTTCAGAGTTTCGATGTGGAATCTTGACTTTGAAAGAGAAATGGGAAAAGCGTTTTCCAGCTGCTCAAGTTTCATTTCTTACTGAAGATTATCTTTCTAAGAAGTACGCTGTAAGCTATGCGGATGTAAATTATTACATCAACGCTTCACTGTTAGCAGACTCAAGTTTAGCGGAAGCGATTTTTGCCTTGAATGAAAATGAAGCACTTTACAGTGAAAACGAAACACAATTATTGGCATTCAAAAGTTCCAAGAAATTGGTTTTTGATGAATTGGATGTAAGTGGTTTTGGAAAAATAAGTTACACCAATGATTTTTTGTTCATCGAAAATATGTGGGATATTTTTTCGCTCAATGCCGCAGCATTGGAAGCTGATTTTGAATTATTGACGGAAGGAAGGGATTCTGAAAAATTAGATGTAACCTGCACTCACATTGGCGATAGACTATTCATTGAGCCAGGCGCAAAAGTGCAAGCTGCAATATTGAACTCCACTTCAGGCCCAATTTACGTTGGGAAGGATGCAGAAATTATGGAAGGTTCAATTGTTCGTGGAGGCTTAGCGCTTTGCGAAGGGGCAGTTTTGAAATTGGGAACAAAAATTTATGGAGCTACCACCATTGGGCCTTTTTCGAAAGTGGGTGGGGAAGTCAATAACTCGGTAATTTTTGGCTATTCCAACAAAGGACACGATGGATTTTTAGGAAATTCTGTTCTGGGAGAGTGGTGCAACTTAGGAGCAGATACCAATGTTTCAAATCTCAAAAATAACTACGCATCTATTAAACTGTGGAACTATGCTGAAAATCGCTTCAAAGATTCAGGCAAGCAGTTTTGTGGAATGATGATGGGTGATCACTCTAAAAGCGGTATCAATACCATGTTCAATACTGCTTCTGTAGTTGGCGTTAGTGCAAATGTTTATGGAGGTGGTTTTCCAAGAAATTTTATTCCGTCATTTGCTTGGGGTGGTGCCGAAAAATGGATGGTTTACCGCTTTGAAAAAGCAATGGAAGTGGCTGAAAAAGTGATGGAACGAAGAGGTAAAGTGCTCGATGAAACCGAACGAGCCATTTTACAAGAAGTTTTCGAACGCTCAGCTCCTTACCGAAATTTCTAAGACTGACAGATAAGCAGGATTATTTTTTGGCATGCACCTTGACAATAATTTGTTCCGATAGCTATTCTAGCTAAATTTTTTATTAACTGACATTTTGACGATATAAGCAGTATGAGTTCATTTAAATTTGACCAAGTTATTTTACAAGGAGGAATTGACGAAGAAACGGAGTTTATTCCATTAATGACAACCGAAGACGAGGAGGAGATGAATCAGGAACAAACACCTGAAGAGCTTTCCATTTTACCATTAAGAAACACCGTTTTATTTCCCGGAGTTGTGATTCCAATTACCGTTGGTCGCGACAAATCCATAAAATTGGTTCAAGATGCCAATAAGGGAGACAAAACCATTGGAGTGATTTCTCAGATGGACAACAGCATTGAAGAACCCAATCGAGAGCATCTGTACGATGTGGGCACCATTGCCAAAATCTTGAAAATTTTTCGCATGCCCGATGGAAATACAACGGTCATCATTCAAGGAAAAAAGCGTTTTAAATTATTGGAATTAACTGAATTTGATCCTTACTTAAAGGCTAGAATTGAATCCTATGATGTAAGCAAAATTCCAAACGACAATAAGTTTAAGGCATTGGTGAGTTCCATTAAGGACATGGCTTTAAAAATTATCGATCATTCTCCTAACATTCCTTCTGAGGCTTCTTTTGCAATTAAAAACATTGATAGCAGTTCATTCCTAATCAATTTTATTGCTTCCAATATGAATGCGGAAGTGAATCAAAAACAGGCTATTTTAGAGGAGAAGTCTTCGAGAAAAAGAGCGCAAATGCTGTTGCAATATGTCAACAAAGAGTTGCACATGTTGGAGTTGAAAAACGACATTCAATCCAAAGTAAAAACGGATATTGATAAGCAGCAAAAAGAATATTTTTTGAATCAGCAAATGAAAATGATTCAAGAAGAGTTGGGAGGAAATCCTCAAGATCAAGAAATTGAGGAATTTACTAAGCGAAGTAAGACTAAAAAGTGGAGCAAAACTATCAAAGAGCGTTTCGAAAAAGAATTGTCCAAATTGCAGCGCATGCACCCTGCTTCGGCAGAGTATTCTGTTCAAATCAATTATGTTGAAACCTTATTGGATTTACCTTGGAAAGAATACTCGAAGGATAAATTTGATTTGAAGTTTGCGCAAAAGATTTTAGACCGCGATCATTTCGGATTGACAGAAGTGAAAGACAGAATTATTGAGCACTTAGCTGTTTTGAAATTGAAAGGAAACATGAAGTCGCCGATTTTGTGTTTGTATGGACCTCCTGGAGTTGGTAAAACTTCCTTGGGAAAATCGGTTGCTGAGGCAATTGGAAGAAAATATGTTCGAATGTCTTTAGGTGGATTGCGCGATGAAGCCGAAATTCGCGGTCACCGAAAAACTTACATTGGTGCAATGCCAGGGAGGATTTTGCAGAACTTGAAGAAGGCAAAAACCTCCAATCCTGTTTTTGTATTGGATGAAATCGATAAAGTAGGAAACAGTTATCAAGGAGATCCATCTTCGGCTTTGTTAGAAGTCTTAGATCCTGAGCAAAACGAGCATTTCAACGACAATTTTGTAGAGTTGGATTACGACCTTTCTAAAATCTTATTTATAGCCACAGCCAATAATTTGAGCACGATTCAACCTGCTTTACGCGATCGAATGGAGATTATTGAAATCAATGGTTATACCTTAGAGGAAAAGGTTCAAATTGCTAAAAAACATTTAATTCCTAAATTATTAAAAGATAATGGATTGAATTCAAAACAAGTTCAAGTTTCAACGGAAGTAATTGAAAAGATTTGTGATGAATACACCAGAGAGTCAGGAGTTCGGAATTTAGAAAAGAAATTGGGGAAAGTCTTGCGGTTTGCTGCCAAATCCATTGCCATGGAAGAGGAGTATGAAACTGCAATTACTTTAGAAAAGGTTTACGACATTCTAGGACCTGGACATTCTAAAGATAAATACCAAGGCAATGATGTTGCCGGAGTTGTAACCGGTTTAGCATGGACACAAGTTGGTGGCGACATTCTTTTTGTTGAAGTGAGTTTGAGCAAAGGAAAAGGGAAATTTACACTCACCGGAAATTTGGGCGATGTAATGAAAGAATCAGCAGCCATTGCTTTGGAATACGTTCGCGCGCATTCTGATAATTTCGGCATCGACATCAATAATTTTGAAAAGTGGAATGTTCACATTCACGTGCCTGAAGGAGCTACTCCAAAAGATGGTCCTTCAGCGGGAATTACCATGTTAACGGCAATAGTTTCGGCATTTACTCAACGAAAAGTGAAACCAAACTTGGCCATGACAGGAGAAATTACCTTGCGTGGAAGAGTATTGCCAGTTGGTGGAATAAAAGAGAAAATTTTAGCTGCAAAGCGCGCTGATATTAAAGAGATCATTCTTTCTGTCGACAATGAAAAAGACATCAAACAAATCGATGCCAAGTATTTGAAAGGCTTAAAGTTTACTTATGTCAAGGAGATGAAAGAAGTGATTGAACATTCCCTTTTGAAAAACAAGGTGGAAAATTCGATAGATATTTAAATTACAATCGGTATAAGTACAAACAAAAAATGCCCCCGAACAATCGGAGGCATTTTTTTTTAGAATCAATTTGATTTAGCTTTTGGAGCCGAGCATCAACAATTCATTCACAACAATTTCAGTGATGTATTTAGTTTCACCTTTGTCGTTTTCATAGGAGCGGTTGTTTAACTTGCCTTCAATGGCGACTTCGCTTCCTTTTTTTAGGAATTTCTCTGCAATCTCAGCTGTTTTTCCCCAAGCAACCAATTGGTGCCATGTGGTGTCTGTGATTTTTTCTCCTTTTTGGTTGGTGTATTTCTCAGAGGTAGCGATAGACATACGGGCAACCGTTTTTCCATTTTCTAAGTTTTTTACTTCTGGGTTAGCACCTAAGTTTCCAATTAATTGAACACTGTTTCTTAAATTTTTCATGATAAATGAGTTTAAAGTTTAAATTAAAATTTTTGGTTTGTCGTTGAATTCAATTGACGGTGCAAAGATGGGAGGGAGGAAAAGCCCGATTCGGCAAAAAAACGCTTAGTTCCGATTAAAATACGTTTTTAAACGGTTTTAGACGAATATAGTATTTTAAATCAACTACTTGTTTGATTTTTATAGGTTTCCAAATTTTAACAATAAGTTCCATAATATTTGCAAATCATGAATTAGTAAAGTGAGAAAAAGAATTATTTTGCCAAATAGAGGTAAAGTTTTAGTAAAGCCGAAAAGCTTTCATCTTTGCATAAAATTCTACTTTCAATAAAGTATAAACCAAAAAAGTCGGTCCATGACCGACTTTTTTAGTTAAATAAAAGTTTAAAAATTATTTCAAATCAAATCGATCGAGGTTCATGACTTTTGTCCATGCTGCTAAAAAGTCATTCACAAATTTTTCTTTAGAATCATTTGCGGCATAAACTTCTGCCAAAGCTCTTAACTCAGAATTTGAGCCGAAAATTAAGTCAGCTCGAGTTGCTGTCCATTTCAATTCACCTGTTTTACGATCCATTCCTTGAAAGACTTCTTTGGTATCATCGATTGCTTTCCATTCTGTTCCCATGTCTAGCAGTTTGACAAAAAAATCATTGCTCAAGCTTCCGGGATTACTCGTTAATACTCCGTGATTCGATTGATTGTAATTGGCTCCCAATGCACGCATACCACCAATTAAAACTGTCATTTCAGGTGCATTTAAAGTGAGAAGCTGTGCTTTATCAACCATCAATGCTTCAGTTGAAATGGTGTACTGAGTTTTTGAATAGTTGCGGAAACCATCAGCCATTGGCTCCAATACTTCCATGGATTCAAGATCAGTCTGAGCTTGTGTAGCATCTGTTCTTCCGGGAGTAAAAGGAACGCTTATATCATATCCTGCATTTTTTGCTGCTTTTTCAACTGCTACGGAACCACCCAAGACAATTAAATCTGCCATCGACACTTTTTTACCTTTCGCTTTTGAATTAAAATCTTGCTGAATTTTTTCATAAACAGCTAAAATTTTAACTAATTGCTCAGGATTGTTTGCTTCCCAATTTTTTTGAGGTTCTAAGCGTATTCTTGCACCATTTGCTCCTCCTTTTAAGTCAGAACCTCTAAAAGTGGATGCTGATGCCCAAGCAGTGCTTACCAATTCACTTATGCTTAACTCAGAACTCAAGATGGCTTTTTTCAAATTTACAATGTCTTTTGAGTCGATGGTTTTATAATCAGCTGTTGGGATAGGATCCTGCCAAATAAAATCTTCTTCAGGTACTTCAGGGCCTAAATACAATGCTTTTGGTCCCATGTCGCGGTGTGTTAACTTAAACCAAGCTCTAGCAAATGCTTTTTCAAACTCTTTTGGATTTTCTAGAAACCTTCTTGAAATTACATCATAAGCTGAATCGTAGCGCAATGATAAATCAGTGGTTAGCATGGTTGGTCTATGAGCTTTGATTGTATCAAATGCATCTGGAACCATTACTTTTGAGTCAACAGCAACCCATTGGTGTGCTCCAGCCGGACTTTTAGTCAATTCCCACTCAGTAGCATATAAACTCTTAAAAAATCCATGGCTCCATTCAGTTGGTGTGGTAGTCCAAATCACTTCTAATCCAGAAGTGATAGCATCTTCACCTTTACCGGATTTATAGTTACTTTTCCATCCAAAACCTTGCTCTTCGATAGAGGCAGACTCGGGTTCTGGACCAACATTGGAGGCATTACCTGCGCCATGTGTTTTTCCAAAAGTATGGCCACCAGCAATTAATGCCACAGTTTCTTCATCATTCATTCCCATTCTTCCAAAAGTTTCTCGGATATCTATGGCTGCTGCAACTGGATCGGGATTTCCATTTGGACCTTCAGGGTTAACGTAGATTAATCCCATTTGTACTGCTGCCAATGGTTTTTCCAAATTCCTGTCTCCAGAATAGCGATTGTCTTCCAACCATTTTGTTTCTGATCCCCAATAGACATTGCTTTCAGGTTCCCAAACATCTTCTCTTCCTCCACCAAAACCAATGGTTTCGAATCCCATCGACTCTAAAGCAACGTTGCCCGTCAGGATCATTAAATCAGCCCAAGATATTTTGTTGCCATATTTTTGTTTGATTGGCCATAGCAATCTTCTGGCTTTATCTAAATTGGCATTATCGGGCCAGCTGTTTAAGGGGGCAAATCTTTGCTGACCATCTCTTGAACCACCTCTTCCGTCTCCAGTTCGATAAGTTCCAGCACTGTGCCAAGCCATGCGAATAAATAAAGGGCCGTAGTTGCCATAGTCAGCAGGCCACCATTCCTCAGACTGAGTCATCAATTCACGCAAGTCTTTTTTAAGGGCTTCATAATCTAAACTTTTGAATGCTTCTTCGTAATTAAAATCTTCTCCCATCGGGTTCGAAAGTTCAGAGTGCTGTCGCAATACACTTAAATCAAGTTGATTGGGCCACCAGTCTTTGTTAGTGTTTCCACTTTCGTTAACGGTGCTAGTTTTAGAATCTTTTTCAGCTGCATCATGCATAAACGGACATTTTGCCGCGTCTTGAGCGCTGAGAGAAAACGTAAATACTAAACCTGCAATTGCTACTATTCTTTTCATGTTTTATTGTTTTTTTGAGTCAAAATCAGTTTTGATTTGTCAAATTTACTGCTTTACTTTGTTCTATAAAAACGATAGTTTAGATATTAATATTGATAAAATAGATGAATATTCAACAATTTCAATACATACTCGCTGTAGCCGATAAAAAGCATTTTGAAAAAGCAGCAGATAAGTGTTTTATATCTCAATCAACTTTGAGTACTATGATCTCGAAATTTGAAGATGAGATTGGAATCATGATTTTTGATCGTAAGAAAAAACCAGTTGAGCTCACGGCAGAAGGAGAAATTATTGTTGAACAATTAAAAGTGATTGATAAAGACATTGCTCATTTAAAAGAAACGGTAAAAGAAATAAAAGGAGAGGTAAAAGGGCGTTTAAGTATTTCTGTGATTCCAACCATCGCACCATTTTTATTGCCCTTATTTCTACAAAGTTTTGCTACAAAATTTCCAAACTTAAACATTGAAGTTCGAGAGCAAACCACTGACGAGATAATTAGGCAATTAAAGTCAAGGGATTTAGATATTGGCATTCTTTCAATTCCTGTTCAAGAAAAAGACTTGTTGGAAGTGAAATTGTACGACGAGCCATTTGTATTCTATGATGCTGGGAGTTCCCCGAACGAAAAAGTAACTATTAACGAAATTGATAAGAGCTCTTTGTGTCTTTTAGAAGAAGGGCATTGTATGCGGAACCAAGTAATTGAACTTTGCGATATGCATAAAAAGCAAAGTAACACCAAACTCAATTTCGATTACAAAGCAGGTTCTATTGATAGTTTGTTGCGTTTTGTAAAAGCGAATAAAGCAGCTACACTTTTGCCTTATTTGGCAGCAATTGAGTTACCGGAATATGAAAGCAAGGCTTTAAGTTTTTTTTCAGACCCTGTTCCTTACCGAACTGTTGGAATTGCTGTGCACAGACATTTTGTGAAAAATAAAGTACTTGAAATGTTGAAAAATGAAATATTGGAAAAGGTCATTCCAGTTTTTCAAGAATTAGACATTGAAGGAAATAGGTTGTCGCCAATATGATAAATCAACCTTTCAACTTCTTAGCCAGAGAAAAGGATGTAGAAGCTTTTTTACTAATTCTAGAATAGGACTGAAGTTCACCTCCAAAACCCCTCAAATATCGTTCAATTGCAGGAATAGTGCTGCCTTCAAAATTAAATTTCACTTTTCCAATTTCCATCGAAAACTGAATGGCATGCCAGAGCAAGAGGCTCATTGCTCCGCTGTTTTTGTGTTTTGTACTAGCTCCGCCAATTAAATAGTAAGCCGTTTGATGGTCCCAAATACAAAGTATGCTCGCATAAATTTCATTGTTTGCATCGACTGCTTTCCAGCTTTTTCCGCACTTGTGTTTTAATACATAGGCCATTATTCGCTCAAAATACTCCTTTGGTACTCCGCTGTTTTTTTCGCCTTGAGATTGAAAACTTTCAGAGAGTAGATTTTCCAAGAGACTAAAGTCGTTATTTTCTGAAATACTTAAACTTTTATCAGCTTTTCTGATTTCTCTTCTACAATTTTCTCTAAAGCCGCTCCAAATAGTTTCCTTTATTTGGTTGAGGTCAAGCAGGTAGGTATAACGCTGTTGCACTTCAAAGCCTTTCCAAATAAAGGCGAGCGCGTTTTTAAAGTTCAAGTGAAAATGTTGATTCAATTCTGCAAATTCGGGCAACTGAGCTATTAACTCTTGGTTCATTTTATGCTCAAAACTAATTTTTGAATCGTTTTTTTGCCCTTCTGGGTAAAGGTAAATCGGTCCGCCATAAGGAGTAAAATAAGCGTTTGAAATTAGTTTCCAAGGACCTTTCTTTCGGATAAAATAAGGCCAAATCGCCAATACTTGCTTTCCATTTGCCACCACTGCAACATCCCAATGCTCCTGAATAACTTCATTCCACCAATCATAGCTCATGCAAAATGGCAGTAAATTAGGCTGTTGCCGAGAGAATTCTTCAAATAAGGCTTTCGTTTTCAATAAACTTGATTTAAGTGATGCAAAATAATAATTCTTTGTTTCTTTGTGGTCTAAATTAAAAGACTATGTGGCAGCGCATTCAAACCGTTTTTTTATTAATCGCTTCAGCGATCAATTTATTGTTATTGGGGCTAAATATGGCTGAAATTGAAGTGGGCACTCAAGTCTATTTCTTCGATCTATTTTCATTGAAAAACCCTGAAACCAATGAAGTGCTGCATGAGACTTATTTCATTTTCCCATTGCTTTTGCTTTCTGTTTTACTGAGTTTAATCATTATCACACTTTACAAAAAAAGACAGCTACAAATTAAGTTAGCACAGTTGAATTTGTTTTTACAACTAGCTTTTATCGCAACATTGTTTTTCATAATTGATGATGCAGTGTCTGCCATTCAGTGGGATGGAGAAGCGGTTACGCTTTACGGAATTGGAACGTATTTAAGTCTTTTACCATTGGTATTTATCTACTTGGCTGTTCGTTACATCAAAAAAGACGAAGCGATGATTCGCGCTGCTGATAGAATTCGATAGAACCGAATTGTGAATTAAAAATTAATAATACAAGAAAAAGAATAGAGAACAAAGAGAAGAGAAACAGTGATTAGAAAAACTTGAAAGGTGAAAGTTGAAACTTTAAACATCTCTTTTCTTTGTTCTTTTCTCTTTGTTCTATAAGGTCTAAAGGCTACTTTCCTTTCTTACAGCATGCAAGTGCGTTCAATGTTTTTTGTTTACTCAGTGCTGTAAACAAGTTGCTTTAAACCCTTTTTTCCAATTCAATCACTTCCAAATTTTGAACTGTTCCTTTGTCGAGCTGAAAACGCATCAATGTCAACACTTGATGAAAACCAACTTTTCCACAAGCTCCGGGGTTTAGATGCAGCATTTTAAATTGCTTGTCTGGCATTGCTTTCAGAATGTGTGAATGCCCACAAATAAATAAATCTGGAGCATCTCGTTTTAATTCAGAAAGTATTTCAGGTCGGTAGCGATTGGGATATCCGCCAATGTGTGTGATCCAAACTTTCACCCCTTCTAGTTCAAATTTAGAATGCAGGGGATACTCTTTGCGAATGCTGTCGCCATCGATGTTGCCATAAACTGCTCTAAAGGGCTTAAAAGTGGCTAATTCATCTGCTAAAGCTAAGTTACCAATGTCTCCTGCATGCCAAATCTCATCACATTTTTCAAAATGATGTTTTACTCTTGGATGCAAGTAACTGTGGGTGTCTGAAAGTAATCCAATTAACTTCATAGAACAAGCTAAACTACCATTTTTTCAGCATTGTTTACACGCTTTAAGCCTTATAAACTTTTGTAAATTTGATGCATGAATTTTCCAACTTCTTCCGAATTTGTTCAACCTATATTTTACGAAAAGGAAGATTTTTTGCAGCTTCAAAATTTTTTAAATCAAACAGATTATAGCTCTTATTTTGTGCTGATGGATGAAAATACCGCTCAATGTTGTTGGTCCATTGTTCATCAATTTTTTCCTAAGAATCAGACAGTAAGCTTAAGTCTACCAAGCGGTGAAGCCACAAAGGATTTAGAAAACTGTGAAAAAATTTGGAATCAATTGATTGATGTTGGCTCCGACCGAAAAACACTGTTTGTCAACTTGGGTGGAGGCGTTATTTCTGATTTGGGAGCCTTTGCGGCATCTGTTTACAAACGGGGCATTGATTTTATAAACATCCCAACCTCCTTGCTTGGTATGATTGATGCTTCTATCGGAGGGAAATGCGGCATTGACTTTCGCTTTTTTAAAAACCAATTGGGATTGTTTCGTTTTTCTAAAGCGAATTTTGTTTTTCCCAACTTCTTAAAAACTCTTCCCGAAACTGAATTATACAGTGGACTAGCCGAAGCAATCAAACACGCTTTAATTGCTAATGCAGTTTATTTTAAAGAGTTAAAAAACAATTTAATAGAAGGTAATTTATGGTCACTCTCTATAATTCAAAATTCCATAAGGATTAAAAATGAAATCGTTGTCCAAGATCCAGATGAACAATCTATTCGCAAGAAATTAAACTTTGGCCATACCATCGGACATGCCATAGAAAGTTATTTCTTTGAGAAAAAACAAGCAATTCCACATGGATATGCCATTGCAGCGGGAATGATTTGTGAAAGCTATTTATCGGTAAAATATACTGGATTAGCTGAAGAAGGTTTTACTGAAATCAGTCAATTGCTGCATTCAAATTTTAAATTGCCTTTACTCTCAAAGGCTGCGATTCCCAAACTAATAACTTTTATGCAGCAGGATAAAAAACGCGCTGCAAATGAGCACCGCTTTGTTTTGCTGACAAAAATTGGACACGCTGAAATTGATCAGTTGGTAACTGAGGACGATTTAGTTTCTAGCATTGCTCACTATATCGATATGCAATGAATTATTCCATCCGCTTTAATTCAACTACCAATCTAAAAAAGATTGATTTACCTGCATCAAAAAGTATTTCCAATCGCTTGCTGATTGCGCAGGCATTGTCGAATAATGGCTTTCAGATTGAAGGACTTTCATCCGCCGAAGATACTTTGTTGCTTCAAAAGGCATTGCAAAATTCAGCTACTGAAATTGATGTTGGCATGGCGGGAACTGCATTTCGTTTTTTGACAGCTTATTTTTCGATTGTTGAAGGAAAAAGAAAATTATTTGGGGCAAAACGCATGCATGATCGACCAATTGGAGCATTAGTTGAGTTGCTAAAGGAAATGGGAGCTGAAATCAATTACCTTGAGAAAGAAGGTTTTCCACCGCTTGAAATTCGAGGAATAAAGTTGAATGGAGGAGATTTTTCTATTGATTCAGGATGGAGCAGTCAGTTTATTTCTTCTGTGCTTTTGATTGCACCTTGTTTGCAAAGTCCGTTGAAATTGAGGCTGACAGGCACAAGTGTTTCCAAACCTTATATTCAAATGACACTTGCTTTGATCAAGCAATTAAAGGTAGCTGTTCAATTTAAAAATGATTTGATTGAAGTCGAAAACAATGGTTTTGATTTCAATGGAACAATAAGGGTTGAAAAGGATTGGTCATCCGCTGCATTTTTTTATCAAATGGCTGCTTTTGGTGTTCAGGGAATTCAACTTAACAATTTGAATGCTACATCTATTCAGGGTGATCGCGATTTGATAGAAATTTTTAAGCATTTTGGTGTAGAAACGATTGAAAATACTGAAGGGATAGAGTTATTAAAAACTACTGATTGTCAAAGCACTTTAGAAATCAACTTACTCGATTTTCCGGATTTAATTCCCTCTATAGCTGTTTGTGCTGCTGTTTTGATGGAGAAATGTACTATTCATGGAGTCGATACTTTGAGAATAAAAGAATCTGACCGAGTTCTAGCATTGCAAAATGAATTAGCGAAAATTGGCGCTGAGTTGAAAATTATCGACGCTTCAAGCATAGAAATAGTTGGGTCAAAAAAACTACCTGAAACAGCCAATTTTGAAGTTTACAATGATCATCGAATGGCGATGTGTTTGGCTCCATTGGCTGTTTCTATGGAAAAGATTCAAATTCAAACCATTGAAGTAGTCAAGAAAAGCTTTCCGAACTTTTGGAACGAATTGAGGAAAATTGGATTTTACTTAAGCGAAACCTAAATTTTATTACGATGCTTTTTTCTATAACGCTTGCTTCGAATTAAATTGAAAGTATCTGAAGCCATGATAATGAAATAAATAAGCGTAATAAAAGTCCAAAAATAAAACAGAATTTCATAGTTAATCTCAAGGTAATTGTAGGCGACAGTCGCACTTAAAAGAAGACTAAAAAGTGTGAGAATAATGGTGATGCTGCCAATTTTTCGTGGAGCTTGTTGATAAGCCAATAAATTGACTAATCCATTAAAAATTAAAAGCGTTCCTAAAAAATTGTCCTTTCTAATATAAAATTCAAATGCAAACCCAATGAACAAAATCATGTTCACTAAGTAACTATTTCGATTGGTTTCTTTTCTCCTTTTTTTCTTCAAAATTTCACTCTTATTTGTGCTTTGATCTCACTTCTTGTATTTCCTTCGATTAATTCATTGCCAGTTCCTACAAATGTACGGTCTGTAAAGTAAGTTTGCGCATACCTCAGCCAAATATCAACAGATCGATTTAAATGATATTTTGTTACAATGTAAAACCTTGAGCCTCTGCCATTGTAGGCGGGAATTGAGAAAGCGTAAAGCACATCTGATTCGTAAGCATAAATTCTTGAATCAAAAGATTGAGTATCAAAAAGGGCAAATCTTGTGGAAAAGGAGAGGGGAGAGCTCAGTTTTTTGTACCTCAATTCCTGAAAAATTAAAAAACCAGATTCATTTTTACTTTCGCCCAATGAATAAGTAGTGTATTCAATTCTTGAAGCAATTTTAATGCTTTTACTTATTTGATAGTCAAAGTGCAAGCGATAGTTTTGATTGCTTTCATCAACTACTTGATTGATTGCTTCATTTGTGTTAGAGTCATTTCTTCCCCGATCTCTTTTGCGGTAACGGAAATAAGCGAGCAACTGTCGATTGGGTTTGTAATTCAATTGAGCCAAAACTCGATCTCCTTCTGATGGTGCATCCGTTCTAAAGCGCAGCCATGGAAAAACAAATCGGTCGGCATAAGCTGAAACAGACCATGCCCGACTAAAATTGGATTCAAAACCGATAAAAGTTCCCTGTTCATTAGAATTGGTGGTGCTTTCACCAATTGCATTGCTTTGAATTGGCTTGAAATCTCGTTGAAAATTGCGCTGTTGCAAGCCAATCGACAAGCGAGGGTCGACAACCATTAATGCTCCTACAGTGTGCGCATGTCCGCCATTTAAACTTTTGGAAGCCTCTCCAAATAAGTTGATGTTTTTTACCAAATAATTAAAGTCAATCCCAAAATTGCTGTTGTTATTGCTGAGACGGTTAAATTGATTGGCTACATCTACTCTTGGCTGAAATTCTGCATCAATTTGATTATTCACAGCTGTAAATCCCACTGAAAAATTTCTTTTTTGATAGGATAAATTTCCTCCTAAATAGGAAACATTCACTGAATTTTTCTTTACCAACTCATTAGGTGTTCGATGAAATCCACTTTCAGGTAAGGAGGACACAAATTGTATGTCTTCTAGCGTATCGACAGCAGTGATGTTGGCATCTACTTTTTTAGAGGAGTAGAAAACGGTTAGGTTTAAATTTCCTGCTTCAAAAGTAGCGCCACCACCTCTCAAAAATAAGTCTTCTTGCACTGAAGTGTAGGGCCTCAATTTTGGAGCATTGCGTTTCAATGAAAAAACAGAAGGGGTTCGCCCAAAGGCCAATCCCGACCAAAATGTGAGTCCCTGTCCGAATTGTGCTTGAAAATCTCCTATTGCTAATTGCTTGACTTTTCCAAGATTCTGAATAAAAAAATGACCTGAATAAAAATCAAATCCTTGTTTTTGACTTCCTTTCAAAAACTCTTCCCCGGGGTCTTTTTCGCCTGTAAAACCTAAGCTGATGTTGTTGGCATAGCGAAACCGGTAACGTGAGTAAATTCTATCCGGACTGCCCAAATACCTGCTATTGGGGTTTTCAGCCAATTCATCAGGATCAATTTCGCTGTAACCTCTTTGTTCTTCTAAAACTCTGCTGTAGCGAATGAATAAATCTGAACTGCCTTCTGCTAAAATTTCACTGAGAGACCACCTAATTTTGTCATAATCTCCTTTCACAACTGCAAAGGGCTGAATCATTCTGATGGTTTCTAAATCAAAACCCTCCACACTCTGAAGTTCCTCGAAGGTGATGAGTTTGCCATGTTTTTCAATGTGAAACAATAAATTGTTGATTTGAATCGAGTTTAATAAGCCCAATTCTGTTAACTCATCGACCGAACTTGAGTTTAAATTCAATGGGCGCTCATAGAAATTCTCTAACTGCTCAAAAAGGGTGGTGAAATCTCCTTCACCGTCTTCATTAATGTCGAGTAAAAAGTCGATGCGTTGTTCAATAATTTCTCGTTTTGCAGTTTCCAAATCTTGAGCGCTTGATGTTTGATAAAAAATCAAATTCAAGAAGCCCAATAAAAGTAAACTCAGCTTTTTCATGGCTTGGCTGCAGGCGTGTAGGACAGTGAAACTTGAGGACTAAATCCCAAATTGGAATCAAAACCTGAGGCAAAATCCATTCGGAATTGGTTAACATTGAGACTGAAACCAAAACTGCTCAGCGATGGGTGAGTGGCATAGCCCATTCTAAAACTGAAAATTTCATGTAATTGATACTCCATTCCAACTTTTACATCAGTTTTAAAGTCAATATCTTTTACAACTTCACTAATAATGCGCACTTTTTTTGAGTAGGTGTAACCCAATCCCATTTTGATTAAAGTAGGGTAGCGTTCATCATTAAACGCTGCTTTTTGTGCGCTGTTAGGATTGATAATTACCGCAGCTAAGTCAATTTTTTCAGATAGTTTCGCTAACATTCCAATGTTTCCGCTAATTGCTGAGCGACTTCCATAACCTTCACCAATGCGAGTTGAAAGGTAATTGATTTGAATTCCCATTGAAAAGTTTTCACTGAGTTGCTGTCCGTACGATAAGCCAATTTT
>CAXBCF010000028.1:0-35244 GCA_963973975.1 uncultured Flavobacteriales bacterium
CACCGTGGTCTAATCCCCAATCGGTTGTTTCCGAAACGGAAGGAACGATTTTCTTTACTTCGCGGGCAATATCAGGCGAGCCTTTGGCTTTGTAATATACCTTGTAGTATTCTTCGGGAAAACCATAATAATCGTAAATCTGTTTTTGTTCGGGCGATATGTTTACGAACGTGCCTTTTGTGCACCAATGGGCTGATACAACCAACGCAGCTTTTACTTCATGACTCTTTTGCAGGGTAATTCCTAAATCATAAAGCTTTTGCCAAAATGCTCGTTCACTTCTTGAAACTGGAATATCCATTGGGTTTCCATGAGAGGTAAACAGCACAGGCATTTTTTTACCTTGTGAAGGAAGTGCGTCAGTAAAATTTTTAAAACTGCTTAATGTTCCCATTGCGGTTAAAGCTAAAATTGATTGAAGAAATTCTTTGCGTTCCATAGTGATTTATGCTTTGGGTTGAATAGGCGCTTTTTTATATCTACCCCATGCTATGAAAACTGCGATTGCTCCTAAAATCAAATTAATACCTAATGCTTGATATTCGGCATTGGATATATGATATATAAAAGCCAATACCATAATAATAAAAAGACCCAAAGCTGCCAATGGCGTAAAAATTGGTTTAATGCGCAACAAGGCAGGCAGTAAAAGCCCGATACCGCCAAGCAATTCAGAAATACCAATGAACCTGACCATGCCTGCAGAAAAGTCATTTACCCAAGTCATTGATTGACTAAGCTCTTCAATGGGTTGTGTTGCTTTCATGATTCCTGCCATTAAAAACATGGCTGCCAGTAATACCTGTGCCACCCACAAGGCAATATTCAGGGTTTTATTGTTCTTCTTTTCCATTTATTTACTTTTTGAATTTAGATAAAAGATATTCTTGGACAGTGGTTGGTTTACGACTAAGCAATTGTGTTAAATCAGTGGTAGAAATATTCATAGTATCGGCTGCAAAAGCAACTGCAAATGCTGTAAACATACGTGCGTAATCCTCCGGAACCCCATGTTGCATTAAGGTTTGCTGATAAACTTCTGGTTCGGGAGAAACATAGTTGATCGCAACTCCGGTAACTTCAGAAATGTGCTTCGCAATTTCCCCAAACGATTCGGATTCTTTAAGGTATTTTTCTGTTTTCACATGATCTTCGGCTATAAACCACAGCGGAGATGTTGGGTCTTCATGGGTTCTCATAAAACCTGTGTAGATGATATGCTTCACACCATTTTCTTTAGCAGCTTTGATTGCATTGATGTGCTGCACCGCTCTGCTTTTGGTCATTTCGCTGGAAGAAATCAGAAGCATAGTTTCTACGCCTTGCATTGCAGTGCGTAAGGAATCAAAATCATCATAGTTGCCTATTTTGACATCTATACCTTTAGATTTTAATTCTGCTGCCTTCGCTTCATCTCTTGCCAATGCTGAAATTTGTTTTGCTGCAATTCCTTTTTGAAGCAAAAAGTTAATAGTTGATTTTCCTAATTGTCCTGTTGCTCCTGTGATGAATACTTTGCTCATAATTTTTTTATTTTTTTAGTGAAACATTTTTTTAACCGGACAAAGATACTACTTTTGCTATACTTTAGTAACTACTATACCATAATATATCGCTATACTTTGGTATAGCATAAGTAAATAAAAAATAAAATGAGCAGAATATCAGAATTAGTTAAGGTAAAGAAATGTTCGGGAGAGTTTGTTTTAGCCGTAAACGACACGATGAACGTTTTAAATGGCAAATGGAAACTGCCCATTATAGGTTCTTTGCTCTATGGTAAAAAACGCTTCAAGGAATTGGAAAGGGAAATTCCTAAAATCACGCCCCGTATGCTTTCCAAAGAGCTGAAAGACCTGGAAGTTAATAGCATAGTAACCCGCACTGTTTATAATACCACTCCTGTTACTATAGAGTATGAATTGACGAAATCGGGAAATTCGCTCAATACGGTTTTGGATGCTATGATAGGATGGGGCTTGCAACACCGCAAAATGGTAATCGGAAAAAAGGAGAAGGTTGCTGAAACTGTCAGAGTTTAACAAAGTGGTGGACTTTTTTTAAATTTTTTTACTGTGTCGGCAGGTCGTGTATTTGTCTGTCAGAGGTCGGTCGGTTGGGTATTGCGGTTTCGTCCTACCATTGCCGCTAACGTTTAGTATAAGAATAGTAGCCGATTGCGAAGCTCTTTACTAGTAAGTTACAAGAAAATTAATGCGGGCTAGAACCCTCAAATATACTCCTGTCTCGGCTATTATTTTTATACATTGTTAGCTCCTTTTATTTTTTTGTCCATTTAAATATTAAATGAGTTATCTCATTTAGTGTAGATGTGTCTATATGATAACTATACACTTGATTATGATTTTTGTCGCTAAGTAAAAAACTTCTTGCATCAAGATTATCTTTTGGAGTAATTCTGTGCTTTGAATAAGGGTCATTACCGCCTGATATGTATATGATTTGTTTCCCCGAATATTTAGCCCACTCTTTAATTTGAGTCATTAATTCGTTTGAGTAAGTTGTCTTAACTCCTATGACTGGTTGAACCGGGGTTAGGTTATTAAGGTCAGTCTCAAGTAATTTTGTAAACCTTGTAACTGGGTAACAGTAATGGCCTAATTCTGTCAATGCTTGAAAATGATAAGGGTCAATTAAGTTAAAAATATCATCAGTCATAAACCATCCATTTAGACTAGATTTCATTTCATCGAATAATTCTTTCGAATTGGTTTGGCTATAATCAATCGAATTGCATCCATTTCCATTTTGCCAAATTGAAAATGGAATCTCTAAAACAGCTATTTCATAAATTGTTTTTAGTCCTAAACGTGAATATTGCTTGCCTTTGTTTAGCAAGTAGTCTTTAAGGTGAGGTAATATATCTTCTTTACGAGTTAGAAGAAGTTCTTGAAAAGTTTCTAATTCTTTTTTGCACCCCTGATCACTATTCAAACTGTCAATATAATGGTAGAAACTTGAATCACATTTTGTAGTTTTTACAGATGTTGATAGAGCGATTGTTGCATCAACATCATCAGGGAAGAAATATCTATAGGATAAAGCGGTAAGCCCTCCTTTACTAATTCCGACACTAATCCATCCATTTTTATAAATGTCACTAAAAACCTCTTTTATTCTATGCAGATCTTTTGTTGCATTTGAAATATTTAAATACTCATAATCAATAATATCAGGCTTTGATTCTCCAAAGTACCTGTGTTCAATATAAATTTGATTTGCTTCTAAAACCTTTGTCCAATCACTGATTTGATTGGAAAAGGAGATATAACCATTTACATTCATAACCATAGGTCTATCAGTGCTTTTGTGGGATAGAAAAATCTTTTGATAAAAGAAGCCCTGTGTTGTATCAGAATGATCAATTGGTTGTTTAATCATAATTTTATAACATTCGGAAAAGCCATCTTTAGCTTTAATCTCGCTAACTATAATATCATCTATTTGATAAATTCTATCTTTAATAGATGTCTTTGCATGAAGGTTACTACTGATTAATAGAGAAATTATGATAGTTTTAAATGTCATATTAAAATTGGAGCTAACGTTCCGGCTATGAAATGTAGGGATTTTCGAGTGCGTTTTTGTCCCCCGACAAAAACACTAACGGAAAAGCCCGAAGCTTGCGGTTTAACACTAAACCCCTATATTTTATAGCCATTGTTGTAAGTAGTTTTTTAGAAGTGTAAAATATCTCCAAACTTTGCATTTTTTATTCTTTCAATAATTTCTTCTCCATGCTCCCAAATATCACATTGAACTATTATTTTATTTGGACAATTTTTTATGTCATTCATAACAGCCAAATTTCCAGCCATCATTCTTTGAATTTTCATCGTTCCAATAATTTTTGGTCTTTTAAAACTCATTTTTTAAGATTCTGTAGAAATTAGTATGTTATAAAATTGTTGTAGACCGTATATATTAATCCTTTGTATCCAAATTGGTATTTATCAATTTCCTTAATTGCTCTATTTGGGTTTTTTCGTTTCTTGATTTTTTAACAGTCCTTTTTATTCCACTTTTTTTGGCCCATTGAGCTAATTCCGATTCTGGGTCATTGTATTGCTCTTCTAATTCAGCTTTTGTTAAGTTTCTGAAGTTTTTAATTGTTATGTGAATACTGTCTGACATGTCTGGTTTTTAATTACTTACAACTAGTATATATCCGCATAAACATAGTACTTTTTTAACTTTTATCCGAATTTTTAGAATTAAAATCCATCAAACGATCTAATGGACTCTGTATTTTAGCGCTGCTTCTCTTGCTTACATGCGTATAAATTGTCGTCGTTTTTATACTGCTGTGTCCCAAAAACTTTTGAATAAAACGAATGTCTGTTCCATTTTCCAATAAATGGGTAGCAAAACTATGCCGCAAAGTATGCACTGTCGCCTTCTTTTGTATACCCGTCTTCTTGATTGCATTGCGCATAACCGACTGAACACTACCCGAACTATAGGGCTCTCCTGCTATCTGCCCTTTAAATACATAACCCTCAGAACCTTCCAAGCCCATGTAATCTTCTAAATAACAAACCACACTATAGGGCAACATAACTATCCGATCCTTCTTGCCTTTTGCTCCCTTAATATGAATCTTATACTCACCAAAATCAATATCAGCCCAACGCAAAGTCACTACCTCACTCACTCGCAAACCTGCACCATAAGTCATTAATAAAATCAACTTATGCTTGCCGTTGTTTACCGAATCAAACACTCGCTTACATTCATCCATGCTCAATACCTCAGGTAATGGTTTCTCCTTTTTAGGTCTAGGTATTTCCCAAGCTGTATCTTTCCATTCCAATACATATTTAAAGTAAAACTTCAAAGCATTCAAAGCCGCATGGCCACTTGCCGAACTCAAGCCTCGCTCCGAAAACTGTGCCAAATAAGCAATCACCTCTTTGCGGCTAATCTCCCGCGGATCTTTATAATCGTGAAAAGCCATAAAAGTAATAAAAGCTCCACTGTATGTTTTTAAAGTAGAAGGACTGTAATTCATCGCCAAAATCATGTTCATTAAGTCATACAGATATCCCTCTGCACGCTCAGGTACCGCCTGCAATAAATGCTGCTTCACATTACTCAACTGCTTCGCCTTTGCATTTATTGAATGTCTCTCACTTAAATATTTTTCAGGCAAATTATTCTCAATTCGAGCTTCAGTAGGTTCAAAATGATACTCCAAAGCTGTTAACATTTTTGGCGTGGCCGGGAGTAAATAACACTTCGCTCGCTTGCTGAACCTACTGTATGAAAGACGCTTAACTACTTCAATCAAACGACTGTTGTCCGGTAAATACAAACGCATAAACCGCTTGTCTGCATCATGAGCCATCAAAACAACAGAAGTCGATTTTTTAACCTTCTCGCCACTTCGATAATAATTCTTCGGAAATAGCTCCACTCCAATAATTTCCTCCATTTTTTTCTTCACCTCCGGATGCCGAAGAAGCATATACACCTTGTGTTTCTCATTCCAATGAACCCCCTTCACTGTTTTCATTTTTTTTATAATTGGTGCCATATAATTCATTTTTAGCACCCAGTATTTGCCCACATCATCTAATAAACTGTATTTCAACCTCGGGTCAACCGTACTCTGCGGTTTATGTGCAAAATCGTTCGCTTCCACTGAAGTCATCCGTTGCAGTGCGCTGTTTTCTTTTCCAGCTATGGGGAGAATTTCTCGATTGCTTTTAAAATCGGCTCCCTTATTTGAAATTGAATCCTGTTTATCTTTTTCAATAATAAGCTTAATGTTATTAGGCAATTGCTTTAAAAGCGAATAGTTTTCCTTGGTATAATCACAATACCAACAAGATAAAGTTTTGCTAAATCGAGCATCAACTTTTCTAATCTCTTGTCGAATTGTCGCATTATAAGGAAAAAACAAACCAATGCGCTCAGCACCTCTGTGCCATATTTTTCGCAACCTCAATTCCATTTTCTTATCATTTTTTTCAGCCTGACGAAAATCTTGTCAAAACTGAAAGCGCTAAATATAGAAAATAAAATTGTATCTCTTCAATAAAGTCTAATTAAATTAAGGTAAATACCACATAGTCATCTCTATATGAGATTATGTTTACTTAGAGTTATGTTGTTTTATTGTTTTTATCGGACAACAATGAAAAAAATTATCTAAACACGCTTATAGTTCTTGTATCCAATGTCAATGTTCAAATACTTTCTCAAAAAAGACTTAAACCGCTCTTTTAGATTGCGTTTATTAAAGGAAATGTCGTATTCAAACTGCCAATTTTTGGCTGCAATGCGCTTTTGCATCACCTTGGGATGGCTCCCTTCAAATACTTGCAATTGGTTGATGTGCGATAAATAATCAAAGGCTTCAACTTTAGCTACATGCTTTTCCATCCACTGGTCATCGTGCCACAATTTATGAAAAGATTCTTGCTTGCGCTGCATGGCTTCAGGCGCTTTCACCCAACCGTAATGGTAAATGGCCGCATCAATGGCTTTTACATTCAGCTTTTGGTTGGCTCCTTTCCTAAAACCCTGTGCATCTCTATAAGAATAAATGCTTTGATCGTTTCGAACCACTCGAATTTCATGGCGGTACCACTTGGAAGAACTGCCAATGTAATCGTAAGAACCATAAAAATGGGTGTAGTTAAATAGCAAGCCATCAACTGCTTTGTTGTTTAAGTGGGTTTCCATGGCTTGTTGCACAACAGGCAAATACATTTCGTGCATCACTTCATCGCCCTGAATGTAAAAAGCCCAATCTGAATCCTTGGCAATCGCCGCAAAGGCTTTGTTGGTTTCAACTGCCAATACTTTTCCACCTTCCCGAAGGGAATCGTCCCAAACGGTTGGAACAATCTTGATTTTATCTGGAGCAATGCCTTCAATCAACGCCATGGTAGCATCGTCGGAATTGCCAACTGCCACCACTACTTCATCGCAAATCGGCAAAATAGATTGAATGGCCTCAACAATGGGATAATCCAGTTGAATGGCATTTCGAATAAAGGTAAAACCACTAACTTTCATCTGAAAATCAATAAATTCGCTGAAGTTGAGAATCGTGGTAACGAATCACAAAAGAGGAATGGTTTTCATAACCGCTCTCAATTCCGGTTTTAAAGAATTCAAACTTTCGGCTCAACTGCTCATTTTGAACACCCAAAAACATCATTTCGAAATTTGTTCCGAAGTCTTTGAGCAAGCCCAAGTAATAATAAGCAACATCAAATCCCAAAAAGGCAAAATTGGTGGGGAGAGAATTTGTTTGCTCGTAATAGGTTTTCTCAAATTTCTTAATGGAAATGGCTTCACGGTCAATAAATTCAGAAACAACCAAGTGTACATCCAATTTATTCAAATACTCCACTTCAATGTTGTCAAAATTCTCCCATTCAGCCAAGCCAACTACTTTTATTTCAAAGTCTTCCAACATATAAAGCGTGGTTAGCAATTGAGTCACAAAGGCCTGATTAGTGGTGGGGACTACAATGGTGTTGAGTCGGTTGGGGTCTAATTTCGCTTTGATTTCACTGATTTTCTCTCTTTTTAAAAGCAGTTCTTTGATGGCATTGTTTTGAGCCGTATCTCTGCTTTTCGAAAGCAGGTCATAATACTCACTTTTAATACTTTCTGCTCTTTTTCGCTCCTCCACATGGTCGGGATAAGCCAAAATTAAATGGTCGTTGCGAAGGGAATCAAAAGCATAGCGTCCCAAAAAGCGATTGAGAATTGGTTCACTGGTAATCACCTTGCTGACGTAATTGTTGCCCAATAAAATTTTATTACTCAAACGCACCGGAGAAACAATGTTGATTTCATGCAATTTTGCGAAATCAGCTACCATCATAAAACTCTGCAAATACATAGGACCAACAATTAAATCCACCTTTTTTAAAATGGTATCTTTCAAAATTTTGGAGACAACCGCCGAGTCATTTTGCGTGTCAAAAGTGTAAAGTTTGATGTTTAATCCCTGTTCTACCAATGAGTCCAAAGCAATTTTAAACCCTTGGTAAAATTCAATGGCATATTGCGCCTTATCGTGCAATTGTTCGGTCAATTCTTCTCCTTGTCGGTAAGTGGTATCGTTTGCTTTTTCGAATAAATTCAGGTAAAAGGGCAGCAAAAGCGCAACAGAATAAGAAGGTTTTATGGCAGCGCTGTCAAATTCTATTACTGTAAGCGTTGTGTCTTTAAAGGTTCTCAAAATGGGAATATTGATCAATTCCCCTTCTTTCAATCCACCGGGAAGTCCATTGTTTACTCCTAAAATTGAATCAACTGTGGTGTTGTACAATTTCGACAAAGCATACAAGGTTTCCTTTGGCAGAACTTGGTGCGTCATGTATGGACTTGCTTCTGCTGGAGAGATGTAGGCTTTTTGCTCCGTATCGTCTTTGATTTTATTGATTGGAATTTTTATCTTCATTCCTTTTTTAAATCCCTCTTCAATTTCGGGATTCACTGCCACTAAATCACTGATTTCAACGTGGTATTCTTTAGAAATGGAATAAAGTGTATTGCCTTTTTGTACCTCGTAGATTAAAAAATTTCCATCGATGTTCGGACTTTCTTTTAAGTCTTTTCGCTTAATGGATTTCAGTGAAATCAACAAGCGGTCGCCAATGGTAAGTGCTTCCGTCAAGCGGGGATTTTCCTTTTTTAAATCATCAATGGGAATGGCATAAAGTCGGCTGATGGCATACAAGGTATTTCCCGAGTCGACAACATGAATATAAAATTCTTTGCCATTAATGGTATGCACTTGAAGTTCTTTTTTCTGTTCCTGAGCATTCAGAATCAAGGTAAAAAGAAAAGCAATCGCAAAAAGTTTCTTCTTTAACATAGCACTTAATTTAATTCAGCAACTTGAAAACAAAAACTTTCAAGTGGTGAAATTTATTCCCATTCAATGGTTGCAGGTGGTTTGCTACTAATGTCGTAAACCACTCTGTTCACTCCTCTTACTTTATTGATAATGTTGTTCGATGTTTTGGCTAAAAACTCATAGGGTAAATGACACCAATCTGCCGTCATTCCATCCGTTGAGCTCACCGCTCTCAAAGCTACGGCCAATTCGTATGTTCGCTCATCGCCCATTACACCAACTGATTGAACAGGCAGCAACATGGCGCCTGCCTGCCATACATCATCGTACAAACCTGCTTTTTTCAAACCCTCAATAAAAATATGGTCGACCTCTTGCAAGATTCGTACCTTTTCTGCGGTCACCTCTCCTAACACCCGAATGGCTAATCCCGGCCCTGGAAATGGATGCCTACCCAGCAAATGATCTGGTAAACCCAAGGTTTTTCCCACTCGGCGAACTTCATCTTTAAACAAAAGTCGCAGTGGTTCCACCACTTTCAATTTCATAAAATCAGGCAATCCTCCTACATTGTGATGCGATTTTATTGTCGCTGAGGGGCCACCAGTTGCCGAAACAGATTCGATCACATCTGGATAAATGGTTCCCTGTGCCAACCACTTCACGTCTTTTACTTCATGTGCTTCATCGTCAAATACTTCTATAAATACTCTTCCGATGATTTTTCGCTTTTCTTCAGGGTCTTTTACTCCCGCCAATTCACCAATAAATCGACTTTTGGCATCCACTCCTTTGATGTTTAAACCCATTCCTTTGAATTGCTCCAACACACTTTCAAATTCATTCTTTCGCAACAATCCATTGTCAACGAAAATGCAAAATAAGTTTTTCCCAATGGCTTTGTGAAGCAAAATAGCTGCAACTGAAGAATCTACTCCTCCGCTCAATCCCAAGACTACTTTATCGTTGCCCAACTTTTCTTTCAATTCAGCTATACTTGTTTCTGCAAAAGCGACAGGAGTCCAACTTGGGGTACACTTGCAAATGGTTTGAACGAAATTTTTCAGTAATTGCAATCCCTCTGTGCTATGATAAACTTCCGGATGAAACTGAATTCCATAAGTCGATTCTCCTTCAACATGAAAAGCCGCAACTTTTACATCTTCAGTCCCGGCAATAATTTCAAAGCCTTTGGGTAATTGGAAAATCGTATCGCCATGCGACATCCATACTTGTGAATACAAAGTCATTCTCTGCATCAAGGCATTGTCTGTATCTATGTGACTGAGGTTGGCTCTACCGTATTCTCTGCTGTCAGAATGCTTTACTTCCCCACCAAAATGCTGTGCCATGTATTGGGCACCATAACAAACCCCTAAAATTGGAAAATTCTTTCTCAATTTCGAAAAATCAAACTGTGGAGCTTGCTCATCCAATACCGAAAATGGACTTCCGGAAAGTATAATTCCCTTCACACTTTCGTCGAATTCCGGTAAATGATGAAATGGATGAATTTCTGAATAAACATTCAACTCCCTTACTCTTCTTCCAATTAATTGGGTGTATTGAGAGCCAAAATCAATGATAATAATCTTCTCTTGCATGCGGGCAAAGATATTACTTAATAGCGCTTAAGCGCATCGGAAAGTAGGTAAATATTAACAGTTCGTTTTTGATCAAAATGCTGGATTTGGATTGAATTCAAATTTCTTAAAAGCCATTATTTCATTTCTAAAACAAGCATTTGTAAAAACATTATTTTTTATCGAAAAATACATGAAAGTCCTTTGTAGGCATTTCAAATTCATCCATCAAAATTTCAATTAATTGATTGCCATAAATCAAGTACAAATCAGAAAAATTCATGCTTCGCTCTTGCAAACCATCTTTTGGAAACAAGCTATTTTTCAAAAAGTCAATTTTGTGCATTGTTTCGTCTTCATTTTTTCGAACAACGCGAATAAACTTTTCAGAAAGCTGTTTCAAGTCTTTTTGATGCTTTGTTTCTAAGGCTTTCACATGATCAAAAAGTGTACTATCAACTGATTTGCTTTTTGAAGCTAACTTGGTATAAAGTGATTTAATTTCAGCTTGTTCTGCGCTTAATTTCAAGTCTTTCTTACTATTCTTTACAACCCATGATTTCTTTAAAACACCTGCTTTTAAAAACAATTCTTTTACATTGATTTGCAATTGCTTGAAATACTTACTTTGCTTTTCAGCTAAGAATAAGGCAGAATTTCGAAGCAATAAAATTGGCATTGGAGTTTTAAAATGTTCAAAAACTAATTTAAGTTGAAACCAATAAGCCAACTCTCCTCCTCCACCAATGTATGCCAAGTTTGGCAAAATCGTTTCTTGGTACAAAGGCCTCAAAATTACATTCGGACTAAAGCGTTCAGGGTAATTTTGCAATTCTTCCAGCAATTCATCTTTCGAAAACTTGCTACTCGAATCTGCTAAAGCATAGGCATCGCCGTTTTTAACGATTCTTTCCCGAATAGTGTCTTTCAAATAAAAAAGATTGATTTCTCTGGGATTTACTTGTACTTTGTAATGCTCCGCAAGTTTTTTAGTTTGGGTTTCCACTAAGGTAGCTGTAGATTCCAATAACAATTCTTCTTGCATTACAGCAGAAAACTCAGTTTTCAGACTACAATCGTCACCATCAATAATTACTAATCCGTATTGTTTAAATAACTGATGTACAATGTAGCGCGTTGCCGCAGCCAAATTGGAATGCTTCAAATAAGCATCACGAAATAATTGCTTTAATTCCTCTGAATTTGAAGAATAAGGTGTCAAACTTGATTCAAAGGATTTAAAAACTTTTTCAAGTCCTTCCAAACTCATTTTTCCAACGGCACCAGTTTGTGAAGTGTTCCACTCAAAGCGTTTCTCCTTAAAGTGAAAGTGATTGATTTCAGCAAAATCATGGTCTTCACTTGCCATCCAATAAATTGGAATAAATTGAGACTTTGGGTATTTCTCAGTCAACTGACGACACAACTTAATGGTGCAGATAATTTTGTAGATAAAGTAAATCGGTCCGGTAAAAAGACAGAGTTGATGTCCTGTGGTAATTGTAAAAGCATTGGAATTTTCCAAAGCTTGGATATTTTCGGAAAGCAAGGCCTCTTTTTGGATTGCAATTCCATCCTTTTTATACTGCACTGATAGCGCAGTGCTCAACACTTTTCGTTGTCGCTCCGAGAAGTTTGATTTGCTTTTGATTGCTGCCTCAAAGGCTTCAATTTTTGGTTGATATTGATAAAATGGGGAAATTTCAGTAGCTCCATCCAAATAATCTGTTATGATTTTTGAAAAATAGCCAGTGGCTTTATATGGGATACAATCTACTTCCATTAATGGCCTGCAATTTCGCCAAAAAGATCGAAATGTTCAGCTTTCACAATCTTAATAGAAGTAAAATCACCCAAACGCACAAACTGACTTTTAGGTAAAAGCACCTCATTGTCAACTTCCGGGGAGTCAAACTCTGTTCTGCCGACAAAATAATCTCCTTCAACACGGTCAAACAACACTTTATAGGTTTGTCCAATTCGTTCTTGGTTAAGCTGAAATGAAATATCGCTCTGCAAGTCCATGATTTGATTCGCGCGTTCTTGTTTTACCTTTTCAGAAACGTCATCTTTTAAGTGAAAAGCATGGGTATTTTCTTCGTGAGAATAAGTAAACACTCCCAAACGGTCAAATCGTGTTTGAGCAACCCATTCTTCTAATTGTGCAAAATCGTCTTTCGTTTCACCTGGATAACCTACAATTAATGAAGTTCTTATGGCAATGTTTGGAACTTCATTTCTAAACTGCTGCAATAAATCAATAGTCTTTTGCTTGGTTGTTCCCCTGCGCATGGATTTTAAAAGCGGATCACTGATGTGTTGCAAAGGAATATCGATGTAGTTGCAGATTTTCTCGTTTTCTCGCATAACTTTCAACACATCTAATGGAAATCCTGACGGAAAAGCATAATGCAAACGAATCCATTCAATGCCTTCAACAGCTGCAAGTCGCTCCAACAATTCTGCTAAGTTTCTTTTCTTATAAATATCTAAACCATAATAGGTTAAATCTTGTGCGATTAAAATTAATTCCTTCACTCCTTGCTTTGCCAATTGCTTGGCATTGTGCACCAAATCCTCCATTGGAGTACTCACGTGCTTTCCGCGCATCAAAGGAATGGCACAGAACGAACAAGGTCGGTCGCAGCCTTCTGCAATTTTAAAATACGCGTAATGCGAAGGAGTCGTGATTAAACGTTCTCCTATCAATTCCTTCTTGTAATCGGCATTCAGTGTTTTGAGCAATCGAGGCAATTCCCTTGTTCCAAAAAAAGCATCTACTTGAGGTATTTCTGCGCTCAATTCATCGCGGTAGCGTTCAGACAAACAACCGGTAACGTAAACTTTTGAAACCCTTCCAGCATCTTTTGCTGCTGCATAAGATAAAATAGTGTCGATGGATTCTTGCTTGGCATGATCAATAAATCCGCAAGTATTGATGATGACGATTTCTGCATCTTCTTGCTCACTTTCATGTTCCACCTCAAATTTATTCGCTTTCAACTGCGTCATCATCACTTCTGAATCGAAAATATTCTTTGAGCAACCAAGTGTTACTACATTGACTTTGTTTTTTTTGAGGGTTTTTGTTTTCATCTAGTTGGACGATGTCCCGGATTTAATTTTTGTTACAATTGAAACTGAATTCAATTGTTTTTGGTGATGTATCAGTTAAACAAACTGTCGACAAACTCTTTTCGGTTAAAGACTTGCAAGTGCTCCAAACCTTCCCCAACACCTATGTACTTCACAGGCACTTTAAATTGATCGGAAATTCCAATTACGACTCCACCTTTTGCAGTTCCATCTAATTTTGTCAAGGCTAAAGCATTCACTTCTGTAGCAGCTGTAAATTGTTTGGCTTGTTCAAATGCATTTTGACCAGTTGAACCGTCTAAAACCAATAAGATTTCATGCGGCGCATCTGGAACCACTTTTTGCATCACTTTTTTAATTTTTGTCAACTCATTCATCAAGTTAACTTTGTTGTGAAGACGTCCCGCCGTATCAATTATTACAACATCCGCTTGATTGGAAACAGCAGATTGCAAAGTATCATAGGCCACAGAAGCAGGATCTGCTCCCATTCCCTGACTCACAATTGGCACTCCTACTCGTTCCGACCAAATTTTTAATTGATCAACAGCTGCAGCACGAAAAGTATCAGATGCTCCTAAAATTACTTTTTTATTGATTTTCTTAAGTTGGTAGGCTAATTTCCCGATGGTAGTAGTTTTTCCTACCCCATTTACACCCACAACCATGATTACATAAGGTTTGTGTTGCTCAGGAACTGAGAAATTGATGTAATCGCCAGTATTATTCTCTTCCAAAAGCGCCATGATTTCCTCACGCAAAATAGCATTTAGCTCATTTGTCGAAAGGTATTTATCTTTAGCAACTCTAGCTTCTATTCGCTCAATAATCTTTAAGGTGGTGCTCACTCCAACATCCGATCCAATCAGAATTTCTTCTAAATTGTCTAAAACTGCATCGTCGATTTTGGTTTTACCAACTACAGCACGGCTCAATTTACCAAAAAAACTTTCTTTGGTTTTGCTGAGCCCTTCGTCGAGAACTTCTTTTTTTTCTTTAGAGAAAATATTAAAAAATCCCATGGTATTGAATAAAAAAGGCTTCTCTCAAAATAGAAAGAAGCCAGTTAACCTATTAACTACTCGAAATTATTTTTTATCGAAATAATCCTTAACTAGATCATTAGGAACCATTTCTTCTTTAAAAGAATAGGAATTTGTTTTTTCGGATTTTACCATTTTAATAACTTTGGTAAAAGATTTTCCTTCTCCTTTTTGTAATGTTGCTACCGTCTTCTTAGCCATGACTTATAATTTTATTACTTAATTTCTTTATGAACCGTCATTTTTTTCAAAATCGGGTTGTATTTTTTCAACTCCATTCTGTCTGGAGTATTCTTTCTATTTTTGGTGGTTATGTAACGCGATGTTCCCGCTACTCCACTTTCTTTGTGCTCAGTGCACTCAAGGATTACTTGAATTCTATTGCCTTTTGATTTCTTAGCCATTCTTATATGCTTTTTTACAGGGTGGCAAATTTAATTAATTCTTTGTTAATAGCTAGATGCTTAGTGAAAATATTTATGATATTATTTTAATGCTTGAAAAAGTAGGGATTATTAGGGTTAAAGAAGCAGAAAAAGTAAAAAATAAATTACACATAACTTGAATCACTAATTACTAATCTAAAAATTACAAATTAAGAATCAAGAAGAAGAGAACTAAGAAAAGAGAAACTCTTTTTTATCTTTTAGCCTTCATCCTTAGTCCTTTTTTCTCTCTTTTCTTTATTCTTTTTTTCTCTCTAAAATCTAAGGTCTAAACTCTAAAGTCTACTTCTACTTTAGGCACTCATTTTCTCATCAACTCCTCTATTTCTTTAATTGTTCTTGGAGAGGCAGCTGAAAGATTTTCGGGACCTTCTGTTCTAATTAAAATATCGTCTTCAATGCGTACGCCAATGTTCCACCATTTTGGATCACAATCTGAGCCTTCGGCAATGTAAATTCCCGGTTCCACTGTAATGACTTGATTTTCTTCTAAAGGCAAATACAAACCAGCATCGTGCACATCTAATCCCAAATAATGCGAAGTACCATGCATGAAATAAAATCGAAGCTCAAGGTTGTTTTCGATTATGTCCATTTTTTTTAAGCCTTCTCGAATTACTTCTTGGGCTGCTTGATGTGGGGCCCAAAAGCTCGCACCAACTTGAGCGGCTTCGATTCCTGCTTCTTGGGCTTTTAAAACCAAGTTGTAAATCAGTTTCTCTTCTTTTGAAAAAGTACCGGATGGTGGAATAGTTCGAGTGACATCAGCCGTATAACCATGGTACTCAGCACCAACGTCACTTACTAATAAACCGCCATTTTTCAATGGCCTTCGATTACTGGTGTAATGTAAAATACAGCTATTTTCTCCACTTCCTTGTATGGACGGAAAACCCGGATACTCAGCTCCATTTCGTTTAAAGACATATTCAATAATCGCCTCCGTTTGAAACTCTGTCATTTCAGAAGTAATTTGTCGCATCAACTCATTCTGTGCTTCACAAGTTATATCAATTGCTTTTCTCAAAAGTGTAATCTCCTCTTCGGTTTTCTTTTGGCGCAACTGTGCGGTCATAATCGAAAGGTGACGCTCAGCTACACTTGAAGGGGCTCCCAATTTTTGCAAAAAATGATGGTGCAAGCCCAACAAATTAGTCGTTTTACTTGAATCTTCCTCTTCCATAGCTTCTGGTGTGTTGAAGTACACTCGTTTGAGTTTTGCAAGCTCAGGATTTGAAGTCAAAAAGTCTTTATTGCTTTTTACTGTCACGATTTCCAAATTTTCTTGAGCCGCATCTATTCCCAACCTTCTACCGTTCCATACTTCAGCAATTGGTTCGCGCTCTTGTAAATAGATTATTTCATTGGTCAAAACACTGTCGATCATATGCACTTCTTTGTACACAATTAAGAGTGCATTAGGCTCTCTCAAACCACTGAAATAATAAAAATTAGGGTCTTGATGGTATTCATAGTACACATCATTGGCGCGCTTGCGTTGTGGAGCAGCAAAAAAAACTGCAGCGGTACTATCTGGCAATAATGCTCTTAATGAATCTCTTCTAGCCTTGTGAAAAGCTGCAGGCAATAAATCTTTATCGTAACTGTAATAACTCTTTTCTTGTTTGAGTTCAATTTTACCATCTTGAGCTGTGCTATCGAATACAAAAAAAACAAGGGCTGAAATAAGAAATCCTTTCATAGTTGTTGTTATAGACTTTTGCTTACAAATTAAGGCATAAAAAAAGTTCCATTTTTACAAATGGAACTTTTCTCAATTATTAAAACTCAAATAAAAACTAAACTACATAAACCCTTTTGCTTTTGCATCTTTTAGAGCAGCAGCCAAGCCTTTTTTGTTAATCGTTCTGATTCCGGCCGCAGAAACCTTTAGGTTAATCCACGATTCATCTTCTGGATTGTAAAACTTTTTGTTAAACAAATTTGGTTCAAAGGTCCTTCTCGTTCTCTTTTTTGAGTGAGAAACGTTGTTTCCTGTGATAACTTTCTTTCCGGTGATTTGACAAACTTTAGACATGACAGTATTTTTTGCTCTGAAAAATTGGATGGCAAAATAAAGACTTTTTCTTTAATTAATCAACAACTATTTTTAAAAATTAAATTTAGTTTTATTCTGCTTTCTTAGAGTTGAAGATTTAAATTCAATTTTGCCCCCAAAGCATTGAAAATACGCATCACAGTTTCTAAAGTGACATTTCCAGTACTATTTTCAAGTCTTGAAATTTGAGCTTTTTTAACTCCTACTAATTCACCCAACTGTTCTTGAGTCAAATTTCTTTTTTTTCGGGCGATTTTAATCATATCCCCAATGAGATCAATTTTTAGCTCAAATTCATACTCCTCTCTTTCTTTGATGCCTTTCTTACCTATTAAAAGGTCTTCTGCTTGGTTTAATGTATAACTTTTCATCACTTTTTATTTTTTAGATAGTTTACTCTAATCTTATCCGCTTTTTCAATTTCTTTTTTATCCATTTTACTAGTTTTCTTAATCATTCCATGCGTTGCGAAAACAAGAGTTTCATTTTTACCTTCCTTATCCCAAAAAGCCAAAAGTCTATATTGGATTCCAGAGTATAAGGTTCTAAACTCCCAAATCTCTTTTGATTTTTTTTAAAGAATTTCGGATCTGAGTGTTGTTCAGCTCTTCTTATGTTTTGCAAAATCTTATTTCTCGTTTTTTGGTTTTGATTCTGCACAAACTCAAATGCCTCTTCTAACAATCTTGTTTCAAATCGTTTTTACATTCTTAATTCAAAATCAACTAGAATTCAAAGTTACTAAAGTTTCGTTAATTGTAAACATATTGTCGTATGATATTGTTACCCCTACTCATTAACAAAAGCATCATTTTATCAATTTTTATCCATTCAACCCTCTGACCTCATCCGAATTCTGAATTATTTTCTTGAACTTTGTCGTTCTGAAATTAACTTTGAATGCTAGTATTTTAAAGGCAATCAGTTTACAACCACAATTTACTTAATGAAAAAAACCATCGACAACATTGAAATGCACTTTCTCACCATTGAGGATTATCAAGCATTAAAAAGTGCAATGATTGAAGCATATTCCAACATGCCAAATGCCTATTGGCAAGAAAATTCAATTCAATCGCTAATCAATAAATTTCCTGAAGGACAAGTAGTTATTAAAGTCAACGGCGAGCTTGCCGGTTGCGCACTTTCAATTATTGTGGATGAAAATCAATTGAACAGGCACCATACTTACAAAGAAATTACAGGAAACTACACCTTCAGTACTCATCTACCTGATGGTGACATGCTTTACGGAATTGATGTTTTTATTCGAAAAGAATACCGCGGAATGCGCTTGGGAAGAAGGTTGTACGATTACCGTAAAGAACTCACTGAACGACTCAACCTTCGCGGAATTGCATTTGGTGGACGGATTCCAAACTACTACAAATACGCAGCTACAAAAACACCAAAAGAATACATCGAAAGTGTAAGAAGAAAAGAAATTCACGATCCGGTATTGGATTTTCAAATTTCCAACGACTTTCATCCTTCAATAATACTAAAAGGCTACCTCGAAGGCGATGAGGCTTCCAATGAGTACGCCGTTTTATTGGAATGGAAAAACATTTATTATCAACTAGAATCTAAAAAAGCTGCCAATCAGAAAAGAATCATTCGCTTGGGCTTAATTCAATGGCAAATGCGCCCTTACAAGAATTTAGATGAATTGATGCAACAAGCGGAGTATTTCATCGACGCTGTTTCTGGTTATCGTTCCGACTTTGCCTTGTTTCCTGAGTTCTTCAACGCCCCATTAATGGCTGAAAACAATCATTTACCAGAAGCTGAAGCCATTCGAGAACTTTCCAAACACACAGCTAATATCGTGGATAAATTTGCTGAATTAGCTATTTCTTACAACATCAACATCATTACTGGCAGCATGCCTGAAATTAAAAACGACCGCCTTTACAATGTAGGTTACGTTTGCAAAAGAGATGGTACCAGAGAGCGTTACGAAAAACTACACGTTACGCCAGATGAAGCGAAAGTATGGGGAATGCAAGGCGGATCAGAAATAAAAACGTTCGACACTGACTGCGGAAAAATTGGCGTATTGATTTGCTATGATTCAGAATTTCCAGAATTGAGTCGCTTACTAGCTGATGAAGGCATGGACATTTTATTCATACCTTTCTTAACAGATACTCAAAATGGCTACTCCCGAGTAAGGCATTGCGCACAAGCAAGAGCAATTGAAAATGAATGTTATGTTGCCATTGCAGGGAGTGTTGGAAACTTGCCCAAAGTTCACAACATGGACATTCAATTTGCTCAATCCATGGTTTTTACTCCTTGTGACTTTTCTTTTCCAGCCAATGGAATCAAAGCTGAAGCTACAACTAATACTGAAATGATTTTAATTGCCGATGTAGACCTAGATTTATTGGCTGAGTTGAATCAGTTTGGTAGTGTGAGAAACCTTAGAGATAGAAGGAAAGATTTGTTTGAACTTAAAAAAATATAAGTGTATCGTACAGGGCTAAGACTAGTGCGGCTTTCAGAGCTCCATTCGTGTTTGTCCGCTGCGTAGTTTATTGCTTGCAATATCTTAAAAATTTGCCACTTACGCCGCATTAGTTTTAGCCTCGTGTTGGGGTTAGTTTCTTTTATATTTCAGATTATCAAGTTTAGTTTTTTCGTAATATTTTTCTTTGTGATAGTTGCCTAATGAGTCAACTGTATGATAAATCTTACCATCTCTTATTAACCATTTCTCATTGTCGAAGTAAAACAATTCAAGCGATTCACTTTCAATTGAAACTCTTATTTTATTTGCCTTAGTCAACTTATAACTATTGAATGTAATTTTAGTCTGCGGAATTCCTAGAAACTGTGTCATAAGACTAGTTGCAGATTTTCTCAAAACAGTGCAATTTCCAAGAGAGTCCAATTGATAAATAGAGTCTGTTTTAATTGTGCTGTATGCAGGCGGAAAACTATCTACCAAGAAGTTAATTTCAAGTGAGTCTGTATTTGAATTGCCAATATAACTAATTTCAATATCTCTTTGCTTTGATTTTAAGTAAAGTGTGTCTTGATTTACATACCAAGTCCCATTTGTCAGGCTCCAACCTCTCAAATGCAAGAGGTCATACAAGATAAATGTAGAGTCGTCAAATAATTGGAATTGCTGGCAAATGTAGCTGCTGTATTCCTCCTCACATTCATTATATAGTCCGACAAATTTTGAGTTTTGTCCAACACTTATGTTAGAAAAAATTATTAGAACTATGACTATATGTTTTTTCATTTTAATTAACCCCAACTCCTCAAATATATCTAATATGTGGATTTTTATAATCTATTAATATTCTTGAATCAAAATTTCAGTCGGTATTTGCAATTTGGCACTTAACTCTCTAATCATATTCAAAGTCAACTTACGCTTACGATTTAAAATTTCACTTACTCGACTGGTAAAGCCAACGACTTCTGCTAAATCCTTTTGTTTCATTCCCATTTGTTCCATTCGAAATTTAATTGCCTCTATTGGGTCAGGCATTCCGATTGGATAATGATCCTCTTCATATTTCTCTATTAATATTGAAAGTACTTCAGCTTCGTCACCTTCTGGTGTATCAATTTCTGCATGAAATATTTCTTCTAATCTATTTAAAGCTTGTTTATAGTCCTCTTCTGTTTTAATTGCCTTTATTTTCATATCAAATGTTATTTGCATCTATGTTATCGTATTCATTATGTGTTCCAATAAATCTTATGAATACCCATTTTCTTGTAAAATTAATTTCCACAATCAATCGGTATTTGTTTCCACAAATATTGAAAACCACTCGACTATTCTTTAAAATACTTGCCGAAGCGTATTTCGCTTTTATTTCGTTTGGACTGTTCCATTCAGCCTTTGTAGCTTCTCGATACCAAGCCATTAACTGCTGCTCACTGTCTGGATTCAGTTCCCAAAATTTCCTTAAAGTACTTTTAGCAACTACTCTCAAAATATACGATTGAAACAAAGGTAGTAATAAATTACCAAATTGGTAATATTTTTTCTAATACCTAACTTAGGGTAAACTAATTCGGTTTTACGGCTTTTCCTTAGCTTTGCAAAAAATTAAACCATGAAAGTTGTTTTATTAGCCATATTGCTTTTAGCCATCGGTTTTGCAGGAATTGCAGTTAAAATTCTCTTTAAAAAGAATGGGAAATTTGCAGGAACTTGCGCAAGTAACAGTCCATTTTTAAATAAAGAAGGCGAGCCTTGCGGTTTTTGCGGTGCAAAACCCGATGAAATGTGTCAAAAAGAAGATTGAATTAAAGTTCTTCTACTTTCCGCTCCAACTCTGGACTTATAAATGTTTCTAAGGAATCTTCACGATTGACAAAAATCAAGATTCCACTGAATTCAGAATGCTTTTCCAAGAAAGACTTAGATTTTTCCAATCCCATCACCATTAATGCAGTTGCCAAACCATCGGCAGTTGAACTTTTATCTGCAATGACAGCTGCACTTAAAAGCGAATGTTTGACAGGAAAACCTGTTTTAGGATTTATGGTGTGGTTGTATTTAATGCCATCAATTTCTACAAATTTTCTATAGTTCCCTGAAGTCACCATCGCTTCATCTTCTAAAGAAACTACTGCACTCAACTCTCGCTCTAAATTCATTCCCGATGGTTTATCTATTCCCACTCTCCAATAAATACCATCTTTGTTTTTTCCTTTAGCAATTACTTCACCACCCAATTCCACGTAATAGCGATTAATTCCATTCTCCTCCAAAATACTAGCCATTAAATCCACCGAATAACCTTGAGCAATGGCATTGAAATTCAATTTTGCTTTTTGACTTTTCTTTACCAACCAATCCGCTTTTAATTCAAATTGATTGAAACCACAATAAGTTAAGATTTCAGTGACTTCTGAACTATCCATTTTCTGAGGATCTGAAAAATCAAAGCCCCATGCTTCTATCAATGGAGCAATAGTCGGATCAAAAGCGCCATCTGTTAAATTTGAAAGTGATTTTGATTCCAAAAAAACGGCTATGAACAAACTGTCTATTTGTATAGAATCTCCTTGATTGAGCTTTGAAATCAGTGAATTGGGGATATAAGTACTCATGGAAAGATCCACTTTTCTTAAAAGACTGTCCAATTGCTGTTTAATCGTTGAATTTTCCGCTCCAATGTATTTAACAGTGTAAGTAGTTCCTTGAGCTTCCCCTTGAACTACTTGCTCGCTCTCAGTCTTTTTTTCTTCTGAATCAGGTTTTGATGGAGTACAAGCAAATAAGAAAATCAGACTTACACTTATAAGAAGGTTTTTCATTCTATCCTTTTTTTATAATTTCCCAAGTATGGTCGCCCATTAATCGAGCTGTGGCGACAAATTTAGCATATTTACAACCTCTCGACCATTCATTGGGACCTATCATTGAAAGAATCTTTTCACCATCTTCTTTTTCATACAGATGATAAGTATGTCCTGTCAGTGGTTTGAAACCCATCTCAGCTCCGTAAATGTCTTCGGAAATAGTAACCCGTTCTTTCAAGTTATTTGCCTGATTGACCAACAACTCCATTTGGTCATAAATCTGCTTCATTTGCAGGTTGGTTTGCTCTACCATTGCAGACATGGCATGACTTTTTATTCTGTCTTTGTCGTCAGGAAAAATAATGGCGCTACCGACGGTGTGAGCATAAGGCAAATTGTGCGGATTCTCAGTTATTTTATCTTCGTCTATGTGAACACGCTTACTGATGTCAGGTGACTTTTTCTTCATGATTGATTCTCTTCTCGTGTGAATACTGGTTCGTTCGCAACGCTCATTTTTTCATTGTAGCGGTAGCCTTCAGCATTAAAACCTTTTAAATCTTCCGGTTTAGTAATTTGATTTTCTATTAAGTAGCGACTCATTAATCCTCGTGCTTTTTTAGCATAAAAAGAAATCACTTTATAATTCCCATTTTTTGCATCTTTGAATTGAGGCGAAATGACCTTTGCTTTCAATTCTTTCTTGTTGATTACTTTAAAATACTCATTAGAGGCTAAATTAATTAAGAACTCAGAACTGATTGACTTCAACTGCTGATTAATTAGTTCAGTTGGGCGGTTTTCCCAAAATTTATACAAGTTATTCGCTTTTCCAACAGAAAGTTTTGTTCCCATTTCCAAGCGGTAAGCCTCAATAAGGTCCAATGGTTTTAAAATGCCGTAAAGTCCTGATAAAATTCTGCAATGTGTTTGTGCAAATTCAATGTCCTTTTGATTTAAGGAATAAGCGTTTAAACCCACATAAACATCTCCTTTAAAAGCAAAAAGTGCCTGTCTACTTTCCTCATCTGGAGTTTCAACTCCTCTCCATTTAGCATATCTCTGGGTATTCAAGCCAGCCAAATCAGCGCTAATCGACATCAAGTCTTCCAGCTCTTTTACTTTAATTTTCTTTAATGTGCCAATTAATTTTTGACTGTACTTTTTGAGTTCAGGAAGAGTAAAATCAGTGGTCGGAACCTTAGTTTCAAAATCTAATGACTTTGCAGGTGATAAAATATGAAGCATGCTTTTTTTAAAAGGTTAAACAAGACTATAAAGATAATGTTTGTAAGAACTTTTAGAAGTTAATGACTTCAAAAAATATAAGTGCTTACAAAAAAGACTGCCCTTTCGGGCAGCCTTTTTAATTTTTCAATTAACACAGAGTTTTGATTATAAATAATAAGTTCTTGACTTATTATTTTGACCATTCTTCAATGTTTGCCTTGTTCATTTTAATGTAAGGCTCATATTTTTGCTCTTCAGCAATTTTAAGTGATTTTTTTGCAGAAGCAAGCGCTCCTTTAGTATCACCTTTTGCTTTTTGAATTAAAGAAAGTGTATAAACATTCCAAAACACTTCTTTGATAGCTACTGATTTTTTAGACATTTCTAATGCTTTGTCTAAATCCATTTCATTGTCTAAATAAAATCTTGCGATGTTATTGTAAACACCGTAAGCATTTTCAATCTCATTCAATTTAGACTCAATGTTTTTCATTGCTAATTCTTTGGCATCAACTTCAATCGTAACCGACCAAGTAGTAGTTTCCCATGCAAAAACTAAGTCAACTGAATTAGTCATTACATTGGCAAAATGAAAAGTCATTGATTCCACATTGTCAGTTTCTTGTGGATTCACAGAAAACTCAGCAACATTATCAGCAGCGTCATAACTGTTTTCAGTCACTTTTAAATTTGAATTTAAAATTACTTTCCAAGCATCTTTCCCAGGAATAGTTAAAATCGCATAAGTTCCTGCTTTTACTTCGTTTCCAACAATGGTAACATCTGTAGAAAATTCAATTTTAGTTGAAGCGTTTGCTCCTGTTCTCCAAACTTTACCATAAGAAAGCATGTCACCAAAAATGGTTCTTCCCTTTACACCAGGACGAGAATACTTCACTGTCACGTCTGTCAATCCTACTCGCTGCATTACCTCAGCATAAGGACTTGGAGCAGGTAATTCTTGTGCATTTAACGTTAATCCGGTAAAAACCATTAACAATGCAATTAAACTTGTTGTTATTTTTTTCATATTGATCTATTTTTTAAAATGAAACACAAACTTAATTCTTATAAAACTATTTTGAAAGCTTTATTTGGAAGGAACGTAGACTACTTTTTTTGTTTCAAAGAAAGGATCATCGAAAAAATCTGAGATGGAGTGAATTTTAAACTTCCTTCCAGTTTCTTTCATTTCCTCATCTAAAGCTCCTCCTTTCAGGAAAATAAAGCCATTTTTCAACGTATTTTTTGAATCTTCATTAAACAGTTCATCCACCCAAGAAATAAATTTTGCGGCTCTAGTAACTGCTCTACTGACAATAAAATCGAAGGTATAATCAATTTCTTCAGCTCGTAAATGCTTTGCTTCCAAGTTTCTTAACTCTAAACTTTCTTTTACTGCATTAACAACAGTGATTTTCTTCCCAATAGAATCAACTGCCAAAAAACGACAGTTGGGAAATAAAATCGCCAAAGGAACGGCGGGAAAACCTCCACCAGTTCCGACATCCAAAATACTCGTTCCATCTTTGAAATTAATCACTTTCGCGATAGCTAGGGCATGTAAGACATGATGGGTATAAAAATGCTCCATGTCTTTTCTGGAAATCACATTGATTTTTTCATTCCACTCCTCATAAAGCGACTGCAATTGTTTGAATTGATTTTGCTGAATTAGACTCAAGTCAGGAAAAAAACGCAACACTTCTTCCATGAAAACTTAGATAGACTTTTTACTTTTTCGAATTAAATCTGATAGGATTGCTCTAGCGCGAAAAAGTTGCGCTTTTACTGTTCCTAAAGGTAAATCGAGGTGGGTTGCTATTTCTTCATAAGACCATTCTTTGAAATATCGAAGCTCAACCAAGGTGCGGTAAGGTTCATCTAAATCATCAACATATTTGCGCATCAAAGTAATCTTCTGCTGCTCAATGAATTTTTCTTCAGGATCTTTAGAACTACCTCCCAACTGCATTTTCCATGAATTTCCTTTTCCATCTTCCATGGCTTCGTCAATTGAAGTTGTTTTCAAACGCTTTTTTCTCAAAAAATCGATGGAATGGTTGGTTGCTATTCGAAACAACCAAGTTGAAAATGCATATTGAGGTGTGTATTGGTTTAATTTTAGAAAAGCCTTGCTAAATGTTTCAATGGCTAAATCTTCAGCATCATCATCGTTTCTTACCATTTTAAGAATTAAGAAGAAAATAGCTTCTCTGTAACGAACCATAATTTCAGAATAGGCAGCCTGGCTTCCGCCAAGAGCAGCTTTCACCAATTCTAAATCCTTTTTCGCCTTATCGGAGAAATTCGAATCTACTTCCATTTCTTTATCTTCCATATCCAAGTTGAAATCCCAATTATACTTATCAGTGGGTAATAAATTATTTCCAAAAAGCCTGCAAACACCTGAAGGTCTTTATCTCCTAGCTGCTTTGCAATTTTTCGTTGAAAATAGAACTGCACTGTCATCTTCACAACAAAGATGCTCAAAATTACCGCTATATTTAGTGATATCAATAAAAGTATCAAAGTACTTATGTTAAAAACTAAGTGTGCAAACCCAAAAATAAACAAGCGAAAACGATGAGAAGCCTTGTAGTAATTACCTGCTTGCAACTGACGCCTTTTTTGTGCAAAGTATGCCCACCAAGTAGTTTTGGCTTCAGAAATAGTATGCGCCTGAGGTAAAATACATGCATTTACATTCTTTTCATTAGCCATTTCATTCACTAATAAATCATCATCCCCACTTAGTATTTTAGAATGTTTTTTTAAGGATTTACTCTTTTCAAATAATGATTTTTTATACGATAAATTTCTTCCTACACCCATGTAAGCATTCCCTTTTACGGCAAAAGAAAAGTATTGGCAAGCAGATGAAAAACACTCATAGCGCAAAAATGCATTCAAAAAACCGGGACTTTTCTTAAACCTCCCATGTCCTAAAACGATTTCGGTTTCGGGAAGATAAGCTGCCATCATTTCATTCAACCAATCATTTGAAGCAGGTTGGCAATCAGCATCAATAAATAGTAAATGTTCATTTCTAGCAGCTAGAACTCCTCTTTGAATAGCCGCTTTTTTACCACTATCCAATTCCAAATCAACCACTGAAATTCGGGAATCATTAAAACTTTTGACAATAGCTACAGTTTCATCGATCGAATGATCATTGACAATGATAATTTCAAATTCCTTAAAATCTTGTCGCAACAAAAATGGCAAATTCAATTTCAAATTAGCAGCTTCATCCTTTGCTGCAATTACAATGGAAACAGCTTGAACATTCAAATTTTCTGAGGTGGTTTTAAATGGCTCTGACTTGCTGAGTTTTGCTAAGTAATTAAAATAATAGTACAGTAAAATGAGAAATGGAAGAAATTGCCACAGCAAATAAATATCTAAATAAGAAATACTTAATAGTTCAATCATGGCTTCAGTCAGCTCGGTAAAGATAAAATTCTTTTTGTCAGCATTGCTTACCTTTGCCCCTATTTTGAAAAATTAAGATGCAATTTAATTTAAAGCACGAAGACAGTGGCAGCAATGCCAGAGCAGGAGAAATTAGTACGGATCACGGAAAAATTGAAACCCCTATTTTTATGCCGGTGGGGACTGCCGGAACCGTAAAAGCAGTTCACCAAAGGGAATTAGATGAAGACATCAATGCCCAAATAATTTTGGGAAATACCTATCACCTTTTTTTAAGACCTGGGTTGGAAGTTTTAGAACAAGCAGGTGGAATTCATAAATTTAATGGTTGGAAACACCCTATTTTAACCGATAGCGGTGGTTACCAAGTATACTCTTTGGCACACAGAAGAAAAATTACTGAAGAAGGTGTTCGTTTTGCATCGCATGTCGATGGTTCTAAACAGTTTTTTACTCCTGAAAATGTAATGGACATTCAACGAACCATTGGTGCAGACATTATCATGGCATTTGATGAATGCACCCCCTACCCTTGTGACTACAAATATGCTAAACGCTCAATGGAAATGACACACCGTTGGTTAAAACGCTGTTGCACGCGTTTTGATGAAACAGAATCAAAATACGGTTATAGCCAAACACTTTTTCCAATTGTGCAAGGAAGTACTTACACCGATTTACGCAAACAATCTGCAGAACAAATTGCCTCTTTCGAACGAGAAGGAAATGCCATTGGTGGACTTTCTGTTGGTGAGCCTGCTGAAGAAATGTATGCCATGACGGAAGTAGTTTGCGACATTTTACCAAAAGACAAACCACGATACCTAATGGGTGTTGGTACTCCGTCTAATATTTTGGAAAACATAGCTTTGGGCATTGACATGTTCGACTGTGTAATGCCAACTAGAAATGCTAGAAATGGAATGCTATTTACCAAAAATGGCATTTTAAACCTGCGAAATGAAAAGTGGAAAAAGGATTTTTCTCCAATTGATGAGGACGGGGAAAGTTTTGTAGATAGTTTTTACACCAAAGCCTATTTAAGGCATTTATTGATTTCTAAGGAAATTTTAGGAGCACAAATTGCCACTTTACACAATTTGGCATTCTATATTTGGTTAGTGAAAGAAGCTCGTCGGCAAATTCTTAACAACAGCTTTAGTACTTGGAAAAACAGCATGGTTACAAAATTGACCCAAAGGCTCTAGAATGAAATTACTTGACCGCTATATCATCAAGAAGTTTTTGGGAACCTTTTTCTTTTCCATTACCCTTATTATTTCCATTTCCATTGTTTTTGATTTTTCAGAAAACCTCGATGAATTTATTGAGAAAGACGCTCCGGTAAAAGCCATTGTCTTTGATTATTACCTCAACTTCATCCCCTATTTCATCAATTTATTCAGTCCGCTCTTTATTTTTATTGCAGTGATATTTTTCACTTCTAAGATGGCAAGTAATACTGAAATTATTTCCATATTGGCGAGCGGTATTTCCTTTCGTCGTTTCTTAGTTCCTTATGTTATTTCAGCTATTTTCTTAGGATTAATTTCATTCTACCTCAACAGTTTTTTGATTCCAAAAAGTAATCAGAAGCGATTGGAATTTCGATATACCTATATCAAAAATCCGACTCACAATCGCGATCGGAACATTCACTTGCAAATCGATCCAAATTCATACATCTACATGGGCAGTTACTCCAACCAAACAGATGTGGGCATCAAATTTACCATTGAACAATTCGACGAAAACAATGAATTAAAATACAAACTCTTAGCTGATTTCATAAAATGGGACACAGTAAAAAATTTATGGACTATTCAAAATTATTACGAGCGTAGAATTGACGGAATAAACGAAAGCATTAAACGGGGATTAACGAAAGACACTATTTTGAACATGCTTCCACAAGAATTTAAGAAACGCGAAACCGATGCTGAAATGCTCAATTTCTTTGAATTAAATGAAGAAATTGAAAAAGAAAAATTCAAAGGCTCCAAAAAAGTCGTTTTCTATGAAATTGAAAAACACCAACGCATCGCATTTCCATTTGCCTCCATCATTCTCACGCTTATGGGCGCATCAATTGCAAGTAGGAAAGTTCGTGGTGGAATTGGTATACACTTAGGTCAAGGCTTGGGCTTAAGTTTTAGCTATGTTTTATTTATGAAAGTTGCCCAAACATTTGCCACTAATGGAGGTATAGACCCAATGGTTTCCATGTGGATTCCCAATATGGTTTTTGCCCTTTTAACCGTTTGGCTTTTGAGTAGAGCTCAGAAGTAGAAGTGTTTAATTTAAAAAATTACCATACAATTTGATAAATTACTAAGTTTATGTTCAACTTTACATGCTTAATAAAAGTATAAAAATGTAGTGGAGACTAGAAACCACTTAAAAAAACAGAATAAATAAAAAAATGAACCATATGAAAAAGCTTTTTTTACTTGTTCCAATTTTAGGCCTAATGTTTTCTTGTTCTGGAGAAAAAAAACAGACAGAAAAGATACCCGTAGAATTACAAGAGCAAATTGAAGTAATTGAAAAATCCACTCAAAAATTAGATGATGTAATAGATAAATCTGATATTGAGATAGAAAAAAATCAAAATAAAATAGACTCCTTATTAAATAACATTTAAAATTACACTTATGAAAACAGTATTAGTTATTGCGTTATCATTCTTCCTAATTAATTCATTTTTATTTGCACAGGAAAAGGGAAAAGGGCAAGAAAAGAAAAAAGTAGAGAATATACAGAAGAAAACTGAGAAGGTTAAAGAAGAAAAATCGTTAAACAATTTAGAAAAAAAGCAAAACAATAAAAAAGAAAATAAAGAAAAAGGTCAACAAAAAAAAGAAGAAATTGAAAAAAATAAGGAAGAAGGCTTAAATGAAAAAAAGAATAAAGAACAAGGTTTAAGTAAAGAAAAGAATAAGGAAGAAATTATAAGTAAAGAAACTTATGATAGTAGCAAATCTAATGGAAATGCTTATGGTAAAAATAAAGGCGATATAACAGGCAAAGAGTTTGGTCAAAAACGTTCATCTGATGCAAAAAATCTTGCAATAAAAAATAAACTTGCTGCAGAACAAAAAATTAAAGAGCAAGAGAAACAAATTATTGAAAATGAAGAAAAAATAAAAGAAGCAAAAGAAAAAGTGAAGAATCAAAAAGACAACGGTGAGATTTCAATTGATGAAGAAAAGCTTAAAAATGATAAAATCATGCAAGCAGAAGAAAAAATCATGAACATGAAAAAAGTTGTAGAAAAAAACAAAAAAGAAGTACAGGCTTTAAATGAAGAGATTAATAAATTGGATTAGTTTGAATAAAACCAGCCCAAAGTTAAGTAGAATACTCCTCAAAAAAATAGGAAAGGGTAAGATGTTAAGTGCTCGCCTCTTGAAATATCCCTTTATAAATAGCACTGCTCTTAAAGTTGGTTTTAATTACTAAATAGCTCATAAACAGGCGTTAATTTCTATCATTATTCAAATAATTAAAGTTATTAGAGTTATTTCTATATCTTTATATCGCTATTTGAAAATCTTACAATTGTGAAAAAGTACATCCTTCTTTTAATTTTTTGTTTGAATATAACACTCGTAAAGTCACAGTTATATTTCCCTTCAAACAATCAAAACCAATGGGATACTATTCCTCCATCTTCACTTGGATGGTGTCAGAATAAAATTGATAGCCTTTACACTTTCCTCGACACAAATAATACTAAAGCTTTTATTCTATTAAAGGACGGTAAAATTGTTTTAGAAAAATACTTTAACGGTCACTCAGAAAATGCAAATTGGTATTGGGCATCTGCAGGCAAAACAATTACAGCTTTTATGGTGGGTATTGCTCAGCAAGAAAATTTTTTACACATCAGCGATACAACATCAAAATACTTAGGCCAAGGTTGGACTGACTGTACATTAGCACAAGAAGAGAAAATAACCATATTGAATCAATTAACAATGACAACTGGCTTAGAGGACGGTTTAGATCCTCACTGTACTATTGATACTTGTTTAATTTACAGAGCCAATTCAGGTGCAAGATGGGCATACCACAATGCACCCTATACGCTTTTAGATGGAGTGATTGCCAATGCAACAGGACAATCGCTTAACCTTTACACCAACTCTAAATTAAAAATTCCAACAGGTATGAATGGAATTTTTGTTCAACAAGGATTTAACAATGTATATTTTAGTACTGCTAGGAGTATGGCTCGATTTGGATTATTAATTCTCAATAAAGGAAAATGGAATACCAATCAAATTCTCACTGACACTAGCTATTTTAATGACATGGTATCAACTTCTCAAAGCTTAAATGATGCATATGGATACCTTTGGTGGCTTAATGGTACAAATACTTTTATGGCTCCTCAATCTCAATTGGTTTTTAATAGTAGTATAAGTCCCGATGCACCAAGTGATATGATTGCAGCACTGGGAAAAGACGGTCAAATATTAACTATTATTCCATCTCAAAACATCGTAATGGTTAGAATGGGAGGGTCTCCAAATAATTCTTTGGTACCCTTTACTCTTAACAATGATATTTGGAAGCATTTGAATGAATTTCAATGTTCAACAGTCGATATTCCTGAAAACATGATTGAAAAGTACAGTTTTCGAATACTCCCAAATCCTTGTCATGATTTTCTTTCCATTGAAATTGCTAACCGAACTTCAAGTTCAATTCAATATTCAGTTTATACAACATCAGGAAAACTAATCCGGAATGGAAATTTCAATACCAATATATACAACTTAAATACAAGCGAATTTAAATCAGGGATATATCTACTTCAACTCAGCTCCACTAGTTTTACTAAAACTTTCAAATTCATTAAACAATAGTTTAATAAAAAGATGGATTTAGATTTGCCTAAATTAGCACACCTAAATTATTTCTGTTGAAAGGTAAATTTTTTGGCATTTTCTTATTTTTTTGCTTCCTTGCTCCGATAGCTACAACCTTTATTGTGCTTAAAATTCAAAAAAAGCAAGTGAAAAGAGAGGTGAAATGGAAAATGATTGCCGGAATTAAAAAAGAGCAATTGGTTTTACTGAAATTTACTGAAGAAGAAAAACACAGTAAATTAAATTGGAAACACTCCAAGGAATTTGAGTTCAATGGAGAGATGTATGACATTACTTCTAGTGAAGTAATAGGCGACACCACTTATTATTGGTGTTGGTGGGATCATGAAGAAACAAAACTCAACAAACAGCTAGATAATTTACTAGCCTATACCTTGGGAAACAATCCCAAAAACCAAGAGAGCAAAAAGCGCTTGCATCAATTTTTTAAATCGCTGTATTTCTCAGAATCAACTGAAGAAAATTCACTCGCTTTTCAACATGAAAAACAACTTTGTGCTACTACTCCAAATTTCTATCAATCCATTTCCAAGTCCCCCCCTATTCCGCCACCGGAATTAAGTTAAACATTTAAGATCTCAATAATTTTTATCTGCATTTATGCTTTTGCGTAATGTGGACGATTCTAGTATGTTTAATATTAATCACAATGAAAGTAATTTTAAGTTTGTGCTTATTACTGGGACTGGCATGCATTGCCCATTCTCAAACAATAAGTATTAAAGACGCTGAAACAGGAAAGCCCATAGAAATGGCTACCATTATGAGCGATCAACCAAGGGCATTTGAAACTACAAATGCTGATGGTGAAGCGGATTTCTCAGCTTTCAAGGGTTCTGAAAAAATTGTTTTTCGATTTTTGGGCTATACAGCCGAAGTGAAAAGCTATTCGGAAATTGAACAACTGAATTTCGAACTTTTAATAAATGCTACATCTACTCAGTTTGAGGAGATCGTTATTTCAGCTACGCGTTGGAAACAAATATCCGGAGATATTCCTTATAAAATATCCATCATTACTCCTAAAGATGTGGCGTTGAATAATCCTCAAACTGCTGCTGATTTGTTGGGTACATCGGGTGAGGTATTTATCCAAAAAAGTCAGCAAGGTGGTGGAAGTCCAATGATTCGAGGATTTTCTAGCAACAGACTTTTATACACTGTAGATGGTGTTAGAATGAATTCTGCCATTTTTAGATCGGGAAATATCCAAAATGTTATTTCTCTTGATCCTTTTGCAATTGAAAGAACGGAAGTATTTTTTGGTCCAGGTTCCATTACCTATGGAAGTGATGCCATAGGTGGGGTCATGAGTTTTCAAACAATCAGCCCTAAATTTTCACAAACAGAGAAGCCATTAATTACTGGAAAAGCAGTGAGTAGGGTTTCTTCAGCTAATAATGAACTCACCAATCATTTGGACATTGGTGTAGGTTGGAAAAAATGGGCTGCTGTTACGAGTTTCACACACGCTAAGTATGGAGATTTGAAAATGGGAAGCAATGGCCCTGACGAATACCTGAAACAGTATTATGTTCAACGAATTGACAATGTTGACAGAGTGATCCAAAACGAAGATCCAATGGTTCAAAAACCAAGTGGATACTCACAAATCAATCTGATGCAGAAAATTCGTTTCAAACCAACTAAAAAATGGGATTTTGAGTATGGATTCCACTATTCTGAAACTTCTGAATTCTCTCGCTACGACAGGCTCATTGAAAAACAGAGCAATGGTTTACCTGTTTCAGCAGTTTGGAACTACGGTCCTCAGAAGTGGATGATGAACAATTTCACGATTTCACACACAGCTAAGAATAAACTGTTCGACAGAATGAGTGTTCGTTTGGCTCAGCAAAGCTTTGAAGAAAGCAGAATTGATCGTAGATTAAATCAAAATCGTTTGCGAACTCAAGTGGAAGAAGTACAAGCCTATTCCGCAAATTTTGACTTTGAAAAAAATGTAGACAGACACCGTATTTTCTATGGAGCAGAATATGTACTCAACGAAGTTACATCAAGAGGTTCAGCTGTTGATATTAGAAATGGAAATCCCCTATTAGTTCCCGATCGCTACCCAGAATCCGATTGGAGTAGCTATGCAGCGTATCTGAATTATCAGTTTGTACTATCTGAAAGGTTTCTTTTACAAGCTGGAACAAGGTTTAGTGCATTTAACATCCATGCTGATTTTACACGTCACCTCGATTTCTACCCATTTGATTTTACAAGTTCTACAACCAAAAACTCCTCCACAACAGGAAGTTTAGGTTTTGTTTACAAACCCACAGAAACTTGGAAAATAAGTACCAATGCAAGTACTGGTTTTAGAGCACCAAATGTAGACGACATCGGTAAAATTTTTGATTTTACTGCTGCTGAAGTGGTGGTTCCAAACACCAATTTAAATGCAGAATATGCTTATAATGCAGAAATCAATATTTCTAAAGTTTTTGGTAGTGTTCTTAAATTAGATCTTACAGGTTTCTACACCTTTTTAGACCATGCAATGGTTCGAAGGACATTTCAGGTAAATGGACAGGACAGCATTTTATTTAATGGACAAATGAGTCAGGTTTATGCCATTCAGAATGCTGCCAAAGCTTCGGTTTATGGTTTTAATGTAGGAATTGAGCTCAAATTACCTTTAGGTTTCAACCTAATTTCACGCTATAATTACCAATTGGGCGAAGAGGAGATGGATAATGGCGACATCAGTCGTTCTAGACACGCTGCACCTGCGTTTGGTGTCACTCGATTGACCTATCAGAAAAATAAATTGATGCTGCAGTTGAATGCAATGTACAGCGCTGAAGTAAGCAATGCCAATTTAAATGAGGAAGAAAAACAGAAGCCATTCATTTATGCAAGTGATGAAAACGGCAATCCATACTCGCCGTCATGGTACACCTTAAATTTTAAAGCCATGTATCAGTTTCATAAAAACATAAGTGTAAGTGCAGGACTTGAAAACATAAGCAATCAGCGCTACCGACCATATAGTTCGGGTTTGGTTGCACCAGGTAGAAATTTCATTTTATCTCTGAGAGCTAATTTTTAAAAAATTGTATTTAAACTACTTAACATCTTTAAAAAAAGTAGAACACTACTGTGAATTTTAAAATATTTAAGTGCTAATCTATTCCGAATCATCTCATTGAGATAAAAAGTCATAATCGTTATAAGATGATGAAATTATTACAAAAACTTATATGAATATCCGCATATTTACCTGATAATTAATGTACATGTTTGAAAATATTGAATTTTAATGTTCATTTTTTTGCTTCTCCAAAAAAACGAACCAAAAAAAGGAGACTTTTCCC
>CAXBCF010000029.1:0-34887 GCA_963973975.1 uncultured Flavobacteriales bacterium
ACCATTAAGGGAACTATCGGAATTTTACTGTTTCTAGGTTTAATGTACGGTGGGTTTCATCTTTGGGAATATTCAACAGGCGATAAGTATATAGCCTATTTAAAAGAGAATAGTGAAACGATTCCTTTAAGTGAGTCTTTTAGTTTTAAAAGCTTAGAAAAGGATATTAGTGAGAATCGATTGATTTTGGTTGGTGAAATACACGGATTTGAGGAACCTCAAAAGTTCGATTATGATTTATTTTCACATTTGCATGCAAATTATAATGTTCGACAATACTTTGCAGAATTAGACTATGTACAATCTTTACTTATAAATCTATATATGGAAAGTGGAGATGAAACTCTTCTAAAAGATGCGTTGAAAAAATGGGCCGTTATTCAAGGTAGAAACAACAAAGACTACTTTGATAAATACCGCAAATTCCATCAGTATTACCAACAATTGTCGGAGCATAATAAGTTTAAATTCATTGGTGTAGATAAACTACAAGATGTTCAACTCACATTAAACTTTTTAAATACTTTAAACAAGTCAACAGAAGTTAAAATAAAAGAAACTGTAGAGTTGAGTGCAATACTCAATCAAATTGACCTTTTGGATTCGATTTTTTCCAACTCACCAGACACTTTGTTCACATTGACCCACATAAGGAACAATTTTACCAACTACGCTGAAAATACAAACCGAGAAAAGGTTCTATTTGATAACTTTCATAGCTTATATAAACAAATGAATAGCAGCAAGGAGAAGGCTTACGGTTATTTTGGTCTGTATCACGTTTTTCAGTATCAGGTTAACGGAAAACAACCTCTTGCGTCATTGATAAGGATGTCTGATTTAGGTTTAGAGAATAATATTCTTTCTATGAATTTTTTAATGTTGGACAGCTATATGGTAAGGAAATCAAATGAATTACCTGAATTTATGAGAGATAAGGGGCCGTATACTAAGATGCCGATTTCGTCTGACGAAATGCTCTTTATATACATATATGGAATTAAGGACTTTAAAAGAATGACTCCCGAATATCACAAATCGCTCGTAAAAATGAATGCTGAGAATAGCCCATACGCAAATTCAAATAGAATGAATAAGATTATTCAACTGTTGCCTGTTACAGAAAAATTTGAATTTGAAGAAAAGGGTAAACCATATGTACAATACACTGTATTTGTGAGAAATTCAGATTGGGCAGAACCTGAAATATAAAACAACAAAGGCAAAACCTGAGTTAAAATAGCGATTGTGATTTCAAGTTATAGCACCAGCAATCTAGATAAGGAACTACCAAAGCGACATATAAAAAGTTAATTGGTATAACTTGTGGCTGGAAAGGAAGTAAATCAGAGTTATTGGCTTTTTAGTAAGTTTATTCTCGATGAAAAGAAAATCGCCACCGTCGAGAAAGCAGAAAAACGTTGCCTTAGATTTACTTACACCCTCTTTTACCCTTGCTCTGTGGCAGGGTTTCTGGTTTCAAATTACGCCCACTAAAACCCTAAACAATTAAAATGATTGAGCATCTTGAATCTAAAATTTAATAACCGTTTAAGCCAATTCTTACTGTAATTTCGCAACATCAATTTAGATATACCCTTTCTACTATGAATTGCCTATTAACAGGTGCCACAGGAATTATTGGTAGCCACATTTTATTTGACTGGATTCGCAAGGCGCTTGTTGAAAAAACCGTTGACCACCTTTTCTTGGTAATTCGAGGAAATAAATTAACCGCAGAACAGCGTTTAATTGCTATTTTAACAAGCAACTCCAGGCCTGCTTTTCTCAACGCATTTACATTGGAGGAATGTTTGAAAAAAGTAACAGTCATCTCTATCGATTTAACCTCACTTAAAAAAGCTGATTTAGAAGAGTACCATTTCGACACGGTGATTCATTGCGCGGGTTCAACCAACTTGCTGAACACAAGCGAATCGAAAGAAAAATCGCATACCCAAAACTACCTCGTTACCAAAAACATACTTCAGAATTTACCTAATAAGGTTGATCGATTTTTATACATCAGTACCGCATACTCTTTTGGCATTCAAAATAAAAAGGTAGACGATAAAATCAATTCATATCAAGTTACAAACTTTAGAAACCCTTACGAAAAGTCGAAATACCAAAGTGAATGCTACGTGAAAGAAGTATGTGAGCAAAAGGGTATTCATGCGCAAATATTACGGCCAAGCATTATTTGTGGTAGATTGCTCGATCGCCCGTTTTTTGAAACACCCAAGTTTGATGTATTCTACTCTTGGCCCATATTTTTAGATAAATATGCCAAGCAATTCAAAGACACTTTCAGAATATGGATTGACAAGCAAAGTGGTTTAAATATTGTGCCGGTTGACTTTGTTTCGAAAGCAGTGCTATATGCTTTTCTACATCCTGAAATTAAAGAGCTTAATATCGTTAACCCAAAACAAATCCTGCACAAAGATTACGTGGGTAGTGTATTAGAATCTTTTAATATTAACTCCTACGAATATGCCGAAGAAAAACCTGAAAACCAAAGTGTTTTTGAGCAACTTTATTACAAAAGCATTGGTAGCTTGTTCGAAAAATACATCTCAATTCCCGATTTGCAATTCAAACCAGAACAAATTATTAAATTAATTGAACAACTTCAACTAGACATTACACTTGGCGTTCATGAAAACTTTATGAACCTCATTAATTTCTCAGTAGAAAAAAAGTTTAGAAACAGTTACGAATAGCAAATAGCATTGATTTTATAACCATGTTTAATGTAACTTTCTTCGAGTAAAAACAACTGTTTCAAAGGCAAACCAGTTGGTGATAAAATGCAATTGATCTAAGTTAATGAGCACTAAAAAATAATAGAATCTATCCTCCTTTGCTTTTAAGCCAAACGCTCGCTAAACCGCTTCCATAAATTTATAATCCTTTGAAGTATAAAACACTAATAGCTTAAAATAAGCACTGTATCAAAAATATTATTCTATTCTTAGTAAGCAAAAGCTAAAAGCATGTTTTTCAGGTAATTATTGTAAGTCATGAATATTCAGCTTTGAAGGAATCGTTTTTCCATTTGATTTGGTATGAAAAGCCATTTGAGGTATCTATGTTTAAGTTTGCATCGAGTTGATTCGCTAATATTTCTATAAGAAGTAAGCCAAAGGAATCATTAACCTTGTAAGACTGACCATCTTTTAAACCAACGCCATTATCAGCAACTGTTAAATGAACAACCCCTTTAAGTTGTTTTAATTCAATACTAATATTCCCCTCTTTTCCATCTGGGAATCCATGTTTTAATGAATTGGAAACAATTTCATTAATGAGTAGGCCACAAGGTAAAGAGTTATCTAGCGAAAGCTTAATGGGTTCAATGTCCATGTTGAGATGTATCTTATTTTGGTCTGTCCTGTATGTGCTTATCAATCTAGGTAAGAGTTCTTTGATGTAACTGCTAAAAAAAGCTTCTTTAAAATCTTTCTTTCGATATAAGCTCTCATGAATCAAAGACATTGATATAATTCGAGCCCTACAATCGTCAATTATTTTCTTTAATGAATCGTCATAAACATACTGATTCTGCAAGCTAAGCATGCTATTTATGACTTGTAGATTGTTTTTTACTCGATGGTGAATTTCACTTATTAAAGATTCTTTCACCTTTAGATCTTCTGATAACTGTACTCTTTGTATGCTCAGGTTTTTGTTGAGTTTTCTATTTCTAAGCAAATAAAAGATGGAAATGAAGAGTGAAATTAATATCAGAATAGCAATAACAATGGTATTAATCAGCTGTTGCTTTGTTTTTGCTCCTTTTTCAATCTGTAATTGAGCGCGTTCTTCGGCAAGTTGACGATATAACTCAGCTTCTTCTGCGGCCAAATGATATTTCATGGCTTCACTTTGTAAGGCATAAGGGTTAAAGTTGAGGCTATCTTTTATTTTCACATACTGTTCCAAATGTTCATAGCTCTTCATTTTTTGATTGAGCTTTTTGTAAATTCTATAAAGTTCAAAATTTGAATCTTCCAACAGTTTATTGTAAGAATTTTCGACAGCAATTTCATAGCATTTTAATACACTTTTTAAGGCATTTTCAAATTCTTTCTTCTTTAAAAACACCCTAGCTTCGTTTAAGTAATTCTGGCTAATCCCTTTTTGATGATTTGATGTTATAAATTCTTTTTTTGCCAATTTATTGAAATATATACAGCTGTCGTATTGTTGAAGTCCATAGTACGCATCAACTAAAAAATGATAACTAAGCCCTGCATTAATGGCATAACCTTCTTTAGTAAAATAGTTAAGCGCGCTAAATTGCTTGTTAATCCCTTTTCGATATTGTTTAGTTTTTATATCAACCAGTCCTGTATTTGAAATTGCTTCAGCATACCCGTATTCATTTTCAGTTTTCCTAAAAAGAATGCCAGCGAGCTCAAAGTATTTTTTTGCACCTTTATGATTCGACAAATACAAATAAGTATTCCCCAACTGAAGGTAAGAAATAGCCATTTTTGCTTGATCTCCAGCAGCTTTATGCAACTCAATGGCCCGGAAAGAATACTTAATTGCATTTTCATAATTTCCTAATTCAAATGCTACTCTTGCTTTACGAATTTCAATTATTCCCATTTCTGCTTTATCATTGAGATATTTATAGAAAAGAAATGCATTTTCAAGTTGTACAGAAGTGGAATCCAATTCACCTAAATGATAGTAATGGGTAGATAGTACTTTATGAAAAAAAGCTAATGAGGTGGTGTCTTTCTTATTTTTTGTCAATGATATAGCCTTTGATAAAATCGAAATGGCTTCTTCATACTCAAATTTTCTTCTCAGAAAATCAGTTCTTTTGTAGATAAGTTTTCTAAAGTTTGAATCAATAAATCCACTAAAATCGAGCTTTTCAAATTCTTTTGCATAAAAGTTATATTTATTTTTATCTATAGTTAAATAATAGTTGCAGGAATCTATTATAGTTATTGCTTTATCGTAAGTAGAATTCAGAAGTTGATACTTGGGTTGATTGTCAATAGCATAAGCAAATGTGCTCGTAAACAGAATAAATAGAAAAGTTGATTTAAGTTTATGTTTCATTTGTGATGAAAAATTAAAGTAGAGATGAAATCATTTTTTTTCAGTTGTTTTTTTTGCAATTTTAAGCCATCCATTGCATACTCTTCTAATAGAAATACCTATTCTTAATTAAAATCTTTCATGAAGCAAGTTTTGAATCTGTAACATGATTTTATTTGTTTTTAGGCTAATAATGACGAACTGTTTCAAATTCGACCTTAGATTTTAGAAAAATGAAAGGAGTATGATAAGTTTAGTGATTTAGTAGTAAGCTAGTTATCATTTATGAATCTCATGAGCAGGGTGATTAATAATACCGATTATACATTCAAGTCCAGTTTAGGCTTCAATTTACTGTTCTATTTTCATGTATTACCGATTATGATTTTAGATCCCGAAGCAAGTTCAGGATAAGTTGTCAAATAAATTATCCTTAAAATCTATATCGTAATTATACTTATAGGAATTGTATTTACGGCATAAATAACTAAATTCGTATAATATCGGAATTAATAAATTGTAAAATCTTTAAATAGTTTAGCCTTATTTATAACTACAATAGGTATATGTTTTAAAGCTGAATGCTTGATTAAATTTTCAAATATTTATTGATTTCACAGCCAGTTAAATTCTCAGGAGAAGTTAAAGTGATATAAATCCCTGCTAAAATTAGTTAGTTAATTATTATTTAAATAAAAAAATATTTAGCAGATATTGATTCAACTAAGATTTAATAAATTAGAAAAATTTAATTTTTAACTGAATTGATTAACTTTGAAAACATGGATTTTAATCCTTTCAAACATAAAATTTCAGAACTAAGCAGTTTCTCTGCTGGAAAAGGGAACTTATTAATTGCAGAACCATTCATGCAAGACCCTTATTTTAAACGTTCAGTTGTTCTACTTTGCGAACATTCGAATGAAGGCATTGTCGGATTTATTTTAAATCAATCACTTGGAATAAAGTTAAGTGAAGTAATGCCTGGCATTTCTGAACAAGACTTTCCGGTATTTTTAGGTGGTCCTGTTAGTCCTCAAAACCTCTTTTTTTTACACCGTTTTGGAGAATTACCCGGTAGTTTAAAAATCACAGATGAACTATATTGGGACGGTGATTTTGAAATTCTAAAAATAATGCTTCAAAAAAGGGAAGTAATGCCAGAAGATATTCGCTTTTTTCTAGGTTATTCCGGCTGGGATTTCGAGCAATTAAGTATGGAGATTGAAAAACAATCTTGGTTAATCAATCAATTGAAAATGAGTGATATTTTTCAAATAAATCCCGATCAGCTTTGGAAACATGCAGTTAAATCCATGGAAAAAAAACAAGCAACAATTTTAGCGGAGTTTCCCGAAGACCCTTCATTGAATTAAGTTATTAATCAGTTAATTTACTATTCAATCAATTACCTCAATCAAGTGAGGAGGGAGCGACCATCCATGCAGGAAATACTACTCCGAGACCTTCCACCATAAATTGCACACCGATGGCTACTACGATTATTCCGAAGACTCTTGTGAATACAGAAAATACCACATTATCAACGTTCTTTTCTATAAAGGAAGATTTTAGGAATATAAGCAGTAATAGTATAAATGAAACTAAGACAACTAACGTTAAAAATGCAAAATCCATAAATGAATCAGCTGTTGAACCGAAAAGCAGCACGGTTGTAATAGAACCTGGTCCTGCAATTAATGGAATTCCTACAGGTACTAATATTTTTCTGAATCGCTGCTTTGCAACTGAATAGGTATTACCTACTTCCTTTCTGTCTTTAAGTAGGGCAGCCTTCCCTTCTACCATTGACAGACCTGTAAAAACTAACAAAACGCCGCCTGCAATTTTAAAAACATCCAAATCAATAGAGAAAAACTGGAGCAGGTATTTTCCTGTTATGAGAAACATTACAAGAATAATAAGCGTTGTTAGCAAAACCAAAAAAGCAATCCGATTTCGAACTTTAGGATCTGCATCACTTGTCAATTCACTCCATATTGGCCAAATGCCCAAAGGATTTACGATTGCAATCATGGCAACAAAAAAATTAATGTACAGGTCCCAATTCATAAACTATTTTTAGCTGAATGAAAATTAAGTGATGCTTTCCTTTTAAATCCAACTTTTAGCAAATTTTAGAAGTTGATTGAGGTGAACTTAGCTACTTGATAAAAGTAGCTATTATTTATTCCACTACTAAGCTTTGTGATTTAAACTAATTAGGCTCTAATAGCTATTGATTTTAAAAACTTCTATTAAATGTTAAACTCATTTTAACTATTATAATTCAACATTTATTAGTCTACTAAACTTTATTCTTAAAATACTTACAAGTGTAATTATTTTTAACTATCTTGAGGTCACAAACCTAAAAAACGTAGTTATGAAAGTATTTGGAATTATATTATTGATCATTGGACTTATTGGAACACTTTTATTTGGCTTTCAAGCCATTCAAGATTCAGAAAGTATTAATTTATTTGGAATTGATATAGCGGTTAGTAAAGCCAATTGGACACCATTAATCATTAGTGGAATCATATTGTTGATCGGTTTAGTAATGACACTTCGGAAAAAAGGTTAAAACCGATTGTGATTTTAATGGGGTCAGTTTTCACTCTTTTATATGAAATCCATATTGACATAAATCGATAATTTCGCATACAATTTTTATTGATGCGTTTTAGCTTCATTCTTCTTTTTTCATTCTTTTCACTTTTCGGAAAAGCACAGTTGAGAGACTATCCTAGGCGCTATCTCAATAAGGTATTTAACGATACTACCGCTATTTCTCAACAGCAATTTATATATTACCCGGTTGTGGCATACTCACCCGAAACAAGTTGGGAAATAGGTATCAGTGCCTTGTATGTTCGCTATGCTAAGAATGACACGAGCAATCGATTAAGTGAAATAAATGCGTTCACGTTTTTTACCTTAGCTGAGCAATACGGCGGTTTTTTTGAACATGCCATTTATAGCGATAAAAACAAATGGTTCTTCTTAGGAAAAATGAAATTTCAAAGTTTCCCCTTGTCCTATTTTGGAATTGGTGCAAATACTTCATCAGAAAAACTAGCCCGTGTAGATGCAATTGAATTTCAATTAAAAGAACGAGTACTTTATAAACTACGGAAAAATTTTTACACCGGATTTGAATTTGAATTTCATCACCTAGGCAATGTTTCATTCAACGAATCAAGCATTGAGTTTCCTGAACTCCCCCTTGGTTCAAATGGCTCAACGAACTTTGGTGTTGGATATGGACTATTATACGATAACCGACACAATATTTTAAATGTAAGAAAAGGTTTTTTTGCTGAAGCAGCATTTTTACATTATGATAAAAGCTTTGGGAGTGATTTTGAATTCACTAACATACTTACAGATTGGCGCTTTTTTAGACCAATAAATAAAAAGAATGTACTCGCTTTTCAATTTTTAGGACAGTTTACTTTAGGCGACGCACCTTTCAATCAATTGGCACTTATGGGTGGAGAATCGATGATGCGCGGCTACTATACAGGACGCTACAGAGATAATAATTTAATGGCTTTTCAAGCCGAATACCGCATGCTTCCGCTGTTTTTTGCCAAACGTTTAGGTGCAACAGTCTTTGCCGGAACAGCTGCCGTTTCTGACCAAGTAAATAATTTTGAAAGTAAAAATCTAGTGATTTCAGGTGGTTCGGGCTTGCGTTTTCTACTTTTTCCTAAAAAAGATGTTTGGACTCGCCTCGACTTTGCTTTTACAAGAGAAGGGAATGGCATTTACTTATTTATCGGTGAAGCATTTTAAAGTGTTAGTTAAGAATTCGCTTTCTTTGTATGCTAAATTCATCTTAACTCTATAATAAGATTGGATATCTTTTTAAAAATACTTTCGGGAATCATTCTGCTTTTTAGTCTTATTCCTTTAGTAAGGCATAACCATTGGAGCTTTCGGATTTTTGAATTTCCAAGAATTCAAAAATGGACCATTAATCTAATCATAGCAATAGCATATATATTTTTTCTTGACATTTCATCCTCCTTAGATTGGTTGTTTATTTTTTTACTTACGGTCAATTTTATTTATCTGTCATTCCAAATTTTCCCTTATTTAGTAATAGCTCCCAAGCAAATCCAAACTGCAAAAAAGCAAGAAAAGGTGACTATTAACTTATTGATCGCAAATGTGTATCAAGACAATCAACAATTTGAAAAGCTAATTGACTTAGTAAAAGAAATAAAAGCAGATATAGTATTACTGGTGGAAACCAATCAAGTATGGAAAGAAAAATGTCTGCAAGGCTTTGGAGATAAGTATAATTATCAAATAATTGAAGAACGAGAAAATACCTATGGAATGATGATTTTTTCTAAGTTTAAACTAGAAAATAGTGAAGTACGGCATTTAATTAAAGCTGAAATTCCTTCTATAACTACAGATGTAATTCTATCAAACAATCGAAAAATAAAATTCTATGCACTTCACCCTGAACCACCTGTACCAAAAGAAAATCCTAACTCAACAGATAGAGATGCGGAGATTTTAATGATTGGCAAAGAAGCTGCTAAGGAAGAACTCCCAATAATTGTTGCGGGAGATTTGAACGATGTGGCATGGAGTTACACCTCAAACTTATTTCAAAAAATTAGTGGATTACTTGATCCTAGAAGAGGTCGTGGTTTGTTTAGCTCTTTTCATGCCAACTACCCTTTATTTCGTTGGCCGCTTGATCATATTTTTTGTTCCGGACACTTTCGAGTAAAGAAAATGAAGCGCTTAAAAAGCATTGGTTCAGACCACTTTCCAATTTTAATCTCTTTACATTTACATGCTATTGAAGACGATAGCGAAGAATTTGAAGTCGATCACTCTGATAAAGTGAAAGCAGCTGAAAAAATTGAAGCTGCTAAATAAGTGTTTGACTTTTCAAAAAATAGAACTATTTCATGTCAATTTATTATTTTTGATGGCGATGGTTGAATTCGAACTCAGAGAAAATAAAGGTAGATTTTTCATAAAAGAACATTCAGATGTCCTCGCTGAAATGACTTTTGTGTATGTAGGAAAAGAGCGGATCATAATCGACCATACAGAAGTTCTTCCAGGAAACAATGGTAAAGGGTATGGAAGAATGTTAGTCGCAAAAGCCGTGGATTATGCTCGAGAAAATAACATAAAAATACTCCCCCTTTGCCCTTTTGCAAAAAGCGTTTTTGACAAAACTCCTGAGTACAAAGCTGTATTATAATTTAAATCAACCATTATGAAAACACCTACCGATAGTAAAGAATACTGCAATGGTGAAATAACTGTTGTATGGCAAGCTTCAAAATGCATTCATGCAGGGCAATGTGTCAAGAATAGTCCTGAAGTTTTTCATCCAAAAGAAAAGCCATGGATTAAAATTGACAATTCTAGTTCCGAAAAAATTGTAGAAACGGTAAAAAAGTGTCCTTCAGGAGCTTTGACTTACTTCAGAAATCAGTCTTAGTTTTCAAATATTAAAGTTCACTTCTTGATGAAATCTAACTTGTAAAAATGAAAATCAGGGTTGGGTAAGTCTACTTTCAAACCTATAACCTTTCCATCAGCATTTGTTGAGAAAGTTAAATAACCTTCAGGTAAAAATTTATCCTTGAATTTAATTTGATAGGTATTATAATGCCAATGCTTCATTGGAGAAGTAAAAATTTCTTTAGAAGGTAACATGGTAAAAATCAATTCCCCATTTTTTATTTCAATTTGAGCATCTCCATAAACTTTATCGGTATAGCGCCCAATTAATTGATCTCGTTGAATGTTAGCCACAGCTTTTTTCTCTCTTTTAGCTAATCGCTCTTCTTGCTTTTTAAGCGTTCTACTTTCGTAATTATTAGAAAAGTTTAAATACAATTCTGCCCAATCTTCTCTTACAGGTTTTTCTTTGTACATATCTATTATTTGGTACATCAAAGCTGTGGGCAAACTGCTTTCTTGATTAGTAAGAATTACAGCACCAAGGTTGATTTCAGGGAAAAAGAAAATTTTTGAAATATAACCAGGTAAACCACCACCGTGGTGAGCGACTTTCGAACCATGATAGTTCATTACAAACCAACCCAATCCATAGCCTTTAAAATCAATTCCATTGCTTAGGTCAAAATCTGAAGGTGGTATGGGTGTTTGTAAGTTAGTGATATTTCGAATTGTTATTGGATGAAGGATGGTATCACCTTCAAAAAAGCCATTGTTTAACCACATTTTCAACCAATTACTTAAATCAAGCACATTAGAAGTAATCGCAGCTGCACCACCTGAGTTGTGATATGACCTCAATTCATCTAAGTCTCCTTTAACATGAGGATAAGCTATTAATTGCTCTTTAGGAATCTTATCGATTTCTGTAAAACTTGAATTCATTTCCAAAGGTTCAAAAATTCGGGCTTTAATAAAATTGTCCCATGTCATTCCGCTAACTTTCTCAACAATTTCGCCTGCTATAATGAACATGATGTTTTGATAACCATAGTTTTCTCGAAAACCAAAACTCATTGGATATTTAGCAAAGCGGCGAACAATCTCCTTTCTGCTATAATTGGTACCATACCACAGTAAATCACCGTCAAAAGTATCATACCCACTTCTATGAGCTAATAAATCAGCTACTGTTATGTTATTGGTTACGTAAGAATCACTTAATTCAAATGCTTCAATGTATTTACTGACTTTATCATTCCAATTTAATTTTCCCTCATCAACTAAAATACCTATTGCGGCAGCAGTAAAAGCTTTGCTCAAAGAGGCAATTCCAAAAACTGCATCAGTCTCTAAAGCGTTTTTTTCTTCTTTGTTTGCAAAACCATAGGCTTTTTCAAAATCAACTTTTCCGTCTTTTACAATTGCAATGGACAAACCTGCAATGTCATAGTCTTTTACCTTTTGTTGAATATAAGTGTCAAGCTCATTCTTGTCAACCTGAGCGAAAAGTTGTGAAAATGAAAATAAAAAAGTGATTGTAAGTGTGAACAACACTTTATTAGTGAATAGAGAACGATTCATTTGTCAAGAGTTTGGTTAAGCTTCCAATTAGCGACGAAATTTTATCACTTATCGAATGGTTTTAACAAATAACCGAAATCTTTGGGAAATATCCTTAGCAAAGAACGCTTATTTTAACACATCAGGCATTTTAGCCTTAAAGCGGTTTAATCTTGGAATGGATACATTTCGAACATAAGGATTATCAGGATTTCTGCGTTCGTAATTTTGATGGTATTCTTCTGCTTCCCAAAATTTTTCAAATGCTGCAACTTCTGTGACAATGGGTTTAGTGTAGACTTTATCGTTTGTCAACTGTTTGATGATTTTTTCAATTACTTGTTTTTCTTTATCGTTTTGATAAAATGCAATAGAGCGGTATTGTGTTCCACGATCAGGTCCTTGTTGATTGGGAGTAGTTGGATCTTGAGAGGCAAAAAACACTTTAACTAAAGTTTCAAAGTCTACCACCAAAGGATCGTAATACACTTTCACAGCTTCTGCATGCGAGGTTTGTCCTCTACTCACTGCTTTATAAGTTGGATTTTTCTCTTTGCCACCCGAATAACCAGAAACTGCCTCTTTCACTCCTTTCACCGACTCAAAAACAGCCTCAACACACCAAAAACACCCACTTGCAAAATATGCTGTAGCATACTGATTTAATTCTTGGAATTCAGATGTTTTTGGTTCATTTTCAGATTCCTCTTTGTTGTTCTGTTCATTACAAGCAAAAAGCGTTGTATGTAAAAAGAGAACTAATAGACTTGTTGTTAAATTTTTCATAATTAATCGTTTTCTTGTTCAGCACTGAAAATTGAGGAGAATAAATCACCAAACTCAAAACTGCGCTCGAGTTGGTTTTTACTCAAATAGGAATACTCTGCTAAAGCATGTAATAAGTATTCCATCATTAAAAGTTTGGAATTTTCTGGTAACTGAGGAAATTTAGTTTGAATCAAGTTTTGCAAGCCTTCCACTTTTGACAAAGCTTTAGAATATGCTTTCTCTCCAAGTTCATTTAAAAGATCTAAGCGATTGTTGTTAAACCAATTAATTATTGACAAATAAGCTTCTGTTTGCTTGTTTTGCTTTATCTTTAAATCTTTCAATTCAGGAAAAAACTGCAAGGCTTGGCTTCTTATAGCTGAGCGAATAAGTGCATAACTTACATTGCTCGCTCCCTCTTGCTCTCCCTCGTAGACCATTTCAATTTTACCAATTATCGCAGGTATTACATTCATAAGATCACTGATGCGAATCGTTGTTGATTTTTCACCATTGAGCAACATCCTTCTTTCAGCAGCACTGTGAAGCACTTCATAAGCAGAAATAGACAAACGTGCTGAAACTCCTGACTTTTCATCAACAAACTCACTTGTTCTAGCTTCAAATGAAATTTGCTCCAATAAATCCTTAATAACTTCAGGAACTTGAATGGTCTCTTTTTGATTCGCTAATAATTTAGCTTCCTTCCCTGTTATTTCTTTAGCTAACTGAATGGTTTTGGGATAATGAGTCATTATTTGACTTTGAATTCGATCTTTCAAAGGAGTGATAATTGCTCCTCGATTGGTATAATCTTCAGGATTAGCAGTAAACACAAATTGAATGTCTAGCGGAAAACGCAGACGAAACCCTCGAATTTGTATATCTCCCTCTTGCAAAATATTGAAAAGAGCAACCTGAATTCGAGCTTGTAAATCCGGTAATTCATTGATAACAAAAATGCTTCGATTGGCTCTGGGAATTAATCCAAAATGAATGACTCGTTCATCTGAATAATCCAATTTTAGGTTAGCAGCACGAATTGGATCAACATCTCCAATTAAATCGGCTATGGAAACATCAGGCGTAGCTAATTTCTCAACATAACGCTCAGATCGAGGTAACCACTCAATTGGCAAATCATCGCCCATTTTCTCTTTTAAATCTCTTGCGTATTTTGATACAGGACTAAAAGGGTCATCATTAACTTCAGAACCTGCAACAATTGGGATATATGCATCGAGTAAATCAACCATTTTACGAGCAATTCTCGTTTTTGCCTGTCCTCTCAAGCCCAATAAATTAATGCTGTGACGCGCTAAAATTGCTCGCTCTAGATTGGGAATTACGGTATCTTCATAACCGTAAATTCCTTCAAATACAGTTTGTTTCTTACTCAGTCGCTCAATTAAATTTTTGCGCAACTCATCTTTAATCGAGACAGATTGATACTTTGCATTTTTAAGTGCTCCAAGGGTTTTTAACTCTAATAATTTCTCCACATTAAAATCTTTTTCGTTTGTTTTTTTCGTAATCAGTAAATATAAATTCTCCTAATCCTTTCAAATCAGAATAAAAAGCTTTTCCTTGATTTGCTTCAGTAAACTCCTCAACAAACTTTTGTAAATAAGGATCTTGAGCAATCATAAAAGTGGTGATAGGAATGTTTAGCTTTCTACATTGAATGGCCAAATTGATGGTTCTATTCAAAATTTTTGGATCTTGTCCCCAGCTGTTTTGATAGTAATTCCCATTTTCGATGATACAGGTTGGTTTTCCATCGGTAATCATAAAAATTTGTCGATTAGCATTTCGTCTTCTTCTCAATAAATCCATTGCCAATTCTAAACCTGCAACAGTATTGGTATGATAAGGTCCGACAGACAAATAAGGTAAATCTTTAATTTTTACTTCCCATGCATCATTTCCAAATACTACTATGTCTAAAGTATCTTTTGGATATTTTTGAGTGATTAGTTCAGCCAAAGCCATCGCTACTTTTTTTGCAGGAGTAATTCTGTCCTCACCATATAAAATCATGGAATGGGAAATATCAATCATTAAAACCGTCGACATTTGAGATGCATGAAGGGTTTCAAAAACCTCTAAATCGTTCTCAGTCATTTGAAAAGTGGCTAGTCCGTGATTGATTTGCGCATTTTTAAAAGAGTCTGTAAAGGCAATTTGATCAATGGAATCACCAAATTGATATGCCCGTTTTGCAGCTGTTGATTCATCTCCTTTTCCTGAAAATTTGGATTGGTGGTTCCCGCGATTTCCTCGTTTTAACTTTCCAAATATTTGCTCCAAGGCTTTCTTGCGAATCAATTGTTCTGATTTCTCGCTAAGCTTTGGATCATTGTTTCCATCTCTTTTTATAAACTTTTTCTCTTCTAGTTCTCTTCGAAAATCTTCAAGCGTGTATTCCGGTGTTGTTAAGTTGTATTCATCGTCTAACTCCTTCAACCAACTAAAACTTTCTTCATAATCTCCAGAAGTGTGCGTCATTAATTCCAAGAATAATTTCAAAAGCCTTTCAAATGGCGTTTGATTATCTTGCTCTTCTTTAAAGTCTTGGAACCTAAATCCAATCATTTAGTTTGGTTGTTTAATTTGCTGAGTAAAATCGATTCAAAAGTATTGATGAATACCTTTAATATAAACCAAAATATAGAAACAAAGTTTTAGAAGATATAGTATAAATACCTGCTTAAATAAAAGATTATTATTGGTTAAATTTCACTTTTGTTCCATTGCTGATGATTTTAAAAAAATTAAAGATATTTTTTCTGCTTACTGCATTGCTTACTGGTTCTCAAATTCAAGCAATTGAAGCTGTAAAAATTAGCAATCAAGCAACTGTTTTTCATTTAGCCAAAAATTCCAAATTCATTGAAGACTCTGAACATCAATTAACATTAGAAAGCTTTTTAGAACTCGAAGACAGTGCATTTCAAAAGCCCAAATCAGACGTTCCCTATTTAGATTTTACAAGTTCTAGTTATTGGATGAAACTGAGCGTAGAGAATGATGGCAATACTTCAAAATTTTACTACATAGAAGCTGCTAGACCACTAACAAACTTGATTAAGCTGTATCTGCTAGATGAAAATAATGAACTAATTAAAGTTTGGGAAACAGGTGATGATCTGCCTTTTTTGGAAAGACCTTACCCCTATCGAAAATTTGTATTTCCTATAAATTTTCCTGCAAATAGTACTCGAAAATTGGTTTTGCAGACAAAAAGTGATGGAGAAATTTTAAAACTTCCCATGAAGTTCTATACAATTAATGGATTCACTGAATTTGTAGCCAAAGAGAACTTTTTTACTGGACTCTATTATGGTTTTCTCAGTTTGGTATTTATCCTTTTTTCCTTTTTTGGCTTTGCGCTCAGGCAAAGGCTCTACAGTATTTTCGTATTGTACGTTTTCTTTTTTGGCTTATTCCAATTTGCCTTGGATGGATTTGCCTATCAATATTTTTGGCCAAATAATCCTTGGATGGGCAACCATGCCATTTTAATTTTTGCAGGCACCTCAATTTTAGCACTTCTAATTTATGCTGATGTCATCTTAGAATTCTATAAAATAAAAGGCTTATATTATCAACTCTATAAAGTTTTTTATACCATTGCAGGCATTGGATTGATTGGTAGTTTCACAGGAGGTCAAGTATATGCCATCACTTTCCCACTTTTAAACGGACTTTCACTTTTCATGGCTTTTTACTTTTTTATAGGGATTTACTTAAAATTTAAAACCGATAAAAAACCTGGATTTGCCCTAACAGCAGCATTTATATTTTTATGGTTAGGAGCACTCACTTTTGTAGCTTCTAATATCAACTTAATCAGCAATGAATTTTTGGCCAACAATGCATTAAAAATTGGATCAGCTATTGAGATTACTTTCCTATCATTAGCTATGGCGGGTAGGTATAGAGAAAATCAGAAAGAGAAAATTTCAGCTCAAGAAATTGCTTATGCAAGGCTTGAAGAAGTGAATGCTCTCAAAATCAAACAAACTGAAGAGTTGGAATCTCAAGTTAAAGAGCGAACCAAGGAAATAAGTGATAAAAACCTTATTCTCAGCCAACAAAACAAAGAGATTATCAATAGCATCAATTATGCAAAACGCTTGCAAAATGCCATCTTACCTTCGAAAGTACTTTTTGAAAACTGTTTTAAAGAATATGGACTACTTTACCTGCCAAAAGACATAGTCTCCGGTGATTTTTATTGGCTAGAAAAGACGAAAACACATGTTTTCTTTGCAGTAGCCGATTGTACAGGCCATGGAGTTCCTGGAGCATTGGTGAGTGTAGTTGGATACAATGCATTAAATCGCTGTATCAATGAACTAAAGCTAACAAATCCAGCTGAAATCTTAGATCAGATGACCATTTTTGTAGAGGAAACTTTTTCAAAAAATCAAAATACTGTGAGCGATGGAATGGACATGAGCATTTGTTCTTGGGATTACAAAGACAAAGTTGAGTTTTCGGGTGCTTTTAACCCAATTTATCTTATTCGAAATGAAGAGCTTATTGAAATAAAAGGAAACAAGCAACCCATAGGAAAATTTATTAAAAGAGAGCCATTTACAAAACATGAAATCAATTTAATTAAAGGCGATTCATTGTATTTATTTTCTGACGGTTATCCTGATCAGTTTGGCGGTGAACGCGGTAAAAAACTAAAGTATTCGGAATTTAAAAATTACTTGCTAGAATTTAATAAGCAGCCTGCCAATACCATGGAAACTTTTCTCAAGAAACGATTCGATGAATGGAAAAATGTAGAAGAACAAATTGATGATGTTTGCATCATGAATATTCGTTTTTAATCTTTTATAAAAAATGTCAAGCATTGAAGTACGTCCACGATTTCATTTTGAACTTAAGCTGTCAGAGGATGAAGCGAAAGATCGTATTCGAAAATTGTTAAAATTCAATAATGCATTAGGTTTCAAAGGACAACTAAAAAATGACTACCTCCTTTTAAAATGCCATACAAAAAAGCATTTTTGGACACCTCAAATGGAAGTTCGAGTGGAAAAAGAGGATGATGTAACATTGGTAAAATGCTTGATTACTCCAGAGCCAAGCATATGGACTTTTTTTATGTTCAGCTATGTAGTAAGCGGCTTTGGACTTGTGATTGGTTTAATGATAGGCTCATCTCAAATTACCTTAGAAAAGGATGTTTGGGGGTTTTGGTTGGCCGGAATCTCGCTAATTGTGGGTTTATTGTTTTATTTTATTGCTTTAACCGGGAAACGATTAGCCTATGATGAGCGTAAAGCATTTTTTGATTTTATTCGACAAGTTGAGAAATAACTTACCTTAATTCTTTCACTCAAAAACTTCTTTTGAACTACCTTTGTTCCATCAAATGAAAAAAGGTTGCACAAATCGAATATGCATGGAAGATTTAAAAGAAAAGGTAAAAAACATACGAAGGGATTATGTTTCTAAGCCACTTGATGAAAGTGATTTAACAAAAGATCCATTTGATTTTTTCAAAAAATGGCTCGCAGAAGCAATAAAAGCAGAAATTGATGAGCCAAATGCATTTACCCTTTCTACTTTCGGTGAACAATACCCAGATAGTAGAATTGTGCTATTGAGGGATTTTAATAAAGAAGGCCTTTCATTTTATACCAATTACGATAGTAAAAAGGCAAAAGACTTAATTAGCCACCCCTTTGCTTCAATCAATTTCTTTTGGGTCGAGCTATTTCGTCAAATAAGAATTAAAGCAACAGTTGAAAAAGTATCTGATAAAATGTCTGATGACTATTTTGCAAGCAGACCAAGAGAAAGTCAATTAGGTGCTTGGGCATCTCTGCAAAGTGAAGTTTTAAGCAGTAGAGCTGCATTGGAAACACAACTCAATCAATTGGAAGAAAAATTTAAAAACAAAGAAGTACCAAGACCTGAAAATTGGGGAGGCTATTTACTAAAACCTAATTATTTTGAATTTTGGCAAGGAAGACCTAGTCGATTGCACGACAGAATTGTCTACGAAAAGAATGGCGAAGACTGGCATATAAAAAGGCTCTACCCTTAAGCGATTTCAATAATTACTTCTTCCTTCCTAAGAAAGCCTTTGCTTATTCTTTAAATTTGAGTTTTAAAAACTCAACTACTCATGAAAATCACAATTGTTGGTTTCGGAGAAACTGGTGCAAGCATCTCTGCCCTATTAATCAATCAAAATGCCTGTGATTTGCTCAATATTATGGATCCTGGAGAAAATATTCATGGTCGATTGTTGGACATGAGTCACGCTGCTACTGCGAAGTCAATTGAAGTCACTCACAACCAAAATGAGCAATTCAAAGCTTCAGAGGTTATTTTTTACTGTGCCGGAATTCGAAACTTGAAGAATACTAACCGTCAAACCAATATGGAAGTGAATAAATTTATGGTCAGCACTATTTTTTCTGATATAGAATTTATCTCAAAACCAATCATTATTGTGATCACCAACCCTGTTGAACTCATCAGCACTTGGATCAACGAATATTTTAACGATCAATTCACTGTTATCGGAACAGGAACTTATTTAGACAGTGTTCGATTTCAATATATATTAGCGAATCATTTTTGTTGTAAACTCGATGAAGTTTCTACCATGGTTCTTGGAGAACATGGTGATTCAATGACGCCAATTTTATCTAAAACTACTATAAAAGGCATAAATATAGTTGAACTAAAAAATGCATTTGAACAAGAAGTATTGATTAAAAAGTTAAAAACTTCTGCCAATGAAATTAGAAAAACCGAAGAAGCAACAAAGCATGGAGTGGCTCAATGTGCAGTAGTACTCATGAATGGTTTTACAAGCTCTAAAACTTTAAACCTTGTTGCTTCTGTCAAAGTTCCTGAATCAATTAAAAGTAAAATCGAATTAAAAAGCAGTGTATTTATGAGTTTACCCTGCACTATTTCAAAAAATCAATTGGAAGTAAGCACTACAATTCAAGTTGATGAATGTGAATTAGCATTACTTAAAAATTCAGCAGCGGTATTGGATGAGGCCTACTTTAAACTTCAGGATTAATACTTGCGCTTGTTGGCAAACGCCACCAATGATAGCATAATTGGGACTTCTACCAAAACACCAACAACACAAACTAAGGCTGCAGGACTATCCAAGCCAAAAAGTGCGATGGCAACTGCCACAGCTAATTCAAAAAAGTTACTTGCACCAATCATTGCAGCCGGAGCACAAACAGCATAACTTAAACTTAGTTTTTTTCCGCTAAACCAAGTGATGAAAAAGATAAAATACGTTTGAATAATCAAAGGAATCGCTATAAAAAGGATAATCCATGGATTATTGAGAATGTTCCCACCTTGAAAAGCAAACAATAACAACAAAGTCAATAATAAAGCAATGATGCTAAATGGTTTCAACTTGGGAAGAAATTGATTTATCAGCCAAGCTTCGCCTTTAGATTTTATTAAAATTCTACTCGTTAGAAAGCCTGCAAGTAAAGGGATTACTACATAGACTAAAATACTAATTAACAAAGTATTGTAAGGTACTGTAATGTTTGTAATTCCCAATAAAAAACCGACAATTGGAACAAAAGCTACCAAAATAATTAAATCGTTAACCGAAACTTGCATCAAGGTATAATTGGGATCACCATCACTGAGGTATGACCAAACAAAAACCATGGCAGTACAAGGTGCAGCTCCCAAAATAATGGCTCCAGCTATGTATTCTCCTGCCATTTCAGGTGTAATAAAAGCCGCATAAAGTTTTGAGAAAAATAACCATGCAAAAAAGGCCATTGTGAAGGGTTTTATCAGCCAATTTACAACTAATGTGAGTACGATTCCCTTTGGTCGTTTTCCAATTTGTTTCAAAGAACGAAAGTCGATTTGAAGCATCATTGGGTATATCATCATCCAAATTAAAACAGCTATTGGTAAGTTAACTTGATAGATTTCAAGTTGACTTAAAGCACTCATTGCTCCAGGTGCTAAGTTGCCAATAACAATGCCGCCAATAATACAAAGTGCCACCCAAATACTTAAATACTTCTCAAAAAATGCGATTTCTTTTTTAGTTGATTGAGCCATGAGTTTAGATTTTTGAAAAAACGTAATTAATTTCAGAAGCTATTTGATTGCTTATCAAATCGTAAACAGATATTTCATTTTCAGTATCATCAGAAATTTTGGGATCTTCGTAGGGAATACTAATTCGCATCTTAGCTCCAACAACAAAAGGACAGTTTTCTTCAGCTTGAGCACAAGTCATGATTGCTGCAAAATTTGAAGCCGGGTTGTATGCATCATCATATTGTTTTGAAAATAGCTCCATTTTTGATGAAACTAAATCAACCACATAAGGAGGGTTTTCTTGTATTGATTGCTTTTGAATATGAAAACCAGCCCTTTTTAATGCAGCAATTGTTCGCTCATTGCAAGCAGTAACCTCTGTTCCTCCAGAAAAACACATTACTTTAACAGCATATTTGTTTGCAAAGTACTGCGCCCAAACTTGAGCGAATTGACTTCTACGAGAGTTATGTGTGCAAATAAAATTGAGTTTGACAGTTTCCTCGTCTTTAATTGAGTTTAGAATGTAATCAATCAATACCTGAAGTAATTCAGCTCGTTCAGGACTAATTGAAACAGCATTAAAATCAATTTTATTCATCGATAAAATTGCTAGCAACAAGAACCACCTGGAGTGCAAGCAGCCTTATTTTCATTAATTGTAGCCAAAGGCTTTTTTAATTTATTTTCGGGGATTCCACATTTGTCTTTTGCTAAACAATCCGTAAGTGTCGAAACTAGTAGAAAATTTTGACCATCAAAATCTAAGTGGTATTTACCAATAGTACTGCCTTGATATTCCACTTCTATTTCCAAGTCTTTCATGCCTAAAACCTTTTCAGATAGTTCTATGATTTTATGCAATTTCTCTGGATGTAGCCGATGGTCATAATCTGCTGCTTCCCACAATTGAAAATTAGCAACTTCTTCTTTGCGCTCTACTCCACCACAATCGATGAAATGCTTGTTAACTACTCCAACTTCAGTTACGTGAAAGTGAGCAGGAACTTTTGAACCATCTGGTAATTGAAAAGCAATGGTTTTTAGTTGAATGAGTTTTTCTTTAAAGCTTGAGATTATCATAAGTTGTTTTTTTAGCAGCAATTATTTATTGCCGGATATTGATTAAATAATTCATTAAAACGTGTGCTTAATTCCTCCCACTTAAGTGGATTAATGCAATAACTCATGGAAGCACCTTCTATGGTTCCAGAAATTAATTCAAGATGTTTTAGCTCACGCAAATGCTGACTAATTGTGGCTTGAGCTAAACCCAACTCTTTTACCAAATCAGTATTAATGCAAGCATTTGCTTCTAATAAGTACTGAATTATTGCCAACCTAGCAGGGTGACCAAGTACTTTTGCCATAGCTGCTAACTGGTTTTGATTTTCTGTATAAAGATTTGTTTTAGTAATTCCCATTGCATTTTATTACATCGCAATATTACGATATTGCAATATAATGGGAAACTATTTTTAGAAAAATTTTTCTAAAGTTTTATCCACTTTTTAACTACGGGGTAGGCATCACTTTGTGTAAACCTTAAAAAGTAAGTTCCTTTTGATAGAAATGATAAATCTACTTCGATGTTATTATTGGAACTAATTGATTGCCTAGCTACTACCCTGCCCGATAAGTCTTGTACTTCAAGTAATTGGATTGAATGATTTGTTTTAAAACGTATAGATAATCTGCCATCGGATGGGTTTTGAAAAAGGATATCTGTACTTAAAATAGACTGACTATTCTCATCGAGAGAAATTAATAATGGTAAACTAACCTCCACATCCATCAGCACAGGTAAATGGTCGCTCATAGTAAATAATGCTTGAGAAACCGCCGTTGGAACTGAGTTATTCGTCGGGTTTGTAATTGAACCGTTAAACCTATTCCCATCTTGCCCCAAAGCTTTGTAGGTGTTTGGGATATAGCGCATTTTATCTGTATTATTCATAATTTCATCTGATGCCAAAATAAAATCAAAACGATCGTCCATACCACCTCCAGCGGCGCATCCACCTGTGGTTCGAGTAGATTGTGTATGAGTAATTGCAAAACGAGAATCATTGCTCCAAGGTCCAGGTACATTTATTGGATCATAAAAACGAACAGCTGGAACACTGTAATTTATTAAATTTTGATAACCTGCTTCATTTGAATTGTAAAGGTTAAAATCTCCTGCCATAACGTAATTGCCCGAAGCATTGGTAGCAGCCAAATAAGCCATTAATGTATCGGTTGCCAGCGCTCGTTCAGCTCTATCTGTTGCTGTATTGCCAGCTTTTAAATGTGCCGCAATTACGTGTATGTGTGTAGTATCTTGATGAATCGCTAAATTGGTATCAATGTATCGAAGCGTGTAAATATCGATTACACGAACCAGTGGATTGTTATTTTTGTCTTCATCAATAAGTGTTTGACTTTCTAAAACAAATTTTCGATTGTCGTAATAAATCATGTTCACAATGCCCTGAGAAGCTGAACCAGAAAAGTTTGCAAAACTGTAGTAATTCCTTCCGTTTTGATTCAAGGAGTTGGATGCAAGTCTAAACGCATTGACAACTGAACTACCTCCCATTTCATTCACCACAATAATATCTGGTAAGGTAAAATCTACAATAGTTTCCATCGCAGTTTCTTTTGTGCTAACACTATTATTTGAGGCAGTACAAAAACTCGTTATTTCTCTATAGTACAATAAATTATAAGTCATAATACTGATCGTATCTTTAACTTGAGCTTCAGCAGCAATGCTACTTAAAAAGAGTCCGAGAAAAAAGAAAGTTTTGATGCGCATAATTATTGTCAATAAACTTCAAAAGTAGCGCTAATATTTAATGATATTTACAGTCTGCTTGTGAAACTTACGTTAAGCTATTCAATCAAACTACTATTTGCTGAGATGATTCGTCAATTTGATATAAAAATTCCTTTAAACAAAGAAGTTGAACTCCCAAACTCGATTGAGTTAGCTTCGAAAGAACTAAGTCTACAAGTTGACAGAATCAAGGATTGTAAACTACTCAAACGCTCTATTGATGCAAGAAGTAAAGTTATTCAAGTCAATTTACGCTATGAGGCTTTCATTGATGAAGCAGCACCTAAAAATAAACCCTCATTTAATATGAATGATGTCAAAAATGCGCATCCCATTCACATTATTGGAGCTGGACCTGCAGGTTTATTTGCTGCGCTGCAAGCCATTCACCTCGGATTGAAACCCCTACTTTTTGAACGGGGTAAAAATGTGAGAGATCGTCGCAGAGATTTGGCTAAAATCAACAAAGAGCATTTAGTCAACCCCGAATCGAACTATTGCTTTGGAGAAGGTGGCGCAGGGACATATTCAGATGGAAAACTCTACACTAGATCCAAAAAACGGGGAGATGTTCAAAGGGTATTGGATGGACTTGTTCAATTTGGAGCCAATGAAAACATTGCCATTGAAGCTCATCCACACATTGGAACCAATAAATTGCCGCAGTTAATCGTGACAATTCGAGAAACAATTCTAAAAGCAGGAGGAGAAATTCACTTTGAAAACAAATTGACAGACCTTGAAATTGAGGAAAGTAAAATCAAATCAATTACTTTAAATAAAGATAGTAAAATACCTGTTAAACAATTAATTATTGCAACAGGACATTCTGCAAGAGACGTATTTGAAATGCTTCACAAAAAAGGAATTAATATAGAATCAAAACCCTTTGCTTTAGGTGTTCGAGTAGAGCATCCACAAGCATTAATTGACACCATTCAATACAATGGACAACTTTCAGATGAGCTGTTACCTCCTGCTGCCTATCAATTAGTTCGACAAGTTGATGGAAAGGGAGTTTATTCGTTTTGCATGTGTCCTGGTGGAATTATTGCCCCTTGCGCTACGAACAAAGGAGAAATTGTCACAAATGGATGGTCGCCTTCTCGAAGAAATAACCCCTATGCTAATTCGGGCATTGTAGTCACCGTTTCTCCCGAGAATTGGAAGGAATACGAACAATTCGGACCTTTAGCTGCAATGAAATTTCAAGAATCAATTGAAAAGACGGCCTTTAAAAGCGCTAATGATCCAAACAAAGAAGATGGACAACTAGCTCCGGCTCAGCGTTTAGTTGATTTTGTAAAAGGTCGCCTATCTCGCGATTTACCGAAATGTTCTTACCTTCCAGGTTTAGTTTCTGCGAGAGTTGATTTGATTCTACCTGCGTTTATCAGCGAACGCTTAAAAGAAGCTTTTACCCATTTTGGGAAAGTCATGCGCGGCTACCTTACCAATGAAGCAATAGTAGTAGGTGTTGAAAGCAGAACCTCCTCACCTGTTAGCATTCCTAGAGATAAAGAAAGCATGCAACACATTAAAATTGAGAACCTCTACCCTGTTGGCGAAGGTGCAGGGTATGCAGGAGGAATTGTTTCTGCAGCAATTGACGGAATAAAAGCAATAGATGCTATTGCAAAAACAATTGGCGTTGAATCTCAGACAAAATCAAGCCAGTAGCTATTGCCACATTAAATGATTCAATTTTCCCCTGCATGGGAATGTTAATCGGATGGCTAACAAAAGCTTTAACTGAGGAACTAATCCCATGTGATTCGCTTCCCATAACCAATATTGCTGGAAATTTAAATTCAGTGCTATATAAACTTTCACCAGATAAGCTTGCACTGTAAATAGGAACGTTGCAATTCTTTAGAAAAGTCACAAGTGAAGTATACATTACTTTCACCCTAAAAATTGAGCCCATGCTCGCTTGCACTACTTTCGGACTGTAAACATCTACAGTATTTTCTGAGCAAATTATATTATTTACACCCAAACCTTCTGCTGTTCGTAAGATTGTTCCAAGGTTTCCGGGATCTTGAACATTATCTAAAACTAATGTAATGGTATTTGAAACACTTAAATCGTTTTTTTGAAACTCCACTAATGCTAAAATCCCAGGTGCAGTTTTTAAGCTTGAAAGCTTATCCATTTGAAGCTTTGAACATTGTATTAGCTCGACTTCTTCATTAATTTCTAAATTTACTGGTTCAACGCTGACTAGTTGTTTTACTTTAAAATCAGAAGCCAAGGCTTCTAAAACACCCTTTTCTCCTTCTACAACAAACAAACCCAAAGCATCTCGATATTTTTTCTGCTTCAATGAACGAATTATCTTTTCTTCCTTATTACTTAAAATTCTCATATTGTCTAATTTCGCAAACTGATGCATCTGCCTTTATCAAAACGCTACATTCACACCCTCAAAAGTAAACTAATCTTCGGATTAGCACTAGGAATATTTCTTTCATCTTGTGGAACGGCTCGACACCTAAAAGAGGATGAAAAACTACTTACAAACGTCAAAATAAAATTTGAAGGCAAAAGTAAATACTCAGACGATTTATACTCTTTAAGTAAGCAAAAACCCAATAGAAAGTTTCTTGGAATATTTAGCATCTATTTAGGAATTTACAACCTCTTTTATTACAAGGAAAACAGTAAACTAAGAAACAATTTAGGAGAAGCACCAGTAATATTTGACTCTAGTAGTTGTGGGTTGAGCACAGGATTAATGACCCGCTACCTCAATAATAGAGGCTATTACAAAAACAACGTAACGTATCAAACAAAATCGAGTAAAAAAAGAGTTAAACTCATTTATAAAGTCAAAAAGAATAAGCGTTTCTTCATTTCAAAAGTCAGTCATGATATTAGTGACTCCACAATAGCAGAACTGTATCTCAACGATAGTGTTCAAAAGCATTTAGAAGCGGGTATGCCATTTGACCTTGAAGAGTTGAAAAAAGAGCGACAGCAAACTGATTACCTCTTAAAAAATAACGGTTATTACCGATTTTTCGAAGATTATGTGGTTTATCAAGTAGACACTTTTATGGATCGAAACGAGGCTGAAGTTACCCTAATGATTAAAAACCCAAAAAGGAAAATTGATGCAGCTGTTTCAAAAAACAAACACCAAGTTTATACGATCAAAGATGTGATTGTTCGAACAGATTACAATTCTAATGAAACGAATGTAGCAGGAGACACCCTTGATTTCAATAACATCACATTTATTGATTATCAATACGATAAAGTCAATAAACGACTTTTGTCAAAGATTATTCATTTAAAACCTGGTGAAATTTATCGCATTAAAAATCAAGACAACACCTATAGAAATCTTTCTGAACTAAGGTTATTCAATTCAATCAACATTGTTTTTGAAGAAGTCAAAGGCAGCGAAACAAACGAACTAATTGCTTATATAGATTTAAATCCACGAAAAAAAAGATCCTTTTCAGTTGAAACTGAAGGAACCAACAACGGTGGAAACCTAGGCGTTAACGGTACGTTAAAGTATCAGAACATCAACACTTTTAGAGGTGGTGAACTATTTAATTTAGGAGTCAATGGTGGTTTAGAAGCACAAAGAATATTAACAGACGATGATGAAAGTGGGCAGATTGCAGGAGGTGCGTTAGGCTTCAATACGTTTGAATTTGGACCTAGTGCTAGCCTAGAAATTCCTCGTTTCTTATTTCCAATTAAAACTGACGCATTGTCTTTGTTCAATCCTAGAACGTCATTCAATGCATCATTTAATTACCAAGAACGACCTGATTATGTTCGAAACATTACAAAAACATACATCGCTTACACATGGAATTCAAGCCCCACAGTTTCTCACATTGTACAGCCATTTGATTTGAGTTATGCTAAAATAAGTCTAAGTCCAGCTTTTGAGCGCTTGTTGCGAGAAATTCAAAATCCATTCTTGACGAATACTTATACCGACAACTTAATTATGGCGCTCAAATACAGTTTTATTTTAAACACCCAAGGGAGCAATAAGTTAAGAAACCATCAATTCATACGTGTAAACTTAGAATCTTCGGGAAATCTTCTTTCTGCAATAACTGACGGCTTTAACGATAGTCAGAATGAAGATGGTTCTTATAATTTTTTAAATATCCGCTATGCTCAATATTTTAAAAGTGATTTTGACTACCGCTATTACCAGAAACTAAACAACAACGAAATGGTCTATCGCTTAGCAGTTGGAATTGGTTTACCATATGGCAACAGTGTGGCAATGCCTTTTGAAAAGAGTTTTTATGCTGGTGGAGCCAACAACAATCGTGCGTGGAGAGCTAGAGAATTAGGCCCTGGGACACTTTCTGATTCTATTCGCCAAAATGTTGACCAGATTGGTAACTTCAAAATTGAGTTGAACTTAGAATACCGTTTTCCAATCTCTAAGTTATTTGAAAGTGCTGTTTTTATTGATGCCGGAAATATTTGGAACGTAAGACAAGATGAAGATCGTTTTGAAACCCAATTTGCCATTGATCGACTGTGGGATGGTTTGGCAATTGGAATTGGCACTGGAATTCGTTTAAATTTTACATTTTTTATACTCCGACTAGATGTAGCTGCTCCTTTCAAAGATCCTGGCTCCATTGATCCAACTCAATTGAAATTAAAATTGAACGAAACCAATCTCAACTTGGGAATTGGTTATCCTTTCTAAACTGTTTTTTAGAATTTTGACTTTAGACCTTAGAATTTTAGAAAAAAACAACTACTAGTTGTATAATTAAATGAATTGTTTTATCATTGACAAAACCAAATCATTTTAATTATGGAAAATCAAAACAATTCAGGTGTCATAAAAACCAGTGAATGGGTCGTCACCATTTTAATTACAGCAATTCCTTTAGTGGGTTTTATTATGTTATTTGTTTGGGCTTTTGGAGGCAATACCAACCAATCTAAAGCAAATTGGGCAAAGGCTGCATTAATTTGGGTCGCAATAAGCATAGTGCTTTACGCATTAATCGCTGCAATTTTTGGTGCTGCATTTTTAGCCTCCATGAGCTAAATAAACCACTTTTACAAGATAGTTTATTAATTGAAGTGTATTTATTATATACCTCGAGTGTAACTTTATTTGCCTTTCCAAAGCATTAACCTAACTTTTTTAATTGCAACAAGTTTTTTTAACACTTAGTTAAAATAAGTTACGATGCTTCAAGACTAGTTTTAGATATAGTATTTTTGTTCGAAGGTCAATCAGAAGCAAGATATCAACTAAAATCAATTTATGAAAGCACACACACAGTTTACACAAGAGAATCTAACACCAAAAGATGCACATGAGATATTAGTAGAAGGAAATGCTCGATTTGTAAATAACTTAAAAGCAAACAGAGATTTAAAGAACCAAGTTTTAGAAACCAGTAAAGGTCAGTATCCTTTTGCTGTGATTTTAAGCTGCATTGATTCAAGAGTGCCTGCTGAGTTAGTTTTCGACCAAGGTATTGGCGATGTGTTTAGTGCACGCGTTGCAGGAAATATTATCAATACAGACATTTTAGGTTCTATGGAATATGCTTGTAAAATTGCAGGGTCTAAAATTGTGGTGGTAATGGGTCATACTAAATGTGGTGCTGTAATTTCTAGTTGCCAACATGTTGAACTTGGTAATATTACTTCTCTTCTCGATCGTATTAAACCAATAGTTATTGCTTTCGAAGAAAAAGGAATTACGCTTGAAGGTGATGCAGTAGAAGAAGTTGCAGCTGAAAATGTAAAACAATCCATACGTCAAATCCGAAAACTAAGTCCGATTTTAAAAGAAATGGAAGATGATGGTGAAATCGAAATTGTTGGTGCTATGTACGATGTCAACTCAGGAGTTGTAGATTTTTATTAAAGGAAAAATTATTTTAAGTTTATTTTAATTTGGCAATTTCTGATTGTGAGCTCATTTTTATTTGCCAACATTACTTTTTGCAAAAAGGAGGACGAAAACCTTGATTAAACCAAAAAAGTAACTGAAATTTAAGTTAGTTCAGATCAGATTGATTTTTAATTGATAAAACTATTTATAATCCAAAAAATAACTGATTCATATTAATTTTCCTTTCGAGTGTTTTAGCTAAAAAAAATATCCAACTTAACTCAATAATTAAATAAATTTTGTTTACCTTCTTATTATAATTTATATGAACTAGTTTTTTAAGAAATCTCTCCATTCATTTTTAAACTACCAATAAATCAATTTTACTGTGAACAGCTAAATCAGTGAAGGCTTCAAAACTGATTTCTCACTGAATCTCAATTGTTTTTTAAGTTAAAGCCTATGATGAAATCATATCTTTATATCAGTATGTTTACCCCTATCTTTCCTTGAGGATGTTGGGGTCAAAATTTTTCCTCATTCATCGATAGTTCTTAGATTTTCACTTCAATTTCACTTACTCCATCTTCAGGTGGCCCAAATCTTAAATATGCTATTGCTCCTTTCATAAAATCCGTTTGTTGTAGCTTAGGTTGAATAGCTTTAAAGAGCGTTTCTGCATTTGGACCATAACATAAATAAAGACCCATGATAGCAATCAATTGACATTTCATGTCCATCATACTCCCCAACCCTCTCTCGGTCAATTATCATACCTAATTGGTCTTCAAGTTGAATTAGAGGTAAACTCATCAATGCCGTAGAAAAAATTAATGATTACAACATGTTCAGCAACTATTTTTTTGAAACAAAGTTTACTTTTCCTAATAGTTTGTCTAATATTCTCAATTACCCTATTATTAGATGGTTGCTAGTTATCAATGTGCAACATACATAAAAAATCATTCTAAATATATAAAGTATATGATAAAAAATAAGCTAAAATTACTAACTTGTCGATTATATCTTAAAACCAACAGCTATGAAAAAGATTCTTTCGATTATACTAATCCTAATAGCATTAATCATGATCTTCTTGAGTTTTAAAATTGAAGTACTAGCTCCTGCCCTTACAGGAATTGGATTTATAGTTATTGCGTTACTTTTTAATACAAGAAAGTAGATTTTTTGAAAATTTATCACACAAAAAATGTCTTTTAAATTACAATTAAGTTTTTTTTTTGGAGGTGGCAAAGTTTGTACCTTAGATTAACTTACTAATTAAAAGTATTTTACAACTATTCAGAGCAATATGTAAGTTTTTAAAAATTGCTCCCAATTGAATTCTCTATTTTTTAGTTAAAAATATTAACCCTAATTTGGTGCCAGTTATAAATTATCTGCTGGCTATTAAATTTATCCAAATTATAGCTTTTAAGGAGCTTAATTACTCTAGGTATAGTTTATTCAACTCAAATAAAGCTGATAATAGCTTTTAATTTAAAATCAAAAAACAAGAATTATGAATAAAATTTTACTTTCTACACTTTTTTTATTTTCTACAACGATTATTGCACAATCTTGGGAAAGACTATCTAACATCCCAATAGGAAAACACCACTTCATTTCATTTTCTTTAGATGGAAAGGGTTACGCCGTAACTGGCACATCCTCTTTGGAACAAGCTACAAATGATGTTTATCAGTACGATCCCATTACCGACACTTGGTCAAGTTTAACAGATTTTCCAGGTGCAGCACGTAGCTTTGGCATTGGAACTGTTGCTAACGGCAAAGCTTATTTAGGTTTTGGAGCAAACGCCACCCAATTTCTAAATGACTTCTGGAGCTTCGATCCTAGCGATAGCTCATGGACACAACTAGCGAGTTGCGGCTGCTCTTCAAGGAGACATCCTGCGCTAATCGCTATTGGAGATAGAATTTACGTAGGCTTAGGTGACAATGATATTATTGGAAATCTCAGAGATTGGTGGATGTATGATATTAATGCTAACACTTGGACTCGAATAGCTGACCTTCCTGGCCCTCAGAGACACCACCCTTATATGTTTAATGCAGGTGGAGAAGTTTTTGCGGGACTTGGTCATGGTTTCAATGGTAGTTTTGGAGTAATTTATAATAGCTGGTATAAGTTAGATACTGCTTTAAATACATGGTCGGCTATGAATAATTTTCCAGGTGAAGCAAGAGTAGCAGGAACACAATTTAGTTTTAACGGTCATGGTTATGTTTTAAGTGGAGACGGAAGTGACCACAATTATATGCCTACAGGAGAAATGTGGCGATATAATCCTGATAGAGATGCATGGAATGAGCTAACTGCTCACCCTGGTATAAGCAGATGGGCCCCAGCTAGTTTTGTGATCGACAACGATGTTTACTTCTTTGGTGGACTTAATCGTGTTACAAATTCTTTTCCAATAGATTTATGGAAATTTGATTTAACAGACACAATTACTGGTTTAGACGAACAGAAACTTATCTTATCCAATACCTATGTTTATCCAAATCCAGCAAATGAATTTTTACTGTGGGAAAACGATGCAAAAATTACCGATGTAAGAGTCTACAATACATTAGGTAAATTGATTTTAACAAGAACAGCAAAAGCAAAAAGAATAAATACAGCTCAGTTTAACAGCGGTTTGTACTTAGTCCAATTTTATGCTAAAAATGAGCTTATTAAAACATCTAAAGTATTGATTAAACATTAAGTAACTCTTATCTAAAGCAATTTATTTAAACTCAACCAATTGTAACACCATACAAAGAACCTTTCTCAAAAGAAAGGTTCTTTTTTTAGAGGCTAAAAGAATGATTTTCTAATTACACTTTCAAATTCTTCTTTCTTTATTATCGTAATCAAACTATGAGCTTCTTTTAAAATAGCTTAAAATTTAATTTAATGAAATTCTCAACTAATATTTAAAATTTAAAACGAGAAAAATTAATAACTTAGGCCCTATGTTTTTGTTATAAAAGGAACCACCACTAACTAGTTAAATTATTGATTTTTAATTATGTTGATCTCATCTCTTTGAAAAAGTTTACTTTAATTGTATCACTTTTCCTGATTCATCATCTTTTAATTGCTCAACAAGACCTATACCTTGGAGGTGAATTAATTGGAGGAGTTTTAGTGGGAAATAACCTCGATAAGAATATACTTGGTCAAAAAAATTACTCCCCCACTATTGGAGGACAGCTTAATGTAAACTTCAGGATGTTTGATGTAGTTGCAATTGAAGCAGGTATCGGCCAACATTGGAATAAAACCAAACTCAGAGATAATGAATTTAAAGATGAGCTTCAAGACTTCTCTATTAATATTGCGAACACCTATATGAATTGGAATTATTACGCAGCCCTTTCTGCATTTTTTAAGATTAAAAATACAGACTCCTATCTATACAGTAAGCTCGCTTTTTCTCAAAACATATACAATGCTGCAACTGTAAAAGAAGAATCCTTTTTTGAAATTAGTACTTTAAATGTTGATCGATTAATAGAATATTCAACAACATATAAGGAATCAAATCTTTCCATCATTCCGGAAATTGGTATTCAACACAAATTTTATAAAGGAAACCTCTTAAACTTAGGATTTCGCTATAACATTGGACAGTCACAGGTACTTAAGAGCAGCTATAAAGCAACCGACAACATCACTCAGGAAGTTAAAACCGATGAATTAAGTTCGACTGGTAATTCCTTTGCAATAACTCTAGGTTTTCATTATCGTTTGCGACATTTTAATAAAAAAGAAAAAGTAAAAAAGTTACGCATAAGGAATTATGCATTGGATGTCTCAAAAAAGAAGCCGAATTTAGACACCGCTAGAGTTGATACTACTCCACCAAGTGCGATATCCAACCGAAAATTAATCGTAGTTGATAAAATCATAGTTCATACTGCTAAAGTAAAAATCCTCATTTGGGATCATCAAACAGTTGATGGAGATCGTGTTTCACTTAACTTAAACGGAGAGTGGATTCTTAAGAATTATGATTTAAAAAAAGAGAAGTATGAATTAGATATAGAGCTTCAGGAAGGATTAAACACTTTTGTTTTGCACGCCTTGAACCTTGGAAGAATAAGTCCTAATACCGCAGCCTTAATTGTAGATGATGGTGAAGAGAAACACCGATTAATATTGCAGTCAAACTTAAAAGAAAGCGGTACTTTACAGATTAAATTCAAAAAGAAAAAGAATGGGCAAAAATAATTCTATCAATTTTATAGTAATATTAGTAGCTCTTGCGTTTTCTTGTACAGATAAATCAATTGACTTGGAAGTTAAGCAGGATGCCTGTAATCGATTTAAAATAAGTAGACCATCTTATAGCCTTTTAGAAGACCCTTGTAATGATTCAGTTAAAATAAGGACTATTATTAACTTTGAATTCAACCGTTCTGTTGAATGCTTAAATCGAGTGAATAACTTTCCAATATTTTATAGGAATGATAACTCAGAACTAACAGCAAAACAATATACAACAACAGTTAGCAAAGAAGCCTTAATTATAGACAACAAAAATGTGAGTTATATTTTTGAAGCAAGCTTTTCAACGCTTATTGAGGCAACTCAATTCAATCATGTTGTTTTAGATTTTAACACCCAAGATGAACTTGGTGTAAGTGAAAAAAAATTACAGATTAGAATTAACACATCATGCTCAACTCTTGACCCTAGCACCTACACTATAAATAAAAACGAGGTTACCCTTCCACAATCTCAGAGGTTTTTTACTATCCGATTATGGGACAACGCAGCAGAAGATGGAGACATTGTTTCGGTTTATTTAAACGAAAAATGGATTATTGAAAACCATACATTACTTAAAGATGGCACTGATTTTACTTTTTCTACTTCACTATTAATGCCTGGTAAAAACGACTTAGTTGTTTTTGCTTTAAATGAAGGTTCATCTGGGCCAAATACCTTAAGCATCGCAATAAATAATATTGAAATTAAGGGCTTTAGCCCTGGCTTATTAACAGGAGAGGCAGTGAGGATTAACTTTTAACTTAAATTCGATAAAAGGCTTTATTGTCGGGGTGGCAGATTCGAACCTGCAACCTTCCCGATTCAAATATCGGGACGAGATGAACTCAAATATTTTGAATATCAATATTTTAATAACCTAAAAGATTCAAAATTTCAAGAAAGTTTAATGCACAAAAAAAACCTTCTATCTTTCGATAAAAGGCTTTATTGTCGGGGTGGCAGGATTCGAACCTGCGACCTCCTGCTCCCAAAGCAGGCGCGA
>CAXBCF010000030.1:0-29949 GCA_963973975.1 uncultured Flavobacteriales bacterium
AAGCTGCATCGTTTAAGCCACTAGGTGCTTCAAGAATCTCTATTTCACGAAAGTTTTGATTACTTTGCTGACCATTCGCCGCCGGATTTGGCAAGAATGAAGTGATTCTAAATCGATCCGATGTTAGTTTACCAATTCCAACTCTATTTATACACTGATTAGTAGGCAAATTTGCAAAGGTGCTATGAGTTACCCATGCCGTACCATTCCAATATTGAACGGTTGCACCAGTTAAAAAACGAGTATTAAGTTGACCATGGTGAATGATCAAACTATCAAAAGTCCTTGCTGTTGGAAAATCCCACTGTATCCAATCAACTCCAGCGGTGGTTGATGGAGGTGTTGCAGTGGAAATCCACATTTGCTGTGTACCACAGGTTCCAAAATTTAAATCATTTAATACACTACATGCTCCTGTATTACAAACCGAAGCAGATACAGTTGCTAAAGGAGCAATGTTTGCTTGAGCATTTCCTAGTTGTGGAGTCATGTAAAAGAAAGCTCCAACTAAGATACTCGCTAATTTAGAAAGTCTAAATCTTTTCATAATTGTTATTGATTGGTTAATATTCTATAAATTTCAAGTCTGCTAATATAACTCCTTTTTTTGTTAAATTTTTAATTTGATTAATAAAATTTAACGTTAATAATTTTTTTATCAGCTTTTTTTTATTTGTTAATTTTAAAAAATGGACTCGAAATCAGTGTTTTTAATGCAAAAATTATTGCCGCTTTTACTTATCCAAAAAATAGTTATTCATTACATTTAGCATTTCTATGTCTGTTCAATTAAATAACCATGAATGTATAAAATTGAAAAATGAGAAATTGTGGCTGTTACCACAAAAAGCAATTGTATGGCCAAAAAAGAAATTACTATTAATTGCAGATTTACATTTAGGTAAAACAACACATTTTAGAAAAAAAGGGATAGCAGTTCCAAAAGATGTTCCTTCTGAAAACTGGAAGAAACTTCATCAATTAATTAAACTTTACCAACCACAAAGAGTTTGCTTTTTGGGAGATTTATTTCACAGCAATCACAACAAAGAATGGATCGTTTTTGGAGAGTTAATTGAAAAATATAGCTCCATCCAATTTGAGTTAGTGCTTGGGAATCATGATATTTTAGACCCAAAAGAGTACCAAAAAATAGGCTTTAAAATGTATTTAGAAAGCTTAGTTGAAAAGCCTTTTGAATTCACGCATGAGCCTGTTGAAAATTCTATTTATTACAACTTGGCAGGACACCTTCATCCTGGAGTAAAATTAAAAGGTGCAGGAAAACAATCATTAAAAGCTCCCTGCTTTTTCTTTGGTAAAAATCAAGGAATATTGCCAGCATTTGGAAGTTTTACTGGATTATCTATCATTAAAGTAAAGAAAGACGATCAAGTATTCATAATAACAGAAGATCAAGTGATTCCTGTTTAAGAAAAAAACTGATGTAATCAATTTATTCAAATTCTATAAAATAGGATTTATGTTGTAGAATTTACCTGAACGCATCTCTAAATGATTAATGTTAGCCAGCTTTCCAATCTCCAGACTACCATAATCTTTCTCAATTCCCAAAAATTCAGCACCATTAATAGTTGCCCACTGAATTAATAAATCGTTTGAAATGTTCTGACTATTTGCTTGAATTACTTTCATCTCCTCAAAAATAGATAAGGAATCATTTGAAGCAAGACTATCTGTTCCCAAAGTACACTTCACCCCTTTTTTAGTAAAAATTGAAAAATCTGGCAATTGATTTTCTATAAATAGATTAGCTTTTGGGCAAAAACACCAAAATATATTAGGATGATTTTCTTCGGCAAATTCAAAGTCTTCCTGAGAAGTATAAGTATTGTGTACCAATAAAAGTGGAACGGTTGGTGGAAGAAAAAGAAGGTAGGATGGTAAAGAATTTTTACCAGTACCAAAATAACTTCTTGGGTCTATTCCGAAAGACTTCAGCAATTCAGCTAACCTCCCAGTTGACTTTATAAATAATTCATTTTCTGAAGCAGTTTCTTGGTTGTGTATACTCAAACGCGAAGTGTGTTTTCCTGTTGCTATAAGTGAAAATAATTCTCTTGAAACTGAGTATGGACTGTGCGGAACAATCGCAGAGTCAATCCCAAGGAGGTTTGAACTTGCTTGAATTGCTTTCCCATTTTCAAAAACATTTTCAGCTTTTTCCGGATCATTTGAAAATAATTCTATGAAATTGAAAAAATAGATTGATGACTTTTTTTTAGCTTGAAAAGTATCTGTCCCATTGCAAATGTCTCCAACAGCAACTATTCCCGCTTCAAACATTTCTTGTTCTGCTTTATAGATTACGGTTTCAATTTCCTCTTTAGTCGCTTTTCGATTAGCTTGTAGATTTTTGATAAATCCATCCAACCCTGTTTTAGGAGTCAACTTATCTTTTAAATGAGAAAGCTCTAAATGGCAATGAGTATTGATAAATCCTGGGCATAAAGCACCTGAAAAATACTCCACTTTTTTTCCTTGTGTATATAAGTCTTTCCCAACGGCAGCAATTCTTCCATCATCGGAGATGGCCAACATCCCATTTTCAATAGGTTTCCCTGCTGAAGTGTATAGTATATCTGCTTTAAAAAAGTGCTTTATCACTGAAATAGTTTATCATTTAATGTGGAACAAATATAATTTACCTTTGCATACGGAAAATGGAGAAAAAAAGAAATATTCGAGACTTAAGTTTAGAAGAGATGAAAGTCTTTTTTGAAGAAAAAGGACAGCAAGCTTTTCGCGCCAAACAACTCTATGAATGGCTGTGGTTAAAGTCTGCTCGGACTTTTGATGAAATGACAAATCTTTCAAAGGATTTGAGACAGCTTTTGGTAGAGCATTTTGAATTACCTGCAGTGCAAGTTGCAGAAGAGCAAATTAGCTCCGATCGAACGATAAAAACTGCCTTCAAGCTATTTGATGGAAAAATTACAGAAGGTGTTTTAATCCCTAGTTCAAAAAGAATGACTGCTTGTATTTCTTCTCAAGTTGGCTGTAGTTTGACTTGTAAATTTTGTGCAACAGGAAAATTGAAACTAATGCGCAACATACAATTTGATGAAATTTATGATCAGGTTGCCATAATAAAAGAACAAGCTGAAAAGCACTACAATCAAAATTTGACAAACATAGTTTACATGGGCATGGGCGAGCCATTGCTTAACTACAGTCAATTATTAAAATCGGTTGAGCGCATAACTGCTGCTGATGGATTGGGTATGTCGCCAAGAAGGATCACTGTTTCAACAGCAGGAATAGCGAAATTGATTAGACGCTTAGGTGACGATGAAGTGAAGTTTAACTTGGCACTTTCGCTTCATGCTGCGAATGATGTTAAGCGAAGTAAAATTATGCCAATCAATGATCAAAACAACCTTGAAATTTTAGCTGAAGCTTTACAGCATTATCATAAAATGACTCAAAATAGAGTAACCTTTGAGTACATTATTTTTAAAGATTTTAATGATGAATTGGAGGATGCTCGCGAATTGGCAGAGTTCTGCAAAAACGTTCCTTGCAAAATCAACCTCATTGAATACAATCCAATTGATGATGGAGAGTTTCAGCAAGCAGATCCTCAAAAAGTAACCGATTTTGCCAATTTTTTAGAAGATAGAAATCTGGTAGTTAACATTCGAAGAAGCAGAGGAAAAGACATTGATGCAGCCTGCGGACAATTGGCAAATAAAAATGGAGCTGTTGTTGCCTAATCTCTTATTTTTGTCTCAATGAGTAAAATCAATATTCAAGAAATTAAGGCTCCAATAAAAGAAGAAATGCTCAGCTTTGAAAAGCATTTCAGAAATAGTATGAAAAGTACTGTTCCGCTCTTGGATAAAATAACCCATTACATTATTAAGCGAAAAGGGAAGCAAATGCGCCCCATGTTTGTTTTTTTAAGTGCTAAATTATTCGGAGAAGTAACACCTTCCACTTACACAGCAGCTTCTTTGATTGAATTATTGCACACTGCAACTTTGGTTCACGATGATGTGGTAGATGAATCCTACAAACGAAGAGGGTTTTTCAGCATTAATGCACTCTGGAAAAATAAAATTGCTGTTTTAGTCGGTGATTATTTGCTTTCACGCGGATTATTGCTTTCTGTTGAAAATGAAGAGTTTGACCTTTTAAAAATTGTCAGTACTTCCGTAAAATTGATGAGTGAAGGAGAATTGCTTCAAATAGAAAAAGCTAGAAAATTAGACATTGAAGAAGCGGTGTATTTTGACATTATCACTAAAAAAACAGCTACTTTAATTGCCTCTTGTTGCGCTACGGGAGCAAAATCGGCAAAACAATCGGATGAAGTGGTAGAAAAAATGCGGTTGTTTGGTGAAAAAGTAGGAATTTGCTTTCAAATCAAAGATGATTTATTTGATTACGGCAATGGGGAAAACATTGGAAAACCGACTGGAATAGATATCAAAGAAAAAAAAATGACCTTGCCATTGATTTATGCATTGAGCAAAGCAAAACGAAGCACTCAACGCAAAGTCATACGCATTGTAAAAAAGAATAACAACCAAAAAGATAAAGTTCAAGATGTAATTAACTTCGTAATTGAATCGAAAGGAATTGAATATGCAACAGAAAAAATGCATGAATACAAAAATGAAGCATTGAGCATTTTAGAAGAATTGCCAAAAAACGCTGCTAATGATTCCTTAAGAAATTTAGTTTTGTATACTACTGAACGAACAAAATAACCTTTATGAGAAAATCGATCTTATCAATTTTAATTCTACTCTTTCTGTTTGCTTGTGATGAAAAACAGCCTAAAGAAAAGGTGACTGAAGGAAAAAAAGAAAGTGTTACAGAATATTATCCAAGTGGTATCAAAAAAGTGGAAGGCAAAATGGTAAATGGTAAACGGACCGGTAAATGGATTTACTACTATGAAAACGGATTTATTTGGAGTGAAGGAGTTTTCAAAGATGGTGTTCGAAACGGTTATTCCATGGTTTATCATGAAAATGGCAAATTCAAAACACAAGGAAATTACCGTGATAATAAAAAAGTTGGAAAATGGAAATTTTGGTCTTCAACCGGTGATTTGGTAAAAACTGTTGACTTCGATAAAGAATAGCTTTCTCAAAAACAATTCGCTATGGATGCGAATTTTGTAATTTAGTTTAAATTTTTATTAGTTTGATTCCAAAGGAAACAGTCAGTCAAATAATTGAAACTGCCCGTGTTGACGAGGTTGTTGGTGAATACGTTAGCCTCAAAAAAAGAGGAGCTAACCTATTGGGATTGTGCCCTTTTCACAATGAAAAAACACCTTCTTTTACTGTTTCTCCTGCTAAGGGAATCTACAAATGCTTTGGATGTGGAAAAGCTGGAAGTTCAGTTAACTTCATTATGGAGCACGAGCATTACACGTATCCTGAAGCTTTAAAATACCTTGCTCGAAAATACAACATTGAAATTGAGGAAGAAGAGCTCAGCGCTGAGCAAATCCAAGAAGCAAACGAAAAAGAAAGTCTTTACATTGTCACTCAATTTGCGGCAAGCTATTTTGAAGAACAATTGTGGAAAAGCGAGAATGGTAGAGCTATAGGATTAAGTTATTTTAAAGAGCGTGGATTTCATGAAACAACTATAGAAAAATTCAAATTGGGTTTTAGCCCTGATGAATGGGAAGCATTTACAAAAGCTGCTTTAGAAAAAGGCTACAAATTAGATTTTCTTGAAAAAACCGGCTTGAGCATTGTAAAAGGCGAAAAGCAATTTGATCGCTTTAAAGGCAGGGTGATGTTTCCCATTCAAAATATTTCGGGCAGGGTTATTGGGTTTGGCGGCAGAACACTTTCAGCTGATAAAAAAACAGCCAAATACCTCAACTCTCCAGAGTCAGAAATTTATCACAAAAGCAAGGTTTTATACGGACTCAATTTTGCCAAAAAAAGCATTGTTGAAAACGATAATTGTTACTTGGTAGAAGGTTACACAGATGTAATTTCTTTCCATCAAAACGAAGTAGAAAATGTTGTTTCCTCCTCTGGAACTTCACTCACAGCTGAGCAAATTAAGCTAATAAAACGCTACTCTTCCAACATTACAATCTTATTTGATGGGGATGCTGCCGGAATCAAAGCTGCATTTCGAGGAATCGACATGATTTTGGAAGAAGGAATGAACGTAAAAGTGATAGCTTTCCCAGAAGGTGAGGATCCTGATTCATATGCAAAATCTCATAGCAGCGAGGAGCTTAAGAAGTTCTTAAAAAATAATGCAGTTGATTTTATTCGTTTTAAAACAACACTTTTATTAGAAGAAACGACAAATGACCCGATAAAAAGAGCAGGACTAATTAAAGAAATTGTTCAAAGTATTGCTTTAATTCCTGAACCTATTTCTCGATCAGTTTACTTGCAGGAGTGCAGTAAATTATTAGAAATTGACGAGCAATCTTTGCTGAGTGAACTCAATAAAATAAGACGAAATCGAATCTCAAAACGAATTCAAGAAAAGGAAAGTGAAGATCGAAGAACAAGTGAAAATGAAGATACTTCATTAGTTGAAACACTTCAATCTGCTAAGAATAAAGAAATTCAAGATCCACTTAGTTTTCAAGAAAATGACTTGATTCGCACATTTATCAAGTATGGAAATATTGAGATTGACATTCCTGTAACAGATAACGAAGAAATCGTAAAAGCTAAGGTGATGGATTATTTAGTTTTGGAATTGGAAGGAGAAGGGTTTAAATTTGAAAATAAAATCAATCAGGAAATTTATCAAGTTTTTAAAACTGCTTGCGAACTCGAACAGGAGGTAAGTGAAAACCAACTGGTCGCTCATGAAAACAAACACATTAGCAGTGTTGTCATTGAAAATTTAATTGAAAAATACAGTTTAAGTATCAATTGGGAAGAAAAGCATAAAATTTTAACGGTTACCGAGGAAGATGTATTGCCTGTAAAGGTTCACAAAGAGGTGTGCTCTTGGCGATTACACAAGGTGGTTAAAATGATAAAAGAAAAGCAACAGCAGTTGAAAGAAGATCCTGATCAATATGAGACTGTAATTAATGATATTAGTAAGCTTTTAGAAGCTAAGAAAGCCTTGGCTAAAGAATTAGGAAGAATTATTTTACACTAAACTATGCTTGAAGAAATAGAAAATAGTTGGAATTCGATAAAAGAAGTACTGGAGTTTAACATTATTTCCATTGCCAAGTATCACTTATCGATTTACAATCTGATCTTATTAGTCTTCATAGTTTTCATCACAAGGTTTCTAGTTAGCTTTCTAGAACGGACTTTTAGAGAGCGAGTTAGTAATAAAAAATGGATTACTGAAGGTAAGCAAAATGCGATTATCCAGATTGGAAAATACATTATATACATCATCGCTATTTTATTAGCAACCAAAACAGTAGGCGTAAACATAACCCCGATTTTAATTGGGTCTTCTGCACTTTTTGTCGGTTTGGGTTTTGGATTGCAAGATGCTTTTAGAGATTTTATTTCAGGTTTGATTTTACTTTTTGAGGGAGATGTTGTAGTTGGAGATATTATTGAATTTGAAAATGGATTAGTAGCTGTTGTAAAAAAAATCAAATTACGTACTTCCAAAGTTCGAACGAGAGATGGTATATCTATCCTTGTTCCGAATTCTGAGCTGATCAACAATCGAGTGATTAATTGGAGCAATAGTAATATTTTAACTCGCTTTAATGTTGAAGTTGGTGTTTCTTATGGTTCTGATGTAAGGTTGGTTGAAAAGCTTTTACTGGAAGCCGCTACAGATGATCCTTCCGTTTCTCAACGTGCGAAGCCATTTGTTAGATTTGCTGATTTTGGTGATTCCTCTTTGGATTTTGAAGTTCACTTTTGGACAGAAGAAGTTTGGAAAATTGAAACGACTAAAAGTCGTATTCGCTTTGCTATTGACGAAAAGTTTAGAACAAACAATATCACCATTCCATTCCCACAAAGAGATGTTCACTTTAAATCGAGTGATGTTTCCTTGAGACCTCAAAATGATTAAAGAAAAAATCAATAAGCTTTATTTTAAGCTCTCTGAAAGAATGGCTCCACTTGTGAAGCAATTTTTAATTTGGAGACATAAGCACATGACTGAAAGGCAATTTATATTGCTTTTGAGTGTCATAGTTGGTTTTTCTTCTGGTGTTGCAGCTGTTTTTCTTAAAAACATGGTGCACTTTATCCAAGCGCTTCTACAAGCTGATGTTTTCTCCAACTATAAAAACTACCACTACTTTATTTATCCAATCATTGGATTATTTTTAACGATACTTATTGTAAAATACGTCTTGAAAAGGAGGGTTGGACACGGAATTCCATCAACGCTTTATGCAATTTCAAAAAATAATTCTAAAATGCCCCTTTCTTCAACTTATGCCTCATTAATCACAAGCATGGTGACTGTAGGGTTCGGTGGTTCGGTGGGATTAGAAGGACCAACAGTTGGAGCTAGTAGCGCAATTGGCTCAAATGTGGCGCAAAAAGCTAGAGTAAATTACAAAACCACCACCCTCATGTTGGGTTGTGGAGCAGCAGGCGCCATGTCGGGAATTTTTAATGCACCCATTGCAGCCATTGTTTTTGCCTTGGAAGTAATTATGCTGGATTTAACAGCTGCCTCTTTAATTCCATTACTCTTAGCGTCTGTTTCAGCTGCTTTAACTTCGGCATTTATGTTTGGCGATGAGTTACTCTTTAACATTCCTGTTACTGAAGACTTTACTTTGGGAGATATTCCATTTTATATTTTACTTGGCATATTTACTGGATTAATCTCCGTTTACTTCTCAAAAATCTATTGGCTTATCGAAAATAAATTTGAAGCCATGCAAAGTGTCAAAAAAAGACTGCTAATTGGCTCATTAATTCTTGGAGTACTGCTATTTTTATTTCCTCCACTTTACGGCGAAGGCTTCGGTACCATTAACGATTTATTGAATGGAAATTCACAGGAACTTCTTAAAGGTAGTTTAATTGAATCCTTTTCCGATAAGCTTTGGGTAATGATTCTATTTCTGTTTGGTATTGTGTTTTTAAAAGCAATTGCAACAACTGTTACTTTAGGTGCAGGTGGAGTTGGTGGCGTGTTTGCTCCTTCATTATTTATTGGCTCTATTTTAGGTTTTGCATTCTCTAAACTTGTTAATGCCTTGAACTGGGTTCAACTATCTGAAAGAAATTTTACCTTGGTCGGAATGGGAGGGGTTATAGCCGGAATACTTCATGCTCCTTTAACAGCACTTTTCTTAATTGCAGAAATTACAGGAGGGTATACCTTAATCATTCCTTTAATGCTCGCTGCAGCTATTTCATTTTTGACATCCAAGTATTTCAACAAGCATTCATTGTATACCCTTCAATTAGCCAAAAGGGGTGAACTGATCACGCACAATAAAGACCAAGCAGTTCTTACCTTAATGAATTTACATGCAGAAGTTGAAAAGGATTTTTCTTGCGTTTACACAGAAGATTCCCTCCGTCAGTTGGTAAAAACAGTTTCCTATTCTCGCAGAAATATTTTTCCAGTGATTGATGAAAACGGGAAATTAGAAGGCATTGTTTTGTTAGATGATATCCGTCAAATTATGTTTGAACAAGAGCATTATGATACCTTGCTAGTAAAAGACTTGATGAGCGACTTCCCAGATTCTGTTTCCCAAGATGATTCAATGGATACTGTGATGAATAAGTTTAACCAAAGTGGAGCTTGGAATTTACCTGTAATTGATCAAGGCAGGTACATTGGATTTGTTTCAAAATCAAAACTATTTAATGCTTATCGGAAAATTTTGCAAAATTTTTCAGATGAATAATAGTACTGTTTTTCATACATTTACCCATCATTAAAATTCAATATGAAAGCACTTATTTTAGGAATCATTTTATTTCCTTTCTTCCTTTCGGCACAAGATTATATCATTAAAGAAGGTGTTCCAGAAGATTTAAAGGAGTATAAAATCATTTTTTTTAAGCACGAACCCATTAAGGTAACTGCCAATCCTGATGGAAATTCTCAAGAAAAATTTATTCATTTAAGGCAAACGAATCACAACAATGTGATAGAAGAAGCAAACACGAAGCTTGTTGTTGCTGCCCAAGAATATCCATTCGGTTATGCTATTTCTACAAAATCTGCTTATGAACCTTTACTAAAAGCGGGCTACAAATATATTTTAACCAGTAAAGCTTATGAGTATACCCATGTCAGTAAACAACCTGACGAAGATATCTTGATTGTTTTTGAATACTTCATTCAAGATTTAACCTCAAATGTTGTTTACAAAGTATTTGAACTCGACGAAATGAAAGTTTACGATTCTAAATTAATGATTAAGCGACTTAACAAAGCGATAAAAAAAGGGTATCCTGAAGCTTTTGATTAAAGAATCATTCCTGCACCTACCGTTTCATTTGTTCTTTCGTCTATTAAAATTACACTACCAGTATTGCGATTTCGTTTGTAGCTGTCATAAAATAATGGTCTGGTAGTTCGAATGCTAATTCTACCAATATCATTCATTCCTATGTTTTTTTCATCTTCCAAACGATGCAAGTTATTGATGTCTACTTTGTATTTTATATCTTTAATAATGCAACGAGCATCATTACTTGTATGCTTCAATAAGTATTTTCCATTCAACTGAAGTGGGCGCTCATTTAACCAACAAATCATTAAATCCAGATCTTGAGAAACGTTTGGCTGGTTGTTTTCTCGCACAATCATATCCCCTCGACTGATATCAATTTCATCCTCAAGTGTAAGTGTAACCGACATAGGAGCAAAAGCCTCATCAATTTCTCCATCCATGGTGTGAATGGCTTTGATTTTAGTTGAAAAGCCGGATGGTAGAGCAATTACTTGATCTCCAGGTTTAAAAACGCCTCCTGCAATTCTACCAGCATACCCTCTAAAATCATGGTATTCATCCATTTGAGGTCGAATAACGTATTGCACCGGAAAGCGACAATCAATGTGATTGTGATCGCTACCAATGTGAACATTTTCTAAGCGATACAACAAAGTTCCACCTTTGTACCAAGGCATATTTTCTGAAGCATTGACCACATTATCGCCATTTAAAGCAGAAATTGGAATAAAATGAATGTCCTTTACCTCTAGTTTTGATGCAAAAGCTTCCGTTTCCTTTTTAATTCGAGTGAAAACTTCTTCACTATAATCCACCAAATCCATCTTATTGATGCAAAAAATGACATGTGGAATACCCAATAAAGAAGCAATGAAAGTATGGCGATAAGTTTGTTCGATAATTCCTTTTCGGGCATCAATCAATATAATTGATAGGTTGGAGGTAGATGCCCCCGTAACCATGTTTCTGGTATATTGAATATGTCCTGGAGTATCGGCAATTATAAATTTTCTCTTTGGAGTAGCAAAGTATCGATAAGCAACATCAATTGTAATACCTTGCTCTCTTTCAGAACGCAATCCATCAGTTAACAAAGCGAGGTTAACTTGAGTTTCCCCCTTCTTTTTACTGCTCAACTCAATAGCTTCGTATTGATCTTCGAAAATAGATTTGCTGTCGTACAACATTCTACCAATTAAGGTACTTTTTCCATCATCTACACTTCCAGCAGTTGAAAATCGAAGTAACTCCATGTCTAAGTATGAACTCATAGTCATTTTTAAATTTGAAATGTGAAGCTAATGTAAACTAGAAACAAATTTGAAACTTGAAACAAATTTGAAACTTGAAATTAGAAACACATCGTATTATTATTTATTCTTTTTTGTCGGTTAAACCAGTAATCTGTTGTTCCATTTATGTAATTCAAAACCTATTTACAATCTTTAACTATCTGTATATAAATCAATTATATATCTTTTTTTGATTTATTTCTAGTTTCTACCTTTATCTTTTCTCTATGTTCTATTCTCTAAATTCTAACTTCTAAAGTCTAAAATCTACATCTAAAATCTTTTCTGTTTGTCAAAAATATCCTTGTTTTTTTCTGTCTTCCATTGCTGCTTCAGACCTTTTATCATCTGACCGTGTTCCTCTTTCAGTGGTTCTTGTTGCTGCAACTTCTTCAATTATTTTTTCTAATGAATCTGCATCAGAGGGGACTGCTCCAGTACAAGTCATATCGCCAATGGTTCTAAAACGAACTTGCATTTCAACGACTTTTTCTTCAGGGCGTTGCTGAATAAAATGACTGGTTGACATAATTACTCCATCTCGAACGAAACAAGGTCGTTGGTGAGAAAAATAAAGTGATGGGAGCTCAATTCCTTCAGCTAAAACATATTGCCAAACATCCATCTCCGTCCAATTGCTTATTGGAAAAACTCTGAAGTTTTCTCCATAATTTTTTAATCCATTAAAAATATTCCAAAGCTCTGGGCGCTGGTTTTTTGGATCCCATTGACCAAATTCATCTCTATGAGAAAAAAACCGCTCTTTTGCTCTAGCTTTTTCTTCATCTCTACGAGCACCACCGATGGCTGCATCAAATTTGTATTTTTCAATTGCATCTAATAGCGGAATGGTTTGAAGTCCATTTCTACTGGCGTTAAATCCTTTTTCTTCCACAACTTTTCCTAGATCAATTGCTTCTTGAACGGAAGCTACCAATAAGTTTGCTCCGATTTTCTCAATGAATTGATCTCTAAAAGAAATTGTTTCAGGAAAGTTATGACCTGTATCAATGTGCATTAAAGGAAAAGGAACTTTTGCAGGAAAAAATGCCTTTCGTGCCAAATGGGCACACACAATAGAATCTTTACCTCCTGAAAATAAAAGCACAGGATTTTCAAATTGTGCAGCAACTTCTCTGAGCACATAAATAGCCTCAGATTCTAGTTCTTTTAAATGTGTTAAGTTATAGGTTTGCATGATTATGCTTTCTTTTCGATAATTGGATATAAATATGCTAGTATTTCTTCAGCAGCTTCTTGAACGCTTCGACTTTCTGTTTTAACAACAAAGGCATTTTCAGGAGCCTCAAAAGGAGCGCTAATGCCAGTAAAATCTTTTATTTCACCTTTTCTAGCTTTGGCATAAAGCCCTTTGGGATCTCTTTTCTCACAAACTTCAAGTGGAGTATCAATAAAAATTTCAATAAAATCATTCTTCCCAATAATTTGTCGAGCTTGTTCACGAATTTCCTTAGTTGGGCTTACAAAACAGTTGATTGTAATCACTCCACAAGTTAGAAAAAGCTTTGAAACCTCTGCTATTCGACGAATATTTTCTTTTCGATCAGCATCAGAAAAACCCAAATTGCTGTTGATTCCACTTCGAATATTATCGCCATCAATCAATTGAGTTAAAAATCCTCTTTGATGTAAAGCCTGCTCTAAGTATTTAGCAATGGTCGTTTTACCAGATCCACTCAAGCCTGTCATCCAAAGTACTTTTGCATTTTGATTTAAGAGCGCTTCTTTTTCTTCACGAGGAAGTAATTCATCAAAAACTGAAAAAATATTTTTGCCTTCGTCTTTCATTAAGCCGGCAAATTTAATAAATTAATAGAGCCTGCTCCAATTCTATTTTGTAGTTTAAAAAGGCTAGCTACCTAAGCTTACTTTCTCTCTCAACCTATTCGGTAGCTCATTTATGGCAACTCTTTCTTGTTTCATGGTATCTCTATCGCGAATTGTCACCGTTTGGTCTTCCAAACTTTGATGGTCGATTGTAATGGAGATTGGCGTACCGATTGCATCTTGTCTTCTATAGCGTTTTCCGATTGAATCCTTTTCATCGAACTGGCAATTAAACTCCTGTTTGAGTAAATCAAAAATTTCTCTTCCTTTTTCAGGCAAACCATCTTTCTTAAGCAATGGCATAATTGCAGCTTTGTAAGGAGCTAAAAATGGAGGGATTTTCATCACCACTCGGCTGCTTCCATCTTCCAATTCTTCAGTTTGAATTGCATGGCTTAAAACTGCTAAAAACAATCGATCTAAGCCAATTGAAGTCTCAATTACAAAAGGCACATAGCTTTGATTTAACTCTGGGTCAAAATACTGTAGTTTTTTTCCTGAAAAGGCTTCGTGTTGTTTTAAATCAAAATCAGTTCTCGAATGAATTCCTTCCAATTCCTTGAATCCAAAGGGGAAGTTAAATTCAATATCCGCAGCAGCATTGGCATAATGGGCCAATTTTAAATGATCGTGAAAGCGATAGTTCTCTGCTTCCATCCCCAATGCTAAGTGCCATTTCATTCGCGTTTCTTTCCAATGCTCATACCATTTCAATTCTTCGCCTGGACGAACAAAAAATTGCATTTCCATTTGTTCAAACTCCCGCATGCGAAAGATAAATTGTCTGGCAATAATTTCATTTCTAAAAGCTTTTCCAATTTGTGCAATACCAAAGGGTATTTTAAGCCGACTTGTTTTTTGAACGTTCAAAAAATTGACAAAAATTCCTTGGGCAGTTTCGGGTCTTAAATAAATGGTGCTAGCTCCTTCAGCAGTAGAACCCATTTCAGTGCTAAACATCAAATTAAACTGCCGAACATCTGTCCAGTTTTTAGAACCACTCACAGGATCGGTAATGTCTAAGTCAATAATCAGTTGTCGAACAGCGGCTAAATCTTCTTTATCCATAGCAGCTTTAAACTGCTTATTGGCTGCATCAATTTTTGCTTGATTGTCGAGAACCCTTTGGTTGGTTGCACGAAATTGAGTTTCATCAAAAGCATCACCAAACCTTGAGGCTGCTTTGTCAACTTCCTTATTAATTTTTTGCTGTATTTTTTCTGCCCATTCTTCAATCAAAACATCGGCTCTGTAGCGCTTTTTAGAGTCTTTGTTGTCAATTAGTGGATCATTAAACGCATCGGTATGGCCTGAAGCTTTCCACGTTGTGGGGTGCATAAAAATTGCGGCATCAATTCCAACAATGTTCTCATTGAGTTGCACCATGGATTTCCACCAATAGCTTTTAAGGTTGTTTTTCAATTCACTTCCTAGTGGACCGTAATCATAAGTAGCACTAAGCCCATCGTAAATTTCAGAAGAGGGATACACAAAACCATATTCTTTGGCGTGTGCAATAATTGTTTTTAACTGATCGTCTTGATTTGCCATGGCGCAAAAGTAATTTTTTGAATGCTTAGTTTAGAAAAGTAGGGGCATAAAAAAACCTCGCAAAGATGCGAGGTTTTAACTTATTAGTAAATTAGAAATTAAAACTCACCTTGCTCTTCGTCATCATCTCCAAAATCAAAAGAAACACATTCTAAAAATGCAGAAAGATTAGTTGTAGTAGGAGATAATTCATCATTAAAATCACCCTCTAAAACTTTTGACATTTTCACATTGCTAAGTGTAACAACTTCTCCTGAAAAATCAACAGACCCTGATCTTGCAAAATACAGAGTACCATCTTCCTCCTGATCATCTCCAAATTCAACTGCTAAAACAAATGCGGAATTTTCTGGGTCCCCATTTTCAAAAAGATCAAAATCTCCAATATTGCTATTTCCATTATATGAAAAAACATACAATAGAAAATCAATTGGCAAATCTTCCTCTTCATTTTCTAAGGATGAAATATCAAAGTTTCCTGAGATACCTATAAACACTTGCAAATCATCATTCTCTCTTGCATTGTCACCAAATAAATCAGTTGATGTGCAAAGAGCCAAATCTAATTCATAAGTTTTATTCCCGAAGTTTACGCTTCCACCTCCTCCAAAAAAAGAAGTACCAACTACAAATTGATTGCTAGAAGTAGACATAGGATCGGTGAAATCTCCACCACCAGGAACTGTTGGTGCCCATGTTGCCCCATTTCCTGTGCCCCCTCCACCTTGAGGAGGAGTAAAAGAAATATTACTGTTGCCGCCACCTATAAAAGTGCCAGAACCTGAAGTACTTGAAGTTGCACCACCAGTGCCTGAGCCACTAAAAACTAGGCTTTTAAATTTACTTAAACGATCTGCTTTGGTAGGGCTCCCATTAACGCTATCTGATTCCTTTTCACAAGCTGTGAAAAGAAATACAGACAGTGCTGCAACACATAGTGTTCCAAAAACTGATCTGTATTTCATTGTTTTCATAATATTCGAATTTAGATTAATATTAATAAAACGTCTTTGAATTAAGACTACTTATTAAAATAAGAATCCTAAACGAATACGGCTATTGAAGTTTGGTCCAAAGTTAGAAGAACTTCCATTTGGAGTACTCACTTTAGGGCCTGTAACAGGCGTAGACTCAGTATCAGCATTGCTAGTAGTTGCAAAGCCAAACCCTACTTCAGTTCCCATGTATATGTGCTTGCTAAAATACCAATCAGCACCTAATAGTAAATTTAAGCCAAGTGTTGTAGAACCATCCTTAACTTCACTTTCTCCTGCAATTGCATCACCTGCTCCATTTAAGCTTTCTTGAGTTTGTGTAGTGCTAGAAGAAGCGAAATTTAATTCAGCACCTACATAAGGAGACAAACGGTCTGTACCCTCAAAATGCTTTTCAATACCAGGATTGATAGAAAATCCAAAACTTGAATTTGTTCCTTCTACTTCAATTTGATTAGGTCCTTGTAATTGAATATCCGTAGTAGATGATGATGAAACAGAAAACCCAACTCTTAGTGCAGTTTGGCTGTCCATAAAATACCTAAACTTTAGGTTATTAATACTGATAGGATTACCTCCTAATGGAGCGAAATTTACTTCAATGTTCTTTTCTCCGCCTGCAGGTTTGAAATCCTGAGCTTGTAAGCTTGAAGTAGTGAATACACCAGCAGCAATAGCTGCAATTAATAATACTTTCTTTTTCATGGTAATAAGTTTTTGTTAGTTTTAAGTTTAACTGAGACAAACGTAGTAAAAAAAATCATCTACTACCAAAAAAAGAAATTAAACTTAGCTCATAAACTAATTAATAATGGGTAGTTTACATTAAATTAATTTATCATAACAAGCAAATTTTCAATATCTACAGGGTTTTTAAACCAATTTAATTTTTGTATTTATGATGGTTAACCTCATCAAAAAATTTTGAACAGCAATTTTGTTCATAATTCAAAATTTTTGGTTAGTTTGAACTAGGTTAAGCATAGCATCAAAAATATATTTTATAGTTAATTTCATAGTCTTATCAAAAGAAACCACCTCTTTTTTTTAATCCGTTTTTTTAGCGTAGCTGCTGATTAAACTGTTTATGTCCCCAAATTTTGAACACTATTTTTGTTAAAACTTTGCTAAAAGAAACTTAAGCTTTAGCAAGGTTCTCTAAAAGTTGGCGCTCAAACTTTACTTTTGCAACATGATTCAAGTTGACGATGTATTGCTTTCAGAAGCACTTTTTGATAATTATTTTGTTTGTGATTTAAACGCCTGCAAAGGAGCTTGCTGTGTAGAAGGTGATGCTGGTGCACCCTTAGAAATTGATGAAATTGATAAGATCGAAGCCAATCTCGATGACATTCTACCTTTTTTAAATGATAAAGGAAGAGCAACCATTAAACAACAAGGGGTTTTTGAGGTTGAAGCCGATGGAGAATATGTTACCCCATTAAACAACGGAAAAGAATGTGCATTTACCATTTTCGATGATAATGGCATTGCAAAATGTGGTATGGAAGCAGCTTACAGAGCTGGGAAAACTGACTTTAAAAAACCATCTTCTTGTCATTTATACCCCATTCGAATTACTAAACTAAAGCACTACGAAGCACTAAACTACCACGAGTGGGGAATTTGCAAGCCAGCATGCGATTGTGGAAGTAAATTGCAAGTTAAAGTTTATCAGTTTTTAAAAGAGCCGCTAATTAGCAAATATGGTACTGAGTGGTTTCAACAGCTAGTAGAAGTTGATGCGCTGTTAGAAAAGGAAAGAGTGAAAGGAAACTAAAAATATGAAATCTGAAACTGGAAAAAATAATTGCGAATCAAGAATTATTAATTGGTAGTTTATAATTTTTAATCAGATTTCGGGAAAAATAGTGAATCTGCATCTTATCCCAAATTTATTTTTAAATGCCGTTAATAAAGTTCATCCATCCTTTCCTTTTGGAAAATTAATTAAAAATCATTTTACAAACTTAAGAGCCAAGCAGGCTGGGATTTTAAGTAACATTTGGTTTAACTGTAAAGTATAACATACTGAGTTATCACACAAAATTTAATTCAACTGAAAAATGCGCTTTTTGAACAGTCTCAACTTGATTCTATAAACCAAATAGTAACAAACCGGCACAATCACTAAAGTAAGGAAGGTTGCGAAAGTCAATCCAAAAATAACCGTCCATGCGAGTGGTCCCCAAAATATAACATTGTCACCACCAACATAAATGTCGGGATTGTAATTGGTAAATAGTCCAAAAAAGTCGATGTTTAATCCAATTGCCAATGGAATTAATCCCAATACCGTTGTAATCGCTGTCAATAATACTGGTCTTAACCTCGCTTTTCCACCCGCAACAATAATTTCAAAAATTTCCTTTCTTGGTAACAATTGCTCTTTTTCAGCTCCCAATTCTTCTTTTCTCCTGTCCAGCAAAATGTCTGTATAATCAATCAATACCACTCCATTATTCACAACAATTCCCGCTAAGGAAATGATTCCCAACATGGTCATCAAGATCACAAAATTCATGTTGAAAATAACAATCCCAAGAAATACTCCTATAAAACTCAATAAGATTGCCAACAAAATAATGAGTGGTTTTGACATGGAGTTAAACTGCAGCACCAACAACAAAATAATCATTGCTAAACCACTTGCCAAAGCTCCCAAAAGAAAATTCATATTATCTTCCTGCTCTTCAATTTCCCCTGTAAATTTATAAGCTACATCTTTTCGGAGTTCAAAGTCTTTAAGCTGTAATTTCACTTGATTGACGATTTCATTTCCATTAAACCCAGGTAAAACACCTGAATAAAGTGTAACCACTCGCTTTAAATCTTTGTGTTTTATGGCACTAAATGTGGATATGTTCTTTGGCTCTGCAATTGAGGAAACTGGAATTTCTTTCAGTTGACCGGAAGCTGGATCTCTGAAAATAATATTTTGATTGAATAAGGAATTCATGTTGTATCGGTTTGCTTCGTTGAAGCGAACATATATATCATAATCTTCTCCAAATTCCTTGTAAACTCCCGCTTTACTACCAAAAATAGACTGCCTCAACTGATTTCCAACTTGACTTGCTGAAACACCAAGCTCTCCTGCTTTTTCACGATTGATGTGAACCTCCATAGAAGGTTTATCTTTGTTTACATCTATTTTCAATTCTTCAATCCCCGCTATGTTAGATGAATTAATGTATGCACGCATCTCCTCTGCGGTTTTAATTAAATCCACATAATCTTTCCCTAAAATTTCAATGTTAACAGGATATCCAACTGGAGGGCCAGCTGCATCTTTTTCTACAGATATAGAAACTCCGGGATAAATTCCTCTGAGTGCTTCTTGCACTTTTTTTCGAAGCTCTTCACTGTCTTTTCCTCTTCTATATTTAAACTCTCTTAATGAAACTGTTACCTTTCCTCTGTGTGGCATTTCAGCTTGAGAGCCTCCATCTGTTTGAGGGTTTCCTGCACCTTCACCAACCTGAGAAACAGCAGACTCCACCATGAAGTTATAACCTTCGTCATCATACTCTTCAGCTAAAACAACATCGTAAACCCTTTTTTCAATTGATTTGGTAATCTCATTGGTCTTTTCGATATCTGTCCCTTGAGGATATTCAATATAAACAATGATTTGATTGGGTTTATTATCCGGAAAAAATTCCACCTTCGGTGATGCAATTCCAACCAAAATAATTGAAAAAATAAATAAACCGAATGTACCAAATAGGAATGCATAAGCTCTTTTCCCTTTGAGTGCAAAACGCAAGGCTTTTTTATATCCATTCTCCAATCTAACTAATGTCATTCTTTGAAAACGATTGGCTGCTCCCATCAAGAAGTATTTATACACCCAAAACATAATGGCAGTGAAAATCATGACATTGCCAAGGCCTCTGAGTGCTGAATCAGAAAACAACATGAGACTTCCAAAAATTACCAGTATTAATGATACTCGAATCAATTGCTTTTTGCTCATTGATTTCTCTTCAATATCCATTAATCTAGAAACCAAAACAGAATTAATCAGTAATGCAACAAACAAGGATGACCCTAAAACAATAGATAGTGTAATTGGAAAAATCATCATAAATGATCCAATCACGCCTGGCCAAAATCCCAAGGGTAGAAATGCAGCTACCGTTGTTAAAGTCGATATTATAATGGGATAAGCAATCTCCGCCACTCCTTGTTTGGCAGCCTGAATTCGGCTCATTCCTTCTTCTTCCATCAAACGATACACGTTTTCAACTACCACAATTCCGTTATCCACCAACATTCCTAAGCCCATCACCAAAGCAAAAAGCACCATTGTATTCATGGTATAACCAATTGCATTAATAATGATGAAAGAAATGAACATGGACATTGGAATAGCAAAACCAACAAACAAAGCATTCCTAAATCCCAAGAAAAACATCAAAACGGTTACCACCAGAATAATCCCAAAAATGATGTTATTCACTAAATCATTTACTTGATTGATTGTTTTGGTTGACTGATCATTGGCAATTGTGACTTTTAAATCACTTGGGAAGTCATTTTCTATGGCATCAGCTACAATTTTTCCAATTTTATTTGCTGCTTCCACCATGTTTTTCCCACCGCGCTTTTTAACATCGAGCATCACCACATTTTCTCCAAATTCTCTAGCATAAGTTGTTTTATCGCCTTCTTTAAAACTCACTTCAGCAATGTCTTTTAAGTACACTGCACCTTTTTCGTTTTTCACAACAAAATTATTCAGGTCGGTTGGTTGATCAATTTCTCCTAAAACTCTAATAGTGCGTTGCTGTCCATTACTTACTAAATTACCCGCTGATATTGTAACATTTCCGTTTGAAATAGCATTTATCACATCGCCAAAACTCACTTTAGCAGCCATCATTTTATAAATGTCTACAGCAACTTCCACTTCTTTTTTCTGCGCACCACGAATATCAGCTTGCTTTATTTCAGAGAGTTGTTCAATTCTATCTTCCAGAATTTCTGCAAAATCTTTTAGCTTATCTACCGGATAGTTTCCCGAAATGTTTACATTCAAAATGGGCATTTCTTCCGAAAAGTTTAAGTCAAAAATATTGGGCTCTACTTTTGCGCCATTGAAAGTAGGCCAATCTTCTCCAGACTTTACTACATCCACTTCATCTTTCACTTTTTGCTTGGCACTTTCCACCTCAATGTCTTCATCAAACTCAACGATAATAATTCCATAATCCTGCTGAGATGTTGAAGTAACCTCAACAACATTGCTCACATTTTCAACCGCTTCTTCAATCGGATCGGTAATTAATCGCTCAATATCTTCAGCAGTATTTCCCGGATAAGGCGTACTGATGTAAATTTTAGTTTCTACAATTTCGGGAAAACTTTCACGTGGAAGTGAATTATAAGAACCTATTCCTGCTATTAATAGAATTGCAATGATTACATAGATAATCGTTTGATTTTCTATTGCCCAGGAAGATATTTTAAATTCTTTTTGTGCTTTTTTCTTCAGCTCGTTCATCGAGTACTTAGTTTAAAATTTCTACTTTTTGACCATCCAAAACAGTTCTAGCTCCTTCTACAATTACCGATTCTCCTGCTTTTAATCCTTCGAGTACTTCAACCATTTCGCCTTGAGCGGTTCCCAATTTGATAAAAGTCCGTTTTACAACTGCTGTGTTTTTAACCTTGTCGTTCGCGACATAGATAAATTTATTTCCATCGGCATCTTCAGAAACAATGTTTTGAGGAATCAATAAAGCAGAATCAGCTGAATAATCGTTAATCATCAGCTTGGCGTTCATGTTTGGTTTTATTTCCCAATCTTTATTTTCTACCAATGCTTCCACTCTAAATGAGCGGTTGGCAGCTTTGATGAAATTTCCTGCTAATGCAATTTGAGCTTTCAAGGTATCTTTCAACACAGGAACAATCACATTTAAATTTCGCTCCTTGCTTACCGACTGAATGTATGCTTCTGGAACATCTGCTTCCACATACATTTTATCTAAATTGACAATGCGCATGATGCCACTTTGTCCCGGAGCCACAAGATTTCCTGCTTCTGTTATAATTTCATCAATCAAGCCTGAAAATGGAGCTGTGATTGTTGTTTTTGCTAATTGTGCATTTAACTGACTCACTAACTTTTCTTGGGCTTCGTAGCTTGCTTTAGCTTGCAACAATTGAATTTCAGAGCCAATTTTTTGATTCCAAAGTTTCTCTTGTCGCTCAAAAGTCGTTTTCATTAGCTCAGCCTGAACCTCAGCTTGGTATAATTGCTGTGACAACCCCCCATCATCAATTCTAGCTAAAACTTGTCCTTTGCTCACTCGATCGCCTGAATTGACTAGAATCTCATTTAAAATTCCACCATATTCTGCAAAGAGCATTACATTTTGCTTGGAATCAAAACTTCCTTGCACCTCAATGTAATGTTTGAATTTTTTCGGTTCCACATCATATTTTGAAACCAAAGGCAATCGCTGAACTGTGTCTAACTTTGAGATTGCTTGTGCCAATTTTTCTAATTGCTTGGCAATTTCACTTTGTTTTCCAGCCAATTCATTTCTTACTTCTTTTAGCTCTGATAGATCATTGCTCTTCAATGCCTTTTCAACAGAGCGTTCCTCCTTTTTTGAACCGCAAGCAGTCAAGAATAAGGCTGTTACTAAAATCAGGATAAAGTTTATTTTCTTCATTTTTAATAGTTATTAAGTGCTTGGTCCAAGTTTGATTTTGCATTGATTAATTGCAAGGCTGAATTGATGTAATTGCCTTGAATTTCAATCAATTGATTATTTGCTTGTGTTAATTCCAAGCTGGTACTAATTCCCTCTTGGTATTTAATTTTTGTTTTATCGAAAATGCTTTGAGCTAATTTGAGGTTGTCTTCAGCAGAGCGATACTGACTAAGCGCATAGGTGTATTCTGCCTTTGAATTTGCCGCTTGAATTTTTAATTGCTGCGTGACTTGCTCTTTTGCAATCCCCATTTGCTCTACCTCAATTTTTGCTTGCTGCGTTTTGTGATGTCTTCCGAAACTTGAGAAGATTGGCATTGTAAGGTTCAAACCATAAACTTGAGTTGGAAACCATGGAGCATCACCTAAAAAGTTAAACTCTTGGCTAAAGGAGTTTTGTTGATAGCTGTAAAACGCCGATAACTTTGGCAAGTAAAACGACTTTTGCTGTTTTAGCAACAATTCCGAAGCTTTTTCTTGGGTATTTATAATTTTATAGTCGATGTGGTTGCTTAAATCCAAGTCCTTTTCGATGAAGGATTGTTGTAAGTTTGGCTGAATTAGTTGATCTAAGGTTTCACTTAATTCCACTTGATTCTCGATTGGAATTCCCAAAATAAATTTGAATTGGTTGCGACTGATTTCAGCTTTTCGTATCCCATTTTCAAGGGTATTTTTTGAAATTTGAACTAAAAGTGCTAATTGATCTCGGTCTTGCTCTTCCACAAAACCATTTTCATAAAGCGCTTCAACTTCTACTAAATTTTGCTCCAAGCTTTTAGTGTTATCCTCAAGCACTTTCACATTTTCTTCACTTACTAACACCATTCCATAAGCCTGAGTCACCATTTGGCGTATGTCGTATTCTGTTTTTGTTTGATCGTTTTTGGAAAGCTCTAAATAAACTCTACTAGCTTGTAATCCAACAAAGTATGAACCATCGAAAATAAGCTGAGAAGCTCGAATGTCTACTCCCATTTGTTGTTTAACTCCAAACACCACTTCTGCAAACTCTCCTTCATTCCCCCCGAAAAACTCTGCCGGAACGAGCTGAACAGGAAGTTCAATGAAATTTTGATAGCTTCCGGAAGCATTTACCTGAGGCAGTCCTGTAGAAATGGTTTCTTTTACTACTCGTTTAGATTTTTCTACTTCCTTGGCAGCATTTCTAGCAGCATAGCCATTTTCAATGGCATAGGCCTGGGCTTGTTCTAAGGTAAATATTTGTGCAGCACTCTGGGCTTGCTCTTGGCCAATTACAGAAATGCTAAAAAGCTGAGAAAGTAAAAGTCCTACAAATAAATTGATTGTCTTTATCTTACACATTGTCTTGACTAAATTTTTCTTTTAAATAATTTCTTCCTGTGCCACTTGCGATTCCACGAATGTGGTAGCGCATCATCTCGGTATGAATTTCTATACGGGAATAAGTCTCATCAGAGAAATAATCCGGATCGATGATGGTATTGATCATGGCCAAGTAAAAATGAGCCACGATTTCAGCATTCATGTTGTCGCGATACAAGCCTTCTTTAATTCCAGCTTCTATATTTGCTTTAATGTTTTTGTAGATGAATTCTACTTTGTGTTTGTTCCAAACTGACCATGCTTCTAAATGGTATTTTTTCAAATCAAACATAACAGATGGATGAAGGTCTTTCATTTGAGCACCTACAAACTTGGTTAAGTCCATCAATTTATCGATTGCATTCATTTCAGTGTGAAATAGGTCACAAATGCAATTTTGCTCTTTCTCGATTTGTTGATTCACTACTTTCTTTACCAAGTCTTTTTTGTTTTCGCAATATTGGTAAAGTGTTTTCTTCGACATGCCCAATTGCCTTGAAACATCATCCATGGTCATGCTTTTGATGCCATATCGGATAAATAGTTCTCCGGCCTTTGTAATTACTTCATTTTCTTCCATAAAGGGATTTTGTGGCGGCAAACTTAAGAAACATTTTAAACACAGGAAACATTTTTAATTATTTTTGTTTCCGCGGTTTAAAAGGAGGATAAATGGTTGGAGGGATGGGGGAATAATCTAAATGCTATGGAGCTTAACTATCAAAATTAGCTTGATTTTTTAGGTTTAACATACATATCGTAATACAATCTGGTGTAAGATGTATCTTTTTCTAAAATGCGGATGTTTAATAATTGTCTCCCTTCTCCAATAGTTGGTATAGGTATTTCATATTCATGTTTTATTCCTTCTAAAGTTATAAACTCGGAATCCTCAATCCCAATGTAAGTATTTAAATACATGACTTCTTTAATGTCTTCTATGCTTCCAAAAATTTTAACGTGGATGTCGAAGTTTTCTCCCATAGTAACGGTGTCTAATTTTGGAATGATATCAACTTTACGATAGAAATCAATCATCTCTCCTTCCTTTGAATATTCTTTATAATAGACTGTCGTGTCATTGTTACTTGTTGCTTTCATTTTTAATGAACCTTCCTTATAATAATATGACAAGTCACCATATTTTACTCCGTCTTTATATTTAAGTATAGACTCAATACCTCCATTTTTATAATATTCTTTGGAAGTTCCATTTTGTAAATTATTCTTGAAATTCGTCTCTATTCTTAATTGTCCATTGGTATAAAACCCTTTTGCTTCTCCTTCCTTGCTTCCATTCTTGTAATTAATTACATCTTTAATGTTTCCCTCCTTATCATAAAATATCATTTCTCCCTCTATCTTTCCATCAGAATTGAGAGAATATTCTTTCATGAGTTCTCCTGTATCGTAATACTTCTTTTCATTCGATTGACAAGAAATAAGAATGGAAATAACTAAAGTGGTAAAGAAAACTGTACCGTAGGATTTGCAAACCCTAGTATGTAACTCCATTTTAATAATTTTAATTATACAACTTACTGAATAAGTCAAAAATAGACAATTGTAGTAAATGTATATTTTGCAGAGATACTAGCTAATTAAAGTCGAAATAGCTTGCCAAAATTTAACTGTTAGAAATGAAAGTTACATACCACACGATACGCTATCGCTAATCGTGTGGTAGCGGAGGCATTTGAGTAGTTTAGGCTGCATACAAATTTACTTTTGACTGGTAAATCTCTTCTTTTAGAACTGGGTTCTTAAGAGATTTGCTTGATACAATATCTACTTTTATTTTTAAAATTTCTTGAAGCAGATCCAACAAAGAAAAGTAGTTGTCGGCATAATCCAAAACATCAATTTCATCGGAAAACTCAACCAGAAAATCAACATCACTGTCTTTATGCATGGCATTTTTAGCAGCTGATCCAAATAGAGAAATAGCCTTAACATGATGTTGTTTACATGCAGCTACTATTTTTTCCATGTTATCTTGAATCAATTCAATCATAATTCAAAGATACATGAAAATAAAATACCGTTTCCCTTATTATTACGATACGCTATCGCTGATAGTGTGGTAGCGGAAGATTTAATCTATCCAAGAAGTTGAACCTAAATTCTCTTTTCTATCTAACAACTTAAATAACAGCCATAAAATTATTACTGCTATTAAATTTAATTCTACTGCATATACTTCAGGCCCACTTCCGATTTGAAGTGCAATACTTGCCTCTGCCCAAAGAAATTCAAAAGTAGGAATGAAACCCTTTATTTGATCAATATAGAAGCCTATTCCAAAGTAAGTACCAATAATGTATTGGATACCAAAATGACCAATTTTAAATTGTACTAATTGAAATGCAAAGTTTATAATTGAATATGTAACTTTTTTTCTATAATACAGCTGATAAGATGAAAAAACAGGATAGAAAAACAACAACGCAGCTATATAATCTAAAATGTTATTAGAATCCACTCTAAACAAAAAATGAAGCCCATATAATCCAAATACAGCCTGGTAGATTGAAATTAAAACAATTATAAACTTAGCTCGGTGTGATGCTATCATATCTAGTAGAGTGGATTATATGAATTTCGAATTTCTTGCATTTGAAAAACATAATTAGGGTCAGTAAGTCTCATTATCATCTCTTGTGGGTACAAACCAACCCGCCACTCCGATGGGTTTCCTCCAAAGGCGAAAAAGTGCAACCCTTCGGCTGTATATCTAAACTGCTTTACTCATTTTTCCTAAGCAACCGAATCTCAATTCTTGTGTTCAATTGGCTTAATTGAAATTCATTAAAATATTCTGAATTACTTAAAGGTCTTTTGTTTCCTAAGCACATAAAAATTAAGTTTTTATTCACTTTCGAAAATACCAACAACCGTTTTATTTCTTTAGCTATTCCTTCACTAACTTTTTGATTAAAGCTTTCACTTGACCCGTAAAAACAATGAATACTAACCTCTTTTTTAAAGGTGTCTAAGCTGTACAATAAAGAGTCTAATTTTCTCACTTGTCTTTTCCCAATTTCGCCAAACTGAGCATACCCATTCTCCCAATGAATCTCATCTATAATTATAATATCTTCTATGTAAAAAATAGTACCTTCTTCAGGAATTCCAAAATGTACTTGCTGTGAATATAGATGAGTAGAATAAGTAGCAATAAAAACACTAATAAAAAGAACTAAATTTTTCATTGTAGATATTAAATCTTACCAAATTGTTTTAAAGTAAAAGATTGAAAACGAGCTACTATCATACTTAGTAATACTTCACATTCATATACCTAGGGTACTTTGCCTCATAACTCATAAAGATGGTTTTACTTTCATCTTTTTTTAGCTCAAAACTCCAAGTTAATAATCCGGGTTTCTCGTTTTTTACTGCATTTTCAGCAGAGAGCAATTTTACTTCTACTGACTTTCGATTGGATATTGGATATTGATCTTCAACCGTAACTTTTACTGGAAAATTTTTATTGTTTTTAATTACAATATCCCAACCGATCGTTTCTTTAATGTTGTTAGAAAAGAATTGTCTATCATCAATTTCTTTGTTGCGTTCACGACTAACAAAAATATTTTTTTCTCTCCCCAATGAAACCTTAAGCGTATCATCAGATTGGTCTACATCTACGTAAGATTCTCCTGTAAATTTTCCTTGATAATATACACTAGACTTTCCTGACAGTAAATTTAAAGACTCCCAATCATCAATGTGAGCAACTAAAAAGGCATCTTTTTCAATTTTTGGGACAATAAAATATTCATAATTAACAGGGACACTACTTTCTTTTATTTTGATATTGTAATCCTTACCATCTGATGGAATAGTGTATGGTATTTTTATTTCATACTCTAAACTTAAGGTACTGCTTTTAAATTCGTTTTCAATTAAATCTCTACTTCCTATAACTTTTACACCATCAATAAATGTACCTTGAGTTTTACTTCTACTGCCCCTTATATTATTCACTTGTCCTGAGATCTCTTCTCTTGTATATGATCTTCCTGTAGAAGCATCATCTATATCTATTAAAGGTTTTGAGTATTCAATAACCTCAACTTCATTCAATGCAACTCCTTGGCTGATAGCAATATTTTGAATTGTAATATTATCAGAACTAACATTAATTCCAGATATTTTTTTGGATTGATAACCAACATAAGTTACTACAATATCGTAATACCCTGGTTCAATTGGCTTTAACATATAATTTCCATCAAAGTCAGTAGTGGTTCCAATAATTTGCTGATCTCCTTTGTTTAATGTTACATTAGCGAATGGCAAAGGTTCTTCATTACTGTCATCTAAAACAGTTCCTTTTACAGCACTAACACCGCCGTAACTTGGCACCTGAGTGTTTAAAGGATTGTTATCACTTTTACTGAGATAAGTTGGTGTTTCGCCTAATATCCATTTATCTAATTCTGGTTTATTTCCACTTAAAGAAGGGTCGTTTGTTGATAATGTTACATTTACTTTGTCCCAATTTTCTCCTGAAGATTGATAAACATTGGCATTGTAAACAATTAATAATGGTTCGTTGATGTCTTTAACTCTAAAATCATAAGTAGGTATCCATCCTGCAGTTGGAGTATAGTAACTTAAAGTAAATTTTTCATTAGTTGCAGCGGAATTTTCCACTGCAATGATAATTTTACTGTAAGCTTGTTTGTTTTTTGCAATAGATCGATTAAGTAATTCATACTCTTTAATCATCTCCTCTTTTTTCGCTTTTATTTTAACCTCAATGTCAATCATTTGATTTCGAATTGCATTTAAGCGAAGTCGATAATATTCTGCGGCATTTTTTAGTTCTTCAACACTTACTCCTTTTTCTTTTCCTGAAAGCTGACTGTTTTTCAACAGAATATCCTCCTCAATTTCTAATACATTTTTTTCACTATTAAGTCTAGTAACCGCTATTCTTATTTTTTCAATGGATTCTTCTTTAGCTTTAATAAATGGATTTTTTTTGGTTGAGTTATAATAAGCTACTTCATGTTTAACCGAAAGAATGGTTGTATTTTTTGTAGCCTCAACTTGAATACTTTGTGGATTTATCATTTCAGGCAATTGATCTGCAATTAAAATGTGTTTGCCCTTAGTAAGATTTAACTCGCCTTCACGTTGAACTTCAGCGCCATTAAAAAAAACAGTTACATTATTAATTTTTGTAGAAAGAACAGTCGTGTCAATAGAAGCTTGACTTTGAATAAAGAATAGAATACTGATTAAAAGGCTAATGATTTTCATAGTTGAATAAAGATTGTCTGATATTCAACAAATATAAAGACTAATTGAAAATAATTAGTTTTCTTAAGTTTTAGAAAGCTAAATGAGTGAAATTAGAAGTTTGTTTGGAGTAACACTCAAGATTTTTATTTTTCTATTGAATTAAAAACAACTTTTAATTCTAATCTTAAGTCACTTTTAACTTGAAGTACTTAATACTTCATTTGCTGTGTGAGTCGGAGTGTGAGTTTTGAGTAGAATCAAAACTCTAAACTCACACTCAAAACTGTAATTGTGGGATTATTTCTGCTAGCACCTCGCTTAATATAAACACTTCGTCAAGCTCAGAAGGTTTTGATTTGCTATCTTAATCGTAATTAAAAACAACTTTTAACTTAAGTCACTTTTAACTTAAGTCACTTTTAACTTTAAGTACTTAAAACTTCATTTGCTGTGTGAGTCGGAGTGTGAGTTTTGAGAAACTCAAGACTCTAAACTCACACTCAAAACTGTAATTGTGGGATTATTTCTGCTAGCACCTCG
>CAXBCF010000031.1:0-28534 GCA_963973975.1 uncultured Flavobacteriales bacterium
CCAATATACATTGACGGTCTTTTTCTAACTGCTTCAAGTCCCTCAAGAACCTGTATGTTAGATGCCATATAATCGTCTTTCGAAAAGACTTCTTTTTCCTTATCGCTCATAATTTACCTTTAATAAATACTGTGTAAACAAAGTTATCCATTCACATGGTGATATACCCTATAAAGACAGATAAAATGCCGTCTTTTATTAACACTTAATTAACAAATTAGTTATTGATTTTCAGAATCTTAGGATGTTAAAATCCATAAGTTAATCCACCCCAAATATTAAATCCTTGTAAGGGGTAGTTTTGGTACTTTTCGTAGTTGATTCCCCCGATATTATTGAACTGAATAAAAGCCGATAATCGTTTGGTATACCTGTATTCAAAACCAATATTCGCATCAAAAATTGCGTCCAAGGTGTTTACCGTGAATTCAGGTGTATTGATAGGTAAAGAAATCGATGAAATATCTAAGCCTCTGGCTTTTTGCTCACCCCAATAAAACAAATCAGCGCGGACGATAATTTTATTTTTTAAATTATATTCACCCGATACATTAACTTTCAAATCAGGTCGATGCCAAGCCTCAGCTTCTTGATTTGTTTCGTAATTAAAATATTCAGCTTGCCCCATTATTTTAAATTGCTCATTGTGACGATAAATTAATTCTCCTTTTAATCGAACTTCATCTAACTCGTCATAGGTCAAGAAAAAATCTTTTGAAAGTAGGCGGTTAGTGTCAGGTGTTTGAATATAAAGGTAAGCCGCATCTGTTTTTAGAATAGATCCACTTAAGTTGAAAGAAATTTTTGAACTCAAAGTACCCCTTACACCTGCATATAAATTGTATTTTTCATTGCTGTTTGCCAACTGTATTTGTTCTGCAACAAAGGGATTCTCTTTTGTAATACTGTGATAATTAACTCGGCGAATTTCTCCTTTTAAACCAGCATAGGGTACCAGTACATCTTTAATTACGTTGTATTTAAGTTCAGCTAAAGGATAAAAATGAAAGTCTGTTTCTTCTCCAGCATTTAAGTATAATCCCAAACCAACTTTTACCTTAAAGCGCTTTCCAATTGTACTGATTTGAGGTGTGGCAGCGATAATTGTATTTTCATTGTCGAAGTCGTATTGGTTGTGATCGACAAGCACATCAAGTTCATAAAGTTCCTTGTCTTTAAATTGGCTAAAATTTGCTGCAGTTCTAATATGGTGCTCAGTTCCTCCGCTATTATTAGTCAACATTCCATAATGCATATTTACATCATGACGAAGGTTAAATGAATCTCTCTTTGTAGATTGTAATCTAAAATCAGCTTTAAACCTGCTGTATTTTTGCTCTAATTGATCTGAAGGTAATTCTGTTGATGTTGGAAACAGGGAAGGCAAATCATAATAGCCGTAATAATTTAATTGATCAATAGAGTAGGAGATTTTGCTCTCGAAAGTATTCGTTTTCCAAAAACGCTTTCCGAATACTTCGAAATTTGCCCTACTTCTACCACTTCCTTCAATATCATTCACTTCGCGCATGTTGAAATACTTGGCGTGAACTCCCCAAGCATAATCTTTTGAGCGCAAATTTGTATAATAAATTTCGCCGAAAGGTAGCAAAGCATTCCCAATTCCTAATCTTGCATAGCCTTGGTGAAGTTTAACAAGTGGCTCACCTTTTATCGTTGCAGCAGCAATAGGTTCTATTTGAAAAGAAGTAGGAACTTGCTTGTTGATAAACGAATACTTCAGTTCAGTATCTAGTTTAATTGTGTCAACAATTTCAGGCTGAAAATCAATTTTCTTGGCTTCAATAATCGAAGGTCGATAAGCTTTTACAATGGTAAATGTATCCGACAAAACCTTTTCTTGAGCAAATGCTTGATTCAAGAAAAGACAGAAAAATACTAGTAATATTAGTCTATTCCTCATCCTCTGTCGTTTTAGGTGGTTCATTTTTTGACTTCACACTGTCTTCTTCAAAAAGTAATCTGTCTCTTGGTTCGTCAACATTGTATTCAACTTCAATTGTTTTTTCTTCCTTCTTTTGTTTTTGACTTTCTAGTCGATTTAAGGCGAGTAGTTTTTCTTTAGCAATGTTTATTAATTCTTCATTTTCTGCATTATCGATTACATTTTCAAATGCAAGTCGGGCATTGTAAAAGTCATCTTTAGCAATAAAATTATCAGCTAGTAAAATAAATCCTTTTGCAATCCAATAGGAATAACTTGGAACTTGATTGATTAAAGCATAGATCAAAGAGTCGCTCTTTTTATAATTTCCTTTCATGTAAAGAATGTGCGCATACAAGTATTTTGCTTCAGCACCCAGTTCATTCGAAAATCCTGAAAGTGTGTCGAGGTATTGCTTAGCTACTTCGTAATTTTCTTTTTTATAATTTGCTTTGGCGAGGATCATCAAAGCTTGCTGGCTGTGTTTGTCATCAACGAATTGGTTAGACAGTATTTTTTTAGCATAAACTGAAGCTTCTTCATATGCCTCTTTTTCGAAAAGTAACTGCATTAAATTCAGGTCTGCTTGACGGATATTTTCTTTATTGCTTGCAATTTTTAGCAGTCTTTTCGCATAACTAATTGCACTGTCAGGCTGATTGATTTTTCGGTAAATCCACACTAAATTACTCACTGCTTTTTCCGTGAATTTGTTTTGTGGCATTCTGACAACAAAAGCAAAATCGTTGGCAGCTTCTTGATAAAACACTGATTTTGCTTCACAGTCTGCTCGATAGTAATGAGCATTTAAACTAAATATTCCTTTAGGATACTGTTTTATGTAATTGGTAAAATCTCTAGTTGCTTTTTCGCAATTACCGCTCAAGTAACTGTTTTCTGCAATTACATATGCCGTTGAGTCCAATTGAGCTTTACTTAAATCGGCAAAAGGAACTCCGTTGATATAATCTTCAAAAGCTTGTAAATCACCTTTTTCAATATAGATTTTTCTTATTTTATCTAATGCCTCTTTAGCGTGGCCACTGCCTGAATAATTTTTAACTACTGTATTGAAAGAATTCAAAGCCAAGTCATCTTCTTTTCTATTAAAGTGGATTAAGCCAACTTTTAAGTGTGTTTCAGCAAGGTAGTTACTTGAAGGAAATTCATTAATTAACTGATTGTAATAAGACATGGCTTCATCTGGCTTATTCATCACTAAATAAGTTTTACCTAATTCAAAAAGTGCATCGTCTTTATAAATGGAAGTGGGTTGAGTTTTTATTAATTCGGCTAGCTTATTACTTTTAGTTGTGTAATCTCCTAAAATTCCACTTGCTAATGCGCTTTGAAGTAAAGCATAGTCTGTGTCAAAAGTTCCAATTTTTACAGCTTGGTTGTAGTAAATTATGGCATTTCTAAAATCTGATTGAATAAAATAACAATCTCCCGTTCTTAAATAGGCATCTGTAATTAGCCCTTTATTTATTGTTTTTGCCTTATCGATGTATTCTCTAAACCAAAAAATGGCTGCAGCATATTTTTTCCTAACATAGAAGTTATAAGCCATGTGATAGTATCCACGCTCATAATATGGTAGTGTTTGAGCTCCAGATGTTGCCAAGAAATCGGAGTAAAAATTATCTGCATTTTCATAATCCTTGAGTTGATAATAACTTTGAGCAAGCCAAAATTTTGATGCTGCTATAAACTCAGGATCGTATTTGTGTTTCAATGCTTGTAAGAAAAAGGTTGAAGCAGAACTGAAATCCTTTTCTTTATACAATTCGATTCCTCTAAAATAGGAAAGGCGTTGTGTGGCTTTTAAAAGTTTAATGTCTTTCTCTTTAATTCTTTCAATGGAATTTAATGCCTCTTTGTAATTTTTTGTTGTGTAGTAAACACCCAGCAAATACTCGTAAGCATCATTGAGTTTTACAGAATTTGGATAAGTATTGATGTAATCTTCAAAAGCTTTGATAGCGTCATCGTAAGGATGATAAGAAAGCTCATAAGCAGTTTTTGCATAGTTGAATAATGCATCTTCTGTTACATCAGGATCAATTGCTAGTTGATGAGCACTTTTAAATGCGGAACGTGCTTCTCTTTTATTATCCAATAAAATATTAGCTTCACCTATAAAATAATAAGCCGATTGAGAAATTGTGTCGTTTAAGCCAATTGCTTTTTGAAAATAATCAATGGCACTTGGAAGTTTTTTTGTCTTGAAATGACTGTAACCCAATTGATAATATTCGCTTTGACCAACTCTGTTTTTTTGAAGATATGCTTCTAAATAGGGGATGGCATCTGTGTAATTTCCCAATTCATAATTGGCATCACCAATCAACTTTCTAATTTCATCTTCTCTTTTTGGAGGAGCTGAATCTAAAACTGCTGGAGCATATGACAATAAAGTGTCATACTTCTTTTGTAGGTAATAGATTTGGGTTAAATAGTAGGGTACTAAAGGACCGAAAACAGGATCATTTCCAATTTTGGTAAAATTATTTGCAGCAGTTTGGTATTTTCCTTCCATGTAAGAAATGTGCCCATAATAATAACGAGCACCCATAACATAAGGATTGTCTGTGTCTTTGATTTGATAAAAACTTGTAGCAGCAGCTTCAAATTCTTCTAATTGAAAATGGGAATATCCTTTCTTAAAGTAATACTCAGCCTGTTGCTCTTTATTTAAATCTATGATGTCCAATTTTGAAAGGTAGTTTAACACATCGGAGTATTTCCGCTTTCTAAATTGAAACTTTGCCAAATTGAAATAAGCCTCGATTAAATGGGGGCTTTCAGGATTTCTTTCAATGAATTTTATTAAAAGTGCTTCAGCATTTGAATGAAACAATTCAATGGCACAAAGTGCATGGTAAAACTCTGCTTCAATTCGAACTTCAGAATGAACATCGTTGACAGCGTTAATGCTTTTTTCAAAATATTTTTGCGCTGCAACAAATTTCTCTTTTTGAAATAAATCCATGGCATTTCTAAAATCAGCATTACCCTCTTCAAAGATTAAACTCTGTTGAGAAAACGCCATTTGAAGGCACATGACCAAACATAAAAAAAGTAGAGAAAATCCTCTTCTACAACAATCTAGGGAAACTCGAATCACTATGTTTTTATTGAAATTTGGACTGATTTATTTAAGATAAAAATAGGTTAAACATTCAGCTAGGAATAGTTATACTTTCTAAGTTTTCAACTCATTTTTGTTAACAGAATAAAGTTGGGTTTAGTATACAATTGTTTTACTAATCTTTTCTTTGACAAGCATTGAATGATGCAATTGATTAGTTTTGTACCTATATTTAGATTATGTCTGGAACAGCCATCATAGAACTTAATAGTGTTAATGTCTTTCAAAAGAAGCATTTGGTGTTGTCCAATATCGGTTTGCGTATTGAGAAAGGCGAGTTAGTTTATCTGGTTGGGAAAAATGGAAGTGGAAAAAGTAGTTTTTTAAAAACACTTTACGGGGAGCTGAACCTAGTTGAAGGCAATGCTAAAGTTTGCGATTTTGAATTAAAGGATGTAAAACGAAGTAAGATTCCATTTTTAAGAAGAAAAATTGGAATTGTTTTTCAAGATTTTCAACTCCTTTCCGACAGAACCGTCAATGAAAATTTAAAGTTTGTAATGAAGGCCACTGGCTGGAAAAACAAAAAAGAAATTCAAGAAGGAATTCAAGTTGTTCTAGGAAAAGTGGGATTAGATAATAAGGGCTTTAAAATGCCACATGAACTTTCGGGTGGAGAACAACAGCGTGTTGCCATTGCAAGAGCTTTACTAAATGATCCTGAAGTTATATTGGCTGATGAACCTACAGGAAATCTTGATCCTGAAACATCTATCGAGATTATGAAATTATTGGTTTCTATTTGTCAAAACGACAAGGCGGTTTTGATTGCAACTCACGATTACGAAATGATTCGAAAATTTCCTGGAAGAATCTTGCAGTTTGAGAACGAAACGATTACTGAGCCTAAGCCGACCATTCCTAAAGATATTTAGCTTTTTTAGTTTGTTCAATTTTTGCTAATTGCATTAATCTGTACAAATCAAAAAAGAACAAATTAACCCCCCCTTTTTCTAGTGAAAGTCTTATTTGGGTATAAAATAATTTTCTAGCAAAAGTTAACATCCAACTAAAACCTATGCTTTTCAGTTTGTGGTAGGTCTTTAGCAGCGGAACCAATGATCTGAATGCTTTGTTGCCTCCTAAAAAATGGTCAATTTCAATCAAGTTATGAATGCTTTCTTCTGTTTTGTCTAGAAATAGACGGTTAGTATCTAAATCTTGGTTTAATACAGGATTATTAACATGTAAAATTCTCGAATTCAATTCCATTAATCTAAAGCCCAATAGTGTGTCTTCATGCCCATAACCATCAATTCTTTCATCGAATTGAATTGATTGAAATAAAGCTTTTTTAATAATGAAGTTATTGGTTGTAAAAGATTTATAAGGTTGTTCTTTTAACTGTTTTGCTGTTTTGCCTTCTCTTTTTCGGCTGTATTCCCATCTCAATATAAAATCTTTTGAAGGTGGCTTAGTTTGATAAATACTTCCACCACAAATCACCTGAATGTTAGGTTGATTTTCAATAATCTTAAGATAATCAGCAATAAAATCATTTGAAATAATTGCCGAATCCCCATCGATAAAAAGCAAATTTTGATAAGTTGCTTTTTTAGCAAGAAGGTTCCTAATTTTTGCTCTACCAACATTCTGTTCTAAGGCATAAAAACGACAGTATTTATCAATATTTTCAAGCTTTTTGAGCTGGGTTTCATTTGAACCATCATCCATTAAAATGATTTCAATCTGCACTTTTTTATTTTCAATTTGATTGTACAAACTTTTTATTAAGTCAGTGCAATCAAAATTATAGATAGGAATACAAATAGAAATCATTGTTTTTCTTCGTTCAAAGCTGTTTTAACTAGTAAAATCAAGTTTTCTTTCTCATTTTGCCAATTTAGTTCCAAGGCAGCTATTCGACAATTTTTTACCCAAGTAGCATACCTTTCAGATACAATCACTCTTTTTAATTGTAAAGCAATGTCTTTTGGATCATGACTAATTAATACTTCACCAATTTCATATCTTTCTACAACTTGCTTTACTTCTTCCAAGTCAGAAAAAAGAACAGGAATTCCAGCATGAATGTAGTCAAATACTTTGTTGGGCAAAGCATATTGATAATTTAATGCTTCCTTTTTTTCTAATGAAACTCCAATTTTTGCTTTTGCAGTTGTTTTTGCCAATTCCTCAAAAGACAAACGACCAAGAAATTTAACTTGCTCTTCGAGTTTCAATTGTTTGACTTTATTTTTTAATTCATCCTCAATATCACCACTGCCTGCAATCCAAAGCTCAAATTCTGGAAGTTCAACCATGCTTTCAATTAATTCCTCCAAACCTCGATCTACATTTAATGCGCCTTGATAAATGATTGCATCCTGCTTCTCAGAAACTAGTTGCTTTGTTTTTAAAATTGGAAAATTTCTGACCAATCGCATTTTTATTCCGTATTTCCTTTCGTAGAAGTCTGCTACTTTACTACTAACAGTATATGAGTAAAGGATTTTTGGAAGCATCAAAGCTTCCAGTTTCTCCCATATTTTTTTTACAAAAGGACGGTTCAGTAATTCAGGAACTTCAGTGAATAGTTCATGACTGTCGTAAAGTAAGGGTTTTCCTTTTAGCTTAGCTGCTAAATAGTTGGCGGGAAGCGTATCTAAGTCATTTGCAATAGCTAAATCATATTTGTGAAAAAGCAGGAAAAAGAAAAGTCGACAGTTGTAATTCAAATAGAAAAGTGGGCCTTTTGAAAACCACAATTTGAATCGTTTAGATGGATAATTTCTTTGAATATTCTTGCTTTGAGAAAGTTTTCGGCCAATCAATAAAACACTATAGTTGTAGTCAATCAAAGTTGAACAGACCTTGTGCAATCTTTGATCACTTTCTAAATCATTGGTAACGGATAAAACAATGTGTCTTTTTCTCCCCATAGTGGGTCAAAGATGGATAATTTATTGGCTTAATTCACAAATTAATAATTGACTTGAATTTACTTGTTATCTTCAAATGCTTTCAAACCACAATCTAAAAAGGCTGCATAATCCTCCACATCTGGAGTATACCCTTGAGGATTTCCTAAAAGATAGCCTTCTGGACTGAGCATCACATAAAATGGTTGTGAGTTATTATTAAAAACTTGTGTTTGAAATGTAGCCCATTTATTTCCTATGGTTTTAATCTTTTTCTTTTGAATTTCTCCACCTCTTTTAAATTCGAAAACACCTTGTTGACTTTCAGGTAATAAGACTTTATCATCAACATATAATGAAACTAAGACAAATTCTTCGCTCAGTCGTTTTTTAATAGCCGGAACTGTCCAAACGGATTCTTCCATTTTTCGGCAATTTACGCAGGCCCATCCTGTAAAATCAATTAGTAAAGGTTTGTTCTGAATTTTAGCTTCTTTCATAGCTTCATCAAAATCCATGAATTCTGCATGAAATGTTTCTTTTTCATACCAACCATAAAATGTTGGGGGAGGAAAACCACTTAGTAGATTATGGTTCCAAGGTGGATTTTTCAAAATTCCCGGAGCGATATAAATTGTAAAAATCAATATTAAAGTGGCAAATCCAAGTCGAAATTTTGAAAGTTTTTTAACAGGTGAATCATGGGGGAATTTAATCCATCCAAATAAATAGGCAACTAATCCTATTCCGATTAAGGTCCAAATTAAGAAGAAGGTTTCTCTTTTTAGTAAGCCCCATTGCTCGACTAAATCTGCATTTGATAAGAATTTAACAGCAAGTGCTAATTCAATAAATCCTAAGACAACTTTAACTGAGTTTAACCAACCACCTGATTTTGGTAATTTGCTCATCATTCCTGGAAAGGCTGCAAAAACAGCAAAAGGCAGGCCTAGAGCTATTCCAAAACCACTCATAGCTATGGTGATGGGCCATGGACCATTTTTTAATGCACTTCCTAGCACGGTTCCCAAAATTGGACCGGTACAAGAAAAGGAAACTAATGCTAAGGTTAGGGCCATGAAGAAAATACCTATTACACCTCCAACCTGAGAAGCAGAGTCTGCTTTATTGGTAAATGAACTGGGTAAAGTGATTTCAAAATAGCCGAAAAATGAAATGGCAAATACTACAAAAATGACAAAGAATAGAACATTCAACCATACGCTAGTGGCGATTTCATTTAATACTTCTGGATCGGTGTTGAAGTGAAATGGGATACTCAAAATGGCATAAATAAGAAAGATGAAGAAGCCATACAATAAAGCTTTTCCAAACCCTTTACCTTCGCCGTCTCCTTTTGTGAAAAAGCTCACAGTTAATGGAATCATCGGAAAAACACAGGGTGTAAGTAAAGCAATTAGGCCCCCTAAAAAACCAAAAATGAAGACCAACCAAAGGTTTCGCACTTCTGTTTTTTCTCCACAATCTCCTATAGGTGAATCAAGGTTCACATTTGGTAACTCAGGCACAATAGTTGAAATGTCTGTATCTTCTGAACTTTCAGTAATATCTAACAAATTGTACCCTTTCCCAGTACTTAAATCTATTTGGAATTCAATGATTTCAGGTGGTAAACACATTACTTCATTGCAAACCATGAACTCGAATTCACCTGTAATTAATTCGTTTATGGAGTTAACTTTTTGGACAAATATTACTTGGTTCGAAAAGTAATTTAAATCCATCTCAAAGTTTGGATCAAAAGCGGTAATTCGCTCTCCTCGCTCAATTACTTCTCCAACAAGGCTGCTTCCTTCAGCTTCATTAAATATGAAGCTTGTAGCTATTGGTCCATCATCAGATTGCAATTCTTGTGCATAAATGTGCCAACCTTCATCAAGCTTTGCTTCAAAAAGAAGTTCATAGACATTGGATTCGATTTTTTTACTTGAGAATGTCCATTTAATTGGATCTTGAAAATCGGATGATTCGTTTGAAGTTGACTCTTCATTCAACGAAATAATATTCACTTCATCCGCTTTAGTTTCAGATGAACTTTTTTCTTCTTGCGTAATTTTTTCTTTAGCAACTAATCGGTTATCGCCAATTTCTTCATTTCCGGGTATTGTAAATTCTAAATCAACATATTCGGGAGGTAAGCATCTAACATCGTTACAAACCATGAAGTACACTTCGCCTTTTATGGTGAAGCTATTTATTGCATTTGTTACGATTGTTTGACTAAAAGTTACTTCTTTCTCAAAGTAACTGAGTTCCATGTCGAAGTTTGTATCAAACTCTATTTTAGGTGTTGGTTCTTGAACAGTACCTTTTAAAGAAAAATTATTCGTTTTTACAAAAGTGAATTCAGTTGCAATTGGTCCATCATTAGAAGGTAGGTTTTGAGAATAAAGGTGCCATCCTTTTTCAATTTTTGCATGAATTATGAGCTGGTAACTGCCTTTTTTTAATGGCTGAACTTCAGTTTCCCAACTAACAGGATTATATATTTGAGCAGGTAAAGTAAGTGCAAACGCAAAACTTAACAGGAATGAAAAGAGTAATTTCATAGAAGAAGAAAATTAATAGAAAAAATTAGCTTTTAAAACTATACTACTAAACGAATTTAACTCCTCAAATTTATACAATAACTTATTTTAATGATATAAATTAAGAACTCTTATCAATGAAGAATATTTATTTGGGTCTAGATGAGTAGTATTTGAAGAGTGTAAATTATTAATATTAAGATACTTAGTAGTTTGTTATTTAAACTTCTACAGTCCAACCGAAATCATCGGCTATTTCACCTCTTTTCAAAAGTTCCAAATAATTTTTTGCTTTGTTTGAAAATTCCCAATTTTTAAAATCACTGAGTTGGTGATTTTTGCCTTCGTAACCAACTGATGCAATTGGTGCTAAAGTTGCAGCAGTTCCAACACCAAAAAGTTCTGAAATACATTTGTCTTCTAAGCCTTCAATCAATTCAGCCACACCAACTTTTCTTTCTTCAACTGGTATTTTCCAATGTTTTGCTAACCTTATTATACTGTCTCTTGTAATTCCTGGTAAGATGGTCAATGAATCGAGTGGAGGAGTAATTAAAACACCATTTTTAACCAACATCAAATTCATTGTTCCAGATTCTTCAATGTATTCATGTTTACTGGCATCTGTCCAAATAAGCTGATCATATCCTTCTTTTTTGGCAAGTTGAGCAGGATAAAGTGATGCAGCGTAGTTTGCAGCAGCTTTTGCAGCTCCAATTCCACCTGAAGCAGCTCTGCTGTATTTGTTTTCAATTTTTACTTTAACAGCACCTTGATAATAAGACGAAGTAGGGGAAGTAATAATCATAAATTGAAAAGTGTCACTTGGTTTTACACCTAAAAAAGCTTCATTTGCCACTAAAAATGGACGGATATACAATGATTGATCTGGCGCACTAGGAATCCAGTCCTTGTCTGTACGAATTAACTCTTTAATTCCATCCAAGAAATATTCCTTTGGAATTTGAGCCATGCACATTCTGTCGGCAGAACGATTAAATCGATTGAAGTTTTCTTCAGGTCTAAATAATAAAACTCTACCATCTTTTGCTTTGTAAGCTTTCATGCCCTCAAAGATTGCTTGTCCATAATGAAATACACAAGCAGCAGGTGAATACGAAAGATTTTGGAATGCTTGAATTTTTGCAGATTGCCACTTACCATTGAAATAATCTGCAATGAACATGTGATCAGAAAACTCTTTGCCAAACTTTAAGTTTTTAAAATCAACTGCATTGATTCTACTTTGCTCAATTTTTTGAATTGGGAATTTGGCTTGCGTTATGTTCATCGAAATCGTTTTACCGCAAAAATACAGATAAGCAACATTTTATTTAATTTAATACTAAACAAACATCAAAACTTTCAAAATACCTTAATTTTGAATGTGCTTATAAATTGAAACAAAGTATGTCCGATAATAAAGTTTTTGTTTCTAACGAAGAGAGTGCAAGGGTATACAAGAATCCAATATTGCACCATCTGAGTAAGAATCACATTTCTGTACCGCTAGTAATTTTCTATGGAGTTGGAGTAGTGCTGACGGTTTATTCCATTTATGAATTTAATATCAGTGTGCTTAAAGCAGTAATATTTTTTATTATTGGAATGTTACTTTTTACTTTGGCCGAATACCTTATACATCGTTACATCTACCATTTGCCCACTGTTTACGAAGAAGGACATATTCCCTACGCTTTACATGGAATTCACCATAAGTATCCAAAAGATAAAAAAAGATTGGTGATGCCTCCAGTACTTAGTATTCTAATTTCTGCGGCAATTTTAGGATTCAATTACTTAATAATGGGATATATAGCTTTCCCATTTACAGCAGGATTTTTATTTGGTTACGCAGCTTACCTTTCAGTGCATTATATCGTTCACAGATTTAAACCCCCTAAGAATTTTCTAAAGACATTGTGGCTTCATCACAGTGTTCATCATTATTCCGATGACACAAAAGCTTTTGGCGTTTCATCTCCACTTTGGGATTATATTTTTGGAACTATGCCAACAAAAACAAAAAAAAGTACTTGAAATTTTATTAGAAAGAATTACCCCAGGAGTTGGTGAATACATATTCTTCCACATCATTTCGCTTACTTACACCTTTTTCAGTTTTTGCAATGTCTTCAGGCAATTGCTCTTTATCTCCTTTTCTACCTAAAGCGATTGCTGTGATTGCTTCAAAGTTTTCAGGAATCTCTAAAACCTCTCTTGCTTTTTCTGCATCAAATCCTGCCATTTGGTGAACATATAATTCATGTTCAAATGCTTTCATACTTAAATGAGCAACTGCTGCACCTAAATCATATTTTGCATGGGCATTGTCTTTTCCATTTTTACTGTAAGTTTTCTTTGCAATTGCAATGATTAAGACTGGAGCTGTTATCGCCCACTTTTGATTCCATTCACCCAAACAATCAAAGATTTTTTGATAAGAATCAGTATTCTTTTCGCCAATAACAAATGACCAAGGTTGCTCATTAAATGCACTTGGAGCTCTTCCTGCTGCTGCAAATACCTCTTTTAAAATTTTACTTTCTATTTTTTGATCATCAAAAGCTCTTGGACTCCATCTTTCAGTTATGTATTTCTCAATTTCCATAATTATCCTCTCAATTTATCTAATAAATTATTTAAAGTTATAGCTTCTTGTTCGTTCAGTGTTTTAAATCTTTCAAACATCTCATTCTCTTTGGCCTCAATTGAAGCAATCGTGTCAATTCCTTTTTGAGTTATTTGAATGTCAACTTGTCTTCGATCATCACTGTTAATTGTGCGTTCAACCAACCCTTTGTCTTTAAGTTTATCAATCAATCGAGAAACATTCGACATTTTGTCGATCATTCTTTCAGATATCGCATTTACAGTGATGCAGTTGTTTTTCTGACCTCTCAAAATCCTCAAAACATTGTATTGCTGAGTTGTAAGTTTATGGTCTTTCACATAATATGAGGCAATGTTGGATGTCCATTTACCTGTAAATAGAAGGTTAATCATTAATTTTTGATACTCCCCTTTAAACTTGTATTGTTTAATTTCTTCTTCAATTTTCATGTTGTACAATTTTTAAAATACAAAAGTATGTATATACATTTAATGTATCAACAAAAAATCCACTAGTTTCAAATTTTTAGGGTATTATCTCGACTCCTTTCCAAAAAGCTACTTTACCTTTTATTTGCTTTGCAGCTTCTTTCGGTTCAGAATAATACCAAGCTGCATCTTTATTTAACTCTCCATTAATTTCAATAGAGTAGTAGGATGCACTTCCTTTCCAAGGACAATTAGTTTGAGTTTTACTTGGTTTTAGGTAGTCTTTATTGACTGCTTCAAGAGGGAAATAGTAATTTCCCTCAACTACAACTGTGTCCTTACTCTCTGCGATTAATGTATTCTTCCAGAATGCTTTCATAGGTTCTTTATTTTTCTTTTACCTCATTTAATTTCTTTCTGCCAAAGTGAATCCACAAAGTACTGTTTGCAATCAAGAAAATTTTCAATCACCTTAAAGGTTGAATCATTGGCTAATTTTTCGAGCTCTTCAAGGGAGAATTTCTTTGATATTTCCATGAAAATGGGTTCGGCATATTTGAATTTAAAAGTTTTATTCAATTTCTTAAGTTCAACTTCTTGATTCTTTAAACTGATTAAATAGCTTTTTGTTTCCCCACTCACAGGATCATAGATTGGAAAATGTTCAAAGTCGCTTAACTCAAAATTCCCATCAAATTCCTTATTAATTCTATTCAAAAGGTTTAAGTTAAATGCTTTTGTAATGCCATGCCTATCATTGTAAGCATTTAAAATAATTTGTGGGTGTTTTTTCAAATCAACACCGAGTAATAATTGATCACCAACATTTAGCCTTTTACTAACTTGAGTTAGAAAATTTGCTGCAGCATCATAGGGGAAATTTCCAATGTTGCTTCCTAAAAAGAGAACGACTTTCTGTTCGTCTGAAGGTAATTCACTCAGTGCATCTATATAGGTCATTGCAAGCGGCTTGACTTTCAATTCAGGAAATTTTGATTTTAGATCTTTTTCTAACTCATTCAAAACAGACTCTGAAATATCAATAGGAATGTATTCGAAATCTACCTTTTCTTGAATAAAGTATTCAAGCAGAACTTTGGTTTTCATTCCATCGCCGGCGCCTAATTCAATCAGCTGAAATTTTCCATTTGGACGAATGGCTTCTAATATTTTATGCTTTTGTTGTGAAAATATTTCAAATTCGGACTTGGTTAAATAGTAGTCTTCCATCTTCATAATTTCCTGAAACAGACGGTCGCCTTTTTGATCATAAAAATACTTTGAAAAAAGCCTTTTTGGTTCTTGTTCTAACCCTTCAATAACGTCTTTAGAGAATTGAGCTGTAATATTCATTTTTAATAGTTGTATGTGGTTATAGATTTTTAGCTAAGCGAATTCCACTAAACTGCCATTGTAAGTTTGGCTGAAAAAAATTTCGATAAGTAGGTCTAAAGTGATTCTTGGGAGTTGCAAGAGAGCCACCTTTTAACACCATTTGATTGACCATAAATTTTCCGTTGTATTCTCCCAAAGCTCCTTCAGCTTGAACATAGCCAGGGTAGGGGAGGTAGGCGCTGTTGGTCCATTCCCAGACAGTTCCAAAAAATTGAGTGTCAGCAGCCACTTGAGGATGATGCAAATTGTTATCTGAAAAGTGTGCATTTTCAATTGAATTGCCATATTTATTTGCCGCCACTTCCCATTCAGCTTCTGTGGCAAGTCTACAACCTTTCCAACGTGCAAAGGCATCAGCTTCATAAAAATTTACATGAACTAAAGTCTCATTCGGATCAATCTTTCTAATTCCATCTAATCGGTAATGCCACCACTCATTTTCTTTCAAAAACCAATACATAGGTGCTTGCGCTTGTTTCTCATTTTTCCAATCCCAACCATCTGCTAGCCAAAGCTCAGCTCTTTCGTAGCCTTTATCAGCTATAAATTCTTGATACTCTCCATTTGTAATCAAGCGATTGCTAATTGCAAAAGCATTGATGTATACTTTATGGGCTTCTCTTTCATTGTCAAAATGAAATTCATTTCCAGAATAACCTATAGAATAAACTCCTTCTTCAATTTCCAACCAATTTAGTGGTAGCGCTTTTTGAGAACTTAATTTTTGGTTTACCTTATATATAGGTAAAAGTGGATTGCTGCCTAAAATGTATTTTATATCTGTTAGCAGCAACTCTTGATGTTGTTGTTCGTGATTAATTCCGATTTCTAAGAATTTTACAAGCTCATTTTTTAAAACACTTTCGTTTTCTAAAAGTTTAGAAAGGTGCTTATCAACGTATTTTCTATATTCAAAAATAATTTCAGTTGAAGGGCGACTTAAAAATCCGCGTTCATTTCTCAAAATTCGACTGCCTTGAGAATTGTAATAACTGTTAAAAAGGAAATTGAAAGTTGAATTGAAAAGCTGGTAATCAGAAACAAATTTTGCGAGTATGAAATTTTCAAAGAACCATGTAGTATGTGCCAAATGCCATTTGAGTGGACTAACTTCTTCTGTTGGTTGGCAAACAAAATCTTCTGCTTCCAATGGTTTTACTAAAACTTCAGTTACTTTTCTAGTATTTAAGTAGTTGTTTTTAAGAGACATGTACTTAGGTTAAGTTTTGATTTATGTTGAATGCCTAAGATAGTTAATAATGTGCTTATTGTCAGCAGGGCGGAGAAATACTTAGTTATTTTTATGATTTCAATTTTAGGTTGTATTTCTCAGAAATTTGCCGATTATTTTACTCTAAATAGGAATTGTTTTAATGAAAAAGGCTGAAAAATTTTTACTTTCTACACTTCGAATTTATTTCAATAGCATTGCGCTTTTGGATAAGAAGCGTGCAGCAAACCAATTAATTTCAATTTTTAGTCGACCGACCAAGCGAGTTATTAGAAAAAAAGAGAAAGCCATTCTTAAAAATGCTATAAGAACAGATTTTCCTTTCGACAATAAAAGTATCAAGCTTTACAAATGGGGGACAGGAAAAAAGACTGCTTTGTTAATTCATGGATGGGAGTCGAATGCCGGAAGTTTAGGGGCTTTCGTTGAACCATTGTTAGATAATAATTTCAGTATTATTGCTTTTGATGCCCCAGCCCATGGAGCAAGTGACGGAAAAAATGCCAATTTGATTTATTTTAAAAGAGCAGCTAATGAAGTTATTAAGCATTTTGGAAAACCTGATGTACTCATTGGCCATTCTTTGGGAGCAAATGCCATTATTTTAACTGCTTTTGAAGAGCAAATGGCATTCGATAAAGTTGTTTTGATTGCACCGCTTAATCGATTAATGAGTGTTTTTGAAATGTATCAGGGGTTATTGAAAATACCTTCAATGCTTTTTAATTTGTTTGTTGCTGAATTTGGAAAACGATCTGGCTATCAATTTGAGGATTTTTATTTTCACAAGTTAGCCAAGGAAAGTCCAATAAAAAAAGCATTGATTTTACATGATTTGGATGATCAAATAACCTCATTTAATGACTCTGATGAGATGGCAAGTAATTGGGAAATAGCAAAGCTTGAAAAAATTAATGGTACAGGGCATTACAGTATTTTATGGAAAAATGAGGTAATTGAAAAAGCAGTACATTTTATAGTTAATTCTTAACTTGGCATATCATTTGTAAACCAAGAAGTTCAAATTTAAAAACCAACACTATGAAAAATTTAAAAACACTATTACTAGGACTATTTCTAGTTAGCACTACCCTAATGTATGCCCAAGACAGACATGCTGCAAAAAAGCACAAGTTTGAAAAAAAGCAGGAGAATTTTGAAAAGTTAAAAGCTGAATTAGATTTAAGTGAAGAGCAATCAGAGCAAATTAAGCAACTTTATGTAGAAAGAAATCAGCGTTTACAAGAAAACAGACCAAATGCAGATGAAATGCAAGAAATGTCTGATGAAGACAAAAAGGCTGTAAGAATGGAACAAATGAAGTTGAGAAAAGAACTCACTTCAGAAATGAGAGAACAGATTAAAGCTTTGTTATCAGACGAACAAATTGAGCGTTTTGAAGCCATGAAAGAAGAAAAATTTAGTGAAGGTGAAATGGAACACCGACCAAGAAAAATGCACAAAAGTGATGAGGAACACCATCACCAACACAAAGAAGGAATCAAACACGATCATTAAGATTCTTTCAACTGAAATTTTAAACCCCATTGACAGATAGATGTCAATGGGGTTTTTTATTGGATATTTATAGGGTCAGATTTTTATAGAATTCAATGATTATTAATTAATTGATAATGAGGTTTTTGTTTTTTTATTATCTTTGGGAACCAAGAACGAATCCAGAGCGGCAAAATGGTGATTGCTAAGCCCTAAATAATGAAGAAATTAAGTCTGATAATTTTTATGATTTTGTTTGTTTGTGCTACTGTTGTAGCGCAAACAAATTTTTATCAACTATATGATTATCAAAATCGAAGTGATGGAGGATATCAAATTATCGAATCAAATAAAAACTTTGTAGTTTTTGGGATCACTTCAGGTGGTGGCACTACAATGAAGTTTTTAAAAACTGATTCTATTGGAAATATGCTTTTTCATAAGGATTATTTAATCACAAATGATAGATTGTGGGGGGGGGTAAATGGTTTCAAGGTTATTATGGTTTTGGATGGCATTCAAACCCAATTGAAGGAGCAAGAGATAGCCATTTTATGTATATCAATGATTTAGGTGATAGTGTAAAAGTAGTGAAAATCAATTTTGAATTCAATGATCAAATTCACGATGCTCTCCTTCTGAAGGATTCTACTTTTGTTGTTATTGGTACATATACAGATACTACTGCCACAGATACCAAACCCTTTGTTGCCCGCGTTGATAGTTTGGGAAATGTACTTTGGTTTAAAACACATAACAATCCCGGTAATAAAGATGAAATCTTGAAAAACATGGCTGCCACACCTGACGGGGGGTATATTTTTGGAGGTAGTGAACCCAATGGTCCCAATAGTTTTCAAGACTTATTTTTGATCAAACTTGACAGTGTAGGCGATTTTGAATGGAAGCAGAATTACGGAATACCCAACTACAGTGAATTTGAAGGGCATGTAACGGTTTGTAAAAATGGAGGCTATGCCATTGCAGGTAGCATCGTTCGATTTTTAACTCCACCACCTTTTCCCACAAGTGACGGTCAACGTGGTTTAATTCGGGTAGATAGTGTAGGCAATGTGCTCTGGCAAAAAGATTTTGGAACGAGTACTTTTAATGAGATTTTTAGAACAGCAAGAGAATTGTCCAACGGTGATTTCATTTGTATGGGAGTGTCTATGCACATACATAATAATCAAGAAATTAATGACATTAACTTAACACGCTTAGACAGTGCAGGTAATTTAATTTGGTCGCGTGACTATGCATACAATGCCGCTCATGTTATGGATATTCCAAATGATTTAATTATAACAAGTGATGGCGGCTTTGCAGTAACAGGTTTTATAACCAATGTAGCTTGCTGCCGGCGCAACGATGTATTTATTTTAAAAGTAGATGATCAGGGTTTAATTACCAGTTTAAATTCTGGTTTTCAAGAAGTACCTGTCGCTTGGAAAGTTTATCCCAATCCCACACAAGGTCAAGTAAGCATACCGCAAAACAAGGACTTGGTTCGCATTCAGCTTTTTAATTTGAAAGGGCAGTTGCTTCAAGAAATACAACCCAATCGTTCATCGGAAACCATGGTAAATATTGAAGGCTCGCCTGGCATGTACTTTTTGCGTTTTCAAATGGAAGATGGGAGCATAAGCTCAACAAAGATTATTAAACAATAAATTTCACCCGTCTAAAAGTTTTAACCTTTTGGAGGTTAGGAGGAGTGATAAAAACTACAATTATGAAAAAAACACTACTTTATTTAATTCTATTATTCTCAGTCCACTTTTTAGTAGCACAGGCTTATGTGCCTTTTCCAACAAGCAATGCTTCTTGGAAAGAATCAGTTGGCTGTAGTATTTTTGATATTTCAATAGTCGATGATACAATCATAAATGGTCTAACCTATCATACATTGGTTGCTCATGAAAAAGAGCTTCATCCTGTAGGAAATCCTCCAAATTGTCACCCCCTTGGAAGTTTTACAATGCATTATAACCTTTATTTTGGTGCTTTTCGAAATGATTCAGTCAATAAAAAGGTATGGTTTGTTCCACCAGGTGATACCTTGGACACACTATTGTATGATTTTAACTTAAGTGTAGGAGATACCTTGCCAATTGGCTATAAGTATGACCCGAGTGTCAATAGACTTTTTCAAGATACGATTACTGTTGTTGCAATAGATTCAGTTAATTTAGGGGGGGTATGGCGTAAGCGCTATGCTTTAAGACATTGTCCTATCAGTGGGTTTAATGATATTTATATTATCGAAGGCATTGGAAGCACACAGTCACTGTTGGAAAATTACTATTCTTGTAATTATAGTAATTTGTTGGGTGTTGAATGCACCAAGGAAAATGGAGTTACGATTTATCCAAACAGCTCTTATCAATGTAATGTTATTGTTGGTCTTGAAACAACTGAAATTAAAAAACAAGAAGTTAAGCTGTATCCAAATCCAACAAATGGATCGATTTTTATTACTGAGCATGAACAATTAGAACGCATTCAGCTTTTCAATATACAAGGTAAATTAATCAAGGAAATTCAACCAAATCGTTCATCCGAAACTGTTTTAAACATTGAAGGTTCTCCTGGCATTTATCTTATTCGATTGCGAATGGTGGATGGGTCTGTTACAAGTTCAAAGGTGGTGAAGCAATGAGGAAGTTAATTACGAATTTTTAGTTTTTAATTCATTGTTGCCCGATAAAAGCAATATATTAATCTAATATTACAAAATTTTATCGATTTAACTACTTGATTTTAAATAATTTTTTAAAAATAAAACTATTTTAATTGAGCTATTTAAATCAATGGGGGTTCTTTTTAAAAATGTATATTTTTCATTTTTTTCGCCGTGAAAAAAACGAAACAAAAAAAACTCGTCCTTTGAATTTTTATTTTTTCCAAATTTTATAAATCCTAAGTTCAGCCGAGTGATCTTCCATCACAGATGGAAGCTTCTCGGTTTCTCTAAGAATTTATTTCATTTTCCAAAAAACAAATTCTAGGGACAGCTTAAAAATCAACATCCGATTTTTAAAAATATTTTTTTTCGGACACTTGTGTTTTTAATTAAGAAAATGAAATACGATTTTGTAAATTAGAAATTTTCATTCTTCAACATAGCTTTGTGGAAGAGTTTCTAAATTCCTTAATTTAAAAGTCACATTTTCTAATGTATTTTGCTCCAAAACTTATAAGCTTGTATTCTATTATATAGTTTCTAAAATAAAAACTACCTATAAAGTCAAAATTTTGAGTCGGCTGAATGCTATGAAACAGATATCTACATTATTAAGAAAACAGCTAACATCCATTTCTTTATTGGGCGTTTTATTTTTCTTTGTTAGCGCAGGCAATAAACAGAAAAATACAACTACGCATTACTTAGGTTCAATTTATGAAGAATTGAAGGGAGCTGTTAAGCCTGATTTTGAATTATTTGAGAGGGCTTACCTTGGCTACATCGATTTAAAATTGAGTGGATTGCTCACCAATCAAAAAGACATACTCAGCTTGGTTGATTTTCGAATTCCATCTAACAAAGAGCGATTCTGGGTAATTGATTTGAAGAATAAAGCTATTTTGTACCATACTTTAGTGGCTCACGGAGAAAATTCTGGGAAAGAGTATGCATTGGATTTTTCCAATCAAATAAATTCTCATAAAAGTAGCTTAGGGTTTTACATCACCGAGGATACTTACATTGGTAAAAATGGTCTCTCACTTCGATTAAGGGGAATTGAGCGAGGGTTTAATTCCAATGCAAAAGAACGCTATGTGGTGTTGCACGGAGCAGATTATGCAACAGCTGATTACCTCAAGAAACATGGAACTTTGGGAAATAGCGAAGGTTGTCCTGCCATTCCAATGGGTATTCACAAAGAAATAATAAACCTTACCAAAGAAGGTACTTGTTTGTTTATTTATTTTCCCGATCAACATTATCTGGAAAAATCAAGCTTTATGATGGAAGGGTTTTAGGTTAAAAAACCAAACTAAACCATTAATTTTACTCAAAAAATAAGCCCTATGAATTTGACCGAACAAATTAACGAAGACATTAAATCTGCCATGAAGGCAAAAGATAAAGTTCGCTTAGAATCACTAAGAGCGATAAAGTCTGCGCTACTTTTAGCTGCTTCTGATAAATCTCCTAATGCTTCTGGAGAAGAAGCTGAGCTTAAAATGCTTCAAAAATTGGTAAAACAACGAAAAGATGCTGCTGAGATTTATAATAAAGAAGGAAGAGCTGAGCTTGAAAAAGATGAGTTAGATCAAATTGCAATCATTGAACAATACCTTCCTGCTCAACTTTCACCTGATGAAATAAAACAAGAACTTCAAAAAATTATTCAAGAAACTGGAGCTTCATCAATGGCTGATATGGGCAAAGTAATGGGAAAGGCAAATCAAGTTTTAGCAGGAAAAGCTGATGGAAAACTGATTGCTCAATTTGTGAAAGAAAGCCTTTCTTAAAAGTAATCGTTCAATTTTATGAAAAAGTTAATCTATCAAGCTACCTTTTTACTGCTGTCAGTTTTGTTTTTAGCAAGCTGTTCGATGGTAAAAAACATCGAATCGAACAATTTTCAAAAGAATAAGTATCGAGCTCATTTAAATAAATCAAATAAAGTAAAGAATCAGGAAGTAAGTGCTGCTAAACCAGTAAAACTGAATAAAACAGCTATTACTATAGAATCAAATATTAATCCAGAAAAAGAACTTGTAAGCATAGAATCTTCAAATAAGAAAAGTGAAATTGAGAATAAGCCTGTAAAGGTTAAAGCACCAAAAGTTATTCAGCCAAAAGCATCAGAATTGCAAGCGGGAAACCTTGTTTTGAGTCCACAACTTCAGTTTCAAGATTTCTCTTCAACAACATTCGTTAGCAAAGATTGGTGGGAAAATGATCCCTCAGATTGGCCTTGGAAAGATATTGTATTGGCAGTGCTATTGATTCTAATTATCTTATTGGTAATCGTATTACTAATTGATATTTTGGGAGCAGTGTTTGGAAGTTTGCTTGGTTTGATTGTATTGCTACTTCTGATATACATTTTACTAGTTCACTTCGGATAGCAGTTTAGAATCATTGCCTTGTATGATGTTTTGATAATGCTCAAATCGACTAAAAATCTCCTTCACATATTTATAAGGTTCACTTCCTCTACAATAACCATAATGTACCACAGGGTCGTTGTAATATTCGGGCTTGGCTTTTAAAAGAAGCATTTCTGCCACATTTCCTTCCCACTTTTCAGGATTTTTCCCGTTCTTTTCTGCCAAACGCATTGCATCAAATACATGACCTAAGCCCACATTATATGCTGCTAAAATGAATTTGACTCGCTCAACACTGTCTTTAACTTTTTCAGTGAACTGAATAGTTAGCCATTTTAAATAATTGACTCCCGCTTTAATGTTTTCTTCTGGACTACCTATTGAATCGATTCCGTATTCTTCGGCAGTCGCAGGCATTAATTGCATTAATCCATTTGCGCCAGCCCAAGACTCAGCACTGTGGTCAAACTGAGATTCTTGATAAATTAAAGCCGTTAATAATTTCCAATCCCAACCAATTGTCGAGGAATATTCTTTGATCAATTCATCAAACGGACTCAATACACCACTTTTTCTAGTAAAATAACTGCTGTTTACTCGATTTTTATAGAGCATCGTATTGCCAAAGTATTTTAAATAGATGACTCGGTAGTCTGTCGTTTTCTTAAATTTTCTCAGCCATGCGTTTAAAGCAATCAATAAATCTGAAGATTCTTTTCTTACTGCCCAAGCAACTTTTTGTTCTAAGCTAATTGGTGTATTGATATCGATGTTTCTGTAATATGCTTTATTGATTTTAGCGACATGTTCGTCAGCCACCGTATAGTCAATCTCGCCTTCCGATACTTTTTTAATCAACTCCTCAACGGTTACCTCGCCTGAAACTTCCCGAATTTCAATTGAACTTCCAATTTCATGCGATAAATGCATCAACCTTCTGTAAAAAGATGAATTCTTTCGCACATAAACTTCCTTATCGATAAGTTCTGTTGGTGATTTAATGAAGATAGCTGCTTCTTGTTCTATATGTGATTTCTTGCGCTGAACCAATACCTGTTTTGAACGAATTAAAGGTTCAGAAAAAGCCACCTGCTTATTGCGTTCTTGAGTAACTGTTAGATTGGCAGCAATTATGTCACCTTTGTATTCTAAAAGTGAATCAATGATGTAATCCAAATTTTTGATTGGGATTACTTTGAGTTCAACTTTGATGGCTTTTGCAAAACGTGCAAGCAATTCATATTCAAAACCCATTGGAGTTCCTTTGTAGATAAAGTAACTGGTAGTGCTATTATCAACCAGTGCTCTTATTTCATTTGCTGCTTGAATTTCGAGTAGATCGTACATTGGAGTACTACTGTCCAAAACAATTTTGTCCGGTTTTTCAGTACATCTTGTAAATGTCAAAAAGATAAATAGTGCAAAAAATGACGCTAATTTATAGGTTGGCATATTCATTGTCTTGAAATAAGTAGACGTAATTCACTATCAAAAGTTTTGTTTCAATACTTTTGAAATCTTTATAAAACTATGAAAAAAATATCGGTATTGCTTGTTGTTCTATTAATTACAAGCTATTCTTGGGCTGGAAAATTGTCGAAAGGCTTTGATGCTTTAGATAAATATGATTACTTCAAAGCAAAAGAGTTATTTGAAAAAGCCATAGAGAAAGACCCTGCAGCTGCCGCTTTTGGTATAAGTACTATTTTCTATAGAAACGATAATCCATTCTACAACCTCGACTCTTCTTATAAATACATTTTAGTAGCTGAGTCTAGCTATAAGACTATAAGTGAAAAAGAAAAAGATAAGCTGTTGAAGTTCAAAGTTGATTCGATGGCAATTCAGAATTTAAAAGACAGCATCGATCGAAATAAATACATCGCTATCAAAAGTTCTCAGAAGAGTGAAGTTTTTGATGCTTATTACCAAAGTCACCTAGATTCCGACTATAGAGATTTGGCTGAAGATCGAAGAGATGAGTTAAACTTTGAAGCAGCGAAAGAAAAAAACACAGCGCTTGCTTACCAGCTTTTTTTCGTTTCATATCCAAATGCTAAACAAGTTATTGAAGCTAAGAATCGCTTTGAGGAGCGATTGTTTATTGAGCATACATCTGGTGGGAAAGCTGCGGATTACAATTACTTTATTAAAAAATACCCAGAAAGTCCTTTCGTGCAAGCTGCTTTAGATTCAGTGTATGCATACTATACTAAAGTCAAAAATCAAGAAAACTATTACCAATTTATAAAGGAAAATCCAAAACATCCTAAAGTGAATGAGGCTTGGAGAAATATCTATAAGCTTTACACAGCCGATTACAGTCCTGAGAAAATCTTGGAGTTTAAAATAAACTACCCGGATTATCCATTTATTGATGATTTGAAACAAGACATGCGACTAGCTGCCATGCAGTTTTTGCCTTTCAAGGTAAATAATCAATGGGGCTTTATGGATATAAATGGTAAAGTAATGATTGAAGCCAAGTACAATTGGGTAGAACCCTTTGTTGAAGGATTGGCTCTAGTTGTTTTAAATGGCAAACTCGGATACATCAATAAATCTGGAGAAGAAATAATTCCATTAGAGTATGAGGACGGTGAATCCTTTAATGGTGGATTTGCAATTGTATCGAAAGATGATCTTTTTGGGATGATTGACAGAACCAATAAAATTATTATTCCTTTAAAATATGATCTAGTTGGAAATTTTAAGTCTGACTTAGCACTTGTAGCTAATGAAACAGCTTATGGTTTTATCAATAAGAAAGGCGAGTTAAGCATCCCAATGAATCTTGAATATGCAACTGATTTTGAAAAAGGGTTTGCTTTAGTTGAAATGAATGGCATGAAGGGGATGATTAACTCAAAAGGCAAAACTGTTATACCGTTTGAATACAATTGGCTAGAACCGTTTAATAACAATGGAGTTTGTAGAGCCCAAAAAGATAGCCTATTTGGATTGCTCAATACCAATGGTGGAATTCAACTCGAGTTTGATTACGATCACATCGGAGAGTTTGGAAAAGGTTTGTTCATGGTTGTTCAGAATGGAAAATACGGATACGTTGACCGAATTGGTGAGCTTAAAATTCCTATTGAATTTGATTTTAGAAGAGAAGCCTTGACATGGGGAACATTTAAAAAGGGCTACACCAAGTTTTTTTACAAGGACAAGTTTGGAATTATTGACTCATCAGGGTCCAAAATAGTTCCTGCAATTTTTGAAGACATAAAAGAGTATGATCAAAATAATTTGATTGCAGTGAAGAAGAAAGGTAAATGGGGATTTATGAATCAAAACTCGAAACTAATTGTTTCTTATAAATATGATGACGCCTTTAGTTTTTATAATGAAGGAGGATTAGTGAAAGAGGATTCTCTGTGGGGTGTGATTGATGAAAAAGGAAAATACATTATTGAACCTAGTTTTCATTCAATCGTTTCTTTTGACACTTTAGGCTTTTTGATTGAACTAGATGGCAAAAAAGGACTTTTGAATAAGCGCTTAGAAGGTATCTTGCTGAATGAATTCGAATTGATAGAAAAGAGTGATATTGCATTCATTCTAAAACTGCATAAAGAAGGAAATGTATTTTACTACAATTGGAAAGAAGCAAAATTTATCTATCCTGAATAACAAACTATAATGCTAGACCAATTTAAACTTGACTTAAAGCGACAATTGGATTTGCCTTTGCCGGGAATTCTATCTCATAGCAAGGTCATGCAGCATCGAAAACCCATCGACCAATTAGGAAACGTAAAAGAGAGTGCTAGAATTAGTGCGGTTTTGCTACTAATCTACCCAAAGAATAACCAACTACACACAGTATTTATAAAACGACCCATATATAAAGGAGTGCATAGTGGGCAAATTGCTTTCCCAGGAGGGAAACTCGAAACCTTTGATGAAAGTATAGCCGCTGCAGCTATAAGAGAAGCAAATGAAGAAATTGCCGCTGATCCAGCCTCAATTGAACTGTTAGGAAGTTTGACACCTATCTATATACCACCTAGCAATTACCTCGTACATCCATTTGTTGCTTTTCAAAAAGAATTGCCCTCATTTGTGCCACAACCCTCAGAAGTTAAAGCAATCATTGAATGTCCGATTTCCAATTTTGTGGGAGATCAATCTTTGAAAGCTTGCAGTGTTTCAGTTGGTGAACAATACATTGATGTGAAAGGGTTCCAATTAGAACAACATATTATATGGGGTGCAACTGGAATGATCCTAAAGGAATTTGCAGATTTGCTAGAGCGAATTACAATACCAAGCGAGTTAAAATAAAGTAAGCAGCATATATTCCTATTATAGCAAGTAGAATTTTAAAGCTACCTTTAAAGTACTTCGGGTTTTTGGCAATGTCTTTACGATAGGCCCATATTAAATAACCTATAAAAACAATAAGAAAGAAGATTGCAAATATGATTCTACCTTTAGTAAACATAGTGAATTGTTTTATTCGACAAATTTAAACCCAAAGAAGCTTAAATGGTTTTAATAAAAGAATTAGATCAATTAATTATAATCGAATATTTAATACCGCTAAATTCGCAGACATATATATGAAATACTATCAATACCAATTAAACAAAAGGGATTATAAAGTAAAATAAAGCTATGAATGTAATTATAAGTGGTGCAAGCCGAGGAATAGGATTAGAAGTTGCAACATTATTATGTAAGCAAGGACATAATGTTTTAGCAATAGCTAGAAGTGAAGATCAGTTATTGCAATTACAAAAAGCCAATTCAGCTATTACTGTATTAGGAATTGATTTAATGAATACTGATTTGAAATCGAGACTAAATGCTCTAATTGGAGCTTGGTCGCAAATAGATTGTATTATTAACAATGCAGGTCAACTAATCAATAAGCCATTTGAAGAAACAAGTTCTGAAGACTTTATAGATCAATACCGCAGTAATGTTGTTACTTCAGTCAATTTAATTCAGGTATGTTTACCAAAACTTGTGAGAGGTTCACACATAGTTAACATAACAAGTATGGGGGGAATTCAGGGAAGCAGTAAGTTTACAGGCTTATCGGCTTATAGTTCTTCTAAGGGTGCATTATCGATTTTAAGTGAATGTTTAGCCGTAGAATTTAAGGAGAAAGGCATCAATGTGAATGCCCTTGCCTTGGGTGCAGTTCAAACTGAAATGTTGAAAATGGCCTTTCCAGACTTCAAAGCACCCTTGTCTCCATCAGAAATGGGAGAATACATTGCCGATTTTGCATTAAAAGGTGGTCGTTTTTTCAATGGTCAGGTACTAAATGTAGCATTGGGTAATCCTTAATCAAATGATAATCAATTCGGTCAAAAATAATTTAAAAAAATGCATTCTTTTTGCGTTTTGTTAAGATTAACTTAACTACTTTTGTCGTCCCGAAATTACTAGAGGGGTGGTGTTAAAAAAGAAAATATTTTTACTTAAAAATAAAGTTTTATAATAAAATTTTATTGTACATTTGCCGCCCCGTTTTAGGGGTTGTTTTTGAAAGAAAAAAAGTTTTCAAAATAATTTTCAAAAAAGCTTGCAGAATTAAAAATTGTTGTAAGTTTGCACCCCCAAATAAATGGGATGTTATTTAAAAAGATTTTAAGAGTTTAATTACTCTAAAAAATATTAAGAATCAACGCAAGTTGAATGTTCTTTGAAAAGATTGAAGTAAAGAAGAAAAAGGTAAATACCTTAAGTTTTTATTCATAAATACTTTGAGAAACGAATCCTAAGCAAAACATTAAATTTATAATTACAACGAAGAGTTTGATCCTGGCTCAGGAT
>CAXBCF010000032.1:0-27885 GCA_963973975.1 uncultured Flavobacteriales bacterium
AAAAAGCAAGCAAGTCCATTGGATTTTGATGTTTTAAAGAAAGTTCGTTTAGCAGCAGCCAAAAATCAGTTAAGTTTAATTGCTTCAGAAGAATATTTAAAAGGAATATCGCTTTCCATATCTGTAAAAAGAGGTCGGTATTTTTTTCCATCTAGTTTAGCTATTTCTCCCAAATTTTACCTTCATAATTCTTCAGAACCCACAGTAGAAATAAAGAAACACGAAGCTGTAATTAAGTGGGATGAAATAAAAAATCCAAGTTCTTATGAAATTGAATGGATACATATACCGTTTAAGAATCCTAGTACTGTAACCTCATTGAATTATGATTTTACAAAGAATGCTGTTCGATTAATAACCGAGAATAACTTCTTGCCACTTAACCTTCTTCACAGCAATGGATTTATAGTGGTAAGAGGTAGAACAAAGCGTCCAGTTCTCAATTCAGACAGCACGGCAATTTTAAATAAGTATAAATATGGAAGTTGGAGTTTAGATGATAAAGGTTCACTTAGTGTTGGCAGCCAAGATTACTTGTTAATGATAGACAATTCAACAAATGATGCAGTAGGCGCTATAAATTGGCAATACCGTGGGAATTATACTTCGGATGGTAAGAAGAAGGAAGTAGTAAACTATTTTGATGGTTCAAACAGGGGTCGACAGACAAACACCATAATATATAATGATAAAACGACAATTATAAACACATCACTAGAAGAAGCAGGATTTCAATCCACGGTGGTCAGTATGGAAAACTATTATGACTACAATGGTGAAGCAGTAATTAATGTTTTACCAACACCACTGGTTGAATCACAGGATATCTCCTATCAATTTGGAATAAACAAAAAAACAAGTAATAAGTTATTAAAAACTGAATATGATGGTTTGCTTTCCTCTACAGCTGAAAGTTTAACCTCGGATAGTGTTGGAGCTTCTAATTACTACTCGGTGGAAAATACATTGTTGAGCACATCTGATTTTTCCGCCTTTATACCTGATGCAGATGGTTACCCATACACCAGATTAGAATATATGACGGACGGCTCAGGAAGACTTAAAGCCCAATATGGACTTGGCTCAGACAAAGCAAATAATGCTACCAAAGGCACTCAATTTGCTTATGCCAGACCATTGCGAGGAGAAATTGAAAGATTATTTGGAAGTAATTTGGGAGAAATAGCTTTTTACAAGAAAGACTATACAATTGACCAAAATGGCTTGATGTCTGTAGCATATAAAGACATTAAAAACAGAGTAGTAGCTTCATCAGTGGCGGGTGTTGCAGAAGGACGTTCGGAAATGTTTGGAATAGATACTGTTGCCGTTTTAATGACGGAAAATTTATTAACCTATGGGATTGAGCAATACAAGGAGTCAGAGCATAGATTTGAGTTATCATTTCCTTTTTATGTAGCAGTTGGTTCAAACTATAGGTTTGAATATAACTTTAAGATAGACCCATTTATCGCTTGTGGAAATTCAACTATTTGCTTTGATTGTCGTTACAAGTTTACCCTCCAAATAATTGATGAAGAAAATAAGTTAGTGTTGCAAGTAAGTGATTCGCTTGTGGATTTTCAGGAAGATGGTCTTTGTTTAGTTGATAGCTTTCAAATTGATGTCATAGATTCTGTTGATGAAAATTATTCAGCTAGTATCATTGGCGATGAGTTAGTCATTGGACTATCTGCACGAAAGAGTTATACCCTTGTAAAAAGTCTAGAATTGATAACTGACTCACTTTTAGAGCAAGATGCAGCAGTTTATTTAGAAGATGATAAATGTGGTTTTTTAGATTACACTTATTTTGAAAACGATCAATTAAATAAAACTCCTTTTGAACAATGTATGGTGGATAATGAAAAAGAGGCTAAAGATTTTTGTGGATTTATTTATGAGAATTTACGAAAAGATTTTTTATTACCCGATGGTTATTTTGTGAAAAACATCTCTTTAGATGATGACTACTTCGGAAAAATTTATGATAGAGTTTCTTCGACTCTTGGATGTAGAAGTTTTTTTGATGATGATTGTTATAAAGACAGAGGTGGTTTTAATTTAGCGATGGAAAATATGTTTTATCGTGGTAATGGGGATTATGATGTTTATTATGAAAATCGAAACTTAATTGCTGAAAGTCTGGTGAAGGTTCACCCTAACTATTGCCAATATCAAATTTGTTTAGATAAATTTTCTACATATGAAACATTCGATTTAATATTGGAGGAGAGCAATAGTTTAGAAGAATTTATAGCAATGGGTGACCATGCAGGTTTATTTAATAAGGATACCCTTAACTTTTATTGGGATGATACTGCATATACCTATAAATCGTATAACAATGACTCTACTCTAACATTTCGTGCTGAGGAAGTCTTATTTCACTTTGATGATGCATTAAGGTATATTGACCCTACTGACAGTGTTGAGTATTATAACCATCATTGTACTGAACTTAAAGATGATGGGATTGCTTATTATTCAATGCCAATTTTTAATCATTTTGTAAGAGGAGATACTTGTTTACCGCAACTTGATGATTTTAATAAAGCAGCTATTTATCAACTATATTTTGATAATTTATTCTATGGTTGCGAAGGAGATATTTCAAATCCAACTGTTAGTTTATACGAAGCAATTAAAGCAATTTACTTAGTGTACGATACGCTAAACGATAAGAATAAGGAAAGTTTGGTGTGGGGAAGCTTTAAAGGGGTTTACCTTACTGTTAGAGATGCAATCTTAGAAGATATGTTAAGTAGTTTGGTGTGTGTTGACCCATCTATTTATAAAATTGATCCTGACCCAGACAGTTGTAGTATCAAAACTGATACTTCGGGCTACATCATTATTTCTTATGGGAGCGAACCAAGTGACCCAGCCCCTGATACATTAGAACCTGGATGTTTACCTATTAATTTAGGTTGTATTAACGATTTAGAAGAGTTTGTATGGAATACTCCTTATAGCCGATTTTACCCTACAAGAAAAAGACATAAAGCAGAACTTGACTCTTTGCTTGCTTTTCAAAACAAAGTTGGAGTTAACGAAACACAAGGTGGGAATGGTAGTGACCCACAATATGATACTTTGAGACTAACACTCGCCAACCAAGTACTTGAGTTATTGAAAGCAAATAATTGCTATGGAGATTATCAAGACCCTACTTATGGGGAGGATTCTGCCGTATTTGTTTCCATTTTCAATGACTCTGCTTTTGTTTGCAATCCTTTTCATTATTTTGATACCACTACATTTGCAGAAGTACAAAATATAATTTCAAACTGCGACCTTTTTCTCGTTAATCTTGCTTCACTGCAACGAAGTTTTATGTTTTTGCAACGTGATTCAGGAAACTTTCAAGTGCCTCGTTACGGCTGTAAAAAGCTTAAAGAATATTACACTTACAGTGAATTTTTAGTGCCTTATGGAGTGTATACTAGCCAGTACTCAAGTGCTCATCCACTACCAACAATTACTTCATATGCAGATATAGACATAAGCAATGTAGCTCAAAAGAAATTCGCAAATATTTTAAATAGTCAGTTAGCAATGAATTTGAGTTTCTTGGATTATTATACCTTCATTATCGGAAATACGCATGATAGCACCATCAGCATATTTGGAGATTCTGTAATTACAGGAATATCTGAACGTGAATTGGAAATAAGGGAAGTAGTAATTGATAATCCACAAGATGTAAATTATAAAGAAATAAGCAAGGATAGCTTAATTCGATTATTAAATATTTATTTAGCAGCGGAGAGTTACGACACAATAAACCCAGCTTACTCCTGTGTAGGATTTGGAGAAGTAGACTATGAGAACAGCCAGAATGATTTATACTTTTTTGAAGGTGGGCAAGCTGCATTAAATGCGGTAGCAGATACTTTTAATTATTTACTTACAGAAATTTCAACAGAATTAGACTTAACTTCTATTGGATATGGCTATGCCAACAAGTTGTTTGTAGACCAATATCGCAGCGTAGCTAATCTTTCCAATCTTTTGATTGATAGAGTTTATATCTATTCTGAGGGTACCATTTGGATTAGAACATTGAACGCTTCTGATTCTACTTTTTATCAAGATTTCTACGTGCATTACATTCCTGATAATTTATACTATAGCCATACTGATGTTTATCCTTTCGATACGATATATCCAGTTTTTCAAGAAGATGAAATGAAGTATTTTCGAATGGGTTTTGAGCACAGGCAGCGTAACTACAGTTTACTTGCAAGTAAATCAATCCCAATAAGCGGAGCCGAAAAACTATCAAAAGTAGTGTTAACCGAAACAATGGGAGGTCCACAACTACCACTTAGTGAGAGGTGTGAAGATTTAAAGTATTATGATGCTATTATTACTGCTCATGTAAGGTATCAGGAATACCTCGACAGTTTAGGTAATACCTTTAAAAATAATTACATTGCATTTTGTACAAATCAATCTAGCAACAAGGCTATTAGAGACAGAGAAATGCTGTTTTCGTTTGAAAATCCTGAACGTCACTTTACGCTTTATTACTATGACCAAGCGGACAATTTAGTGATGACCATCCCTCCAGGAGGATTTGATACCGACTTTGAATACACAGCAGATTCTACCACTAAAATTGCGAATTTCCGTAACAACATCGGACAAGGAGTCTTTCCCAATCACAGCAAGAAAACAACCTATAAATACAATACCGACAATCAGGTTATTCGACAAGTTACGCCCAATAGCGATACCTCTTATTTTTGGTACGACCAGTCGGGCAGAATGGTGCTTTCTAGCAATGCCAAGCAACAAGAACTCAATAAATTTAGCTACAGCAGGTACGATGAACTCAGCAGAATTATAGAAACAGGTGAAGTGCGACTAGATACGCTAAGGGATAAATCTTGGGGTGAAATTCACGCTTTCATTGTATTGGAACTATTGGGTGATTCCTTAATTAGCTTGGATGAATTGATTCACAATCATTCACGCAATGATGTAGTCAAAAACTTTTATGACGAATCCATCGCTGTGCTGCCCAATGATTTTGTACAACGCAATTTGCGCAATCGAGTGGCTACAAGTGCTTATTATCCAAAATTAGATAGCAACAGCAACTTTCAAAATTGGGCATATGCCTCACATTTCAGTTACGACCCAACAGGCAATGTAAAAACCCTTATCAATGATTTTTATCAAGAAGGAGCTATTGACAATACTTTTCATCGTTTTAAACGCTTGGATTACACCTATGATGTGATTAGTGGCAACATGTTGCAAGTACACTATCAATTGGGAACAGCTGAAGCTTTTCATCACAAATATAAATACGATGCTGAAAACCGAATAATAGAAGCAAAAAGCAGTAGAGACGGAATAATTTGGGACCAAGATGCTACCTATGAATATTACCTTCACGGTCCATTGGCAAGAACAGTTATCGGACAAAACAAGGTGCAGGGAATTGACTATGCCTATACCTTAGAAGGGTGGCTAAAAACCATAAATGCAGGACATAAAAATGCCGATATGGGCGATGATTTCAATAAAAATAACCCCTATGCAGCCGATGCATTTGGAATGGCACTCCATTACAATCAATTTGATTATAATCCAATTGGTAGTAATTCTGGCTTTTTAACCAACGCCGATACTGTATCTGAAATTTCCGACCTCTACAATGGTAATATTTCTGCCATTAGCTTGCACAACCAAAGCATGAGCTATGGCAAGCAATTTAAATACGACCAATTGAACCGCTTACGCTCCATGCGAGAAAAATCAATTGATGAAACAAGCCTTAACTGGTTGGGAGATTTAGCAGCAGGCTATCTTTCCTTTTACAATTATGATCCAAGTGGAAACCTTACTCATTTACAGCGATTTGATGGACAAGCTGAGCGCCATATGGATGACTTTGTCTACCACTACGCTCAAGGCACAGACCAACTCACCCACGTAGTAGATACTGTAGACCCTGATGCATTTGACAACGATATTGACAATCAATTAGCCGACAATTACAGCTATGATAAAATCGGAAATTTAACTGCTGATGTTTCTGAAGATATATGTTACATTGGATGGTATCCGAATGGAAAAGTGAAAAAAATCATCCGCAATCATCCAAATAGAGAACGCAACAACCTTTACTTTGATTATGACCCTATGGGCAACCGCATTAAAAAGCGTGTTACATTTATGGAAGAAGGCAGGTATTATGTAAAAAGTACTTATTACATACGGGATGCTCAGGGCAATATTATGAGTACGTATGATGAGAGAGATTGTAATTTATTTTTAGGAGATGACAGCACAGGTGTGCATTATTACCAATATTCTCATTCCTATTTGGATTATACTCAAATGGCGATGGATTCTGTAACTGCCGATAGCGTATTTTGGTTTTTGGTAGAAGACTTTAGCCGAAAAGATCAGTTGTGGGATGAAGCAACAGCTTTATTGCCAATTATTAATGGAATTAGGGACACAATTATAGCTTGCATGAGCTTGGAAGATTATTTAAATTTTGTACCACAAGCCCGCAATCGATTGATAAATGCAAACCCCACTGCTTATGCCGATTTTTTATACAATGATAATTTAAGCCTTTTTGTATCACTAATGAACGACCGCAACGAAGCAGCCATTCAGTATTTAATCATTTCAGGTACCATTTTTGATTTTTACGCTGATATAAATGATAATTATGACCTTGTCTACGGTGGTGGCGATAGCTATGAATTAGAATTTTACCTTCACAACAGAAGTGTTATTGCCTCTATTTTCGATAACATGTCTTTTGTGATGGATGTGTTGGAACTTACTTCTGGGCAATACTATGACTTACAAACCGCTATAAGCGACCCGAATTATGCTTTGAGCTTGTTGATTAGCTTGATGCAAGATTTGGAAAACAATCACCTTCAAAGCCAAACTGAAAATGCAACAACACAGGAAATAATGCGCATGATTAATGCCTTGTTGTTAATGGTAGAATTTAATGATGGAGATTTGTATGATGTATTGAATTCTATTGGGAATATACAATTTTTCTATGATGCGCTTAACTGGATGCAGCCCGATAATGCTGAGCAGATGAATGCGCTATTGTGGCAAATGTTTTTTATTGATGAAGGCCAAATCAATAAAGGACAATTGGGTGCTTACAAACCAGGTTCTTTTGTGAAATGGACGGCCGATACAGGTGGAGAGTTACTTGCAAAATGGTTGTTTGTACCTGAAGTTAGTGCTAACATCCGAGCTATTTTTAGTGGCTATTTTACTAGCGGGCAATTGAACACATCCACCAATTATTTTTTAAGCGGAACAGCCCGTCCATTTGTGAAAGCTGCCATGCTACGGCACGTGAATAATAATTTTGTGAAGAACGCTTTCTTGGAATTAGAAAGTATTTCCTTAAATTTATTGCTTCAAACAGAAAGCACAGCGAGTTTAGTGAATTATTACAGTACCTATTTACCAAAGAAAGTGATCAAACAAGCCTATTATTACGACAGTTTACAGCTAAGTTTCGATGGTTTTCCCCATTACAATCCACTATTGTATGCTGCGGAGTTAGAGAGCAGGTTTGGAATAAAATTCGACAGCATGCCTGCTTGTTCTTCTATTACCAAATACATGTTGCCTAGAACGTATGATATCTATGGTAGTAGACGTTTAGGGACGATGCAAGCGAGCTCCAACAGAAATGATGGAGATAATCTATACAGCAGAAAATTGGGTGGGAAAGGGTATGAAATTACCGACCATCTTGGCAATGTCCACGCTGTTATCTCAGATAGAAAACTCTGGCCACAAGATACGATGACTGAGGGTTTTCAAGCGGAGGTGTTGAGTAGAAGTGACTACTACCCCTTTGGTATGGAGATTGGTACAAGGAGTGATAGTAGTGCATATAGATATGGTTTCACAGGTTTAGAACGTGATGATGAAGTGGCAGGTTCAGGCAACAGTTACACGGCTATGTTTTGGCAGTATGATAGTCGTTTAGGGCGTAGATGGAATGTTGACCCGAAAGCAGCTGATGCACCAGGTTGGTCTCCCTACCGTGCCTTCTTTGATAACCCTATAAAATATGTTGATCCTGATGGTCAGTTTGAAATTGACCCAAATGCAACAAGGCAGCAGAGAAGAGCATTAAAACAAGGGATAAGACAAGTAAGACGATTTGTAAGAAGGGAAGGCGTGCAAGCAGCTATGTTAAAATATGGTCAGCTTGATGCCAAGCAATTAAAAGCAGACTTGAAGAATGGACAAGGGCCTTTACTTAAAGTAGCAAATCTTAAAGGTGCATATGGAGAGTTTACACCCAATAGCAACTCCAATGAATTGAGAATAGATGCGAAACTTCTTGAAAAACAAGACAAAGCAAAAGGGGAGGATAAGAAGGATTACAAGTTCTTAACAGGGGTAACTATTTTACATGAAGACACTCACAGGGGGGATGATCAAAATGGTAAAGATTACCCAGGCGAAGAAGGGAGTAAAATGGAAAAAGCTTCATTCGGTGTTGTAGTTGACGAAACGAACATGAAAAGTGCTCGTAAGAAGTTTTTTAAGAAGAAGAAATAATGGTACTACTCAGTCATAGTATGGTTACAGTTTTTATGATTTTTATGACCTCTTGTGGTTCAGCAAATCATAAAAGTATTGTAGATACAGCAAAGTATTCTCACCCTGTAGAGCAGAATACAAACTCGAAAGTTGATTCTGTAATTATTTCTTTAATTGAGCAATCAATTAACTCTGAAAAACTACTCCCATATTATCACTTTGAACTTTCTGAAAGATTACCGATATGGATTTTGTTAGAAGCCGATAAATCAGTATTAAATAAAAAAGTCAAATGTTTTGACTATCAAGCTGAATTAATAGGCACAAAGAAAGCTGAAGGTTCAGTGATTGAAATTGTTGAAATAAATCGTTCTGAATCAATCATTGAAATGATTTTTAAGTATGAACTAGAGGGAATTGTATTTACCAGTTCTTTTGAAAAAGAGAAAACTAGTTGGAGAATGAAATCCTTCAATCTAGTTGAGCAGAAATAACTGTCTTTAATTTACAAACCAAAGCCCGACTAGATCGGGCTTTTTTATGCTCTAAAGAGCCGCTACATTTTTATTGAAGAAGTCTTTGAACTTCTTTTTGGTAAGCATGGTGTCAATGATTTTGAATACTGTGCTTTTATCTTCCTCGTCCAGTTGATTAATCATGTTCAACTGCTCAAATCCCTTCTTATCTTTTACAGTAACTTCTTTGGGCAGCTCTCCTTCGTAGTTCAGAATTTGGTCAACGCTCATGTCAAAGAGTTCGCTAAGTAGTTGTAATTCCTTTACAGAAGGCTCTCTGTTGCCGTTTTCCAGTTTATTGTAGTTGGTGTTGCCAATATTGAGTTCAGCCGCTACTTGCTTCTGTAACATGCCTTTTTGCTCTCTAATGCTCTTGATTGTTGTACCTAAACTCATATCAGACTGTTTTTAATGGATAAGCAAAAGTAGCGATAAAGTGAATTTTATGCAATTAGTTGCGATTAAGATTAAATATTGATTGCGAAATAGTGAATTTATAAATAGATTTGCAGTTGAAAATATCGCAAGAAAAATTTATCGCATGGAAATCACCGAGATTAAAAGCAAGCTCACACTAAAAGAAGTATTAAACCATTATGGCTTGAAACCCGATAAGCACTTGCGGTTAAACTGTCCGTTCCACAACGATAAAACCCCAAGCCTGCAGATCTATTACAAAACCCATACTTGCTACTGCTTTAGTTCTAACTGTTCCACTCATGGCAAGAGCTTGGATGTAATCGACTTCATTCTACACAAAGAAGGAATAACCAAGCATGAAGCAATCCTAAAAGCAAAGGAGCTAATCAATGGTACAAGCGAACCAATCCGAGATTTAACCAGAGCAGCGATATTGACCAAGATGTTTACTTACTTCAAAAATGGAGTGCACAGCAGCAAGCCAGCCAAAGAATACCTAGAAAGCAGAAACCTAGATTACACCAAAATCGAAGTAGGCTACAACTCAGGACAGTTCCACCATGGAGCAAGAAAAGACAAATACTTAATCGAGAGCTGCGTAAAAGTTGGGTTGTTGTTGGATAAAGGTCTAGTGGCAAGAACAGGCGACAAAGCCTACAAACCCTTTGGTAAGAATGGAATAGTGTTCCCCTTGAAAAATCAGAAAGGGCAAATCGTAAGCCTGTATTTTAGAAGTACCATAGCCACAGACGGAAGAAGCAGACATTTTTACTTGAAGAACCGACAAGGACTTTACCCGAAATATCCAAGCTCAGAAACCCAAAAACTCATACTCACAGAAGCCATTATTGATGCAGCTACGCTACTTCAAAATGAAACAATAATCAAGGACTTTGAAGTGTTGACTTTGTTCGGAACGAATGGGCTAATGGATGAACACTTGGCAGCAATCAAGAATCTAAAGCAGTTGGAAGAGATAGTTTTTTGGTTCGATGGGGATGAATCAGGACAAGCAGCAGCAGAGAAATACAAAGCCATTTTAGAAGAAGCAGTATCAGGAATAAAAATCAGTCAAGTGCTTACTCCAGATAATGAAGATGTAAATAGTCTGCTCGATGGCCATAGTTCGGAAATCCTCACTAGCCTCTTGCAGAATCGGCAGTCCTTCACTAAGGTTCAGGAACAGCCTCTTATTTTTTCAAATGAAAAATCAGTTGAAAGAAAAAATCAGAGCAAAGAGACCGAAGCAACCCAAGAGCCAAAAGCAACCAATGAGCTAAACACTATCAATCCAAGCAACCTAATCTACAAAGGACAATCCGCAGAATACCAAATCAAGGGCTTTAAACTCTCACAGCTCGACAGCTTAAAAGTGAGTTTATTAATCACAAGCAATGGGCAAGACTTTAGAGCAAAAACAGAACTCTACGAATACAAGCAGACCAATGCAGTAAGCCAAAAGGCAAGTAAAATACTAGAACTTGACCAAGCCCAAATCGAAAAAGACTTGAGCAGACTAACCACTTTACTAGAGCAATATCAAGAGAGTTACCAGGAATCTAAATCAGACCAATCCAACCAACCACAAATCAAAGTTCCAGAAGCTACAATCCCAAAATGTTTAGAGCTGCTGAAATCAAAAGACTACTTCCAAAAACTGAATGAGTTAATCGGAAAGACAGGAGTTATCGGAGAAAATGAGAGCAGACTTTTACTGTATGTGATTGCTTCCACTTACAAAATGGAAGATACTTTACATGCACTAGTTCAAGGAAGTTCAGGAAGTGGAAAAACTCATTTGATTACCAAAATAGCCGAACTGATGCCACCCGAACACACTACACTATTAACGAGAGTAACCGAAAGCAGCTTTTACAATTATGGAGAATACGACCTAAAAAACACGCTCTTAATTATGGAGGATCTAGACGGCTTGAAAGAAGAAGCCTTTTTGGCTTTTAGAGAATTACAATCGAGAGGAATGTTGAACAGCTCCACTAGTATCAAAGACGAGCAGGGAAATATCAGAGCAGCAATCAAAACAGTAAGAGGCCCAATCGCTTCGCTCTCGGCCACCACCAAAGGCGAAATCTACGAAGACAATATGAGTAGAAGTTTAGTCATTGCAGTTGACGAATCCAAAGAACAGACAGCTCAAGTAATCAACTACCAAAATCAACGAGCAAGCGGAACAATCAATACTACCAATGAGAAAAAGACAATCGAGTTCCTTCAAAACTGCATGAGATTAATCAAACCTTTTGAAGTAGTAAATCCTTTTGCCAATAAAGTACAGTTACCAGAAGAAGCCCACAAAATCAGACGACTCAATCAACTCTACCAAAGCTTTGTAAAACAGATCACAATCCTACACCAGTTCCAACGGAAGAGAGACAAATACGGCAGACTAATCACAGAAAAACAGGACTTGAAAATAGCTTGTAAAATCTTGTTTGAGTGCATTGTATTAAAGGTTGACGAGTTGGATGGAAGCTTGAGAGATTATTTTGAGAAACTGAAATCCTACATAGAACCAAAAGGAAAAGATTACGAGTTCAGCAGGATAGAAATCAGGCAAAAGATGAAAGTGAGCAAGACCCAACAACACTTTTACATGCAACAGCTTCAAGAATACGAATACATAAAACAAGTGAACGGCTTTAGCAACAAGGGTTACAAATATCAAATTGGTTATTGGGACAGCTTGGAAGCGTTGAGAGCCAAAATACAAGATGGACTAGAAAAGCAGTTGGAAAAGCTTTAGTGTTCGGAAGCTACCGAACACAAAACCGAACACTAGATAAATCACAAAATCAAATAGTTAACTATCAAAGCACCCCTTGCGTTCGGTGTTCTGAAAAAGTGTAAAGAGGGATGAGAAAATTTATCATAGAACTACCAAAAGGTCATAGCTACCAAGAAGAATCCGAAAGCTTTAGAAAACACCTGTTGACACTTGGCCACAGTCCTCATGGAGCCAATACCAAATACCGCTACTTGCTAGAGTTCTTCTGTTGGTTGGAGCAAATCGGAATCCACGAAGTAAAGCAAATCCAAACCAAACAACTGAGCGAACACTATCAGAACTTGAAGAAGCGACCCAACAAAATCAACGGAGAACCTTTGAGCTTGAAAACTTTACACCACCACATGAGAGCAATCCAGTTATTTTTTGCCAAGCTCCAGAGTGAAGGAAATCTAAAAACCAATCCAGCCAGTACAATCAAGTTCCCATATCCAAAGCAAACAGCAGAACACAAAAGACAAATCCTAACCCAAGAAGAAATCAAAGAGCTGTACAATCATACAATCAGTTATCAGGAAAAAGCAATCTTGAGTTTAGCCTATGGATGTGGGTTGAGAGTTAGCGAGTTGGTTGGTTGCAATATGGCAGATATTAGGTTCAGAGAAAGAATAGTAATCGTACCAAAAGGCAAGGGAAATAAAAGAAGAGTTGTTCCATTGAGTAGCGGAGTGATCAGCGATTTAAGCGACTATTTTTTTAAGGAAAGACAGAAGTTAACCAAAGGACGAGATTACAAGAAAGGAGAGCAAGCATTTATGTTGCACAGCAGAGGCGGCAGAATGATGAAAGGCACTTACAACAAACGATTGAGGCAATTAATAATCAGAACAGGAAACGAGCAAATCGAGCAGAAACAAATCACAATCCACAACCTGAGACACTCCATTGCAACCCATTTAATCGAGCAAGGAATACCAGTTGAACAAGTCAGGGATTTTTTAGGACACTCACAACTAGAAACAACCCAAGTTTACACTCATATCAACCGAAAGCACTTGAAGAACTTAAAACGCTAGGAAATGACTTTAGACGATTATTTAAAAGAGAATTACAGCCCAACAACTCTAGCAAGCAATCTGTACATAATCAATCGGTTTAAGTCATTGGTTTACGCTCCAGAGAAAGCCAGTTACCAAGATGTAATGAGTTATTTAGCCAGTTTACGAGAAGCAGGAAAGCACCCAAAGACAATCCGAAACCACCTTTTTGCAATCAAGATTTATTACCGCTATTTAGTTGCTGAAGGTGTAAGAGCTGACCACCCTTGCCAGTTCCTTTTTCTTCAGGACAAAATCAATCGAGCGGTTGACGTTCAGAGCTTGTACAGTATGCCACAAATGGAGAAGTTTTTAGAAAGCTACAATCCGAATTTAAAGAATGAACCAACCAGAGAAAGAGAAAAAGTAGTAATCAGTTTATTGATTTACCAGGCGTTGACGGTTCTTGAAATTAGCCAACTCAATGTCCAGGATCTGAACTTGGAAAAAGGAACAATCAAGATCAAGGGTAATGTAAAAAACAACGGAAGAACTTTAGATCTAAAACCAACTCAAATCATGTTGTTGCACAACTACTTGAATGAAACCCGGAACAAGCTTTTAGAATTAAATCAAGTTGAATTAGATAATGAACCAGCTCTACTAATCCGGAACACCGGAAAGCGAATTTTACCGCATGGAATCAGCAGAACAATCAACTGTAATCGGAAAGAAACCGAGAAAATGAGACCTTTAAAAATCCGTCAAAGTGTGATTGCTCATTTGCTAAAATCGGGGAATAATTTACGAATCGTTCAGGTCTTCGCAGGACATAAAAGAGCAGCGGCCACAGAAGAATACAAGCAAACAGGATTAGAAGAATTAAAAGCTGCAATCGACAAACTTCACCCACTTCAATAACGATTACGGAAATGATTAGAGAACAGGAAAAGCGGTGTTCCGCCTTCAATCGTCAGCAAAGCAAGTCGCCAAGCTTTTACAGCACATTTTTTAGAAGTGTTGATTTTTAAAGGCTAAAAAAAAGAGCTGTAAAACCCTACGGGTGCTCCGTAAACTCCGCAGCTTGTCACCTTGCTTGCGTTCCTCAATCAGTCTTCACAGCAGGCTACTTTGTCTTGTTTTGCCGCTTCTCTTCGTTTTGGTCGTTCCTCCCGTCTCTTCGTTCAGCCACAAAACAATCCACCGCCTGCAATTATTTTGCTCGCCTGCGGGTCGCTGCGGGTAACGGCTGACTTTATTGATTTGCTTCCGCTGACGCTCTAGCTATTAAATCGGTAGCCTACTTTCATTCCGCTTCACTCCGTGCTTTTGGTATGAAAAAATTACCAAAAGCCTGCGTTCTTCTCCATACGTAGCGGCAAAGCGTGTTCGTTCCTCACACTTTTTTTGCCCCACCCTTGCTCCACTCGCAGGCGGCTCGCGAAGCTTGGTCAATGTCCGCAATCCGTTCGTTCCTCTCTCATTGCAGCCATTGCCCAGCCGTTTAGCTCAAGGCTGTTTTTCCTTCGGAGACTTCGAGAAAACCACAGGTAAAAAAGAAAATAGGTTAGTGGAATCCTTCCGCGTGCGATTAAGTGCAGTTCTTCGAATCAAAGTTATTGCCGCACTTGGATGCTCATTTTTTATAATCAATGCCCATAAACATTAGGGTTAACGTCAAGATTAGTGCAGGGCATTAATTACAAAAAATCGAGCTGTACTACTTTTTCCTACCCTGAATAAAAAAAGTTCGCCCGACTTTAAAACAAAAGTCTTTTTCTGAATACAATACTCATGAGAAAAGAAAAAAACACATGGGTAGAAAACTTGGAAATCGTTGTATTGGTACTTGAAATAATAAGAGAGCTTCTTATTTTTTTCAATTGAAATAACCTCTTTCAATTGAAAGAAAAAACCAGTAAAAGTCGTATTTTGCCAACTTAAATGGGATGCCAAAAACTGACATACGGAACAACTGAAAACACAAACTTGAAAGTTGTGTATCGTGCGAGAAATATTGCACAGGGGTTTTTAAGTATTGACCCTGTTACTTATCCTTGGCAATCGAGTTACGCAACATTCAATAATAATCCTGTAATATTTGTTGACCCACTTGGACTTTTTGGAACAAGAAAAGAAGCAAAAGCACACAGAAAGGATAACGGACTAAAAGGACGAGTTAGAAAAGGGGATGATGGGGTTTACTCAATAGATAACAAAAAGGCAGGAACTTCAATTTTCAAAGATTCAGAATTTGGACTTTCAACAGCAGCTTTAGTAACAGCAAGAAGACCCGACAATAGCACTATAACACCTTTTGGAGTTGGTACAGAATGGCTATCAGGACAAGGAGCAAGAGAGCGAGACTTTTTAGATGGCGATGCGATAACAGAGCTATATAAACAGCATGAACACGTAGCCCAAACAAGACAAAAATTAATAGGCGAATTACAAAAAAGTAATGGAGGTATAACAGGCGGAAGTAACAATTACAGTCTTGGCGGAACTGAAGGAGTTGGCAAATATGTGAAGGATTATTCTACATTGGCAACAGGTGGTGCAACAGGAAATCTAATTTACACTTACTTAGGCTCTCATAGTTTAACTTACAAAGTTACTTCGGTTGATATTGAGGCAAGAACGGCAGTTGTAACGTACATGGCTCAAAACAGGTCAACCATTCAATCTGCGACACGTCCGCCTGTTATTGGCTATACTGAATTTTATCAGAAAAATATTGGTCAACCTTTAAACGATGCTTTTGAAAATGGCCCAATGTCAGAAACAAGTCAATCAATACAGTGGACAGAAACAGTTAAATTTTAAGCTATGCTAAAAGTGCTTAGAGTGTCAGTTTTTATGTTTTTGATGGGGCTTTTTTCATGTGGAAATACGACAGGGAACTTTTGGAAGAACTACAAGAAAGAGTTATTAGTTGAGAATGTAAGCGAACAAGGCGGATGGGGTGGACACAGAGCATTGCATTGGTCAGGAAGTTTTAGCGAAGAAGAAGTTTTGAATTATGCCAAAGAACATGATTGGAACTTTGTAGAAGAAATTGAAGTTAAAGAAAGCGAATTGAATAGTTGGGAATATATGAATCAACCAATTTTCCCATTATCTCACGAAGGTTTTGAACTAAAGCCAAGTAGTTCGTCAAACACTTTTCAGCACTTCCCAAGATGGATTAAAACAAGTTTAAAAGTCTATTCATTTAAAACAGGAATGTTAGCGATAAAGCCCGGAACAGACGAAGCAATGGAAGTAAATGGATTTGTTGTTTTAAGTAAAGACAATAAAGAATTGTCTGTTTATCATTTATGGGGGGAATAAAAAAGAAAGAAATATGGCAATATCAATAGATTCAATAGAAACCCTGCAAACTTATCTAAGCGGAGTAATGGGAAGAGCTGACCACCATGCAGGAGCAGTAGAAGGCGTTTCATTGGCTTTGCTTGGTGCAGTTGTTTGGCGGTCAACAGGCGAAATATCAGTTAAGCAGAACAAAGGAAATACAGCAAACATTATTTGGTTCTTCGTCAATGAAAATCGGTTTGCTTTAGCTTACAATCATGCAACTGAAAAAATTGAATTAAGAGAACGAACACAAAGCGGAAACGCTTTAGCAGAGTTCGACAACTCAACTACCTATCAGGAAGTAATAAACGTATTTAGAGGCTTGTAAAAGTCCACTCGAATAGTTAGAACCCAAGTCCACAGCTTGGGTTTCTTTTTGCCCTGTTCGCTCCGCTCAAAGTTGGTAAAACAGAAAAGTTATCAACAAAGCCACCAAATCGCCCCAATCCCTTTCTCTCACTTGCTTTCCTTCCTTTTTCTCTCTCTTTTTTCTTTTACCCCATTCCGCTTGGGATGCAATTTCCACAAGACTTCCTTGCAAAACACTTCGCTACAACGAAGTTGATGATAATAGGCACTTTGATTCATAATTTGGAATGTTTTGCTTTTTTATATGAATAAGAAAATAAAAAACAAGTACCTATCAAAAAGACAAGATTTTTAAATTTTGTACAGTTGATTGGTTGAATTATTGACAGATAGTGCAATTCAATTTCTTATTTTCAAGAATTCTAAGTGCTTTGGCGTAAATTTTCTCTATACTGAAATTTATTTTTACAGTAGCATTAGTATAGGCTTCCATTGGCGTTAATCCGTCTAGAGAACCATGTGGTCTTACTTCATTATAATCTTTTACGATTAGCTTAAGACAATCAACTAATTTTTCAAAAGTATTAGGCATAAAATACCTTAGATATCTTTTCATGATTTTGTTAATCGCTTCCACAGGAGAATTAGAAAAAGAAATATCTTTTAGGGCAATTACTTTTGTGATTTCGGGTCTGGTAATTTCTTGTAACAGTTTATCAATAGTAAGGTTATTGTTTTCACCGCCGCCATCAGCAATTAAAGTAGAAGTAAGGTGTTTTGGATAGTACTGGTGAATTGTTGAAATTGTTTGCACTAAGGCATTTTTTACATTTTCGGCATCTTTAGTCAGTGCAACGCTCCAACCTAAGATTTTTTTTGAAAAATTATCACTTACAAAAACAATAGCCGCTTTATATCTATTTTCTAATTCCCAAAACGTAGTGTCCACATGCAAGTATTCATTCGGAACTTTCGCATTCAAACCTTTTTTCTGATTTGATTTTATAGCCCATTTTCTTTTAAGACCCAATAAGTTAACATATTTGTAAAACGTACTCTTAGAAAGGTGAAATTGATTGTTTCTAATGCCGTAGTAGTATAATGATATAGCAGGCCAACACTTAAGTTCAGTTTGTTCATATAAGGATTTTATTTTCTCTACTTCATTTGTTGCTAATTGCAATGGGTGTCTTTTAAAGCATAGCTGAAGAGGAGATAATCCACATTTTAACTTAACACGTGAGAGCCTTTCGTTAAAAGCTGATGAAGACATATGTACAAGTTTAAAAACTAATTTTTTCGGAAAAACAGTGAACAAACGCTGAATTTCACAAACTATAATTTCTTGATGTTCTTTAGCTTTATTAAGCATGGGCATCACAATTTTGGAAATACTTACCCAAAATTTAGCTACGATCTGAAAGGTACGCTTAAGGTTAGTGTAATTTTGAAAGAGCTCATAATATTCTAATGCTTCATTTTGTATTTGCTTGGCTTCATGTCCGAAATAAGTTTGATAGTCAAGATTTCTCCATCCAGAAGCTGTGGAATGAGGAATTTGAGATTTTATATTCTTCGGGAGCAGGTTTTCTTTATTTTGATTGTAAAGTTGAATGATAAAAGAATCATATTTTTTTCTTTGGGGAGATAGCATTTTTAATGAATTAGTTGATTAGCCTAATTATATTGAATGATAGGTTGTTCATTTTTTTAGAATTCCAATTATAAATCTAATAGCAAAGTATTTTTCTGGATTATTTTTAAAAAATTTTAACAATATCAATTGTCCTTAATTTTTGTGTTTAAATTGCTTTAATTTAAGTAATTATCAAAAAAAAGAGCGCTTTTTATTGCTTTTCAGTTGTCACTAAATGATAGTAAAAGTCCTTTGGCTTTAAAATCAATTACTTTAAGTTTGGACAAACCTTAAATCATTTATACCATGAAAACTTTATCTACTCTCTTATTCAGTTTAATTTTTAGCGCAGTTTTTGCGCAATTTAACCAGAGTATAAGTACAAACATGCTCGCACCACCAGTTGACCCTTTCACAGGAATGAATATTGGCTCACTAACAATTGGGCACAATGCAAGTGTTGCGTATACAAGTCCTAGTTACGGACATGAAATTATTGTAAGTTTTTATCAAGAAAGAGTCGATAAACGTGGTGCAACTCCATCTTCATACTTTATACCTTATTCTTCTACATGGGTTATTGTGAGTGATGAAAACGGTACTATTATTAGTAGTAATAATTTTATTGCTAATCAGATTAGTACAGCTACTTCAACTTACTTTTATAATAGTAATAGCTATTTTCATATTAAAGCAGCAATTAAACATCCACATAACAATGATAGAATCATTTTTACAGGAGCTATAAGTGGAGATACTACTACATTCACACAACAAATAATAGTAGGTGAATATGATGTTGTAGCCCAAACAGTTACCAATGTAGTTGCTGAGCCAATTCAAAATTCAAGTGGTCACGCTTTGGTTGACCTTACAAATTTGACTGGGATTACTCAAATAGGGATTGCAGGATTTTCTGAATCTTTTTTTAAGTTTAATAATAAAATGTTGTATTTAAACTATGACTATAGCTCTCAAAGCATCGTTGATATATATAGCTATGAAAACTACCCTGTAGTACCAACTGATATATTAATTGATGATGTCAATAATAATGGGGAGCTAATTATTTCAGGCATGGCAAATCGGTTTTCATTTGCAACTTATTATTGCGACTCTATTAATTTCAGCGATAGCATCACTCTTAATCTAATTTCAATCAATCCATTAAATGGGAATTTTTCAAATAATAAAGCATACTCAATGCCTCATTTATACTCATCTGACTCCTCATTTAATCAAGTTGATGATTTTGAACCTAATTACCGCAACTTTCATTTATTAAGTTTACCTCAAAGGGGTTCATTTATTGGTGTTACAGATATTGTATTGCATAGGTATGCTGATACTTCATACAAAACAATTGCCTGGATGGAAATAGATTCAAATTTAAACATAACGTCAAACTATGCATTATCGGAGCCTTATCTTATCAAAAATTTTAGTTTACTATTACCCAACATAGTTAGAATGCCTCAGAATAGTTATGCCATTAGTGCTGTTTCCGTAGATTCATTAGGGGTGCTAGCAAGAGAACATGGTGTAGGATATATTTTGAATAGTGCATTTAGTCCTTTTGCCAATACACAATATATTCGTAATCATAACGACCCTGCGAGCGGGATCCTTAATGGTAATTCATATTTTACCTCAAATAGCTTAACAAGCAACAATGATATTGCATATTTTAATAATGGTAGTTCATCTACTCCACTATCATCTTCACCTCAGCAAGATGTATATGCTTTTGGTAGTAATTTATTTAACCCTTCAGTAAATCCAATCTGTAGCGAAGAATTTAGTTTGGTTTATCACCAAATTTGTATTAAAGAAATTTACATGTATCCAAATGATACTTTAATTATACCGCAAAATAATGAAGTCATTTTAGACCAAAATCAAATCGAAGGTGAGCTTTATAGATGTGACATTGGGCCTTCTCCATACAGCATTAAGCCAATAACTATAAATGAGGGAATAAGCCAATTTGAATCAAGCATAATGGCATGGACTGTCTACCCAAATCCTGCAAATGATTTCTTTGAAATTTCTACTGAAGAAGTTAATGCTGGTAAGGATTTTAGTTACAACCTAGAATTGTTGGATTTAAGTGGAAGGGTAATTCTTTCAAGAGTAAACTTATATCTTTCTAGAGAGAAAATAGAACTTGGTGATATACCGTCAGGAGCATACTTAATAAAAATTACTGACAATATTGAGGGTACTATTCAAATGAAAAAGCTGATTAAGTATTGATTAATAGTATTTTAAGGTTTTTTAAGTGCTTGATAAGAGTATTAATATTAAAAAAGGTATTAATAATTTAGAATGTTGCTCAAATTAGTATAGTTTTTAAATTATTAAAATGCTTCAATCTTTCGGATTTTCAATTTGAAAAAGAAAGAAATTATATCAACCGATATTTCTTTTTCTTTCTTATTGCTACAAAATAAGTTTAAGAAATTTCCAAGATATTTTGTCTAGATATTGATTATATTAACAACTTACATTTTGTATAGGGAAATAGGTTTATAGCAAAACTCATAAAGTTGTTTTTAATGTCAAGAATGAGAATTCGGATATAGCTCTTGAAACTTCTTTATTTGTTTGAGTAAATAATTAAGCTGTTGAGTTTTTTAAGGATATACACTAGCTCTATAGCAAAAGGAAGAACATCAATAATTTTTGAAAATAAAGAAGTTTTAGTAAGACAGTTTCAAGCTAAAAGAACCACCTGAATTAATTTTACTGCTGTATTGGACTAGGAATATACCCCCTGCACCGATATTTAAGTTTTTTATTAATTGATAATTAAAGCCACAGCGTAAAATTTCTGAATAAAAATCATTTGCAAAGTTTTTTGCAATGTTTAATGTGCCTGATAATTTATCATTGATTTGTTGACTATACGAGCTTGAAATGAAGCGAATTGATTTGAAAATATCAAAGTAAGAGCTGGTAAAAGAAAAAGACATATTCTCATTTGAAATACTCAAAAAGTGTTGAAACCCTTTTTGAGTTGTAAAGTCATCGGAGAAGTTATTTCTAAGTTCACTATAAATTAATGCAGTATTATAAATAGTCTTCTTCACTTTTTTGAAATAAAACATCCGTGCTAAAAAAACACTAGTGTTTGCATCAATTCCACTAAAAGAGGTATCGATTTTATTAACGATATCAACTGTTATAGGAGAATAGGTGAACTGAAAATTTGGAATTCGTTTGAACTTGGTTCCGACATCAAAAAAAAGTTTTTTAGTTTGATTCGTTAATTCTTTCTGTTCAAAATTTCGATTGATGACGCTGTAATTATTCTTGAGATAGACTTTATTTTTAAATAATCTGAGCTTATAACCAAAGGTATAAACTTGTTGATTTCTAATGAGAAAATAAACTCCATCCGAATTGAAGTCTGACCCAACTTGCTCATACTCTAAACTTAAATCTAGAAAATCTACTGGCATAAAATTTAAACTACCATAGTAGGCCGCTGTTTTAGAAAAATTCTCTGTCCTACTTTCTTCAAACGTTAAATTTTCGTGTGATTGGTTAATTTCCAAATCATAGTAAAATAAGTGAGAGAGCTCACCTCTAGCATTTAAACTTGTCAGAAAATAATTTGGTGATATAGAGCTTAACTCTTCATTAATCGCAATGTCTTTATATTCTGTCAGACGAACAGTAGGCTGAAAGAAAGAATGTGTTTGGTTTGAAAAATAAGCACTTGTAACACGTTTATTGCTAGGCGCTAAGTCTAAAAAAATAGATTGAAAGTCATTAATTTTTCCGTAAAGCATTCCAATTCTATTGTTAGGATTCAATAGAAAAGCAGTATTAACACCTTTCATTTCTACATCACGAATTGAGTACCTTCCTGCGTACTCATAAAAATTACCTAGCTGAAATTTCTCAAACCGTAAAAAAACAGATGCAGGATTATTGCTTGAAAATTTTTGATAGAGATTTGTCGGGCTTAATTCGTTTAAATCTGTACTAAGTGGATTCTGTTTAATGTAATTAAGATACTCCTGCTTTTTCTGATTAGACTGCTTTAGTGATTGAATTAACTCTTTAACCTTGTTGATGTTAGCTTGATTTAAATTCGAATCAATTCCAGGAGTAGAGTTGGAAGAATCGGATGAATTTAAATTGTTTTTACTTAAATCTAAATTTGATCCTGAAAGCGAATCAAGGTTAAACAGAGAATCATTCCTTTTACTTAGTTGTTCAATCTTTATATCTTCAGTTATCAAGCTGTCAATAAATAATTCCTCGCTTGGGTAGTTAATCATTGTGTTTTGAATCTTTTGAAGCCGTTCAATTGCTTTAGTATTTTCACTAATATCAAAATTTACTTCATTTAAGCTATACTGCTTATTTTCAGCTTCTTCTTTCAGCTTGTTTTGCATTCGGTTACGATACTGGTTAATGTCAAATTCAAAAGAGAAAAAGTTCCTAAAGTTGGGACTGAGGTTACTATTTGTTGAATGATGCGCTTTGACAATAAACGGAAGACCCATTAAATCAAGCTCATTGTGGGAGTAAATTGCAGTAAATGGATATTGAGCATTGTTGCTATGCATCGGTGTTTCTGAGAAGAAATTAGACTCTAAAGTAGTAGTCCCTTTTATGCTTGCAATTTTTGACTTTGGAGCTGGTTTTGGTGGATTTGTCTTTATTTCATCTTCGGAATAAACTTCCTTAAATACACCGTCAATGTAGTAGAGCGTGTCCTCATAAAGCACATCGTTTGATAAATCTGTAAAGTTTAAATAGAGAACTCTATTTGTTAGTGGTTTTGAGGGAATGAGTTCTTTTACTTTGAGATTGCTGTCAATTGCAGGATTAAATAAAAATTCTTCTGTAAACATTAGGGAGTCTATGGTACTACTTTTTACTTTGAGACGAATATTCGTATCAACGATGTTTTTGAATCTTAAAGTAGAATCATTTAGTTCAATTGAAATTTTTTGAACTTTAGGAATTACTAGGCGATGTTGACTTAAATTGGAATCATTGATGTTGTTAAGTTTTGTCCGAACTACCTCAAAATTCAATATTGAATCACCCTCTTGAATTATTTTTTTATTGATTGTGATGTAAAAGTTCTTGTTGTTAATTCCCTTTTTGATAAGAAAAGTATCTTTTGCAAAGAGTTCAGTAGAATTATTACTTGATAACTGATTTACTTTTAGTTTAATCAAATATGGAGCACCCATATTTATGTTCATTAAGCTTAATTTGATAGTCGAGTCATTTTTCCATGAAAATTGAGCAGAGATGTCAAGCTCATTTTTTTGAGAAAATAAATTATTCAAGCCAAAAAAGAGGCAACATAAAAAAAAGAGTAATGACTTTTTTCTTCTCACAAAATAAAAATTTAACCTAAAAGCCATCAAGTAAGAATGATAGGAAGTGTTACTAAACTTCTTTTCAGCTAATTTATAGCATTCAAACCTATATTCGGCGTATTAATTTTAGAACAATGTTATGTTAAAATTTTTTTCCATTTGTTAAAAATTAAAAACATTTCCCTATTTTGTGCCCGTTAACTTATGTTAAAACGCTTATTAATACTGTAAAAATCATGGCTAACCTCATTAAAATTAAATACATGCGTAAGCAATTAAGCCTATTTATTGTCTCATTTTTTTGCTTCATCAATTTTTCAACTGGGCAAAATATTCAAATGGTGTTGGACCCTTTGAATCCATTCCAGAAAAGTTCGCTTTTCAACTTAACAATTATGAATGCATCTAATTATTCAGGACAGTTAAGTTTAAAGGCAGTACTAAAAAGCAGAGGAGGGAAAGTATTAATGATTCAAGAAAGTATTCAAGAATTAACTGCCAATGCAAGTAAAAGCATAAGAGGAGAAGCTGTGCAGTATACAACAAATTACATGGATAACACCTTTGCAGGGATTTATCAATCGGCTAACCAATTACCTCCTTACAATTACGTGCTTTGTATTGAACTGATTGCAATTGGAGATCAATCGACAAGAGCAGAAGAGTGTATAGAGTACCACGCAACAGATTTTCTAAATATAACTAGCGTATACCCACCTGAGGATGGTGAGATAAATGAAGAAAGGCCGTTGTTTGTATGGATGAATGTAGACCCAAGTCCTGCATTTAGTTATGATTTCAGATTAGTAAAGCTTGAAGAGGGTCAAAATCCAAATGCTGCGATGAGAAGAAATAATCCACTGATTACAATGGATAATATTTCTGGATCACAACTTCAATTTCCATCAGATGCTCCCCCTTTAGTTCAAAATGAGCAATACGCTTGGCAACTGAATGTCAATTTCGCAGGTGAAAAAGTAACACAGACAGAGCCTTCAGTTTTCACATTTAAGGAAACAGAAGAGTACATTGAAATACCAAGAGATTTGTCATACGTGGACATAAATGATGTTGAAAGTGGTATAAGTCTTTATGCTGTGGGTGAGTTCAAGTTTAAAGTTACGACTGACAAAGCAACTACTTTAGAAGTACAACTTTTTGAGAATAAGAAAAAAGGGAAAAAGCAAATTCAGTTAGATGAAAATCAATTTAAGACAGGTATTGGAGAGAATAAATTTGAATTGGATTTGAGAGAACAAGTGTATTTAAAGCATTTAAAAGAATATCCAATTACGCTGAAGAATTTAGAAACAGGAAAGTCTTATCAATTTGTAATTAAGTACGTTAATCCTGATTACATTAAATAAATAAACATTCAGAAGTAGTTTTTTTGAAACAACAAACAACATAATTATGCGCAAAGATTTAAGATTAAAAGCCTGGGTTCTATTATTAGTTTTTCTAATTGATATTTTCTCACCACTTAGGTTACTTGCAGGTAGTGGTCCTTCACAACCTGAGATGGCAACTTTTACACCATTTGGCACAACAGAAATGGTGGACCCATTTACAGGAGACTTTTCATACAATATTCCATTAATGGATGTAGAGGGATATCCAATTAACATTGCTTATAACAGTGGAGTTACGATGGAGCAAGAGGCAAGTTGGGTTGGTCTAGGATGGAACTTAAATGTTGGGACTGTTAACCGTTCTGTAAGAGGGCTTCCTGATGACTTTAGTGGAGATAAAATTCATACTAAGACTAATAAAAAGCAAATGAATATTACCACAGCTGGTTCGGGGGCTTTAACAGAGTTCTTAGGTATAGGAGGTCCATCAACACAGCTATCCTTTATTCACAATAATTACAAAGGATTTGGGATTAGTTATTCTTCATCGGTAAGTGCATCTGTAGGACCTATACAAACTTCAGCAGGAGTCACTATAAATTCTTTGGACGGAACTTCTGTAAATTCAAGTTTAGGAGTTTCATTAGCTTCTCAAAGTGGATTGTTTAGAAATGCAAGCTTTGGGGGTTCATTAGGTTCTGGGTTTAATACTCGAACGGGTCAAACAATGCTTACTCTAGGTACTACTGCTGGGTATAATACTACCCAGGGTCAAATAGTAAATGTTGGCTCAAGTACTTCATTAATACCAATTGGAATGATAACTCATACTCCAATACCATCTTTTAAGCTAAAAACAACTACAAATGATTTTTCAGGCACTCTAGGAGGGCAATTGTTTGGTTTAAATGGTAGTTTTTCAATAACAGGAACAATAACTAAACAGGAGCTTATAGACAAGGATATAGAAACTCCTGCTTATGGTTACATTTATGCTGAAGCTGCAAAAGAACATGATTTAAAAGACTTTAACAGAGAAAAAGAAGTTGTTTTAAATAAGACAATAAATAATTTACCTCCAGCAAATTTCACTTACGATGTTTTTTCTGTTAGCGGTCAAGGGGTCTCTGGCTCATTTAGACCTTTTAGAAATGATGTTGGTGTTTTAACAGACCCTTCTTATGCTATCGTAAGCAGTAGTTCAAACTCTTTTGGTGCAGAAGTAGGTGCAGGTAATTTATTTAAAGGTGGTCTGTCATACAATTCTGTCGTTGAATTCTCAAGATATGGAATGTGGAGAGAAAATAATTCTATAAAGGGTTTTGCTTTTCATCCTAAACCAAAAAATACTGTATCAGAAAACGTTTACTTCAAGGCAGGGGGAGACATGGCCGAGAGTGATTTAAACTTTTTTAAAGCTATTGGAGAATATGATGCATTTGCATTTGACATGATTCAAAGGAGTGGTTTTGGCTCATTATCAGGTAAATATAAGAGACTTCCTTACTTGCCAAGTGTTAAGCGGGTAAAAAGAAGTCCACGCTCGAAAGTCTTTAAAATTTTAACAGCTGAAGAGGCAAGTGAGGTTGCCTTGGATGGAATAAAGAGCACAACAGGTGCATTTTATTTAGGTGCTTATCAGGAAACCCCTATAGATAGGGTGAATACTACAACTAGAAAGGCACATCATATTTCGGAAATTACGCAAATTAACCCTGATGGAGAGCGGTATGTTTTTGGAATACCTGCATATAATATTTATAAAAAAGAGGTAATTTACAATACAGATAAAAATGGACCATATGCACCCTATGGTCAAAATCGAATTGAGTATAATGGGACTGATGCATCTCCAGGAAATAAAAAAGGTGTTGACCATTACTATTCTGAAACCAATACCCCAGCTTACGCACATAGTTTTTTATTAACTGCGAAGTTGTCTTCAGATTATCAAGATATGACAGGTGATGGGATATCGCCTGATGATATTGGAACAGCACATAAATTCAGCTACACAAAAACATCTTCTAACTACAAATGGAGAACACCTTATAAAGGCTCAACTTTTTTACAAGGATATAGACAGGATGGTTTAGACCAGAAAGGAAGTTTCACATATGGAGAAAAAGAATTATGGTACCTGCATACCATTCAAAGCAAAAATCAAGTTGCAGAATTCTATATTTCAGAAAGAAAAGATGGTTTAGGAGCTAAAGGGATAGAAGGAGGTAAACCAAATCCAATCGCAGTTGGAGACCGCTTATTTCAATTAGATTCCATTGTACTGTTCGATAAATTAGACCGTTTAAAAAATAAAGCAAATGCAATTCCTCTCAAAAAAATTGCTTTTGAATATGACTACTCTTTGTGTCAAGAAATTGAAAATCATCAAGACAATGGTCAAGGGAAATTGACCTTAAAAAAGATTGAAATTACTCATGGGAGGGATAAAATCGGTAAACAGAGCCCTTATGAATTTACTTATTCCAACGTAAATCCAGATTACAATCCTGACCACATTGACCGATGGGGAAATTACAAGCCTACATCTTTAAATCCTGCTGGAATGACAAATGGTGACTTTCCTTATGTGC
>CAXBCF010000033.1:0-26756 GCA_963973975.1 uncultured Flavobacteriales bacterium
TTATACTGTTACTGTCACTGAAACTTCAACGGGTTGTACCAATACTGACCAAGTAAATGTATTTGTAGGATCAGTTCCAAATGCAAATGCAGGAGCTGATAGGAGTATTTGTTTAGGAAGTACTACTCAATTAGGTGGTTCTTCTAGTGGAGTTAGCCCCTTAACATTTTCTTGGAATAATGCTGGAACTTTAAATAATTCAAATGCTCAATTTCCTAATGCTACACCTTTAGTTACTACAACCTATTCTTTAACAGTTACAGATGGAAATGGATGTACATCTACTGACCAAGTTACCGTTAATGTTAATCCTAATCCTGCTGCTGATGCAGGAGCAAATCAAACGATTTGTAGTGGAGATAATGTTACCATTGGTGGTTCACCAACTGGTCCTGCAGGATCCACATATACATGGAATAATGCTGCAAGTTTGAGCAGTTCTTCTGCAGCAAATCCAGTAGCTACCCCATCAATAACCACTACCTATACTGTTACTGTTACAGATGCAAATTTATGTACTGCAACAGATCAAGTTACCATCACTGTTAATCCTAGTCCTTTTGCAGATGCAGGCTCAGATCAGAGTATTTGCTTGGGTGATAATGTAACTATTGGAGGAAGTCCAACAGGTCCTGCTGGAGTAACTTATGCATGGGATAATGGAACGAGTTTAAGTAGCTCTACAATTGCCAACCCAGTTGCTAGCCCGACCACAACAACAACTTATACTGTAACAGTAACAAGTACAAATTCGTGTACCGCAACTGACCAAGTAACCATTACGGTTAATCCAAATCCATTAGCAGATGCAGGCATTGACCAAACAATTTGTGAGGGATCAAATTTAATCATTGGTGGAAGTCCTACTGGTCCAGCAGGTGCAACTTATGCATGGGACAATGGAGGAAGTTTAAGTAGTACATCGGTTGCTAATCCTATTGCTGACCCTATTGTCACAACAACTTATACAGTTACAGTTACAAGCGGACAAAGTTGTAGCTCAACCGATCAGGTTACTATCACTGTTAATCCTACACCTAATGTAGACGCAGGTCCAGACCAGACTATTTGTGATGGAGCTTCAGTTACAATTGGAGGAAGTCCAACTTCTACAACTGCGGGTGTTACGTATGCTTGGGATAATGGAGCGAGTTTGAGTTCAACTTCTGTTGCTAATCCGATTGCAACTCCAACCACAACAACAACTTATACTGTAACAGTTACAGATGCAAATACTTGTACATCAACCGATCAGGTAATAGTAACTGTAAATCCTTTGCCAACAGCAGATGCTGGTGCCGATCGGACAATTTGTGAAGGAACGAATACAAGCTTGGGAGGATCTCCAACAGGCCCTGCTGGGGCTACTTATTTATGGAATAATGCAGGAAGTTTAAATAATGCCAATGCTGCCAATCCTGTTGCAAGTCCACTTACAACAACAACTTATTCAGTTACTGTAACAAGTGGAAATGGATGTACTTCAGTAGATCAAGTTCTTGTGACTGTAAATCCTGCACCAACTGCAGATGCCGGAGCAGACCAAACGATTTGCAATGGTTCTTCTGTTAACTTAGGAGGAACACCAACTGGTCCTGCAGGTTCATCTTTTAGCTGGAACAATGCTGCGAGCTTAAGCAGTTCTACTGCAGCAAATCCCGTAGCTACACCAACTTCAACAACAACCTATACGGTTACTGTTACAGATGCGAATTTATGTACAGCAACAGACCAAGTTACGATAACGGTCAATCCAACTCCTGTTGCTGACGCAGGAGCAGACCAGACTATTTGTAATGGAGCAAATGTTACGATTGGAGGAAGTCCAACAGGTCCTACAGGTGCAACTTTTGCTTGGGATAATGGTGCTAGTTTGAGTAATTCAACTCTCGCAAACCCAGTAGCAAGTCCAACAACAACTACCACCTATACCGTAACTGTTACTAGTGCGAATTTGTGTACTTCTACTGATCAAGTTACTATCACTGTTAATCCTCTTCCAACAGCAGACGCAGGAATTGACCAAACAATTTGCGAAGGAGCTACTGTTACAATTGGGGGAAGTCCAACTGGACCAACTGGAGCTACATATTCTTGGGACAATGGAGGTAGCTTAAGTAGTACAAGTATTGCTAATCCAATTGCAGACCCAATAACAACAACAACATACTCTGTAACTGTAACAGATGGAAATAGTTGTTCATCAATTGATCAAGTTACAATAACTGTAAATCCTGCACCAAACGTGGATGCAGGAGCTGACCAAACCATTTGTAGTGGTGCTTCAGTTACGATTGGAGGAAGTCCAACATCTACTACAGCAGGAGTAACCTATGCATGGGGCAATGGTGCAAGCTTGAACTCAACTACAAGTGCAAACCCCTCTGCTAGTCCAATTGTAACAACAACGTATACCGTAACAGTAACAGATGGAAATTCATGTACTTCAACTGATCAAGTAACAGTTACTGTTAATTCATTGCCAGCTGTGGATGCAGGTGCTGATCGAACAATTTGTGAAGGTGCTAATACTGCATTAGGTGGCTCGCCAACAGGGCCAGCAGGTGCAAGCTATTTATGGAACAATGCTGGAAGTTTAAATAATGCAAATGTTGCCAACCCTGTTGCAAGTCCAATTACAACTACTACTTATTCGGTAACTGTAACTGACGGAAATGGATGTTCAGCAATTGATCAAGTTCTTGTAACTGTGAATCCTGCACCCAATGTTGATGCAGGTGCAGATCAAACTATTTGTGAAGGTTCAAGTACAACAATAGGAGGAAGTCCAACTTCAACTACCCCAGGAGTTACCTATGCATGGAATAATGGAGCTAGTTTAAGTTCAACAACCATTGCAAACCCTTCTGCTAATCCAATTGTTACAACTACTTACACTGTAACAGTAACTGATGCGAACTCATGTACTTCAACAGATCAAATTGTCATAACAGTTAATCCTGCTCCAAATGTAGATGCTGGAGCAGATCAAAATTTATGTATTGGAAATTCAGTTACGATAGGAGGAAGTCCAACTTCAACCACATCAGGAGTTACTTATGCATGGAATAATGCAGCAAGCCTAAATAATGCAAGCAGTGCAAATCCTGTTGCTTCACCTACCGTTACAACTACATATACCGTTACCGTAACCGATGTGAATTCTTGTACTTCAACAGATCAAGTTACCATTACGGTGAATCCGCTTCCAATAGTTGATGCAGGTGCTGATCAAACTATTTGTGAGGGTTCAACTGCTTCAATTGGAGGCACTCCCACAGGACCAAGTGGTTCTACTTTTGCATGGGATAATGGAGCAAGTTTGAGTAGTGCTGCAATTGCTAATCCAATTGCAAATCCAGTAACGACTACAATTTATACCGTTACCGTTACTGACTTAAATGGTTGCTCTGCAACAGATCAAGTTACAATTACTGTAAACCCGTCACCGAATGTGAATGCAGGTGCTGATCAATCCATTTGTGAAGGAGCAAGTGCAACAATAGGAGGCAGTCCTACTTCTACAACTGCGGGAGTTACTTATGCTTGGGATAATGGTGCAAGTTTGAGTTCTACAACTGTAGCCAATCCTTTAGCCAATCCAATAGTAACTACTACTTACACGGTTACGGTAACTGATGGTAATACTTGTACTTCAACAGATCAAGTTACAATAACTGTAAATCCTGCACCCAATGTAGACGCAGGTACTGATCAAACAATTTGTGAAGGAGCTAGTGTTACAATTGGTGGAAGTCCGACATCCACAACTGCAGGAGTTACTTATGCTTGGGATAATGGAGCAAGTTTAAGTTCTACCACCATTGCTAACCCAGTAGCCAACCCAATAACTACAACAACTTATTCAGTAACAGTTACCGATGGCAATTCTTGTACTTCAACCGACCAAGTTACAGTTACTGTAAATCCTGCACCCAATGTGGACGCAGGTGCAGATCAAACGATTTGTGAAGGTTCAAGTACAACAATAGGAGGAAGTCCAACTTCTAGCACTACTGGAGTTACTTATGCTTGGGATAATGGCGGTAGTTTAAGTTCAACTACCGTAGCAAATCCTGTTGCTAACCCCATTGTAACTACAACTTATACAGTTACTGTAACAGATGCAAATGCTTGTACTTCAATTGATCAAATGACAGTAAACGTTGACCCTGCTCCAAATGTAGATGCAGGTGCAGATCAGAGTAGTTGTATTGGAAATTCTGTAACAATTGGAGGTAGTCCAACTTCAACTACAGCAGGAGTAACTTATGCATGGGATAATGCAATAAGTTTGAATGATGCAAGTGTTGCAAATCCTGTTGCAACTCCATTAATAACAACAACTTATAGGGTTACCATTACAGATGGAAATGCTTGTACATCAACTGATCAAGTTACTGTTACTGTTAATCCATTGCCAATAGTAGATGCAGGTGTAGATCAGTCTATTTGTGAAGGTTTAAATACAACAATAGGAGGTTCGCCAACAGGGCCTGCGGGTTCTACCTATCTTTGGGACAATGCGGCTAGCTTAGACGATATAACTCTAGCTAATCCAGTAGCTAGTCCTTTAGTAACTACCACTTATTCTGTGACAGTTACTGATGTAAATAGTTGTGTTGATACTGATAATTTGACAATATTTGTAAACCCTTCACCAGTAATTGATGCTGGTGCAGACCAAACTATTTGTTTACGAGATTCTGTTCAAATAGGAGGCAGTCCAACAGCACCAACAGGAATTTCATTCTCTTGGACTCCAACTGCAGGATTATCAGATGCGAATGCTGCTAATCCAATGGCTAGCCCTACTGATACAACTAAGTATTTTGTAAGTATTACAGATGCTAATGGTTGTATCTCAATTGATTCAATGCTTGTAAATGTTAACCCATTACCGATTGTTGATTTTCAGGCTGACGCTCTTTGTTTGGGTGATTTTACTGCATTCACTGATCAAACAACTTTAAGTGTTGGAAACATAAGCTCATGGGATTGGGATTTTGGGGATGGTTTTGGAAGTTCTAATCTACAAAACCCTGCTTACCAATATGCATCTAGTGGGTCGTATTCAGTTACTTTAAAGGTAGAAACTGCAATCGGTTGTTTTGATTCAGTCATCAAAACAGTTGAGGTAAATCCTCTGCCAATTGCTGATGCAGGAAATGATACTACAATTTGCTTTGGAGATACTGTTCAAATTGGAATTGAAGGTTCTTCATTGCTCACCTATAGTTGGAGTCCTGCGACCAATCTTTCGGATGTGACTGTTCCTAATCCATTAGCTTTTCCATTAGCAACTGGAGATTATTTCTTAAGTGTGACGGATGCTAATGGTTGTTTTAATTTCGATACTGTCACTATTTTTGTAAATCAGCTTCCAAATGTTATTGCAGAAAAAGATACCTTCTCTTGCGTTGGTGAATCTATTCAATTGAATGTTAGCGGAGCTCAAACATACATTTGGTCTCCAGATACTTGGTTGGATGATCCAACTATTCCAAATCCTATTGCGAATGCGTTAAAAAATATTGAGTATACCGTAAGAGGAACTGATATTAATGGCTGTGTTGCAGAAGATACGATTACTATTTCTGTATTTAACTTAGATTTTAATCCAAATAATCTTTCGATTTGTATAGGAGATACCGTACAATTCAATCCTGTAATACAAGGAGATACAACAGGAATTACTTATTTATGGACTCCGAGTATGAATTTAAGTGCCAACAATGTTCAAAATCCATTTGCTTTTATGACTGTAGATCAGCAATATATTCTTCAGATTACCAATCAAGCGGGTTGTGATGATTTGGATAGCTTATTTGTAGAAGCACTTGATAGCGCAGGTGTTGATTTTGAGTATATTAATTCTCCTCGTTGTAGTGGTTCGGTTTTAGAAATTGAAAACACTTCCGTTTCAACTGATAATTTTGAATGGTACCTCAATGATGTTTTAGTTAGTACAGACCGAAATCCTCAATTTGATATAAATTATTCAGAACAAAATGTGTTGACATTAGTAGGTTCAAATGCAAATTGTACAAACTCCATCACCAAAATAATCCCAGCTGAGAGCTTTAAGGATTTGTTGAGGTTGAAAGACGCAAATGTCTTTACTCCTAATGGAGATGGTATAAATGATTTCTTTTCTCCTGGGTTTGAAGGGAATTTCTTAGGTTGTGCCAGCTTCCAAATCTACGATCGATGGGGGAAAACGGTATTTGATACCAACATTGGACAGTACAAATGGGATGGAAGAACCCTTGGCGGATATGATGCTCCTGAGGGAGTTTATTTCTACGTTATTAAAGTGGGAAGCGAAGAGATTAAGGGATCATTACTCTTAACTAGGTAATAGTATAATTTAATTAACTAGATTTTTATAGTTAATTGGCTTTAATTCTCAATGATCTTAAATTCTGTCCTTCTATTTTGAGCTCTCCCTTCGCTAGAAGCATTATCTGCAATTGGTAATTTGTCAGCATATCCAATAGCAGTTAGGCGAGAAGGTTCAATTTGTGCTTCAATTAAGTAATCCAATACAGCATTTGCTCTATTTTTAGAAAGCAGTAGATTGTCGGATAATTTCCCAACATTGTCTGTATGACCGCCAATTTCAATTTTTAGTGCTGGGTTGCTTTTTAGAAATCCAACTAATTTATTTAGCTCAACTTTTGAACTAGCCTTTAAATTGTATTTAGCTGTTTCAAAAAAGATATTTTTTAAAACAATCGTTTGTCCTACTTCAATTGGTTGCATTTTTATGTCCTTTTTAAAAGGGCTATTTGATGTGTTTTCTTTCAATGCAAAGTGATCAGAATAAAAAAGGTAGCCATTTTTTGAAGCATTTAAAGCATATTCTCTACCAGATGGAAGACTTAAAAAGAATTCTCCATCGATGCTGTTTGAATAAGACTCAACAACTATTTCTCCATTAGCTAAATCAATTAATTCAAACTTTGCTTGTAGTGGCTCTTTCGTTTTTTTATCAGTGATTTTACCAGCAAAATAACTCACAGCATTCGGTCTGAAAGCTGGTGCTAATTCAAAACTATAGAGGTCTAAATCTCCATAACCATCTTCTCTGTCTGAGGCGAAAAAAGCAGTTTTACCATCTGATGAAACCAATAAGCTATTTTCATTTTGATAGGTATTGACAGGATAGCCAATATTTACAGGGTCTCCCCAATTTCCTGTGCTGTCTTTTTTCGACATGAAAATATCTAATCCACCCATTCCTGGATGACCGTCAGAAGAGAAATAAAGGCTTGAACCATCAGGGTGAATAAAGACAGACTCTTCATTCATTGGGGTATTTATATTTTTTGGTAAAGCTTCAGGTTTGCTCCAAAAGCCTTGTTCATTGAGTTCAGAAACATAGATATCACCATTTCTTTGACCTTGCCTGTCTCTGAGACCTCTAATAAAATACAGGGTTTTACCATCTGCCGAAAAAGAAGGTTGAGTTTCCCAATGATTCGAGTTAATTGGTTTTCCTAAATTATTAGGTTCAGACCAATTTTTACCCATTTTAGAAGAGTAAAAGATATCACAGCTACCATACCCTTTTCGATTACCACCATAGTCACCATATAATTCACAAGCAGTAAAAAATAAAATTTGACCATCTGCAGAAAGCGAAGGAGCACCTTCATTCATAATAGTGTTGATTGGTTTGTTGAGGTTATATGCTTGTTGCCATTTGCCATCTACTTTATAAGCAACATAAAAATCTTCATTAAACCCTTGAGGTGATTGAGGACTTGGTAATCTTCTTGTGAAAAGTAAAGTTTGTTCGTCAACAGTTAAGCTTGGGAAGTATTCAGCATGTTCGCTATTAATTTCAGGTCCTAGATTTTCAGGCTTATAATCTACTGGATTTTTCATGGCATTGATAGCAAAAGCTATGCTTTCTAAACCGGAATTAGTTTTAGTAATTAAATTATCAGATGTTGGGTTAGTAGTTAAAAAATGACGGTAATTTTTTTCAGCTTCACGGTATTCTCCGCTTTGTAGCTCTAGTTCAGCTAAGAAAAAGAGGTTGTTAGGAATTGCATTGGGGTTTATCGCTATTGCTTTTTTAAAATTTACTTTGGCAGCTTCATAATTTTTTTGATCGATATTTACATAAGCCAAGAGTGTTGCTGCTTCAATAAAAGTTGGATCTCTTTCAATGGCTTGTTCAAGAAGTTCCTCAGTTTTTTTTAGCTCAAATTTTTGGTAATGTGCCTGTGCTTCTTGGTAGATTTTAATGGCTTTTTTATTTGAACTGCTGTATTCTTGAGCAAAACTGCTACAGCTTAAAAAAAGACAAATAGAAAAAAAAGCGAAAATGTGCTTTATGGGATGTTTAAATACTTGTGAGACTGTATACTGATTTGCCATTTTGGATGTTGTTTTACGTATTCAATTAATAGGGGAGTCATCTCTTCTCTTTTGCTCCATTCAACTTGCAGGTATAATTTACATTCAGAATTTACTTTAGCAGCATGCTCTTCAGCCCATTTAAAATCTGATTTATTGTAAATAATAACTTTAAGCTCATTTGCTTTATCATAGTATTCAGGAAGCGGTGCTTTATTTTTTTTGGGAGAGAGGCAAATCCAGTGCCATTTTCCACTGAGTGGATATGCTCCTGATGTTTCAATCGCCAATTCAAAGTTCTTTTCAATTAGTTGATCGGAGAGTGGTTGTAATTGATACATTACAGGCTCTCCGCCTGTTATTACAGCAAATCTTGCTGGATACTGTTGTGCTTCGTCTACAATTTTATTTATTGACCATTTTGGATGCTTGGATGCATCCCAGCTTTCCTTTACATCACACCAATGGCATCCAACATCACAGCCGCCTAAGCGAATGAAAACAGCTGCCCTTCCTGAGTGAAATCCTTCACCTTGAAGGGTGTAAAAAGATTCCATAATTGGCAATTCTAAGCCATTCTGTTCTGTACTTTCATTCATTCTGCGAAATTAATGCTTTTAGAAATGCTTCTTTGTTTTATTCTATACCAGAATCAAAAAGCGCATGTTTTTAAATTAAAAACATGCGCTTAATAAACTGACTATTTTTTTTAATGAAGAATCAATTTCTCTCTGATTGAATAATCTTCAAGTGTAATGAAGTAAATTCCTTTGTTTAATGAAGAAAGATCAACGTTAAAGTTTCTCGACGTAGCTTTGAATCTTTTAATGACTCTTCCATTTAAATCATAAACTATAAAATCTTTGTTTGGAAGTTGATCCATTTCAATTTGAATCAAACCATTTGAAGGATTAGGATAGATTTTAACATTGTCTGTCATTCTATTTTCTTCAATACCCACAGCAATATCAGTTAAACTGATGTCATCAATTGCAATATCACTTGCCCAAAAGGATCCAGTAACTACTCTAAGTCTTATGGTAACAGTTTTTCCGTTTAATTGTGATAAATCAACTTTTTGATTTATCCAAGAGCTACCTTGATTTCCCTCTATAGAAGGAACAAAATCTTTAATCCAACTTCCTTCGGAATATATATCAACATGCAATGAACCTGTATTAGCGCCGAACATGTGATACCAAAAATCAAGTTCAGGACTAATCGTATTTGTTAAGTCGATACAATTACTTACAACATGAGAACTTACTTCATAACAATTATTTGAAGCTTCTGCATAAATATATCTTCCATTTCCTGAAGTATGATCACCTGTAGGGCCTGTATTTTGTGAAGCAGTACCTCCTTGATTAACTCGCATATCAAAATCATCAGCAGAGTTATTTGGCATATTTTGCCAAATGCTGTTTAAATTACAAGTTGTACCTCCACAATTTGTTGTTGTAGCACATAAAATATTACTATCAAAATTTTCACTATTTGGTAAATTCACAAAACCATTTGATAGCACTCTAAAATTTTGAAGTATACTATTGTTTGTAAGAAATTGATCTTGAGCTAAGATGGCATTTACTTCAAAAGAATTTAAACTATTAGTGATGGCATTTATTGAATCGCTAAAAGTAAAAACTATGGAAGAATCTTTCATTAATGGACCTTGCAGCGTATCTCTATAAGTTACTCCATTTAAAATATAATTTAAAGGGATATTTTGTAATGTAGAGTCACCAAAATTGCTCACAACAGCTTTTACAGCAAATTTTGAAAGATTACAATTGTATAAATAGTCATCATTAGGTGAGATTAATTCACTAATTGCTACATCATAATCTAATGGACAATTATCAAAAGTTTTGGAAAGTAAAACAGCAATTGCTCTTTTACCTTCAATCGAATTACCAAGAGCTTTTACACTTACCCAGTTATCATTCGTATTTTGTATCCCTGTTAAAGTGAAATTAGTAGCAGATGTCACACCAATAGAATCCATGTAGTTTGTTCCAAGTAAATGAACTTGGTATGCAGTTGCACCAGGAACAGAATCCCAGCTAATTTTTATAGAATCTGTACATACAAAATCTTCTGTGATATTATTTGGTACTCCAATAATTGAGAATGAATAATCAGATGTATCAGCAAAAGAAGTTAAAGTAGGACTAAGCATTTTTGTTACTCGAATTAGTGCATTTCCTGTAACGTTGTTTGGTACAATCCAACTTCTTGATCTAGTTGTACCGGAAACAATTGTTATGGTAGTCCAAGTTGAACCTCCATTTAAACTATATTCTAATCGATAACCCCCAGTTGTTCCCACAGCATCCCATCGAATATTCTCAGAAGTTCCTGGCGTAAATGATTCACCACCATTTGGATACGTTAGTTGAACTTCATCGGGTCTAGTTTCCCAAGTAAGGAAATATTTTTGAGGACCTTGTGGAATCGCTTTTCCATTTACTAAAACTCTGTATGTGCCAGCAGCAGCTGTATCGATAAAAACTTGTTCCATATTATTTAAATCATCAATACCTCGAGTAGCAGGAGAGGTAATTGCTGTTGCATTTGGTGTTGGATCTAAAATCCATGGCAGAATAGTATCTCCATTTGGTGTAACTACTCGAATATCAATATCATTCACAAGTGCTTTATTTGCTACTGTTGAAGCTTCATAGTCAGTCCAATAAATCATAAACCTTAACTCTCTTAAAGAAGACGGAATTACAATATTGTGAGAGTTAAAACCATTTTGTGAAATGGTAGTATCTAAATACCTATTTTCTTCCAATAACTTCATTGCTCTATGAGTATTTACTCTTCCCCAACCATAAGTAAAGTCTGGTCCTACATTTCCAAGATCTCTCGTAGTATTAAGCAAGGCATTTTTAATTAATGCAGCATCTGGTGTAGCATTGTTGTTAATGCTTCTATAGCCATGATAAAGTTGAGCAGTTAAGCCTGCAATACTTGGTGCTGCAGCTGAAGTTCCCCCGCCAACTTGGTAAGTGTTATTAGGTGCTGTAGAAATTTGATTGGTTCCATTTGCGCTAATATCGGGCTTAATACGTCCATCTGATGCAGGGCCTCTACTACTGCTGCCTGTTAAAAACCCATCAGAAGTTAAGTTAGCAACTGCAATAACATTTTTTCCCATTTTTCTTCCACCAGTAATAGTCCCCCATGGGGTTCCCGCTCCATACGCATTAGTCCCACAAGTACTACTTGCACTATTTCCTGCTGAAAAAATATGAATTAAGGAAGGGTTTTGTCTCGTTTGTTGATCAACGACCCTAGTTGTTCCTGTATATCCTGCATTACAGCCTTCACTAAATGAAGTAGAAGTAATTACCACACCTCGATTCGTTAAATTCGTTACTGCATTTGAAATATGTGGATAACCGTTAATGAGGTAATAATACAAAAATGCACCTGTAGCAGTACCTACATAATCAGGATTTAGATTACCTGCACCTACAGCAATTCCTGTAGTCATGTCACCATGTGTGCCATTTCCTCCGGTTGCAAAAGAAACAAACCTGCCTTGAAGGTCAATGTGAGGGCCAATATCAGCATCATCGGCAATTGCTATACTCACACCTGAGCCATCATATTTCCTTCCCAACGGATGATCGGAATCCAATAAATTTCCTCGATGAAGACTTCTTGCTAAAACATCCTCTTTCTCAGGTGGAGCTTGAATGTAATCAATGAATTTAACCAATTCTGAATTTGCAATCGTTTCAATTTGACTTAAAGCTAACGCTATTTCGAAATAAACACCTGATGGGTCTGTATTTGTAATTGTTATTTGATTTGAAATCAAAAAAGCCTCAAAATCTTCTTTAGCTACATTTATGTGAGACTCAACCATTAATGCAACTTTATTTCCTGCTCTCAAGGCCCACTCAGGATGTTCTTTGTTAGCTAGTTGCTTTGAATATTTGTATTTCGATAAATATGGAACAGCTGCTTTTACATTAAGTGATTTAAATGTAACTTGAGAAGGAGATTCAATAAATGCAATGAATGCATTCTCCGGCAAATAATCCAATAATTTTATTCCTTTAGATTCGAAGCGCTTTTTTTCTACTTCAGTTGGAATTGTAAAAAATTGAACAATGCTATAAGAAGTTTGATGTGTTTCAGTGAACGCTTCAAGAGACAATTCTATTCCTTCTTGATTGAAATTATAATTTCCTGATTGTAATTTTACAGTGTAATCTGCTGCTTGAGAAAATGAAACTAGAATGAAGGAAATAAGAAGAGAAAGAGTAATTTTTTTCATAAACTATATTTTGATTAAATGTAAATTTAAATACAAGCTATAAAAATACTGATATTTAAATTTATTTCGATTATTATATAACCAAAAATCAAGCTTTGTGTTTAAGACGACGAATAATTACAACCAATAAAAAGACAAAAGGCGAAAGGTGCATTAAAAAATCAAACCAATCGATTAGTTGCATACCAACAGCTCCACCCATGATCCATTCTACTTTTCCAAATAAGTGAGGTGTGCTACCAAGAGGTGCAAAACCAAGCACTACACAAAGAATTATTGCTAAAAGAATTTTATTCATTGGCTTAGTTTCTGCCATGCTGCATAACCACCCTTAAGGTCAATTATGGTTTTAAAACCACCTTCATGTTTTAAAATATCAGCTGCCATTCTACTTCTTCCTCCACTAGCACAGTAAAGAAAAACTGGTCTATTTTTATTAATTACAGGAACTTGATTTCGAAATACTGCAGATAAGTAATTATAATTTACTGCACCGGCTATTGCACCTTGCTCAAATTCATCAGGAGTTCTTACATCAATCAATTGAGGGTTTTTCTCTTTTTCTAAAAGTGCTTTAAATTCTTCTGCACTAACAAGTTCATATGATTTTAAAACACGAGTATTCTCTTGTTTTGAAGCTTCTTTATCTTTTGATTGACCACTGCAAGAAGAGAAAGTAGTTAGTGAAACAATCACAAAAAGCGCTGAGATAATTTTTAATTTAGTCGATTCCATGCTTGAATTCCTCCTTTTAAATTATAAGCGGTTAAACCATTTTTTTCCATAAACTGACATGCTGTGGCACTTCTTCCGCCACTTCGACAATATACGTAATATGTTTTAGACTTGTCTAAATCCATTATTTTGGCAGGAAATGAAGACTCCATTAAGTTAATGTTTAAAGCGCCATTAATAGTACCTTCAACCTCTTCCTCAGGAGTTCTTACATCAATAATTACTGCTGTTTCGTCAGATTTAATTTTTTCACGAAAAGTGTTTGCATCAAGATCTTTCATTTGATTCATTTTTAAAATTAATAAACATATTTGCCCAAACTATTTTTGAAAGTGCATAATAAACTGGAGAGATCATCAGTAAAGCACTTCCTACTAAAATAATAAAATTCCAAAACTCCATTTCAAAATCAAGCACAAATTTTGCAACAACAAAGCTTATGATATGAGCTACGCCAAAAGCATATGAAACATACATGGCTCCATAGTAAAACCCAGGTTCAATCAATAGCTTTCGTTTACAATTCGGACAGTTGTCGTAGGTAACAGCCATGCTACTAAAATTATAGGGATTGTTTGATTTAAAGAAATCTCCTTCATGGCAATGCGGACATTTAAATTTTAAAATGCTAAACAGTTTTGTGCCTTTAGAAAAGAGTTTCATCATGGAGTATTTTGAGATTACAAATTTAGTCCTTTAAAAACATCTTGAAGGTAACATTAGATACACATTTAAAACAAAAAGTTAATGTAAAGGTGATTTTAATTAAATATTTGAAATACATAACAATTGGTTCTTTGTATCAAATTTAAAAACATCACCGGATGGGAATTGTAAATTTTTTATTAACCAAATTGTTTTTTCTAAGGTTGAAACTATTCTTTACTCAATTGCATTAGATGGGAAAGAATTACGCAAGGAAATTAGACCTATTAGTGTTGTCAGATATTCACCTTGGCACTAGAGGTTGCAATGCAAAAGAACTCTTACAATACCTCAAAAGCATAAAACCCAAAACAGTTATTTTAAATGGAGATATCGTTGATATCTGGCAATTTAAAAAGAACTATTTTCCAAAATCTCACCTTCAAATAATTAAGCTTTTTACTTCTTGGATGACCAAAGGAGTGAAAATATATTACGTAACTGGAAACCACGATGAGATGCTTCGAAAATTTGTTGGGTTGAAGATGGGTTCTCTAGAAGTAGTAAACAAAGTGGTTCTCGATTTGAATGGCGAAAAAGCATGGTTTTTTCATGGCGATGTTTTCGATGTAACCATGCAACATTCTAAATGGTTGGCAAAATTGGGATCTATTGGTTATGATGCTTTGATTATAATAAATCGGATAGTCAACGATATTTCAAGGCGCATGGGACGAGGAAAAATATCATTGTCTAAGCGCATAAAAAACAGCGTGAAATCAGCTGTTAAGTTTATCAACAATTTTGAACAAGTAGCTGCGGATATAGGCATGGAAAACGGGTACCATTATGTTGTTTGTGGACACATTCACCAGCCTGAAATTAAAGTGTTTGAAAATAAGAAATCAAAAATAACTTATTTAAATTCAGGAGATTGGATTGAAAATTTAACTGCTTTAGAATACCACAAAGGAGCTTGGAAAATATACAAACACGATCCTAGTCATTACAGTCTAGAATTAGCCTACAAGCACGAACCCGAAACGAATAAAGAATTATTTCAGTTGATGCTCAATGAGTTTAACCTAATGCGTAAGACATTATGAAAATTCTATATGCCATTCAAGGGACAGGAAATGGACATATTTGTCGAGCAAAAGAGATAATACCTTATTTGCAGAAATACGGAGATTTAGATATTTTGGTAAGCGGTATTCAATCCGACATAGCCTTGCCTTTTGAGGTGACATACGCATTTAAAGGAATGAGCTTTGTTTTTGGTAAGAAAGGTGGAATTGACCTATTGAACACCTATGTCAAAAATCACATCAATACCTTTATGAAAGAGGTGAAAAGTTTACCTGTTGAAAAATATGATTTGGTAATCAATGATTTTGAACCAATTTCTGCATGGGCTTCTTATTTGAAAAATTCTAACTGTGTTGCTTTAAGTAACCAGTGCGCAATTCGCTCTCATGCCATTCCAAAACCTAAAAGTGAAGACTTTATTGGAAAATTCATTATCAATCATTATGCGCCTTCTACAGCGGAGTATGGATTTCATTACCAACCCTATGCTCCACATATTTTTACACCAATAATCCGAAAGGAGGTGCGAGAAATGCAAAAGGAGAATTTAGGACATTACACCGTTTACCTTCCTGCTTTTGACAGCAAAAACTTGATTAAGAAACTCAGTTTGATTAAAGAAGTGAAGTGGGAGGTATTTGCGAAAAATTGCAAGGAACGGATTTCTCATGATAATGTGGAAGTTTACCCTATTCAGAGCAATTTGTTCATGAAAAGCATGGCAACTTCTGCAGGTGTTTTGTCGGCAGCTGGTTTTGGAACCACCAGTGAAGCTTTATTTTTGAAGAAGAAATTGTTAGTTATTCCACAAAAGCAACAATACGAACAACAATGCAATGCATTAGCTTTAAAGAAACTGTCAGTTCCAATTATCAAAAACTTAAGAAAAAAGAACTTGCTAAAAATCCAAGCTTGGATTCGTGAAGAGCAAAACATTGAAGTAAATTTTCCAGATCAAACAGAATTAATCATTGATACGATTATCAACAACGAATTTCACCACAAAGATAATTACCTCGACTACCTTACTTCGAATCAATTTAATACGGCAGACTAATTTTCTATGATTTCTCGTTCTCTTTTTGGAAATGATTTTAAGTGGGGTGTTTCTTCTTCGGCTTTACAAACCGAGGGGAATTATCCAAATGATGGAAAAGCTGCTTCAATTTGGGATGAGTTTGCAGCAAAAAAAAGAAAAATTAAAAGAGGACATCAGCCAACTACTGCAACTGATTTTTACAATCATTACCTTGAAGATCTTGATTTGATAAAATGGATGAATTGTGAAAATTTTCGCTTTTCAATTGCTTGGTCTAGAGTCTTACCAGAAGGGACTGGAAAGATTAATCAAAAAGGATTGGATTTTTATGATCGATTGATAGATGACTGTTTGGAGCGTTCAATTACTCCTTGGATTACTTGCTATCATTGGGATTTACCTGCTGCACTTCAGGTAAAGGGTGGTTGGGTAAATAGAGAAGTCCTTTCTTGGTTTACAGAATATTTAGAATTATTGCTTTCAAAGTATGCTGACAGAGTGGAGAATTGGATGGTTCTGAATGAGCCTGTTGCTTTTACTGCTTTGGGGTATTTTATGGGCATTCATGCACCGGGGAAAAGAGGTTTGTCTAACTTTTTACCTGCAATGCACCATGCAGCTTTAGCTCAAGCCTTAGGTGGAAGAATTTTAAAATCAAAAAATGTGAACTTGAATGTTGGCACCACCTTTTCTTTTTCACCGATTGAGGCTTATAGAGCTAACAAAAAAGATGAAAGCGCTAGAGTGAAAGTGGATGCTTTGCTCAACAGACTTTATTTGGAGCCATTACTTGGCTTAGGTTATCCTCTAGAGGAATTACCGGGTTTGAAAAAAGTAGAAAAATATTTCAAAGAAGGGGATGAGAAAAATTTAGCATTTGACTTTGATTTTATAGGTGTTCAAAATTACAGTAGGGAAGTGGTTACCCACTCTTACTTAACACCAATTGTAAATGCAAAATTAATTACAGCGAAAAAGCGGAATGTTCCAAGAACTGCAATGAAATGGGAACTATATCCCGAGGGAATTTACCGTGTTTTAAAACGGCTAAATGAATATAAAAACATACCACCCTTATTTGTTACAGAAAGTGGTATTGCACTTGCTGACCAAAAAGATGAGTTAGGTGATATTAATGATTTTCAACGCTATGAATATTATCAGAATAGCATTAAAGCAGTTTTAAAAGCAAAAGAGGAAGGAGTTAACGTAAAGGGTTTTTTCTGCTGGTCATTAAGCGATAATTTTGAGTGGGCAGAAGGTTATCATCCTCGCTTTGGATTGATTTACATTGATTATAAGACTCTTGAACGTACTCCGAAACTTTCGGCGTATATGTATAGAAAGTTTTTAAAGGAAATTAAAATCTAATTTAGTAACCACTTTTCTCTTTTCCATTTAAACCACCATCACTGTCTAGGTAAAGCGTATGCAATTGGTTATTTGATTTTTCTCTCAATTGAACGATGTAGTAAATTTCACCGTCAGCTTTAGTAGCTTCATAAAACTCTACTATTTCTGAGTTTTTATGGTAGGATTTCGCAATTGTTTCTTTCAGATTTTCATTTGCATCTTCATCCCAATTTTGCAGAGCTCTTTTTTCCAAATAAAGACCTTCAGGATTAAATTGGTAATAATTTGTTAAGTTTCCTTGTACTACCTTAGCTTCATAAATGTCATTGAGAAATCTCCATTCAGAGACTTGAGGGGCATCAAGTCTCTCAAAACCTGTAATCACTTGTTTAGGGACTAATTTTGTTTTGATTGGTTTGAATGCATCAGCAGTTTGAGCATTTATATAAATTGGTAAAAGGAGAATAAGAGAAAGATTAACTATTCGTTTCAGTGTTTTCATTGTTTTATTTTTCGTTTGCCAACAAGATAGGCATTCTACTTCCCATTATCAAGAAACCGACCTAAAAGTATGTTAAACCGAAAGAACAAAAAATTTAAAGCGACTGATTTTTTAGCTCTCCGCTTTCCAATAGTTGATGCAAGTATTTTTTTGTTCTCGCTTGTTCAATTAAGTTTAAATGTCCCAAATTATGACAGTCTGTTCCCAAAAAGGAAATGAGGTTTTCATCGATTAAGCGTTCGGCAATTTTTTGGGTTTCGGGAGAATAGTGCCCAATGAGTGAGAGAATATTGAGTTGAAGATGAACACCTTTATCCTTCATTTCAATGAATTTATTAAAATCGTTGTACCAAAAACCATAGCGTTCAGGATGAGCTAGTATTGGTTTATAGCCATTGGTTTGAAGCTTAAAAATAGTTGATGCCAAGTTGGGTGGTTCAGCCATAAAAGGCAATTCAAAAAGTACATAGCCATCTCCAAAACTCAGTATTTGTTGGAGCTCTATTTTTTCTTCTAAATTCTCATCCAAGTAATATTCAGCTGCAGCTTCGATCTCGATTGTAATTCGTTGCTTCTCTAATTCTTGTTTTAAAATGCTCAAGCCATCCAAAATTGTCTCAGGACTGTTTTTGTAGTAATCGCTCATTACATGTGGCGTGGTAATGATTTTTTTATAACCCAATTCTACAAAACGACGAATCATGGCAATGGAATCGGCTAAATCTTTGGAACCATCGTCGATGCCCGGAATTAAATGCGAATGCAAATCAACAGTTAAACTACCGCCTAAATCTGCTGGTGGTAGCGCTTTTTCTTTACTGAAGAGTTGTTTGATCCAAGTCATTAAATAATGAAAATTATTGAACCGCGAAGGTACTTATTCCAGATGCTTTTTTTGTGAATTATGAATTTGTAAATTACGAATTACGAATGATGAATTAAGATCTGGGAAACCTAACGAAGTGGTTCGACGAAGTCAATTAAGAATTACGAAATGGAGAATCAGTTAATTAACAATTACCAATTACTAATCTGTTAAATACTGATGAGTTAAAAGTGACTTAAGTTAAGAATTAACGAAAATCAAAACTTTAAACAGATATAAACCCCATCAGTTCTGAGAACTGATAAAATGCCCTTGGATTTGATTACGACTTTTTCAAAGCGAAGCTTTAGTAAGATCGGAAAGCTCCTGAGGGACGAAGGAGATCGTCCGATCGACTTGAGCTTTGGGAAGAAAAAATCGGAATTGAATCCGGGCTCGCCTTTTTGTTTTACTTTTTGGCGACCAAAAAGTAAAGAGAAAAAGAGTTGTGTTAAAGTTCATTTTTGTTGATTCAGCTTTATTTGATTAATATTGAAAGCAACTTTTAGTATTTAAAATGCGTTTATTAAGCACATTAAATCTTCAAAAGAAATGTATTCAACCCAATTAAGTTATACCTCACCTGCCAAAGCCATGTTGAGAATGAAATCAATTGCTACAGTTGATGAAGAATTAGAAGAATCACTTCAAGTGTATCCGAATCCAGCAAAAGAATTGCTGAATGTTTCATTAAATTTGAATGCTGAGGATAAAGGTATTTTACAAATAATGGATGTAAAAGGAAGAATGGTGCAAGAATCGAGCATAATTGATGGCAACAATCAAATTAAATTAAATCAGTTGAGTAATGGACTTTACATTTTTCACATACGTGTTAATGGAAAAATTATGAAAACTGATAAATTGATGATTCACTAATATTAATATTGGGAGATGTATAAACTACATCTCCCATTTATTTAAATGAGAAGACTACTTTTATTATTTAGCCTATTTTTTTTTTCTTATTCTGCTAATTCACAAAATTTAATTAGCAACCCTTCATTTGAAGAAAGGACTGGATGTCCAACTAAGCCGAATGAATTATTTTTTTGTAATGATTGGGATAAAACCAATACAAGCTCAGTTGATTATTTTCATATGTGTTCTGATATTTCATCAGATGTCTCAATCCCATTAAATATAGCAGGATATCAAATGCCAAGGACAGATAGTTCATATATTGGTATTGCATTGTTTATTATAAGTCTTAATAATGCAAGAGAATACGTTGAACAAGAATTAAATACAGTGTTAGTAAAAGACTTCTCTTACAAATTAAAACTTTTTGTTTCATTGGCTGATAGTAGTCAATATGCAGTATCAAATTTTGGTGCTTTTTTTGGAAATCAAAAAATTAACAGTCAATGTGGTAATGGTTCTGTTTTAGATTGTTTTCTAAATGGTGTTCATAAGTTTGATAAAGGCTATTTGAGTGATACTGTTAATTGGATGGAACTTAACTTAATTTATAAAGCTTCTGGTGGAGAAAAATTTATTGTACTTGGTAATTTTGATAATGATTTAAATACAAATTATGAATTGATTAATAGTCAGGTAAATCAACCAATAGCTTACTACTACATCGACGATGTATCTTTATACCGAGTTTTTAACAAAGACTTGGGAGTAGAATTGCTAGCATTAAATGAGTTTTGTCCTACAGCAGCCGAGCAAGTATATTTTCGCTTTCGCAATGAGGGAGTAGACACGCTAGATTTTATTACCAACCCTGTGGCTTATACCGCTGAGCTTAGTGTGAATGCTTCAATACTGCAGAGTGTTTCAGCCACTATTTCTGATAATTCTTTCAACCCCGGTGGTTTGCCCTTACCACCTGATAGCAGTATTTTACTTTCTTTTGATCCAATAGATTTCACTCAAATCACACAGGACTATCGCATTAAAATTTCAGCAATTTTGCCGGGAGATGAGCAAACTACCAACAACGAAGTAGATACACTTATTTCTCCACAAATTCAATTGGGTAATGCAGTTGTAAGTGATAGCCTGCTTTGTTTTGGAGAGATTTTGAGTTTAATTGCCACAGATTTTAAAGGAAAATCTGAATGGCAATTCAGTAGTAATGGCATTGATTGGCAAACCCTTTCAAATCAACCTACTTTTGTTCATCAACCACAAGCAAGTGCTTTTTACCGTTTTTCAGTTTGTAACTTACTTTTTTCAGATACCTTTGAAGTAGAGGTGCAAAATCCGAGCTTGGAAAATCCGGACATACCCCTTTGTGTGAAAGGAGAGCAGTTACTTCAACCCATTTTTAGTTCAGATGTGCAGCAAGTTACTTGGTTTGTTTCAGAAAGCGCCACCCAATCTTTTCACAATGGTTTTGAATACAGCACTCAACTAAATAGGGATACGGTTTTTTATTTAGAAATGGCTTCTAGCTTCTGTAATTCAGAACGCGAAGCACTAAAAATTAATTTTGGAGAATGCTTGTTGGAAATTCCAAACATTTTCACACCAAACGGAGATGGGATTAACGATGTGTTTCTTTATGGCAATGCCGAAGGCAAAAAAATTGAAACCAAAATTTTTAACCGTTGGGGAGAAAAAATAGTGGAGTGGAAAGGCAATAGCGGTTGGGACGGTCATGGCGCTCATGATGGCGTGTATTACTACCTCATAAAAGCAGATGGGGAGGTTTATAGAGGGACGGTTACTTTGGTGAGATGAATTTTAATTACGAATTGGTGAATTACGAAAGATGAATTAAGATGTTGAATTAATAATTAAGAATTAAGAATCTGGGAAACCTAACGAAGTGGTTCGACGAAGTCAATTAAGAATGTTGAATTAAAAATTAAAAATTTTACATGTGTGTTTATAACAAGTAGTTTATTGAATTCTAGTTTTCAAAAAGTTCATGGAAAGAGAAGACTCTAATATTTTTACTTCTAATTCAAACTTTTTGAATTAGTGTAAATTCATGCATCATGAGATTGCTTTTGATTTAAACTTTCTTTTCGGGTTACAAAAAAACTTTTTACTTTTAACTTAAGTCACTTTTAACTTATAACTTTTCCCCTACTTCTCCCGAATCGGAAAACTCTTTTCCTTAATCAAATCACCTACTTTACTCAGTACATTTAATTTTCCGCCATAGGCTTCTTGCAAGAGTTTTTCATTGAGAATTTCTTCTTTTGGGCCGGAAGCTACTAAGCGGGTATTTAGCAGCACAATCCAATCAAAATAGGCTTTGGCAGTGTGCAAATCATGGTGCACCACCACAACAGTTTTCTTCTCGGCTTTCATTTCTTGCAGCAATAAAATAATGGCTTCTTCTGTGGCGGCATCAATGCCTACAAAAGGCTCATCCATAATGTATAGGTCGGCACCCTGCGCAAGCGAGCGGGCAATGAAAACACGCTGCTGTTGTCCACCGCTCAACTGGCTAATTTGTCGCTTGCTAAATTCCAACATGTTTACTTTTTCCAAGGCTTCGGCAGCAATGTCTTTATCTGCTTTGCTAATTCGGTGCAAAATGTTGGATTTGCGGTAACGCCCCATCAATACCACGTCCATCACAGAGGCTGGGAAGTCCCAATCAACCGATTCTCTTTGTGGAACGTAACTAACTTGTTCTCGAACTTGGTCGATGTCTTGATCAAAAATCTTTACATAGCCGCTACTTGTCGGCACCAAACCCATCATTGCCTTTAGCAAGGTTGTTTTTCCAGAACCATTGGGCCCAATAATGCCGATGATTTGTCCACTTGGCAATTCAAAATCAACATTCCACAATACCGGTCTTCGGTCGTAACTAACAGTTAAATTATGTGCTTCAATGGCTACTTCTTTCATTTTGAGTTTATTTAATTGCTTTTGGCACTTACTTTAAATTTTCTACAATGCTGCTGACATTGTATTTCACCATGCCGATGTATGTTCCTTCAGCAGTTCCTGCTTCTCCCATGGCATCGCTGTACAAAGTGCCACCGATTTTAACGGGATGCCCATTGCTTTTGCAACCTTCCACTACCGCATTCAATGATCGAGCGGATACTGAACTTTCTACAAACACAGCTTTGATTTTTCGCTCAGTAATGAAATTCACCAAATCACTCACATCTTTTAATCCGTATTCCGAAACGGTTGAAATTCCTTGTAAACCCCGAACTTCAATGTCGTAAGCGCGACCAAAATAGCCGAAAGCATCATGAGCGGTAATTAATACCCTTCTTTCAGGTGCAATTTTTTGAATTTCACTTTTCACCCAATCGTTCAAGGTACTTAATGCATTCTGAAAGTTTTTTGAATTTTCAAGCACTTGATTTTTATCGATTTGTTCTAGCTTAGAGAGTTTTTCGCCAATGTATTGTACTACCCGATTCCACAAATCAACATCGAACCAAAGGTGTGGATCGTAGGCTCCTTGAAATTCCGTTGTATTGATTAAATCAGCTTTGTTAATACCATCAGCGGCAACGATAATGGTTTTACGGTTTTTTAATTTTTCAAAAACTTCGCCCATTTTTCCTTCCAAATGCAAGCCATTGTAGATGATGATGTCTGCATCGCTCAGAATTTTCAAATCTCCTTGAGTGGCTTTGTAAAGGTGTGGATCAACTCCCGGACCCATTAAAGTGCTCACTTCAGCTTGGTTTTTTACAATGTTTTTAACGGCATCGCCCAACATGCCGGTGGTGCAAACAATTTTAAGCTTTTCACCCTTTGTCGCTTTCTTTTCTTTGAACTCGCAAGCGGATAAAACTATACTACTAAAGAGGATGATTAAAAGGTATTTCATGTTTTAAGTCGGATGAACAAATTTTTAGCAACCTCATTTGAAATGGTAATTGCAGGTGCTTTTTCGATGGAAATTTCAATAGATTTATCAAAAGCATTGATGCTTTTAATTAGCACTTCAGTTCCAAGTTCAATGTTGAGTCGGTCTAAATAGCTTAGAAAATTACTGGAATGATCTTTCACACCAATGATAATCGCAGTAGCTTCTGACAGGCATTCGTCCAGTGTTTCGCTGAGTTTCATTGGGAAATTTCCATTTTTATCTGGAATGGGGTCTCCATGTGGATCCATTTTTGGATGTTCCAAATAGCTATCCAGTTTATCGGTCAATTCCGTTGATTGAATGTGTTCCAATTGCTCGGCTATTTCATGTACTTCATCCCACTTAAAATGCAATTTTTCTACGAGAAAATATTCCCACAAACGGTGTTTTCGAATGATGGAAATTGCCACTTTTTTACCTTCTTCTGATAAATTAACCGCTTGGTATTTTTTATAATGAATGAGTTTTTTTTCCTTTAAGCGTTTCAACATGTCTGAAACAGAGGAAGCTTTTGTTTCCAATTTTTCAGCAATGGCATTGGTTGTAGCACCAATTCCACTTTCGTTTAAACTGAAGATTGCTTTGAGGTAATTTTCTTCTGTATGTGAAGGCATTCCTTTAAATTTTCCTCAAATTTAGGAATAATCTAAATTAATTTTTAGGTTAATCTAAAAGTTATGGAACAAGCCCGATTAAATTGAGAAATAGACTTTAGACTTTTAAGAAGTAGACTTTAGACCTTAGAGTTTAGAAGATTTCATTTTTCTCATTTCTTAATTGTTAATTAAAAACTAAAAACTAAAAATTGAACATTCATAATTCTTAATTTCTTGAAACAAGCTCTCCACTTCCAATTTTATTCAAAACAACACTTGGTGAACCAAAATATTCGATGTTTCCACTGTTTTTAATATCCGCTTTTAGGTTTTCTTGGGCATTTACAACCAATTTCCCAATTCCTGTGTTTACTGCCAACACATTTCGAGCAACGATTTGACCTGCATCAACAGTACCCGCGCCATTGTTATAGCCCACTAATTCTCTCGCTGTTCCGATGCAAAAGATATCGCCAGGCCCGGTATTCGATTTTAAAGTAACGTAGTCACCAATCACATTTAAATAAAGATTTCCGCTAGCATGCCACAATTCCAATCGAAATGTATCGGTTACGAGTGGATTCATGAAACGCACTTCTCCACCGCCATAATAGGTAAAGTCGGTTAAATCTGGAACTGTGAGAAATACATCAATGTCATATTTAAAACTCCGCATCCAGTTGCAAGTATTGTTATTTTCAATGTGCAAGGTGTTTCCAATCACTTCGGTTTTAACCATTTCTATTAGGTTTTTACCAGCTTTCACTTGAACGGAATATTCATTGTCGAAAGTGACATAAAGGTTGATTCGATCATCGAGTTCAAGAGCAGTGAACGGAGCAAGCGCTCTGGTTTCGGTTTCAATTTTTCCTGTAGATTTAAAGCAATCGCCCATGTTCTCTTTGTCGCAGGCCGGCAAACTAGCAATTAGAAAAAGGAAAAGGATTAAATTGTTTCTCATATTACAATCGATAGTTTAAACCTACTAGTAAAAATTCAGCTCTAGCGAAATGGGTTTTTAATCCAAAATAACCACTTAAGCGTTCATTTAATTGAATTCTTCCACCGGCAAATTGATAATACCTTGTTAAGCTTTCATCTTCCGATTTTAGGTAATAGCCCGCTTGGCTGATGACGCCAAACTTTCCAAAATGCAATACGTGGTAAAAGGAAAGCCCAACTTGCAAATTATCGATTCCATGATCAATGTAAATGGAATCGGCTCGCAGACTTTCAATTTGTGAGGAATTGTAATAAAAATCAAGACTCAAAGCGAGAGAAGATTTGTAATTTACTTGTTTTTCTCTGCTGATGGATAGGGAAGAAGCTAAGTATTTTTTATTGCCTGTCGTTACTTCATTAATTCCAAATCCACCCAAAAGCATCCAGTTGGCTTTCCCACGTTCATACTTTTCTTCAGGTAGTTCTTGTTGAATTACATTATCTCCAAATCGATAATAGACGCCGCTTTCTATTGTTGGAATATTAATCCCTAGGTTAGGTTTTTGAAAAGAAGTATTACTGAAATGTGAAAAATAAGCGGCTAAGTTTAATCCAAAAGTTTTAGTAATGTCAAACTCACCATTTAAAGAAACGGAGAAAAAGAGGTTGATTTGGGAGCCAATTGCAACGTTTTTATGGTTTTCCGCCACATCAAAAGGTTTTTGAACATAGCCAACTCCCAAAGCTGGTTTTAAGGTCAATCTCGCCCAAGAATTTTCTGTGAGCGTAAAGTTAAAATAGGGTGCCAGAGCCAATGCATTTCCAAAGTGAGCTTTGTTGTTGAGTTGAAAACGACTTAGACCTAATCCGATTTCTGGAAAGCCATAACGCTGCGACCATTCCTTGCTTCCATCGGTACTTTTTTCAAAATACAATTCTTGCTTGCCAATGTGTTGCGCAGTGATGTATTTCATACTTGGGCTGTGGGTCATAATAAAGCCCATTCCAGTTTTTAAACCAATTCTGTAAGCAGTTGTATTATTTCCTTCCTGAGCAAAACTGCACTCAGTAGAGCAAAGAACAATACATAAAAATGAAAGCAGAATTTTTTGCATGAACTCACAAAAATATTGAATTAAATAAAAGCTTTTTAATAACTACAGAGTTCACAATGGATTTCGCAATGATCTAGAGTTAATCACGAAATCTCATAGTTAGCCACGAGGATTCGTTTTAGAAAAGAGAAAAAAGGACTAAGGATGAAGGTTAAAAGATGAAAAAGAGAAATAATATGAGAGGTTTTTCACTTTTTCTTTGTTCTTAATTCTTTTATCCTTAGTCCTTCATCTTTCATCCATTTACTTATTCTAAAATTCGTAATTCTTTTAGTCCTTTGTACTAATTTCTAAATTCTTAATTTAAAACTAAAAACTAAAAATTAAAAATTCGTAATTCTTTTGACCATGCCTGAAAAAAGTTGACACATTTAGTTCATTAAAACAATGAACAAATG
>CAXBCF010000034.1:0-22753 GCA_963973975.1 uncultured Flavobacteriales bacterium
CAAATTCAAACAGAAACTGCTACTAAAGTAGAGAAGTTGATTATTCAGTAAGTATAAACTAACTATTAAATTAGAAGCCCTAACCTGCATATGCAGGTTGGGGCTTTTTTGTATTAGACAAAATTTTAAAGGCTTCTCTTAAAAGCTGATTGGAATATTTCTGTAAACGCAATAGATGTGAATGATAACTGAATATGCTTAATCGGGAAAAATATTTCGAAGAAAATATAATATATGCCTAGAAAATGGACAACACTTATTGAATATGTAAGACGATAGATGTCTCTAAAATGCTTAAAAATATGGGCTTAATGTATTAAAATATGCAATCACAATTAATATTATGTTTGAAATCTAAGACACTACTAACAAGTTAATCTAAAAATGCAGCAACAACTGCTGTTTCTTTAAAGAGTTGCTTTTCGCCATTGGGATGAAATGCTTCAAAAGAAATAATGTAAATCCCAATCCTAGCTTTTTGATTATCATCTGTTGTGCCATCCCAAATAAATCTACCTTCATTGCCTAGTAATTCATTGTTTACTAAGTGCCGAATTAACCTACCATTGCTATCATAAATAGCAACGTTTGCTACAAAACCAGGGGAATTGAAACGGTAATTGATTGTTGTGAAGTCTTGAAAACCATCTTGGTCGGGAGAGAATGTTTTTGGTTCTAAGCTAATTTCTCCACTAAATTCGGTAGAAGTAAAGCGTTGAGAATTTTCATAACCAGGAGTTGCATAGTTTTCTCTTTTAGAAGCAGAATGAAAATTATCTCGCTCATTACTTGGTTGGTTGGGGTCAATTCTTTCCAAAGAAACTCCCTTCAAATCTTTGAGCAAAGAAAAATGCATGTCTTCATCATAATCAATTCGATCGATAATGCTATTAGTTTCGTTAATCAAAATAACTACACCATCAGAGTTATTGTAGGCAGGCAAACTACTCATTTCAATAAATCGTTCTGCTTTGGTAAATGGATATTCAGCTATAATATTGTTCAGATCCTTTGTAAAGCCAAGAAATTCATCAGGAAAAATGAGCTTAGTGATATCCGTGATTTCTCGAATAGTAGAAACTTGATCATTTTGAAAATTAGCTAAGCTCCAATTTTTTAGACTGAGTATTTTATTAGATCTGTTATAAATTTCAACAAAATCAGAACCGCCAGTTCTAGGATTAAATAAAACTTCATTGATAACTAAATCATTGAATTTTGATTTTAAGGGCACTAGAAGTTGGATGTCGTTTTCTTTATCAGTATTTCCAATGCAATCAGTTAAACCATCAATGCTTAAGTTGATAATGGTGCCCGAATCTAAGGGCTCGCTTAGCCTGATTAAAAGTTGATTGAAAAGATTATCGAAATAATGTAAGGTATCGATAGTATTTCCATCTGAGAATATGAACAGGCCATTTGACAAGCTGAGAGAATCGATGTTTTCATCAAATTGTAATAGGATACTATCTGCAGATAAAATACTTACAAATATTAGTTTTGGGGGACTAGTATCAGGAGTTGTATCATAAATTGAATTAATCTTGCCTGGTGTACCTCCAATCGCTTCTATGGAAGAACTAAAATTTGGAAACCCACTGCACTTCGTGAATGGATTAACTTGCTCAAGTGTCCAACCACCATTTTGCTTACTGTTATCTTTATACCAAGCTAAATCATAATTGACTTCATCAATCAGTTCATTGTTTTTATCCTTAAGTTGAATTATATCCCCACCATTATTTAAAGTAGGAAAGCTAGCAACACCCATTACTTTTCCATATGGTGCAAAGTCATTCACCATGCTTTCAGAACAGATAATGATGTAATCATTTGGTCTAAAAATTTCTGATTTGAGTTGAGTAGTTGAAGAAGGATCACTCAAAGTAAAATCTGCTAAATCGAATAATTTATTGGAGGCATTGTAAAGTTCTACAAATTCCCCATCTGGAAGTCCGTTAGTAGATGAAAAGTCTGGGTAGAGCTCATTGATTACAATGTCTCTTAAATCAGCTGTAGCAGGGATAAAAAAAGTAAAATTTTGAGTAGTATTGAGCATTCTATTTCCACTTCTATCTTCAATATTTTGAACGAGTAATTCTAGATTATCTCCATTTGGAAATTCATTTGCAAAGCCCAATTCTAATTTTGAACTATCATTTCCTGAGAAAAAGACAGTATCTGGATTGCTAATTCCGTTATTTACTGAAAAGTTTAAAGGGTTTAAAGCAGTTATTGGATCAAGAAGTTCATCGAATGATAGTTCTAAACTTCGGTTAGTTAGCACTTCTATAGCAATAATTTCAGGAGGAATAGTATCTTGAAATGCACTGCCAGATACATCGAAATCGTCAAAGAAAAACTTATCAGAGCGGGTAGAAGTATACCTGCAAAAAACTCCAAAAAAATTACTCCTTATAATTTGATTGTCAATCGCAGTTCCTTGAGAAACATAGCTGCTGAATGTAGGCGAAGTGTCAATCAAAAGTTCCCAATTTGATAAGCTGTCTTTGGTTACTTTTACCATTAATCTTGGATTGGTGGCAACTGTTCCGTCTACTCCATCAATTAAAAGGGTTTCAGTTGTACCGCTTTGTCGGTAAAGACTAACGTCATCAACTGTTCCGGATTGACCACCAATTTTAACAAAGTAACCATCTAATGAGCCTGTAAGATTCTGTTGATTGGAAACCAAATACACTTTTGCGAAATTGCTGGTTGAGGGATCAAAGTCCAATTGCACAAAAAATTCCCAAGTTGTATTATTGATAACCTCGGATTTAGTGACTAAATATGCAGGTGATTGAGCAGTAGCGTCATTTAATTGAAGCTGTTTGCTGCTATTAATTTCAAATTTAGCAGTTTGACCAATCCATGTTGGATTAGCAGTAAAATTACTGTCGTTAAAGTTATCGGTAAAACCACTTTGTGCATTTGCCTTTTCACACACAACTAATACCAGAAAGGAATAAAATAATGTGCTGAATTTTTTCATCAGAATCAAAATGGTTCGTAAAGTTAGTAATTTTGGGCACTCATAAAATCTATTTATTGGTCTAAAAGTCGCGCTTTCAGATGAATTAGCAAAAAGATTCACAAAGAAAATCGAAAAAATTCCACAAAAATTAAATCAAAATGAAAATTGCTGTTGTTGGTGCTACCGGTTTGGTGGGAAGAGAAATGATTCAATTAATTGAAGAAAGAAAATTTCCTGTTACGGAATTAATCCCTGTTGCTTCCGAGAAAACAGTAGGATCTTTTATAGAATTTAAGGGCAAAAAGGTAGAAGTAGTGAGCATGGATACTGCAATTAGCATGCAGCCTGCAATTGCGCTTTTTTCTGCTGGCGGAAATGTTTCATTAAACTATGCTGAAAAATTTGCAGCCGTTGGAACTACTGTAATTGACAATTCTTCGGCTTGGAGAATGCACAACGATAAAGCTTTAATTATTCCTGAAATTAATGGTTCAATTTTGACTAAGAAGCATAAAATTATTGCCAATCCAAATTGTTCTACCATTCAATTATTAATGGCTGTAGCTCCACTTCACCGAAAGTTTAAAATTGATCGAATGATTATTTCAACTTATCAGTCTATTACGGGAACTGGAGTAAAAGCGGTGGAGCAATTGGAAAATGAGGAAGCAGGTAAGCCAGGAGAAATGGCATATGCACATCAAATTTATAGAAACTGCATTCCTCAATGCGATGTTTTTGAAGACAATGGCTACACTAAAGAAGAAATGAAGTTGGTGAATGAAAGTCGTAAAATATTAGCACAACCTGACTTAAAAGTCAGTGCAACTGCGGTTAGAGTTCCTGTTGTAGGTGGTCATTCGGAAGCGGTAAACATCAGTTTCCTTAAATTTTTCGAACTAGAGCAGGTAATTGAAATCTTAAAATCTACTCCAGGAGTTGAAGTGATGGATGATCCAGAAAAGGGCGTTTATCCGATGCCGATTTTATCGAAAGGCAAAGACAGTGTTTTTGTTGGTCGTATTCGCTTAGATGAAAGTGCTCCAAACAGCATTAATCTTTGGATTGTAGCAGACAATCTTCGAAAAGGAGCAGCAACGAATGCTTTGCAAATTGCAGAATACTTAGTAAAGAATAACTTGGTAGATTAGTCTAGAGATACCATTATTTAATTACCAATTACCAATTGACAATTAATAATTTACGAATCGTGGTTTTCATTTCTATGGAAGTAATCCCAAACTGCCTTTGCTCTTTTAAGCGGAAGGATTTCTTCTAACTCTTTTTGAGAAGCTTCTCGAATTCGTTTGACAGATTTAAAGTTTTGAAATAACTCGATGCTACTCTTTTTACCAATTCCTTCAATTTGAGATAATTCGGAATCGATAAATGCATTTGAGCGCCTGTTTCTGTGATGCGTAATTCCAAATCGATGCGCTTCGTTTCTAAGGTGCTGAATTACTTTTAAACTCTCAGAAGATTTGTCCAAATACAAGGGAAACTGATCGCCAGGGAAATAGATTTCTTCTAGGCGTTTCGCAATTCCAATAATGGCAATCTTTCCTCTTAAACCCAACTGCTCTAGACTTTTTACTGAGGCGCTTAATTGGCCTTTTCCTCCATCAATAACTATTAATTGGGGTAAGTCTGCGTCCTCTTCAATTAAACGTTTGTAGCGGCGTTGAATGACTTCTTCCATCGAGGCAAAATCGTCAGGGCCAACAACGGTTTTTATGTTGAAGTGTCGATAATCTTTTTTAGAAGGCTTTGCATTTTTAAAAACCACACATGCTCCAACTGGATTAGTCCCTTGAATATTTGAATTGTCAAAACATTCAATATGAATTGGCAATTCACTTAGTCTCAAATCTTTTTTTAGTGTTTCTAGTATTCTTTGGGTATGTCTTTCGGGATCTGTTTTCTCATGTTGTTTTCTTCGCTCCAGCATAAAGTATTTTGCATTGCGTTCGGAAAACTCGAGTAATTTTTTCTTATCACCTCTTTGTGGTAAAGTAAACTCAATGCTTTCAATAGTTTCTAAATCAGGTAAAAATGGCACAATCACTTCTTTCGAAGTGCTGTTAAATCGATTTCTGAGCTCAATGATTCCCATTAGCAATAAATCTTCTTTTTCTTCGTCCAAGCGTTTTTTTAATTCCAGTGTATGAGATTGAATAATGGCGCCATTATTCACTTTCATGAAATTAATGTAGGTTAAATCACGATCTTCTACCATTGAAAAAACATCCACATTGTGAATGCTAGGGTTTACCACTGTTGATTTTGCTTGGTATTTATCCAGTGTATCAATTTTTTGTTTGTATTCTGCAGCATTTTCAAATTTCAAGTTTTGTGCTGCTTCCTCCATTAATTCTTTCAACCTGCGTTTCACCGAAGAGATATTTCCCTTAATAATGCTTCTAATTTCATCAATCTTTTGGAGGTAATCCGCTTCTGCTTGGAGTCCTTCACAAGGAGCTTTACAGTTGCCAATGTGATATTCTAAACAGCGCTTAAACTTACCTTGCTGAATGTTTTTTTCACTTAAGTGATAGGCACAAGTTCTAAGTTTGTAATTCTTTCGAATTAAATCTAACAAAGTATTCAGCATTTTAACTGAAGCATAAGGACCGTAGTATTCAGAACCATCTTTAATAATTGTCCTAGTTTTAAAAATTCTGGGAAACGCCTCTTTTTTAATGCATATCCAAGGATATGTTTTATCATCCTTTAAAAGGACATTATAACGCGGTTGATGTTTTTTTATGAGGTTATTCTCAAGTAGCAATGCATCAAATTCTGTTTCAGTAAGAATGTATTTAATGCTTTCGATCTTTTTAACCAATAGCCTTATACGTCCACTTTTTGATTGATCATTGTTGAAATAAGAACTAACCCTGTTTTTTAAGTGTTTGGCCTTACCCACATAGAGGATTTTTCCTGTTTTGTCGAAATATTGATACACTCCAGGTTTGGGTGGAGCAGCATCAATTTTTTCTCTTAGTTTTTTAGGAATATCCATCAGACAAATTTATGTTTGCTTTCTTAAATTCGATATAATTCTTTCAAATATATCAATCGAACACTAGTTAACTTTTATTGTTATCACAAGCATGTTAAACATTTCAGCTTTTCATTAGTTAATTAGCCCTATGACGGGAAGATATTCAATCAAAGATTTAGAACGCTTATCGGGTGTTAAGGCACACACCTTGAGAATTTGGGAGAAAAGGTATGATTTGCTTCAACCTGATCGTACAGATACAAATATTCGATATTATTCGGATAATGATTTAAAACGCTTGCTAAACGTTTCCTTACTAAGTAATAATGGGCTGAAAATTTCAAAGATTGTTGCTTTAAGTAGTGATGAGATTAAAAATCTCATTTTAGAAATTGATGACATTGAATTAATTAATCAAAAGCGGGTGGATGATTTAATCATTCCAACCTTGCAGTTTGACGAGACTACATTTAACCTCTTATTTAATCAATATGTAAAAGAAGTTGGGTTAGAAAAAACTTTTACAAGTATTATCTACCCTTTTCTTGAAAAAATTGGTGTTTTATGGTTGAGTAATGAAATGCAACCTTCACAAGAGCACTTTACCACACATCTTATTCGTCAGAAACTTTCAGCAGCTATTGAAAGTTTAGTCTTGCCGAAAGATGCTAATAGAAAAGTTATCTTGTTTCTTCCAGAAGGGGAGTTCCATGAATTGGGTTTGTTATTTTTTGCTTATTTATACAAGAAAAATGGCGTTAACGTCTATTACTTTGGGCAGTCAGTTCCGCTAGATCAAATAAAAATGGCAGCTGCTATTATCAAGCCTGATTGGGTTTTATCTTACTCAATCATTAAACCTAAAGAGGATCTTCAAAAAATGATTGATAACATGAGCGAATTTAAAGCTAGAGAGGTATTTTTCTTGGAAAATAGATATCAATTTGGGTATAAATTAAAATATCCACCTTCAACTACTAGAGTTACCAATATTCAAGAAGCAATTAGTAAAATAGATTAGGCTTCTAGTCTAATTGTATTTCTTTTCTAATCCAATAAACCATTCTAGCAGCAATTGCTTTTCTTCAGCATTAATTTTAGCATCTCCATGAATCAACGTGTAGGAAGGTAAAGGCATTTTTTCTGCTTCAACTTCCTCTCTTGCTTCCTCCATTTTATGAGATTTTTTTTCAGCGTTATACTCGTTCCATATCGAGAAATTCAAGTGTTCTCTTCCCTCGTTAATATGGTCTTGCAACCACCAAGAGAGTGGTGATATGTAAGAGTACCATGGATAGTTAATTTGATTGGAATGACAATCGTAGCAGACATTTTTAATAATGTTTTTTACTTTGATTGGTGTATTTTCTATGCTTAAAATATCCGTTTTTTCTCCTGTGCTGTTAGCTATCCTATCTGGTTGAATGAATTGTGCAATCACCAATAGTGACAGCAAAATAATAAGAATTCGTTTTTTCAAAGCTTAATATTTAGTTAAGGTAAAATTAAACTTGTTTTTGAATCTCACAATACCCTATTTTGGTGAATTTATTTATGGATCGATAACAGTTCTACAATCTTACAAATTGAGATGCTTATGAAAAGTATCTATTAGATAGCCTTAACTCACCACTGCTTGCAACATCGACTCAAAAATTTTCAATCCGTCAACATTGTTTAGTTCAGTATCTGCAGCTCTCTCAGGGTGAGGCATCATGCCAAATACATTTTTATTTTTATTGCAAACACCTGCAATGTTTTCCAAAGAACCATTTGGGTTAGAGGCAGCAGTTATTTCGCCATTCTCTTCGCAATAACGAAAAATTATTTGCTGATTTTGATTCATTTCTGTCAGCATTTCTTCTGTGGCAAAATAACGTCCTTCAGCATGAGCAATTGGAATTTTTAATGCTTCATTAAGACTTAGTGATTGATTAATGATTGAAGCATTGTTATCTGCTTTGATATAAGTGTTTTTGCAGATAAATTTTTGATTGTTGTTGTGCAGTAAGGTGCCAGGCAATAACTTAGATTCACAAAGTATTTGAAAACCATTACAAATACCTAAAACATAACCACCTTCATTGGCGTGTTCCACCACTTTTTTCATAATGGGCGAATAATTGGCAATTGCGCCCGAACGCAAATAATCTCCATAAGAAAATCCACCTGGTAAAACAATAAAATCTGCTCCTTTTAAAGAGCTGTCTTTATGCCACAAATGTTCTACTTGATAGCCCATGATGCTTTCTAGCGCATAAATCATATCTTGGTCGCAGTTGGATCCGGGAAAAGTAATGACACCAAATTTCATAGTTAAAAATTAATTTTTACAAAGGTACTTAAAAGCACTTGTTTCACTCTTTTTTAGATAAATAAATGACTTCCTATTGAAAGCAATAGAAGGACTATAAAGATGCTCTCAATAATCCATTTTTTATTAAAACTGTGGTAATAAAGAGCAATAAAAATACATCCCATTGAGCAACTTAGAATTAAAAAACTGTTTATCCCAAATAGTAAGCTAAGAATGGCAAACAAAATGGTACTAAAAAATAGAATGCTTAACTCAATTCGCTTTCTTACAATTAAATTTTGCTTTATAGAAAAATTTGCAAGCAAAGCAATGATTGCTAAGAGTACTAAACCTGAATTTAGGATATAATTAATTGTATTTAAGGCAAACCGTTGATTTGACATAGTTAAAAGACTTTGGTTAAAAACACTTTTAAAAGGTATGTCAAGGTTCCAATCCAATAAATAAGAAAAGCTGAACAGGTAAAAATAGGGTAAACTCCAAGCGATTATTGCAAGTAAATAGTTCTTAAGATTAAATGGTCTGAAAACAGCAATTGATCCAAAAATTACTAAAAGATAAATAATTACAGGGAAAAAAATAAGAGAAGCTAAGCTCCCTAAAAATGAAGCTCTAAAAATTAATTTTAATACTGAATCTTGGTTATGTATCTTAAGTAAATATTTTACCGAAATTATGATTATTAAGGTGACAACAAAACCATTTGAATGGTATAAAATTTCGGGAAATGAAAACAGCACCAAGAAAAAAGTGAGCGCAAGTATAAATCTCGATTTTTCAGTATAGCGGTGTTCAAGGTCAATTTTTAAAATAATTTGATAAATGATATATGTCAAAACAAGCGACAGAAAAAGCATAATCGATTTTGAGAGCCTGAAATTGATATGTATGATGCCGTATGGGTTGAAGGTAGGAATAGACTCAGGTCGATTCTTTATTCCAATAGTAATTAGCAGAATACATGCTAGTAGTGCGATGCTCCATTTAAGGACTGGATTGGAAGAAATTTTTTGAAAAATAGACAAATTGCTGATTTTACTTCAAAATTTAGAGCTCTTTCATCTTTTCAATTTCAGTTTCTGATTCGATAGAATCTAACTCTTTTGATGGGGTTTCATAAATAAAAGACATGTCTTCAATCGGAATTACTTTTTTGCCGCTAGCTACCAATGCAACTGCCATAACGATACATGAAATGATAATTGTGTAGAGTAAAATACCAGAATCAAAGTCATCATTTTTATATTCATCTGGAATTGCAAAGAATAGCAGGATCGTGATTAATCCACGAGGAGCAATAAAAACTTGTGGAAATAAGTTTTTTTGCACAAAGACTTTAAGCATAATAAAGCGGATAGAAAATAGCAGTAATAGAATAAATAAACTAATGATTGCAATTTCAAGGTCGTATAGGCTCGATAAAGTAATAGTAATACCAAAAACTACAAAGAAAAAAGTTCGAACAACAAAAGCAGACTCTATGGTAACCAAGTGAAAATCATCTAGAATTCGTTTTACTTTAGTTGGCTGAATCCATTTTTTTAAAAATCCTCTAAAAAATAGTTCATGATTATTGAGGACTAATCCGAAAATTAAGATAATGAGAAGAGAGGAAAGGTGAAATAATTTTCCAACAGAATAAAGAATTAATAAAACGGCAATTAATAAAAACAACTTTACTTGAGAGGTCATTTTTTGAAAAATTAAAACCAAGGTATAACTGATAATAATCGATAAAATGACTGTTAGAGTTATGTTTCCAAAAACATCTACTGCAACCATACTGGCATTTTCAGCTTCAGCATTTCCAATTAAAAAGTAGAAGAACATGATGCCTAATATGTCAGAAAAAGTGCCTTCATAAACCATGAACTCCTTTTTTGGTACAGATAAACCACCAACAGATGGGATGATTATTGCACTGCTAAGAGTTGCTAGTGGCACTGCATAGATTAAAGAAGTAAAAAAGCTGGGAATGATAAAATAATTTATGACGAAAGCGCAAGCAAGAGAAGAAAGGACCAACGATAAAATTGCTACACTAAATGATTTCCAAATAGTTGGCCACTTTTCTTTTGAAAGTCTTAAATCAAGCGAGGCTTCTAATACGATCATTATCAACCCAACAATTCCCAATACTTCAAGAACATTAAATAGCATTTCTCCGGTAGAAAAACCGATGAATTTCATTCCTTGTTTAATCAGAATTCCTAGGCCAATCAGCATTAAAACCGACGGAATGTTGGTTTTCTTGGAGATAATATTAAAAAAATAGGAGATAATAATAATTACACTTATACCAATAATGGCTGTGTACGGGCCAATTACTTCCATGAATTTGATTTAGGTTTTTGACCTGATTCATCCGATTCAATTTCAAATAAATCAGTGTATATATTTCCTGCCAAAATAGGAAAATAGTTTTTTATAATTAGGTTGATATCGTTGAGGGTGGCAGGAAAATTAGTAACAGAGATTCCGGTTGATAAAATTTCGCCATTTACGTGATATAGGGTGTAGTGCAATTTAATTTCTCGTTCGTACTTCATTTGCTCCATAGCAGATGTTTCACTAATCTTGTTTTTTATATCTAGTTGATTTACAAAGAGGAAAAACTTGTTATTGAATTTAATATGCATGCTATCCAACATTTTTTTATCCTCTACTATAGCTTTCATATATCTTTCTCTGTTGTCTCTTTTTGTGACAATATGGCCCTCATTAATAGACCCTCTTTGATATTTTGAATCCTCTTTTTTCTTTAATTTTTTACTAAATGCTTTTAATTTGCTTTGATTTTCTGTGTTATCCACCAATTCATATTCCAATCGAAGACTTGAGAAAATGTATTTCAAATCCATCTTAGAGCTTTCATCCTCTAAAGCGTAAAATGAACTTACATCGCTTCTTTCTTTAAATGTGTAATAAATACTTTGATCTAAAGCAGCAGTAAATCGTTCGATGATTTCATCCGTGTTTAACTGATTATACTCTGCAAGGTCTTTATTGATATCAGAAAGGTACATCTGACTTTTAAATGGAACTAGTAATAAAGATTGATGATTTAAATTGATTGGTGAATCGCTAAACCGCATGGTAGAATGCTGACTAAACAGGTTGATGCTTGTGAAAAGCAAAGCAAGGATGAAAGCTATTTTCATGAATTGTAATTTTTGCTTGTTTAAAAAATAATACTATCAAATATACTGTTCGCAAAACAAGGATTAAGTGCCTTTTTTAAAGAATTAGGCACATCTCGGTGTTAACAATTACTGAAACAGCCTCACAATATCATTGCCATTGGCAAGAAGCATTAGCGCCAATAGAATTACAATTCCTGCAATTTGAGCATATTCCATCACCTTATCATGTGGTTTCCTGCCCGTAACGATTTCATAGATTAAGAACATTACATGCCCACCGTCCAGAGCGGGAATTGGCAGAATATTCATTATGGCTAAAATAATTGATAAAAATGCAGTGAAATTCCAAAAACGTTCCCAATCCCATGTTGGTGAGAAAGCTTTGCCAATGGTAAGAAATCCACCAAGAGACTTATAAGCTTCTGTTTCAGGCCTGAATATTAATTTTATCTGTTTAATGTAGTTATCAAATGAATCGTATGCCTTGTTAATTCCTGCAGGAATGGATTCTAATAAACCGTATTTCTGTTTTTCAAATACCAATTGTTCGTTCATTGGTTGAATGGCAAACCCTAAAGTTCCTTCGGCACTTACTGAAGCTTCAAGTGTCGTTTCTGAACCATTTCTTAGCACTAAAAGCTCAACTGATAAATTTTTAACTGTTTGTAAAGTTTTGACAACATCCTGAAAAAAAGGTGTTTCGCTTTCATTAATTTTTAGAATCCGATCACCTTTTAAAAGCCCAGCTTTTTCGGCTGGTGAATTAGCAACAACTAAATCAACTAAAGGGATAACAGCAGGTTCAATGAAAGATTGTTGTTGTTTAATAACTTCCGCTAATGTAGATTGTGGAACTTGAATATTCTGTCTGCTCCCATCTCTTTCAATGGTAATAGTATTTTTTTCTTCTAATAAAATTTTTAATTGGATATCGTTGAATTTCTCAACTTTTTCACCACCGATTTCTAAAATTTTATCACCGTTTTTTAAGCCAATTGTTTGACCAATTTCATCGGCATAAATGCCGTATTTTAAATTTTTAGTTGGAATGTATTCAGAACCCCAAACGAAAAGTACCATCGCATAAATAGCCATTCCAAGAAATACATTCACAGTCACCCCACCAATCATTATAATCAATCTTTGCCATGCTGGTTTTGAGCGAAATTCCCAAGGTTTTGGCTCCTCTTTCATTTGCTCCTTATCCATTGATTCATCAATCATTCCGGCTATTTTGACATAACCTCCAAGCGGCAGCCATCCAATTCCGTATTCAGTTTCGCCTTTTTTGAATTTAAATAAAGAAAACCATGGGTCAAAAAAGAGGTAAAATTTTTCAACTTTTGTTTTAAAAAGCTTGGCAGGAATAAAATGTCCTAGCTCGTGAAGCACTACTAGAATCGATAAACTAAGTATAAGTTGAGTGGCTTGAATCAGTATTTCCATTCATAAAATTTAAGGCACAAAAGTAAGGATTAATAACAGCTATTTTTGAAGCTAAAACTCCATAAGCAACAATTTTAGCTTATTTACAAAATTGATTCGCACGGTCTCGAGCTTCTTGGTCACAGGCAACATAATCAGAAATTGTAGGAGATTTAATAAATGTGCTTGCTTTCATTACTATTTCATTGATTGCTGCAATATCTAAAAAGCTGATTTTTTTCGATAGAAATGCAGCATTGGTTATTTCATTTGCTGCATTTAAAGCACAAGCCATGGTGCCTCCTTCATCTAAAGCTAAGTAAGCTAAACTTAAATTTTTAAATGTTTTTGTATCAGCTTTTTCAAAAGTTAAGTTGGGATAATCTAGAAAATTAAACCTTGGAAAATCCGATTTGATGCGATTGGGGTAGGCCATTGCATATTGAATGGGTAATTTCATATCGGGCAAGCCCATTTGTGCTTTCATGCTGCCATCTTCAAATTGGACAATGGAATGAATAATAGATTGTGGATGAACAATTACATCAATTTGATTGCTCTTTAAGTCAAAAAGCCATTTGGCCTCAATCACTTCTAGTCCTTTATTCATCAAGGTTGCAGAATCGATGGTGATTTTAGCACCCATTTCCCAATTAGGGTGTTTTAAAGCCTGCTCTTTGGTAACATTTTTTAAGGCTTCACTTGTCCAACCGCGAAAAGGGCCACCTGATGCAGTCAAGTAAATTTTTTCTATTTTATTGTGCATTTCCCCTGACAAGCATTGAAAAATTGCTGAATGTTCTGAGTCAACAGGTAAAATTGGGACACGGTTTTTATTGGCGAGCTTTGTGATCAATTCACCTGCAACTACCAAGGTTTCTTTGTTTGCTAAAGCAATTGATTTTTTCGCCTCAATTGCTGCCATGGTTGGCTTTAAACCTGCATAACCCACTAAGGCAGTTAAAACTAAATCTACATCATCCATTTGAACAACTTGACTCAAAGCTTCATCACCTGTATAAGTTTTAATTCCTTCATTCCATAGATCTTTTGCTAAGGCCTCATATTTTTCTTCATTGGAAATTACAACTGCATTAGGCCGAAATTCAATGGCTTGTTTTTTTAATAACTCGCTGTTAGAATGAGCTGTTAAGACTTCAATTTCAAATAAATCGGAGTTCTTACGAACAACATCCAATGCTTGAGTTCCAATTGAGCCGGTTGAACCTAAAAGTGCAATTTTTTTCTTCTTCATATTTATTTATTGAAACTTAAAGATAAGTTAAACGTAGGACTGAAGTAATTAAAATTAATAATGCTAAAATTTGCAGCATTACAAAGATTTCAAAAATCATGGAACAAAACCCTTTGAAACGCAATCTTATTTCATTTTTTATTGCTTTAGGTCTTTCAATTATTGCTATTTCACTTACAGATAACAAACCAAGTGAAAAAGAAAAAATGAAAATCGTTGGAAATGATACAGGTAAGTCTGAATCATTTAGTTCGACAGCCTCTTTCTTTTTAGATTAAAACTAGTTAGTGCTTGATTTAGCTTTTACTTCTTCAGAAAGTAATGAAACCTCTTTTTTTGTTTTAATTCTATAGTAATTTCCACTTCCCAATTTACTTATTTCTTTAAGAGATGCAGCTGTCCAACGCTCATTTTTAATTCCTAAAGTGCTTATAGTAAGCCCTTCTGATGCATTTTTTTCAATTCTTTCTCTTAAGAAAGTATTGTATTTTCCAAGTTCAAAATCGCCATCTGTAGCTAAGATAATTTGATTTATACCACCATTGATGTATGCAGATTGGCCTATTTCTATTGCCATATCAATTCCCTTAGCAGCTTGCGTATTTCCATCTGCTTTAATTGACTTAATAATTGCTTTTATCTCCTCCTTTTTTATTCCAGAAGTAGGTTGAAGAATAGTTCTAGCATTTCCTGAATATATAACTATAGATAAATAATCTTCTTTTCTTAAAATAGACAATAAGTCAATCATAGAGGCTTTTAAGAGATCCATTCTTTTTTCTTTTTCCATTGAAGTGGAGGCATCAATTAAAAATACGATGTTATTTGGTAAAGAATTTTCACTCAATAAAGTGCCTTCTTTTTCAGTAGTTTCTTTTCCAAATAGTTGTTGAAACAAAGTTTTTTTGGATTCTTTTTCTGAAGATAACTCCTCAAAAATTTCTGTTGCTTCCTCTATAGTATCAATTTCCTCAGTAAAAGTTTCTTCATCTATAGCTGTGATAAGCTCGTTTTTTGGGAGTATTTCTAAAAAGAAATAATTGATTTTACCACGGTTAGGAGCATTGAAATAACCATTTTTAGATCGTGTTTTTGAACTAAAATCAGGGCAATCTTGATTATCGTTTTTTGGAATAGTTTTTACTTTCGCATTGAAAATAAGTTTAATGGGCTCGGAGTTGTTGCTTAGGTTAAGGTTAATTTGCTCCCTTAGGTTTCCTTTTTGTTTTGGATTTAATTTAAATCGGATATAAGCAACTTCACCAATGCCAATTTCTTTAGAACTGTATTTTATGGAAATATTTGGCTGAGCCTGAAAGTTGAGCAGGTATACAACTTCTCCAGTTTTGTTAATGATGTTTAGTTCAACAATATCTTCATTCGCCAATTTAATAGTTCCTAAATCAAAAGAAGTTTGCTTGAATGAAACCTGACTCCAGATAGTTTGAGATATAAAATAAAAGAGAAAGTAGAAAAGGATTTTGAGCTTCATAGAAATTGAAATGCAATAAGCATGCAAAAATAATACCGATTATACATTCAATATAGTCCAATTTCGGTTTTACCTTATTGTACTGCTTTCATGTAATACCGGCATTAACCAATTGTAAAATTTTAAATAGTTTAGCCTATTTTATAATTACAATTGGTATAAGTTGTTATAGTGCTTAACGCATTAAAAATTGATAAAACATTGAATTTTATATGATTGATAGAAAATATAAATCACTCCATAATATGGATACCTATTTATGATGAATAAATATTAGCTTTGCTTCTAGGAGAGATTAAATGAAAGTGATTAATTTTAGAAAAATACTAACTATTCTTATAGATGTAAGTCTGTTTTTAATAGTGATTACATTTTACTTTTCATACAAAATTGCCAACATTGCAATCTTGCTTTTAATAGTTTCATGGTTTTTGAAAAAGGTTTTCTTTTTTGAAAGACTATCATTTAATCTATCAGGCAAACTAGATAAGTTAATTTTCCTATCATATATTTTATTTTTTACCTGGCATTTAATAGCTGTTATTTTTTCAGAAAATACCGCTGAAGCATGGAAAAACGTCGAATCTAAATTTGTTTTATTATTGTTTCCAATAGTATTGCTTGAGATTGGATTGAGTCAAAAAACTATAGCCCAACTGCTTAAAACGTTTATTTTTTCTTCTGCCATCTGTACTATTTATTTACTTTTTGGATCCTTTGCTAATTATACGACTAATGGAGAATTGCTAACCTATCATGATTTCACAAATCAACTAAATTTTCACGCTGTTTTCTATTCTTATTATGTGTTTTTGGGATTACTGTTAATTGTATTTTTTCTAAATCAAAAAAAACTTGATGGAAAGCAAAAAGGGCTTTTGATTTTTTCATTAATTATCCTCACAACAGGACTTGTTGTAGCTGCATCTAAAAATGTTATGTTGGTTACTTTACTCATTTTTATTATTTGGTTTGGAAAAAAAATGCTCACAAGAAACTTAAAGTTAAATGAAATAGGGTTCTTGATTGTAATCACAGTAGGTTCAATGATCGCGATTTATCAACTAGAATCTGTCAAAAATCGTGTAGTAGAATTGACTCAGCTAAATGGAATTGAGAACTTAGATAAAGTTAAGAATGATAATTATTTGGTTTTAGAAGATATTTTAGAATTTAATGGAACTTCTTTGAGGTTAACATTGTGGTATATTGGAGTGAGAGAACTTGATAAGAAAGATAGTTGGCTGCTTGGCTTAACACCAGGGGATCAGAAGCAACTATTAAACGCAGAATTTGAACGAGTGGGAATACATCCACATTATTATGGGTATAACCTTCACAATCAATTTGTTCAAACCTTGGTAGAGTCTGGAATAGTTGGGTTGCTTATCTACTTAATTTGGCAGTTACTTTATTTTATAAAATCAATTAAGAGTAGGAATTATTTGTTACTAAGCTTTATTGCTGCTTTTTTTATTTTCCAGCAGACAGAATCAATAATTGAAAGAAGTAAAGGAATTGTCTTTTTTGTCTTTTTCCTTATTTTATTACAACAAGTCAAATCAGAACCAAATGAAACTAGCAATCCTAGGTACTAGAGGGATACCCAATCATTACGGTGGTTTTGAGCAGTTTGCTGAATACCTTTCTTTAGGTCTGGTAAAAAAAGGACATGATGTTTGGGTGTATAATTCCTCTTTACATCCTTATAAAAGAGAAGAATGGAATGGAGTAAACCTTGTAAAATGTAAAGATTGGGAAGATAAACTTGGAACAGCAGGTCAATTCTTTTACGATTTAAATTGCATTTTAGATAGTCGTAAAAGAGGGTTTGATATAATTCTTCAGTTAGGATATACTAGCAGCTCTATTTGGGGGTTTTTATTTCCTAAAAAGTCGATTATAGTTACAAATATGGATGGCTTAGAATGGAAAAGAAGTAAGTATAATCGATTGACGAAAAGTTTCCTAAAGAAGGCAGAGCGTTGGGCAATTAAATCTTCAGACCATTTAGTTTCGGACTCAATCGGGATTCAAACTTATCTAGAAGAAACACTTGGGGCAAAATCGAGTTTTATTGCCTATGGGTCTAATTTATTTCAAAACCCTGATAATAATACACTTAATGATTTTTCGGTTCAACCATTTGACTATTATCTAATAATTGCAAGAATGGAACCCGAAAATAATATTGAACTAATTTTAGACGCATACGTCAAAAGCAATTTTTCTAAAGATTTTTTAGTGGTAGGGAAAACTAATAATTCTTTTGGGAAGTACTTAGTATCTAAATACTCCAATACACCTAAAATAAGATTTTTAGGAGGTATTTATGATATTGACTTATTAAATAATTTACGTTTTTATTGCAAGCTTTATTTTCATGGACATTCAGTTGGAGGAACAAATCCTTCATTATTAGAAGCAATGGCTTCATCGGCTCTCATTGTAGCGCATGATAATCCATTTAATAAAGCAATTTTAAATGATGACGCTTTTTACTTTAATGACATCCAATCTTGTGAATTTATTTTTAATCTTAAGGTAATTGCTCAAGAGAGAGCGCATTTTATAGAAGAAAATAGAAAAAAAATATTAAACGAATATAATTGGACTAAAATTATTGCCACTTATGAAACCTTATTTACTACATTAGTAAATTAATTTTAATTCTACATTGTACAAAAATAGAGAGTATTTTCTGTCATTATACTATCGACTTTCAGATCTGATAGGGCTTAATCTATCCTTTTTTATTGGGATGTTTTTGAGGTTTAAAGATGAACCTTCTTTTTCTTTTTTTGGAAGTAATTATGCAGTATTACTATTGTTTATCAATGTCACTTGGCTTTTTGTTTCAGGCTCTCAAAGGGTTTATCAAGTTCAATCTTTTATAAATAAAAATAGGTATGCTTTTTCAGTTGCAATAGCTATCGTTTTTCAATTATTAATTACAGTTGCATTTAATGGGTTAATAAAAACTTTTTATTCTAGAGTTTTTTTATTTTACACTTATATTAATTTTACTATCCTTTTAATTATTGGACGAAAGATCACTTATTTTCTTTATAATAACTACTTAAAGAGTAGCTTAAAGCAAAATGCTGTCGTAATTTTTGAAGATAAAAACGCTTTGAATGATTTAAAAGATTGTATTTTAAATAATATATCAGCAGATAATCAAAAAACAGTTTACTTTCATGACAAGGATAAGTTAATTGATGAACTTGAAGCTTTGAAAACAAATTATTTTGTTTCAGAAATTTATTTACCAATTTCCTCTTTCAATGAGGACGAAATAGAGCAAGTAGCAGTTTACTGTGATAATAATTTTGCACGATTACGTTTAATTTTTGATTGGAAAAAGTTGAGCTCTCGAAATTTAATTGCAACGAGGCATAACCAGACTACAATTATCAAAGTAGCATTAACACCTCTTGACGATCCTTACAACGCACTTATTAAAAGGCTTTTTGATTTAGTTTTGTCTTTACTGCTTTTTATTTTTATTTTCAGTTGGTTATTTCCAATCATCGCAATCGCTGTTAAGTTGAGTTCAAAGGGACCAATATTTTTTGTCCAGCGTCGCTCTGGTCTAAATAACGAAGGATTTAATTGTTTGAAATTTAGAAGCATGCGCCCAAATACTGAAGCTAATAAAAAGCAAGCAACTAAAGATGATCCCAGAATTACGAGAATAGGAGCTTTTCTTAGACAAACTAGTTTAGATGAAATTCCTCAATTTATAAATGTTTTGAGAGGGGAGATGAGTGTTGTTGGGCCACGTCCTCATATGTTGAAACACACTGAAGAGTACAGAGAATTAGTAGGTAACTTCATGAATAGGCATGCCATAAAACCAGGAATTACAGGACTTGCTCAAATTAAAGGATATAGAGGAGAAATTGATGACTTTTCCTTACTTCAAAACAGACTTAGATTGGATCGTTTTTACGTTAATAATTGGACCTTGTTTTTCGATTTGAAAATTGTATTCTATACCATAGCCGTAATTTTTAAAAGTCATCGTTAAACTCTTGTGAGATAGGTTTATTTCAAACATAAGTTATTAAAATATAGTGGTGCTTATCTTATGTTAAACAGACCATTTTGAAATAATTCAAATAATTATTATTTCAACTTTGTAAACAACAGATTAATTGATAAATTTGCACCCCTTTTTAAGGACCTAACTAATGATCGACAAAGTTAAAATATTTTCAGGATCTAATACTACCGTTCTAGCGAATAACATAGCTATGAAGTTTGGTCAAGAACTTGGTAAATCTTCTCTTAGTCGTTTTTCAGATGGGGAGTTTCAACCTTCATTTGAAGAGTCTGTTAGGGGTTGTGATGTGTTTATTATTCAGTCTACAGCACCGCCTTTAGATAATTTATTTGAATTGTTATTGATGGTAGATGCTGCTAAGCGAGCTTCTGCAAGAAGGATTGTTGCAGTTATACCTTATTTTGGCTATGCTCGACAAGATCGAAAAGATCAACCAAGGGTTCCTATTGGGTCCAAGTTGATTGCAAATATGCTAACTGCAGCAGGTGTTAGCAGAGTAATGACAATGGACTTACATGCTGACCAGATTCAAGGATTTTTTGAAGTGCCTGTCGATCATTTATATGCTTCAGCTGTTTTTTCAGAAACCGTTAAGGAATTAAATGTTCCAAACTTGGTAATGGCATCTCCTGATATGGGAGGTTCAAAACGAGCATATGCTTATGCAAAGCACCTAGAGTGTGATGTAGTTGTTTGTTATAAACAACGAAAAAAAGCCAACAATATCGATAAAATGTTTTTGATTGGAGAAGTTGAAGGAAAAGATGTCATCTTGATTGATGATATGGTAGATACAGCTGGAACTCTCACAAAAGCTGCAGATTTAATGGTTGAGAAAGGAGCAAATTCAGTTCGAGCCATCTGCACTCATGCTATCCTTTCGGGAAAGGCATACGAAAAGATAGAAAAATCCAAACTGACAGAGTTAATTGTAACTGATACAATAGCCCTGAAACAGCAAAGTGAAAAAATAAGAGTAATTTCAGTTGCAGAATTGTTTGCAAAAGTGATTTATAAGGTTCATAATTACGAATCAATTAGCTCTTATTTTATTTTTTAAAAATTAACCTAACATTAAAATAGATTACAATGAAGTCTGTTATATTAAAAGCTATCCCTAGAGATGGGATAAGCAACAAAAGTGTTCTAAATGCAATCAGAAAAGAAGGAAATGTTCCTGCAACAATTTATGGTGGCAAAGAGAACATCAATTTTCATGTCAATTCTATAGCTTTTTTAAAGCTAATCAATACAGCTGAAGTTCATTTGGTAGACTTGGATTTTGGAGATAAAACAATCCGTTCAGTAATTAGAGAAGTTCAATTTCATCCAGTAACTGATGAACCAATACACGTTGATTTTATGCAGGTTTTCGATGATAAGCCTGTTACAATTGGTGTTCCAGTAAAGTTTGTTGGTACTCCTGTGGGTGTTTTGAAAGGAGGAAAGAAAAGAGAAAAAATCAGAAAGTTGGTTTTAAAAGCGCTTCCTGCTGACATTCCAGAAGAGGTAGAAGTAGATGTTACCAAAGTAAAAATTGGTCACGGAATTAAAGTTGAAGAAATTAAACTTAAAAATGTTGAGTTTTTAGATCATCCAAAAGCAGTTGTTATGGCAGTTAAAACCGCTCGTGTGCTTGTTGAGGATACTATTGATGAAGAGGATGAAGAAGAAGCAGAGGGAGCAGAAGTTGAAACAACTGATGCGACTTCTGAAACTGAGCAAGGGGCTAGCGCTGAATAATTTAGTATGAAATACTTGATTGTAGGACTTGGCAATATTGGAGCTGAGTACGAAAATACAAGACATAATATAGGCTTTAAAATATTGGATGCTTTTGCTAAGGCATCCAATATTTTTTTTGAGCCAAATCGATTAGCTTCTACTGCATTTGCAAGATATAAGGGTAGAAGTCTTTTATTGATTAAGCCAACAACTTTCATGAATTTAAGCGGCAAGGCAGTAAACTACTGGATGCAAGTCGAAAAAATTCAATTAGAAAACATTCTAGTTATTACAGATGACATTGCTTTGCCTTTTGGGAAATTAAGACTCAAGGGAAAGGGGAGTGACGGTGGTCACAATGGGCTTAAAAATATCACGGAACTGTTAGGTTCGCAAGAATACGCCAGAATTCGATTTGGTGTAGGCAACGAATTTTCTCAAGGCAAACAAGTGGATTACGTTTTAGGTGAATGGACTGAAGAAAATAATCAATTACTTCCTCAGAGAATTGATTTAGCCATTCAAATGATTCAGGGGTATTGTACCATCGGTTTAAATCGAACCATGTCAGATTTTAATGGTAAATAATAGTCATTTCTAAGAGAGAAATTTTTATAATCTAAACTTTCTATTTCTTTCTTTTTTCTAAATCATTTTTTGTTAAAAATATTTAAATTTGTTATATTTAACAATTTTAATTTGGATTTTAAAATTATTATAAATTTCTGTCGTATATTAGCAGACTTTAAATTTATATAATATTAACCAATCAATAACAATTATGAAAAGATTTAGACTTTCTAAGTTAGTGAGTATTTTAGTTGGGGCTTTCTTTTATATGACACCACAGCTAGGAAATGCTCAAGCAAATATTGCTCCTTTAGCAACTATTACAGGTGACGGTACAGGTGGTGGTGGCTGTAGACCTGTTGGTGCTGTGCCTGCAGGCTGTGGATCATTAAATGACCTTGTCTTAGGCACATGTGGTAGTCAATCCATGTGGATATCCACAGCAACTCCTCCTACTACTGTGGCTGGGGGAGATTATATTCAATGGGATTTTCCAACAGCAAGAACTTTTGATACCTTAGTAATACATCATGCTCAAGATAATTCTCGTTTTTTAACAGGAGCGACTGTTCAATATTGGAATGGTACAGCATGGGTAACTCATTCGAGCTTTAGTAATCTTCCACAGCGATGTGTAAATAGAGTTGGAATAGGTAAATTAACGACCGATCGATTTAGAATCACCCAATGGTTAGCTGGAACAGGTCAGCAATCCAATATGAACTTTCGTGAAATAGAGATTCTTGAAGCACCTAGTGGCTTAAACGATGCAGCTT
>CAXBCF010000035.1:0-21920 GCA_963973975.1 uncultured Flavobacteriales bacterium
AGCATTACGTGTGAGTTTTTTCGTCTCTCGACTCAAAACTCACACTCCATACTGTTTAGTGGAGCCGGAGGGATTCGAACCCTCGTCCAAACAAGGAATACATAAGCTTTCTACAAGCTTAGCAAACTATTAATTTTCGAAACTAGACCGGAAGTTTACGTCCTACCTAATCCTTATCCTTTTTAGTTTCGCCAAATAACCAAGGACTTTACTTGACTAACTCAAAATATCGATTCCTCTGATTCAGGCGTTAATGAGTGGAACCCCTGAGAGAAATGCTTGTTTCAATCTATTGATTGAAATTAGTTGTAACCTCTATCGAGTGTTACGCCGCAAGCGCATAGTTATTTTCGCCGTTTAGCGAAGTTTAGCAGTGAGATTAACGAGCTACCAACTCAACGCTCGGCTTGCTTACTCATCCATTCATCTTGCTGTCGAAACCGGTCGGCCCCCAAAGAACTATTGCAAAGTTAAGCATATTCCTCAAGTTGAGATTTTCTTTTCTCTTTACTAATTTAAATTTTATAAACTCTAAGTGACTGATTCGGTAATTGGTTTGATCTAAATTGTTAAATTTTGCAATCTAAAAATCTAAAAAATTGCTATGAAACAAGTAGAAATTTCGATTTTCAATCCCACTAATAAAACCACGAGTCTTGAAAAACAATCAATTGTAGATTTTTTATTTGAACACCTTGAAAACTATGGTGATCCCAAAAGCCACATTGAAGCAGCAATTGATTTTGCTTTAAAAGAAAAAGTTTCTTTTGGAGGTTTTGTCATTGTAGCGAAGATAGGCAGAGAGATTGTTGGTGCAGTTGTCATTAACCAAACTGGCATGAGTGGTTATATTCCAGACAATATTTTGGTTTACATTGCTACTCACGGCAATCACAGGGGAAAAGGAATCGGAAAAAAACTGATGGAAACTACCTTGAAATTGTGCAATGGCGATATAGCATTGCATGTCGAAAAAGACAATCCCGCCAAACAATTGTATGAAAAAATGGGCTTCACAAATCCCTACCTTGAAATGCGCTTAAAGCGAACATAGCAGCAATGCATTGGATCGACCTTTCTGTATTTGTACTCTATTTCATAGGCATGTTGTCTGTTGGGTTTTATTTTTACAATAAAAATAAAACGGACGACGACTATTACGTTGGTGGAAGAGAAATGTCAGCCGGACACATTGGTTTGTCGGTTGTTGCTACTGATGTTGGAGGAGGCTTTTCCATCGGCTTAGGTGGCTTGGGCTTTACCATGGGACTTTCAGGAAGTTGGATGCTTTTCACTGGATTAATTGGCGCTTGGCTGAGTAGTGTGTTTTTAATTCCAAAAGTTTATGAAACAGCCAAGATTAATAAGATGCTGAGCTTTCCTCAGGCTTTGAAGCATTACTATACGCCTAAAGTTGCCTTAATTGCTGCAATAATTTCATTAATTGGCTATTTAGGTTTTACCTCTTCTCAAATTCTAGCAGGCGCAAAATTAGCAACAGCCACTTTTGTTGAATTAAAACTGAGTCATGCAGTGATGATTATGGGATTCATTGCAGTGGTTTATACCGTCATCGGAGGATTAAAAGCAGTGATTTATACCGATTCCATTCAATGGTCGATTTTATTGATTGGCTTAATTGGAATTGGTATTCCATTGGGATTTTTGAAAATAGGAGGTTGGGAAGGCTTAATGTCAACCATCGACCCTTCCATGCTTCGATTAGATCAATTAAAATGGTCTCAATTGTTTAATTGGTTCATCACCATTGTTCCAATTTGGTTTGTCGGCATGACATTGTACCAAAGAATTTATGCCTGCCGCGATCAGAAAACAGCAGTGAAAGCTTGGCGGATAGCAGCCTTGTTTGAATGGCCATTGATGGCGTTTATGGGAGTATTGTTGGGCTTGTTTGCAAAAGTTGGTTACGATCAAGGCATGTTCACAAGCCTGGGTTTTACACCTGGAACTGAAATGGACGCAGAAATGGGTTTACCACTTTTCTTGGCTCAAATGCTGCCAATTGGTTTAATGGGAGTCATGCTATCAGCCTATTTTTCTGCTATTTTATCTACTGCTGACAGTTGTTTAATGGCTGCTTCAGGAAACCTACTCACCGACATTATCGGAAGTGGCAAAGCAAAAAGATTTTCTAAAAATATAAAAAATGCACAGGGAATCACACTTGTATTGGGTGTTTTAGCAGTTTTAATTGCACTTCAAATGGAAAATGTATTGGAGTTGATGCTGCACTCTTATGCTTTCATGGTTTCAGGTTTGTTTGTCCCAGTTCTCGGTATGTTGTTTCTAAAAAAACCTTCCTCATTAGCCGCAATTAGCACCATGCTTATTGGAGGGACAACCACGCTTTCGCTAATTATTATCGACATGGATTTGCCTTTCGGAATTGATCCCAATTTTTATGGTATTTCAGCTGCTGGAATAACTTTTCTTATCTTACAAAAAATTACTTCAAAATCGTAATAAAATGGCTTTCATAACCTTAAACCAAGACAAATTATCACACAATTTTAACTACTTGCAAAATTTGTTTGACGAGCATGGAATTCAATGGACCATTGTTTCAAAATTACTTTGCGGGTACAAACCCTACCTTGAAGTTTTGTATCAAATGGGAGTGAAGCACTTGTGTGATACCCGAATCTCTAATTTGAAAACCATTAAAGCTGTTGGACAGGATATTGAAACGGTTTACATAAAACCCCCTGCACAACACAATGCTGAAAGCATAGTAAAGTATGCTGACATTAGCTTTAACACTGAAATTGAAACCATTAAAATGCTTTCTAATGAAGCTGTTCGACAAAACAAGGTGCACAATGTGTTGATCATGATTGAGCTCGGAGAATTGCGCGAAGGAGTGATGCGAGAAGAGTTTATGGACTTTTACGAAGCTGTTTTTGAATTGCCAAACATAGAAGTGATTGGCATTGGAACAAATCTAAGTTGCATGTATGGTGTATTACCAACGCACGATAAATTGATTCAGCTTTGCTTGTATGTAAATTTAATTGAGGCAAAATTCAACCGCAGAATTCCTTTTATTTCAGGTGGAACTTCAGTTACCATTCCGCTAATTGAACAACGCCTACTTCCCAAAGAAGTCAATCATTTTAGGGTAGGAGAGGCTTTGTTTATGGGAACAGAACCGTATAACAATGAACCTGTTAAAGGAATGCACACCCATATTTTTGAATTAAGTGTAGAAATCATTGAATTAACAGAAAAGCCGATTGTTCCCGACGGTGAAATTGTACCCAATGTTAAGGGGGAGAGTTTGACTTTCGATGAAGCAGATCGACACAATACTTCTGTTCGTGCGCTTATCGATTTAGGAGTTTTAGACGTTGAAGAAGGGCAAATGGAATTTCATGATTCGGATATTTCCATTGTTGGTTCATCTTCAGATGTGATGGTAGTGGACTTGGGAGAAAATGTAAAAAACTATCAAGTTGGTGACCACCTAACATTTAATTTGGGCTATTTAGCCATTTTACGTATCATGAATTCTAGGTACATTGAAAAGAAAATTAAAAAAGGTTCTCAAATTTTAGATGCATGAGTTTAAGTGCAACTATTAAATTAGTAATTAATTAATTCCTTTTTTTTCTATTCAAACATTTTCATCTTTTATTCTTAGATTTTTGAGCTTAGACCTAAGAGTTTAGAAGATTTAAAATTCTCTTTTCTTTTTTCTCTTTTTTAAGTTTCTGATTTTACATTTCAAGTTTTTTTCTCGCAAAGAGCGCAAAATTTTTTCGCAAAGACCGCTAAGTTTTCTTATTATCATCTAATCAATATGATAACATTTGCTATGCAAAATCAATGAAGAATTAATTTTATTTATAGTAATAGCATTGTAAAAATTAATACATATTCTTTGCGTGCTCTGCGTGGGCTTTGCGAATCTTTGCGTGAAACCTCTTTTCTTTTATAGCTTTAATCGTAGATTCTTAATTTCTAATTGATCTATTAGAAATTGCTAATTATTTTATAGATTTGGAAAAACTAAACCAAACCAAAAAATTATGAAAGCTTTAAAAATCATTGGACTTATTGTTCTGTCCTTAGTAGTAATTGTTGCCGTATTGTCGTTTACAATGCCAACAGAATTTAAACTAGAACGAACAACCGAAATTAATGCCCCTCAAGAATTAGTTAAACAAGAATTAATTCACTTTAAAAATTCCGAAAATTGGTCACCTTGGGCGAAATTGGATACCAATCAAATTACTCGAGTAGAAGGAGAAGATGGAACAGTTGGAGCAATTTTCTATTGGGAAGGAAATGAGGATGTTGGAAAAGGAATACAAGAAATTATTTCCATTTCAGATGATTCACTTGAATTTAAAGTTACTTTCATTGAGCCTTTTGAGAGCGAAGCCAACAGTTATTTTGTATTAAATGAAGTAGGAGACAAAACCAATGTAACTTGGGGGTTTGACTCTGAAATACCACGTCCGTTTAATGTGATGAGTTTATTTATGAATATGGAAGAAGCCATTGGCAAAGACTATGAAAAAGGACTTTCAAATTTGAAAGAAATTCTTGAAGCCAAAGCATTAGAAGTTGAAGAACCAAAATACGACATTGAAAAAGTTGATTTTGAAGAAAAGACTTACTTAACTGTTCGCAAGAAAATTGGTTTCAATGAAATGAATGCATTCTTTGAAGAAAACTACAAAGCTTTGTACGAAACCTTAGGAAGCAATGAAAGCGTGAACATCACTGGGCCAACAAGTGCAATTTATTACGATTGGGATGAAGAAAACCAAATGACAGATGTGGCAGCTGCTGTTCCTTTTACTTCTGAGCAAAGCAACAGTGAGTTTGAAGGATTTACTACCGTAAAATTAAGTGGCGAGGCATTAAAGATTTTATACATTGGTGATTACGCCCAACTTGCCGAACCACACAATGCCATACATGCTTACATGGAAGAAAATAACCTTCCCATGTTGAGTGTTGCTTTGGAGGAATACTTAATTGACCCTTCTACTGAGCAGGACTCTAGTAAATGGCAAACTAATATCTACTACTTCCTAACAGAAGATGAAAAGTAGGTACTAACTGTTTTTGAATTCTTAGCGAAAAAAATTACTACCTTCAAAATCAAAGTCTTATTTTTTGTAGGTTTGTTAAACGATGTTACGATAAAGCACATATTGGCGCTATATAGGTTTTTTAACTTTTTATGAATAGAATACTTAAATTTTGACTTTTAAGAGAAAATTTAAAAAAGAAGAAGATTACACCTCTATCTTCAACTTTTTTAATTATTGCTTATCTAAGCAGATATTTAAAATCAAAATTGGTATTATCCCTCAATCAAATGGAATAACCTGATTATTTTTAACGACTTGCTTTAGTTGATTCTGAGCATCGTATTCGGGTTTGTAAATAGTGCTGCTTGTTGGTCGAATTAGCAGTTCATCTACAAAAACTTTGTTAGAATATTCCTTGCCGCCTTGCATGCAAAGCGCAATGTATTCTTTAGGATGATTGAGTTTAAAATAGATTTTATTTAAAGCCCAATCTCTGTGGTAAATATTTGAACCAGATGGATTAATGACTTCAGAATGCACTTGCTTATCTGTAGAATCTTTTACCTCAATCCAAACTGCATTAAAAGTTTGATCATACAAGTAATTGTAGTACCAAAAACTCAATTCGTAGTCCACACCAAATTCTAATTCTCCAGGTTTACCGAGATAAACAACATTGAATTCATCTTTTTTGCGTTGCAAGGCTCCAGAACCTAAATAAATTTGCTTTGATTGTTCCTCGTCAAAACTTTCATAAACAATGCGAAGGTCTTCAGATTTCAACAAACCTGAAACACTGTCTTCAAAAAGTTGCGCTCGATTTGTAAAAAAATCCTCTAAATAATCACTCGCTTTGTACTCAAAGATTGAATCAAATGGCAAACTGTAAAATTCAAAATCTGCATTCTCAAAAAGCAGTGTAGCCTTTTTCAGTAGCTGATTTTCCTCTTCAGAATATCCTTGCTTGTCGCCAATAATTAAAAATGGCTTCTGGTTCGGGAATTTATCTTTAATAGGTTTAGAGTAGAAGGGAGGTGCAAGCAATTGAATAATGTCGTGACTTTCTGCTGTAGATGGACGAGATAAAATGGCTGAAGTCATTGGCAATCCTATGGCATAAGAAACACTCATGCTAAATGCTTTAACGGTATCAGAATCCCTGAAATTATGTAAACTCAGGTAACCATGGTAAAAAGGCAGCGGAATAATGGCTTGAAAGTCTTCTGTATTAATGTGTTGCAAATAAGTGTTTTGAAGTTCTTCAATTTTTTGAGGGCTAAACAATGATTCTTGTTGGCTAATTTTTTTCCGAATGTGAAGGTGTGTTCCCGAGGCTTCAAAAATGAGCAAAGCACAAAAAAGAATGGAAACAACTTTCTGTAGCCTGCCACTGAGTTTGTTTTTAATAATCAAAAGTGAAATAAAAATGGCTATGAAATAAAAAACCCATGCAAACCGACCAAGTCCGATGAACTGTCGGATAGGAGTGGGAAGCAAAAACTCTAAACCATACTTAAACGGAATGGACATGGAGAAAAGCAGTAAAACAATTGAAGTTAACAACAACCAAGCATTTGCCTTTGATCCAATCAATTCATTGATTTTGAACTTTCTTTTAATGGCATACTGAAATAAGGAATAGAGAATTGTTACGATTAAAACAAGGCTTGTTGCAAGTCCAACATAGTTCCCAGTAACCCACCAAGATTCTGTGTTTCGAAAATCAAAATCAAAAAAGTATTCATAAAACCCCATTAGCGGCGAATGATTGGGAAGAAAAACGGTGTTCATCGAAGCGGAATATGCGGTTAAATACGGCATTTCAATTCTCCCCGGATGAGTGTCGCTGAATTTAATGATGCAGTAAACGGTGATTATTGGAATTACAATTTGCAAAAAGGCATGAAACAAGTTGGCTTTCCGAAAAGGAATTACTTTTCCTATATACCAAAAACTTAAAGCAAAAAAGTTAAAACTCAATAGAATCATTCCCAAATAGTTGTGGGTATAAAACCAAATCAAGGTATTGAGCAGCATTAAAATGGCATATTTTAGTTTTTTATCGGAGCATTTGTATTTAATCAGCAAATACCAAGCAATTGGGAAAAAGCAAGAGTAGGAGAGTGCAAAGTGTCCTATTGTCCACAACAGAGAACCAGAATACAGAAAGCCGATGCCAAAGGCAGCTAGAAGTGAAATTAAGTCACTGAAACCGTAATGCCTGAAAATAAAAAACAAAAAGAGGATGGAAATCCAAAGCGAAAAAAGCATCAAGCTGTTAAGAATACCGATGGTGTAATCGCTTATGTCAACAACGTTTTCTGAAGTGAACTTAAGAGTTGTCGCCAAAAGTGGATGCATGTCCACATAGGCCAAGTTTTCTCCATAAGGATAATTCATTCCATCAAAAGCGGTGTAGGTCTTATCGTGTTTGATGTGATAGGCAATGTTGTAATAATTTTTACCACCATCTCCAAGGATCCTAAAATTGACTTGGTTGAGTTTTAAAATAACATTTCCATAGAAGACGCCAATAATTAATACACTAAGGGCACTTATAAGTAGTGCTTTATGCCACTTGTTAGAAGGGAATTTTAAAGGCATTGTAAAACTTGAGGCTTTTTGTAAGTTGCTAAAGTATTAAAATAGGGCTAATTCTTTTCAACTATAAAATTCAAAACGCAAAATAATCAAACCTTAGGCTCTCTCAGCCAAACTCAACCATCTTTCAGATTTCTGATCAATCTCTTCCATCAATTTTCCCAAGTCCTCAGAAATGGCAATTAATTCTTCAGAATTAATCGAAGCATCTGAAAGTTTTTCGGTCAAGGTCGCTTTCTTTGCCTCCAAGGTTTCAATCTCTTTTTCAAGCTTGTTGTATTCCCTGCGTTCGTTGTAGCTCAGTTTCGTTTCGTAAGGATTTTCCTTTTCGCTTTTTGTTTCTACAACTTTTGGCGCTTGCGCGATTTGATTGGGTTTATTATTGGCTTGCTTTTGCAATTCAATTATTTCGCTATAAGTGGCATTGTAGTCTTTTATTTCGCCATTTCCACTGAAGTAAAAAATGTGCTCAGCCAAATGATCCATAAAGGCGCGATCATGTGATACAATAATCAAGCAACCTGAAAACTCCATTAAGAAATCTTCTAAAATTTGAATCGTTTTGATGTCCAAATCATTGGTAGGCTCATCCAAAATCAAGAAATTCGGATTGCTCATTAGTACTGTTAATAGATACAATCGTTTTTTCTCCCCTCCACTGAGTTTCGAAACGGGAGTGTATTGCTGCTTAGGCGGAAATAAAAAGCGTTCCAACAATTGTGAAGCGGTAATTTTTCTCCCTTTTTCTAAAGGAATAATTTCCGCAATGTCTTTAACAACATCAATGATTCGCTTATCTTCTTTTAATTGAATTCCGCTTTGGGTGTAGTAGCCAAATTGCACTGTTTCTCCAGTGACGATTTTTCCGCCATCAATTTTCTCCAATCCCATTAATAGGTTGAGGAAAGTAGTTTTTCCTACGCCGTTTTTACCAGCTATTCCAATACGATCGCCTTTTTTGAAGACGTAGTTAAAATCATCAACTATTTTTAAGTCTCCATACGCTTTTCGAACATGGTGCAATTCTAAAATTTTACCACCAAGGCGCTCCGATTTAATGGAAAGTTGAACTTGCTCTTTCTTTGTTTTTTGCTTTGCCTTGTTTTCAGTATCGTAAAAACTGTCTATTCTAGATTTTGATTTGGTGCTTCTTGCCTTTGGCATTCTGCGCATCCATTCCACTTCCTTGCGATAAAGGTTTTTAGCCTTATCGATTTCGCTTGCAGTGTTTTCTTCTCGCTCAGCTTTTTTCTCAATAAAGTATTCGTAGTCGCCATTGTATTTATAGGCACTTCCCTGATCGAGTTCTAGTATTTGATTGCACACCTTGTTTAAAAAGTAGCGGTCGTGAGTAACTACAAATAAACTTACATTTTGAGCTGAAAAATACTCTTCCAACCATTCAATCATTGAAATATCCAAGTGGTTAGTAGGCTCATCGAGAATTAAAACATCAGGTTCGTCAACAAGCAATTTGATTAAAGCAATGCGCTTTTTTTGCCCGCCTGAAAGCACTTCAATGGATTGGTTTTTCTCTAATGAATCCATTCCGAAAACACTCAGCAACTTATCAATTTTTGCTTCAAAATCCCAAGCTTTTGAACTGTCCATTTGATTCAACGCCTCTTGCATTGCTTCGTCATCATTTGGATTGTCCAATGCATGTTGATAGCTGTTGATTGCTTTTACAAAATCATTATCGGCTCCATATAAAACCTCTTTCACCGTTTTAAACTCTTTGAAAGGATTGTCTTGCTTCAAGTACCCAATGGAAATGGAATTTCGCCAAACAATGTTTCCCTCATCGGGATTAATTGTGCCAGCAAGCATTTCCAACAAGGTTGTTTTTCCTTCGCCATTTTTAGCAACCAAAGCCATTTTCTGCCCTTGTTCGATTCCAAAGCTAACATTTGAGAATAAGACTCTTTCTCCATAACGTTTTGAGATGCCTTCAACTGATAATAGGTTCATAAAGGTGCAGTTACTCGACTTAGTCCTTTTGCAGCTAAATCGTAGTCAGGTTTAATTGATAAGGCTTTTCGGTAATCTTTGGCAGCATTGTTAATGTCGCCCATTAATTCGAAAGAATACCCTCTGTTGTAGTAAGCTTCAATATAATTAGAGTCCACTTCAATTGCAGCTGTGAAGTAGGGGAGTGCTTGCCGATAAAGTTTGAGGTAATACATGTGAATGTAGCCCAAATTATGGTGTGCTTCTCGAAAGTCAGGGTGATATTCTATGGCTGTTTTATAGGTTTTCATTGCCTCGTTATACATTTCATGTTCTTGCTCAAACATACCTTTTGCATAAAGCACTTGCTTGTTTTTTGGATCAATTCTTAAAGCATTTTCTAAGTAATCGATTGCTATTGCATCATGTTTAAGAGAAAAAACATAGCCCAATTCCAAAAAAGCATCTAAAAAGTCAGGGTTTTGCTCCACAGCTGTTTGGTAGCTACTTATCGACCTTGCAGTATCACCCATTTCAAGAAAATTATAACCTTTCAAGTAATAGGCCTTCGCATTAAATTTATCATACTTTATCGCAAGATCAGCGTTGTTTAATGACTTTTCATTGTTTTTCGCCAACAAGTAAAGTTCTGAGAGTTCAACATAAACTCGTGCATCAGTCGGATGATAAACCTGTGCTTTTTCCAACATTCTCAAACCTAGGTTAAGTTTTCCTCTCTTGCTTAAAAAATTTGCTTGGGCGATTAAAGTGGTAAGTTTGGTAGAATCTATTTTAAAAGCACGGTCTAAATCTTCTAATGCTGATTTGGTATCATTGATAGAATCGTATAATTGAGCACGTTTTAAATACAAGTCAGGATTCGAAACATCGTTTAGGATAGCTTTATTGATTGATGATAAAATAGAATCTAGTTTATCATCGTTAGATTCTTGCTCAATTGTTTGATTTTCTTGAACTTCTATAGTTTCAGTTTTTGGTGCTTGATTTTCACAAGCAAAAAGAAAAAAGCTTACTAAAATAAAAATGTACTTCATAAAATATAAGCGCTTAAATTTTTTCAAATTTAAGCGCTTGTTTTGTACTAGGATGATTATTCTACTTATTATTTCTTAAGAAAAAAACACTTACAAAATATTTAGTTTACAGTCACTTGCATTGCTTCAACAATCTTAGCTTCTAATTCATCCATCAATTCAGGATTATCTTCCACCAAAGATTTCACAGCATCTCTTCCTTGTCCGAGTTTGGTTTCACCATAACTAAACCAACTTCCGCTTTTGTTGATTACACCAAGTTCAACTCCCATGTCAATTATTTCACCAGATTTTGAAATTCCTGTTCCATACATGATGTCGAATTCAGCTTTTCTAAATGGCGGAGCAATTTTATTTTTTACAATTTTTACTTTAGTTCGATTTCCGACAATTTCTTCTCCATTTTTGATTTGTGCACTTCTGCGAATATCAATTCGAACAGAAGCGTAAAATTTAAGTGCATTTCCACCAGTTGTTGTTTCAGGATTCCCGAACATCACTCCGATTTTTTCACGCAATTGGTTAATGAAAATACAGGTACAGCCGCTTCTGCTGATGGTACCAGTCATTTTTCTCAATGCTTGAGACATCAATCTCGCTTGTAAGCCCATTCTTGAATCACCCATTTCACCTTCAATCTCCGCTTTTGGCGTCAATGCTGCAACTGAGTCAATCACAATTAGGTCAATCGCTCCTGAGCGTATTAAGTTGTCTGCAATCTCTAAAGCTTGCTCACCATTGTCGGGTTGAGAAATCAGAAGGTTTTCGGTGTCAACACCTAAACTTTTAGCATAAAACTTATCGAAAGCGTGCTCTGCATCAATAAATGCTGCAATTCCACCTTGTTTTTGAACTTCTGCAATGGCGTGAATTGTTAAGGTTGTTTTACCTGAAGATTCAGGGCCATATATTTCAATCACTCTTCCTCGTGGATATCCGCCAACTCCCAATGCCAAATCTAGCGCAACTGATCCAGAAGGAATGGCTTCAATTGATTCATCAACAACTTGATCTCCCAAACGCATGATGGAACCTTTTCCATAGGTTTTATCGAGTTTGTCCATTGTTAGTTGCAAGGCCTTTAGTTTATCCTTGTTTATTTCTTTTTTTTCGTCTTTATCTTTTGCTGCTGCCATTGTCGTGTATATTAAGCGTTAAGTATTTGTGCTGTATGATCTTTTGTTTTTACTTTTTCTATGATGTTTTCGATTTTACCTTCCTCATCAATAACAAATGTTTTTCGAATAATGCCTTCGTATTCTTTCCCCATAAATTTCTTAGGTCCCCAAGCATTGTAAGCATTGATTACTTTTTTATCTTCATCGGCAATCAATTGAAAGGGTAAATCGTATTTAGCAATAAACTTTTGATGCTTTTCAGCCTTATCGGCGCTTACACCAATCACTTCATAGCCTTTAGCTTTCAAATCGTTGTAGTTGTCTCTCAAATTACAGGCTTCTGCGGTGCAACCCGGAGTATCGTCTTTTGGGTAGAAGTAAAGCACTACCTTTTTTCCTTTTAACTTAGAAAGCGAAACAGTTTCACCTGCTTGATTTTTTGCTTCAAAACTTGGTGCTGCTTCTCCTATTTTTAAATTACTCATTGATAAAATATTTGTTCATTAGTGTTGTGACGAAATTCTCGTCACAATTGCTGCGAATAAAGTAACAATTATTTTTAAATACTTGCAATATTATTCAGTTATTTTTGTCCTACCATGAAGAAACCCGAGAAAGTCAGTTTTGTTATTAACAAGTTAGAAGAATTATATCCCGAAACTCCAATTCCGCTTAATCACACTGATAATTTCACTTTATTAATTGCAGTTTTGCTCTCTGCACAATGTACTGATGAGCGCGTCAACCAAGTGACACCTGCACTTTTTGAATTGGCTAATTCTCCTGAAAGAATGAGCCAAAAAAGCATTGCCGAGATTCAAGCAATAATTCGCCCTTGTGGTTTATCCCCTCAAAAATCAAAAGCAATTTATAATTTATCGAATATTTTGGTAGATCAGTTTAATGGAAAAGTACCTGACAGTTTTGAGAGTTTAGAAACCTTACCAGGTGTAGGACATAAAACGGCTTCAGTAGTTATGTCACAGGGCTTTGGTGTTCCAGCATTTCCCGTTGATACGCACATCCATCGTTTGATTTATCGTTGGGGCCTTTCCAATGGAAAAAATGTAGTGCAAACTGAAAAAGATTGCAAACGCTTATTCCCAAAAGAAATTTGGAATAAATTGCACTTGCAAATTATCTTTTTTGGCAGAGAGTATTGCAAAGCCCGAGGACATCAAGCCGAAGCTTGTCCGATTTGCTCTAAAGTTGGCAGAGCGAATTTGTTTCGCTAACTCAATTTAATATATTTTCTATGTAGCCCACTTGTTTGGAAGGATTAAGTTCCAATGCTTTTGAGTAAGCTAAAATTGAGTTCACTGATTTTTGAGAAGGAGCGTGTTTTCCTTCAACTTCCTCAGTGTAATCGAGCAGTTTATAAATGGTAACTTTTTTGGAATTGGGTGTTTCTTGAGAGAAAGGAGTAGAATTTTTCATACGCTTTGTTTGGTTTTAGAGGTTTCATATCTTCTCTAAACGCAAGCGAATAAAAGTTATTGCATGAAGGTTAGGAATAAATCCATATTCTAATTCACATAAGTGATTTTCTTCTTATCAATCATTTTTCTCAAGTTTATCAATGCATAGCGCATTCTTCCCAAAGCAGTGTTGATGCTCACATTGGTTTGTTCAGCAATTTCTTTGAAACTCATGTCATAATAAAGGCGCATCATCAAAACTTCTTTTTGATCGCTTGGTAATTTGTAGATGAGTTTTTTTACATCTGCCAACACTTGACCTTTAATGGTTTCTTCCTCAATGCTTGGATTACTATCTTGAATAATATCAAAGATGTCGAAATCTTGTCCGCCACTAGTAGTTGGGAATTTTTGATTTCTTCTAAAATGATCGATAATCAGATTGTGTGCAATTCGATTGATCCACGGTAAGAATTTCCCTTCTTCACTGTAGCCACCTTTTTTCAAAGTCCGAATGGCCTTCATAAAAGTTTCTTGAAAAATGTCGTGTGCTAAAGTTCTATCCTTAATTGTAAAAAGGATGTAGGAGAATACTCTGTCTTTGTAGCGGTTTAATATGACTTCGAAAGAAGCTTCATTACCATTCAAATATTGCCTTACTAGTTCTTTGTCACTAATTAACTTGGTTTCCATAAACAATTACATTTTGCTAAAAAAAGATAGCTGGTTAAAAAAAGTAATGTTTATGCTATAGGCAATAATTTATTTTAAAAGGTTGAACAATATATTAAAAATATGTTTCTTAATAAAGAGTGGATAAAAATACCAATTAATTCTCTATTAGTTTTGTCAGTTCAATTACAAACTTAATCAAATTTTATGAAATTTAAATTAGAAAGCCTTAATCCAAAGGAATTCATCATCATAAAAGGTGCTCGAGTTCACAATTTAAAGAACATCGATCTTGCCATTCCGCGCAATAAGTTAGTAGTAGTTACCGGACTTTCAGGTTCCGGAAAATCATCTTTGGCTTTTAGTACACTCTATGCCGAAGGACAAAGAAGGTATGTAGAGAGCCTTTCTTCTTATGCTCGCCAATTTCTTGGCAAAATCGAAAAACCAGACGTTGATTACATTAAAGGGGTTGCACCGGCAATTGCCATTGAGCAAAAAGTAAACTCAACCAATTCACGTTCAACGGTTGGTACAACTACAGAAATCTACGATTATTTAAAATTACTCTATGCTAGAATTGGGAAAACTATTTCTCCTGTAAGTGGTCGAGAAGTTAAAAGAGACCGACCCGTTGATGTTTTGAAACACCTCTTAAATTTAAAAGAAGGAAACAAAGCCTACGTGATTGCGACAATTGATTTGAAAGGGCAAAAAAAGAAAGAAGAGCAATTGGAGTTATTGCTGCAACAAGGTTTTAGTAGAGTTTTTTACAAAGAGGAAGATCGACTCTTGGAAGATGTGATGAATGAAGGTTTTAATGAGGATAATTTAGAATTGGTGATTGATCGCTTTGTTGTCAGTAAGGAACTTGAAGATGAAGAGTCTAGAATTATCGATTCTGTTGAAACTGCATTTTTTGAAGGGAAGGGAGCATGTAAAATAAGAAGCATAGATGGTGAAAAGCACACAGAAACCATTTTTAATAATTTCTTCGAGGCTGATGGAATTGAGTTTATGGAACCGAGTGTTCACCTTTTTAGTTTTAATAATCCGATTGGTGCTTGTACAAAGTGCGAAGGTTTTGGAAAAGTAATTGGAATCGACGAAGATTTAGTAATTCCCAACAAATCTCTTTCTGTTTATCAAGATGCAATTGCTTGTTGGAAAGGCGAAGTGATGCAAGATTGGAAAATACAACTCATTAAACACGCCGAAAAATTTGATTTTCCAATTCACAAACCAATCTACGATTTAAGCGATGCACAAAAAGAATTACTTTGGGAAGGAAATGTGTATTTCAATGGGTTGAACTCCTTTTTTGAGCATTTGAGCAGTAAATCCTATAAAATTCACTACCGAGTAATGTTGGCTCGCTATAGGGGCAGAACTACTTGTCCTGATTGCAAAGGAAGTAGATTGCGAAAAGAAAGCAGTTATGTTAAGGTTGGGAATGTGGCGATTCAAGAGTTGATCCATTCCTCCATTATAAAAGTTAAGGCTCATTTTTCTCAATTAAAACTATCAGATTACGATCAAAAAGTAGCAAAACGAATTTTGACAGAAATCAATAACCGTGTTGATTACCTTATAAATGTTGGAGTTGGTTACCTCAGTTTAAATCGTTCGGCAGCTTCTTTATCGGGTGGAGAATCGCAGCGAATTAACCTTGCCACTTCATTGGGAAGTAGTTTAGTTGGTTCCATGTACATTCTAGATGAGCCGAGCATTGGCTTGCATCCAAAAGATACAGAGCGTTTGATAGAAATATTAAAGGCATTAAGAGATTTAGGAAATACAGTGATTGTGGTGGAACACGATGAAGACATTATTCGTGCAGCAGATGAAATTATCGATTTAGGACCTGAAGCGGGAAGTAGAGGAGGAAACTTGGTTTTTCAAGGAAATTTTGCTGCTTTAAAGAAAGCCAACACTTTAACAGCTGATTATTTAAATGAAAGGAAACATGTTAGTAAAAAAACAAAATTCAATACCTCCAAAAACTTCATAGAAATTTATGGAGCTAAGGAAAATAACCTCAAAAACATTGATGTAAAATTTCCGCTCAATAGCATGACTGTTGTTTCAGGAGTTAGTGGTTCAGGAAAATCAACCTTAGTTAAAAAAATCATTTATCCCACCATTCAAAAACGATTGGGAGCTTATGGTGATAAAACTGGAGCATATAAATCATTAGAAGGTGCTGTTAATTTATTGAAAGATGTGCAATTCATCGATCAAAATCCAATTGGTCGTTCTTCTCGTTCTAATCCTGTTACCTACGTAAAGGCTTTCGATGAAATAAGGGCTTTGTATTCCAATTTGGGACTTTCTAAATCTCGCGGTTATAAACCTGCTTTTTTCTCTTTTAATGTCGATGGAGGAAGGTGTGAAGTTTGCCAAGGGGAAGGAGAAATTGTTGAGGAAATGCAATTCATGGCTGATATTCACCTAACCTGTGAAGCTTGTGAAGGAAAACGGTTTAAAGATGAAATTTTAGAAGTACAATTTCACGGAAAAAACATTGCCGATGTATTAGACATGACCGTAGAAGATTCAATTGATTTTTTTAACTCCTTTGAAAATGATAAATACTCAATGAAAGTGGCAGAGAAATTAGCACCATTGAACGAGGTAGGTTTGGGATATGTAAAACTAGGACAATCCTCCGGATCTCTGAGTGGAGGAGAAGCGCAGCGCATTAAATTAGCCACTTATTTGGGCAAAGGTGGAACTACCCAACACACACTATTTATTTTTGATGAACCAACTACTGGACTGCACTTTCATGACATTTCAAAACTCTTAAAATCCTTTGATGCATTGCTCCAAAAAGGGCATTCATTATTAATTATTGAGCACAACATGGAAGTGATAAAGCATGCTGATTGGATCATTGATTTGGGACCCGAAGGTGGTGAAAATGGTGGTAACTTGTTGTATGAAGGTGTTTTGAGTGATTTTAAAAAGAATCAAATGTCAATCACCGCTCAATATTTGTAGCTTTGTTTACACGAATAATTATAAGATGCTACGATTCATACTTTTCATGATACTTTTCTATCCATTGCTACTAAGCGCTCAATGGAGTACAGCTAATGGGATAAATAATGGGAGAAACGATGATATCTTTTTTGTGAATGATTCTGTTGGATATGTAGCAGGTGGACCAAGCGGTGAAATTCGAAAAACAACGGATGCAGGGGATAATTGGTCGGCAATTTTTACAGGAGGTCCATATTTGCGATCTATTGAATTTATAGATGATTCAGTTGGTTTTGCAGGGTCATTGGATTCAAGTTTTTACATGACTGCTAATGGTGGAGCTACTTGGATAAATATTCACAACAGGTTGCCTTCTCCTGCTTTGGAGATTTGTGGATTATCAATTCCAACCGACAGTGTGATTTATGGTTGCGGTGTTTACAGTCAACCTGCATACATTGTAAAATCTACCGATCGTGGAAATACTTGGACCACCATTGACATGAGTCCTTATGCTTCTTCCTTGGTTGAAATTCATTTTTTATCCGCAGACACAGGATTTGTTTGCGGTCAAGCAGATTCTCTGAGTGATGGTGGTATCATTTTTTATACAACAGATGGGGGACAAAATTGGCAATCTGTCTATAAAACATTCACCAACTTAGACTATATCTGGAAAATTCAATCTCCTGATGGAGTGAATTATTTTGCTTCAGTTTCTTCAGTTCCTTCTGCCGGGAATACTACTTTTTTAAAGTCTACAGATGGAGGAATGACATGGACTCAGGGTGTAGTTGATACCACTTGGCATGACATTCAAATGATTGGTTTTTTGGATTCATTAAAAGGTTGGACAGGAGGGAGAGATCACCTTTTTGAAACAGTAGACGGTGGAGCAACTTGGAATACTGTTACAATTCCAGGTGGAGGAAGCTATTACAACCGCTTTTTAAAATTAAATGACAGTACTGCATTTATATCGGGTACTAAAATTTATAAATACGGAAGCAATACATTGCCTGTATCTGTCACAAAAAATGAAGCCTCTGTAGAAATTCATTCTTTAACTATTTTCCCAAACCCAACCAAACAACTTCGTTTTAAAGTTAATATGGAAAATTCAAGCACAGCAGTTATTCAGTTAATTGATTTAAAAGGAAATGTATTAGAATTTTTTAATCGAAGTACCTTGGTAAAAGGAGTGCATGAATTTACTGCTTCAAAAAAACATGCACCTCAAGTTGCGTTTTTATTGATGCGCACAAATGAAGGGTTTTATACTGAGAAAGTAGTTTTAAAATAATACTGATTGATAATTGATAATTGAGTTTTTATATTAATTGATCAAGGGGAAGTAATGAAAGGACTCTATTTTAAACATATAATTCCTGATTTATTTCTAATTAATTTAATTTATTTTATTTTAAGATTTCTATTTGATATATATTTAATGAACTAACACTTTTTTTTAACTATTCTAAACAGATGAAAATTTTTTATGTTAATAATTGTAGTTAACTACCTCACATACATATATAAATTAAATAATTTATATAAAAAAGATAAGCAACCATTTTTAAATTCAAACGTCTATTTAATATTAAAATTGATAATACTTGTTTAAATAAAATTATAATTCCATGAAAAAGCTACTACCTCTTTTACTTTTAGTTTTAACTTTTCAAAGTTTGCATGCGCAAAGATTTGATTGGTTAGAAATTTATTCAAGTTCTGGTTTTGTTTCAGGATTTAATTCCGTTACTGAAGTTAAAGGAAATAATGTAATTGTTGCAGGGGAATTCCAAGGAACAATTAGTTTTGGTTCTACTGTTTTAAGTGCTGGAAGTGCTTCAAGAAGCATTTATGTGGCAAACTTTGATACTTTAGGCAATTTTAGATGGGCGGTAAAAGGAGGCTCTACAACAGGCTTTTCAGGTTTTAGAGACTTAGATATTGATCAATATGGAAATATTTATTTGATAGGTATTTTCTCTAATTCTTGTACTTGGGGTTTATTAACTCTTTCAACTAGCGGTGGAGCATCTTCTTTTAATGAAGGATTTATTGTTAAGTTAAATTCCCAAGGAGTTTCCCAATGGATTAGAGGGGTTTATACACCTGGGGGCTTCTTTAGTACAAGTTCTTTAAGTGAAATATCTGTGGCAGATAGCAGTGTGTATTTTGGTGGTGCCTTGTTTCGATCTATTGCCGTAACTAGTTCCACTTTACAGATAATTCAAACCGCTACTGTTAGCAATGGCTATGTAGCAAGATTAGATTTAAATGGAAATTTTAATTTTCTACAAAGGATTATAAACACAAGTCAAGGTAGTTCAGGAACACTCAGTGATATCGAAGCAATTAATGACTCCACCTTCTACATAACAGGTTTATATAGAGGTGTATTTACTTTTGGATCAAATAATGTTAGCTACAATAGCGGTAGTTTTAATAGGGTTGTTCTAGCAAAGTTTACTGGTGCAAACTGTGATTTTCTTACTTTTTCAACATCAGGTAATAGTCCATTTAGTCAACCACAATTAGAGCTTACAAATAGCTTTATTTATCTTGCAGGCGTATTTTCAAATAGTTTAAATTTTCAAACTAAATCGATTTCAGCAACAGGCTCTTCTTCATTTGCTAGATTTTGGTTCGTCGCTAAATTTGACTTAAATGGTGTTATTCAAGAATTAGTAAATGTTGGGGTTGAGAGCAGTACTGTATCTGATATCGCACATACAGATAAAAATGAAGTGTTTATTGTTGGCTCTTTTATGGACAGCCTGCAGCTAAACGGAAATACTGTCTTTTCTAATGGCAGTAATGACATGATAATGGTAAATTTAGATAGTAGTCTAAATTTTAATTGGTTGCAAACCGGGGGAGGTGGTAACTCTGATAATGCATATTCTGTATCATCGGATAATAGTTCTAATGTATATGTTTTAGGAGATTTTCGAGGGTTATCACAATTTGGATCTACATTTTTTACAGGAAATAATGCATTTACAACTTCTATACTTATGAAATTAAGTGAATGTGGAAACAACCCGGTTCCTTTATCGTTCTCTGGGGATACTAATTTCTGTGCAGGTCAAAATCTTAGAATTCAAGCCAATCCTCCAACTTTTTCAACTTTTCAGTGGTTGAAAGATTCTATAACCTTAGCAGGAGAAATTTTTAGAGACCTGATTATAGATAGTACTGGAAATTATCAAGTTATAGTTAATGGACAAGGTTGTGTTGATACCTCTAGAGCAGTCCAGGTAAGAGTTGGAACTCCACCAACAGTTGTTTTAAGTATAAATGATACGGTCTGTGAACAAGATGCTCCTTTAGTATTGACTGGGGGAACTCCTTTAGGCGGCATTTATAAAGGACCAGGAGTAGTAAATAATACTTTTGATCCTTCTTTAGTGTCTATAGGGAACTCTCCAATAACCTATGTTTTTTCAAATGGAGGTTGCCGCGATTCAGCTACAGCAAATATTTTTGTAAAACCTGCACCTACAGTATTTTTTGCTCCTATACCGAACCTTTGTATAACAGCTTCACCTATAACTTTAACTAATGCCTTTCCTTTTGGTGGGGTATTTTCAGGTAATGGAGTTAGTGGTGGACAATTTGATCCAGCTATAGCAGGAGGTGGTTTTCATACGATAACATATACCTATACCGATAGAAATGGCTGTTTTGGAATTGCAACTCAAACCATAGAGGTTGATACTTTACCGATTACAAATCTAGCATCTCTTCCAACCTTATGCAACAATAGCGGCGTCTATACTTTAACTGAAGGCTCTCCATCAGGTGGAGTCTATCAAGGCATTGGTGTTGTTAATGGGCGTTTCGATCCTAGTGTTAGTGGTGCCGGAACATTTACTATCGATTATACAGTTACTAATCAATGTGGAAGTTCAACTTCAACACAAAGTATTACAGTAAACCCTGAACCTATAGTAAGTTTAGGAGCTTTAACAGATGTATGCGAAGGAAGTGGTTTAGTTACTTTAAGCGGAGGAACCCCAGTAGGAGGAATTTATTCAGGAGTTGGAGTAAGTGGAGGACAGTTTAACCCAATTACCGCAGGAGTAGGGACTTTTACTATTTTCTATGATTTTACCGATGCTATAGGATGTAGCTCTAGAGATTCATCTACAATAACGGTAAATGCACTACCTACAATAACAATATCTAATGATACCTCTATTTGTAGTGGTAGCAGCATTTCATTAAATGCAACAGGAGGTACAACTTACTTATGGAGCAATGCAGCATCTACAGCAACTATCAATGTAAGTCCAACAACTACAACACAGTATTTCGTAACAGTAACCAATGCTTCTAATTGCACAGCAGTAGAAGATGTTACAGTAACGGTTAATGCAAACCCAATAGCAAGTATAAGCGGAACAACCATCATCTGTGAAGGTATTAGCACCACATTAACAGCAAGTGGTGGTTCATCTTATGTATGGGATAATACTACTACCAATTCAAGTATATCGGTATCTCCAATTGTAAGTACTACTTACACAGTAACAGTAACTGACTTAAATGGCTGTACAGATGTGGAAAGTCAATTAGTGACAGTAAACCCTTCACCAAATGTTAGTTTAGGATCATTTACTGATGTATGCGAAGGAAGTGGTTTAGTTACTTTAAGCGGAGGAACCCCAGTAGGAGGAATTTATTCAGGAGTTGGAGTAAGTGGAGGACAGTTTGACCCAATTTCAGCCGGAGTAGGGACTTTTACTATTTTCTATGATTTTACAAATGCCATAGGATGTAGTTCTAGAGATTCATCCACAGTAACAGTTAATGCATTACCTGCAACAACCATATCTAATGATACCTCTATTTGTAATGGTAGCAGTGTTTCATTAAATGCAACAGGCGGAACAACTTACTTATGGAGCAACGCAGCTACAACAGCTACTATCAATGTAAATCCCACAACTACAACACAGTATTTTGTGACAGTTACTAATGCTTCTAGCTGCACAGCAGTAGAAGATGTTACAGTAACGGTTAATGCAAACCCAATAGCAAGTA
>CAXBCF010000036.1:0-15955 GCA_963973975.1 uncultured Flavobacteriales bacterium
ATTTGTTCATTGTTTTAATGAACTAAATGTGTCAACTTTTTTCAGGCATGGTCATTTAAAACTTATATCCTACTTTGATAAGTAAATAAGTCAAAGTACCTTCCTTCGCAAGCTATCAAGTCCTCATGTTTACCTCTTTCGACAATTCGTCCGTTTTCAATTACCAATATTTGATCTGCTTTTTTAATGGTACTTAAGCGATGTGCAATAACAAAAGTGGTTCTTCCTTTCATCAATTCAGCTAAGCTACTCTGAATTAAAGCTTCACTTTCATTATCTAAATTGGAAGTAGCTTCATCTAAAATAATAATTTTAGGATTTGCTAGAATTGCTCTAGCAATAGCAATTCGCTGTCGTTGACCACCAGATAGCTTCACTCCTCTTTCTCCAATTAAGGTATTCAATCCATCCTCAAAACGGTCGGTAAACTCATTTACATATGCAGCTTTCACTGCGTTTAATAATTGATCTTCAGTAGAATTTGGCCGAGGAAATAAGATATTCTCTTTAATAGTTCCTTCAAAAAGAAACTCATCTTGTAGGACTACTCCTAAATTTCTTCTATAATTGCTTAGTTTAACTGTCGTAATATCTTTTCCATCAATGCTAATTTTACCTGACTTTGGGTTTAAAAAAGTAGCTACTAATCCTGCAATAGTTGTTTTTCCTGATCCTGAGCTTCCGACCAAGGCTGTAACTGAACCCGGTTTAGCCTCAAAATCAATTTCATGAAGTACTTCTTTATTTTCTTCATATTCAAATGACACCCTACTAAACTTTATATGGCCTTCTAAGTTATTTAATTCTACAGTCCTAGATAATTTATCTTCTTCAGGATCCATATTCATCAACTCCTCTGTTCGGTCAAGTCCTGCTAAAGCTTCAGTTAACTGACTCCCAATATTGCTCATTTGCACAATTGGCGCAATCATAAAACCCAACAACAAGGTAAAAGATAAAAAATCTCCCACTGTAAGTTCATCAACCATAATTTTATATCCACCAATTCCCATAATTCCTGTAGAAGCTATTCCCAATAAGAAAGCTGATGAACTAGTCATTATAGCTGTTGCTGTTAAACTTTTCTTTACATTTTGATATAAACGGCTCACACCAGCTTCGAAGGTAGTATTCTCTTGTTCTTCTGCATTAAATGCTTTAATAACTCTCACTCCTGCTAATGATTCAGTTAAGCGTCCCGTAACTTCTGCATTTATTACTCCTCGTGTTCTAAATATTGGCCGAATGTATTTGAAGGCTTTTAATGCAACAACTCCAAAAATTGAAATTGGAGCTAAAACAAATAAGGTCATCGAAGGACTAATATTAATAAGAAGAAATAATGAAATAGCAGCTGTAATTGTACCACCAACCATTTGTACTAAACCCGTTCCAATTAGGTTTCTAACCCCCTCTACATCAGTCATAATTCTCGAAACTAAATTTCCAGACTTCGTGTTATCAAAAAAACGAATTGGCAATGATAATACCTTCTTTTGGACTTGAGCTCTCAATTCAGATATTAGAAATTGTGCCTGTACACTCAATATCCTAGTCAACAAGAAAGAAGTAATTGCTTGAACTAAAATGGCTGAACCAACTAAAATCAACAACATCTTTAGTTGTTCATAGTCCTTATTTGGAATAACTTCATCTAAAAGTGTTTTACTTTTTAATGGTAATACTAAACTCGCAGCACGACTAATTGCAATAAGGATTAAACCAATAAAAACAAGCTTGCGACGTGGCCATATGATTGTTTTAAAAGCTTGAGCTATTGTTACTTTTCCTTTCTTTTTACTTTCTTCATTTTTCACAAGGTGAAATTACGTTATCTAGCTTTGATATTTAAAATTAAGTAGACTACATTTATGACTTAAATACTTTTATTTTAATATAAAACTAACTGCAATTATTATGGTTTTACTTAAATGAAAACATTAATTTTAATTGTCATCTTAATTTTTGTAAATACCTTTTCTATGGACTATTTATACAATTTTACAAGCAGTAGTATGAATGACTGGAAAATAGTAGACGACAGAGTAATGGGAGGAGTTTCACAAGGAGGTTTTAATATTAGTGAAGAAGGCCACGGTATATTTTCAGGTCATGTTTCTTTAGACTATAATGGAGGCTTCTCTTCTTTGATGTATCCAACCAAATCAATCAATGTAGAAGACTTTAAAAAGGTAATAATCAGAGTTAAAGGCGATAAAAAAAAGTATCAATTTAGACTTAAGGCAAATCAATCTGACTACTACTCTTACATCCAAACTTTTGAAACAAACGGTGAATGGCAAGAAATCGAAATAGCCTTCAAAAATTTCTTCCCTTCCTTTAGAGGCAGAACTTTAGACATGCCTAACTTTCCAGGAAAACAGATAGAAGAAATGCGTTTTCTAATTGCCAACTACAAAGAAGAAGACTTCCGTATTGAAATCGATTGGATTGCCTTAAAGTAATTAAAAGCTCAATAACTCCTTTATCTTATTAGCTACTTTTTCAGCATTTGGAATCATGGTCTGTTCCAGTGTTGAATTTAATGGAATTGCAGGCATAGACTCTGAACCCATCACCATTACAGGTGCTTCCAATGCTGTAAAACACTGTTCTTGAATCAGCCCTGCTAAATTCCTGGCAAAGGAATTTTCAATGGCGTCTTCTGTCAACACCAAACAGCGGTTGTGTAAATTAACAGACTCAAAAATGGTCTTTTTATCCAATGGATTCAATGTCCTCAAATCGACGATTTCAACTTGCCCTTTAAAGTTTTTTGAAGCGTTCAAAGCCCAATGAACTCCCATGCCATAAGTAATAATTGTTATGGATTTTCCACTTTCAACTTTAGATGAATCAGCAGTCTGAACAATATTTGCTTTACCAAATGGCAAAATGTAATCTTCTGAAGGTTCAATGGTTTTTGCAGCAAGCGTTCCAGGCACTTTCGACCAGTACAATCCTTTGTGTTCAAAAATTACTACAGGATTTGGATCGTAATAAGCTGCCTTCATTAAGCCTTTTAAATCTGCACCATTACTAGGATAAGCAATTTTAATTCCTTTAATATTGGCGATAATTGTTTCCACACTTGAAGAGTGATAAGGTCCACCACTGCCATAAGCGCCAATTGGAACACGCAAAATCATGCTCGCAGGATATTTTCCGTTTGAAAGATAATAGGAGCGGCTTAATTCTGTGTACAATTGATTGATGCCAGGAAAAATATAATCTGCAAACTGAACTTCTACAATGGGTTTTAAGCCTACGGCAGCCATTCCAACCGTAGAACCAACAATAAATGCCTCTTGAATGGGGGTGTTGAAAACCCGTTCATCGCCAAATTTTTGAGCCAAAGTAGCAGCTTCTCTAAAAACACCGCCTAATCTTCCCCCTACATCTTGTCCGTAAAGTAAACACTCTTGATGTTTGTTCATTAATTCCTCAACAGCATGTAAAGCACAATCAACCATTACAACCGACTCGCCATCTTTTGGATTTCGTTCTCCGCTTTCTTCTGTGATTTCCGTTGGCGCATAATCAAACGTAAATAAATCTTCTGGTTCAGGATCAGCTGCTTTTAATGCTTTTTCATAATCAGCCTTTACTTGTTTCATTGCGACCTTTTCAATTTGCTGAATGGATTTATCATCAAACCCATTGTCCTTCATCAATTGAATCATTTTGGGATAAGGATCTCTTTTTTTCTGTTCATCCAAATCATCACGGTACCATTCCATTCTTACTCCAGATGTATGGTGATTCAACAAGGGTACTTTGGCGTGTACTAAAACGGGCCTTCGTTCTTTGCGAATGATTGAAATGGCTTTTTCAATTGTTTGAAAAGAAGCTTGAAAATCACTTCCATCAATGGTATAGGCTTCAATTCCATGAAATCCTTTGATGTATTCAAAAGCGTTTTGAGCACGAGTTTCTTTGGCATTTGCAGAAATATCCCATTCATTGTCTTGAATCAAATACAAAATTGGCAACTGTTTTAAAGCCGCCATTTGAAATGCTTCGGCTACTTCACCTTCAGTAACTGAGGCATCGCCCAAAGAGCAAACTACTAATGGCTTATTTTTTTCATTAATGCCAATCAATTCTTTGTATTGCATCCCCATTGCAGCTCCCGTAGCGGGAATTGCCTGCATTCCTGTTGCAGAAGATTGATGTGGAATTTTTGGTTTGTCATCATCCTTCAAGCTCGGGTGAGAATAATAGGTTCTTCCCCCAGAAAATGGATCATCTTTCTTTGCCATCAACTGCAACATCAAATCATACGGACGCATACCGATTCCCAACAAAATAGAATCGTCTCTATAGTATGGATAAGCGTAATCATAATTTTTCAATTGCAATGCCACTGCAAGTTGAATGGCTTCATGACCTCGAGAAGTTGCATGAACGTATTTCGAAACTACTTTAAAGTTTTCCTCATACAGCTCAGTCATGCTTTTTGCAGTCGCCATCAGGGTAAATGCTTTTTCTAAAATCTTCTTACTTATCTTACTCATAATCTGTATGTTATTTACTGCTATTTTATTTCAACACCCTCTCTTAAAGTGATTAAAGATTAAGGACTAATTTGTTAATTCTTCTTTTAACCGCCAAGCTCCCAAAGGTTTCGCAAAAGACACAAAGCCTAAAGCTTTTGATTTCACCGTTTATTATTTTCAATTCTTATTTGTTCGTTGTTAATTGTTCATTAAAAAGTCTCATTTCTTAATTCCTTCATTCGTAATTCGTAGTTCTCTAATTCGTAATTTTTTCCTCTCTTCTCTCTGTTCTATTTTCTCTGTTCTCTTTTCTTAATTCTTAATTAAAAACTAAAAACTATCAATTAAAAATTCATTCATCCATCTAAACTCTAAAATCTAAGTTCTCGTCAAACGCCTCCAAATGATCTCCAATTCTTTCTAAAAATGATCCTCCTAAATTCCCATCCACTACTCTGTGGTCATAAGATAAGGACAAATACATCATGTGTCGAATGGCAATTACATCGCCGTATTCAGTTTCAACAACAGCAGGTCGTTTTCGAATCATTCCTGTGGCTAAAATGGCAACTTCAGGTTGATTGATAATGGGTGTTCCCATAATGTTTCTAAAAGTCCCGACATTGCTCAATGTAAAGGTAGAGCCTCCTAAATCATCTGGTTTTAATTTATTGGTTCTCGCTTTTTCAACTAGTTGATTCACCTCTGAAGCAAGTCCCAATAAGTTCTTTTTATCTGCATTTCGAATAACAGGAACAATCAAATTTCCATTGGGAAGTGCTGTTGCCAATCCAATGTTCAAGTCTTTTTTGACAATGATTTTATTTCCTTCAACAGAAACATTCACCATTGGAAATTCTTGCAAAGCTTTCACTATGGCATCGACAAAAATTGGAGTAAATGTAATTTTCTCATTGTACTTGGACTGAAACTCAGTTTTTACCTTGTTTCTCCAATTGACGATGTTCGTTACATCTGCTTCAACATAAGAAGTAACATGTGGTGCTGTTTGCTTTGAATGAACCATATGGTCGGCAATCATGCTGCGCATTCGATCCATTTCAACAATTTCATGTCTCCCTTCATAGGAACCAGATTGTGTTTGAACAACTTTATTTCCTTGTTTCTTATCAGATTGAAGGTAAGCTTGCAAATCAGCTTTCAATAAGCGACCATTGTTCCCACTTCCTTTGAGGTTCTTCAATTCTTCAAAAGAAATTCCTTCCTTTTCAGCCATGCTTCTGACTAAAGGAGAGTAAAATCGACCTTCTTCATCAAAACGATTGACTTTAATTCCTTGTTCTTGAACTTTAGCAGTACTTTTTGTGATAGGTTCTTCAGGATTGGCTTGTTTCGTTTCTTGCGCTTCCTTTTTAGAAGAAGCTTCTGTTTCAATTTGAGCTAAGTCTTCCCCAATTTTTGCAATTTCATTTTCTTGAAAAAAAATTTTTGTCAGTATTCCAGAAGCTGGTGCTACAATTTCTGAGTCGACCTTATCTGTAGCAACCTCAAGTATAGGCTCATCTTTCTCAACTTGCTCGCCTTCTTTTTTCAACCAATTTAAGAGTGTAGCTTCTTTAATGCTTTCTCCCAATTTGGGTAACTTCAATGCAACAATTGCCATAATGAATGATTTTAGGAATAAGACCAAAAGTAAACAGTTGCCGTCATATCAACTAGTGTATTTCCCTCTTGAAGAATAATTTTCTTTTTTTTGGCATAAATCAAGAATAAAAGATTTATCTTTATGCAAAATTTAATTTATTTAGATAAATAATCTATATATCATGCAAAAAATAGATAAAATTGATTGTAACATTTTAATGCTTTTGCAAAAAAATGGACGAATTACCGTTAAAGAAATGGCGGCTCAATTAGGCTTATCGCCGACTCCAATTTTCGAACGCACCAAAAAACTGGAGAAAGCGGGTATTATTTCACATTATGCTGCAATATTAAACCCAGATAAAATCGGCAAAAAACTTTATGCTTTTGCCCATATTTCATTGAAAGATCATTCAAAAGCCATGGTAGAAAGATTTGCAGATCAAATCACAAAAATTCCTGAAGTATTAGAATGCCACTACGTTACAGGAGATTCAGATTTTATTCTCAAAATTTTGCTGAACGACATGGAGAAGTACCGCGACTTTATGATGAACAGCCTTTTCGAAATGAGCAACATTGCAAAGGTTGAAACCTTTTTATCTTTGTCTGTTTTAAAAAACAGCAAAACAATTGAGGTAACTTTATAATTTATGGTTTGAGGATTTGTTTTTTGAGTATGGTAATTGGTTTTGTAAACCATTTATCAAAAACTACACAAGCAACTAAATCCCCAGTTACATTCACAGCTGTTCTAAACATTCCCAAAATTCGATCAATTCCGATTATTACTATTAAGCCATCTGTTGGTATACCTGTACTTTGAAGTACGGATGCTAAAATAATGACTCCACCACCTGGAATTGAAGGAGTTCCAATGGATGCCCCAACAATGGTAAAGGTGATTAATAATAAATTAAAAACAGACATTTCAATTCCATAAGATTGAGCGATAAACAAAGCAGTGACACACTGAAAAAGTGCTGTGCCGTCCATGTTTATAGTTGCTCCAATGGGAATTACAAAGTCCGAAACGCTAGAATCAACTTTCAGCTTCTCATCGGCAACTTTCATTGATAATGGCATTACCGCAGCAGAACTGGCAGTTGAAAACGCCAATAATTGTGCTTCTTTTACAGCGCTTAAAAAACGAAATGGATTTGAGCGGGTTGTTATCACCAATACCAAAAGGTAAAAAATCAATAAAAAGAACAATCCGATTAGCACTACACTCATGTAATAGCCAAGTCCGACTAAGACTTCTAAGCCAATTCTCGAAAGTAAAGCGACCATCATTCCAAAAACAGCATATGGAACTAATAACATGGCCCAAGAAATGACAATCATGCAGATTTTTTGGATGGCTTGAATGGCACTAACAATTGGTCGTATGGTAGTTTGATTTAGCTGAGAGATGGCAACTCCTATAATAATTGTAAAAATTACAACCCCAAGCATTTCACCAGACAACATCGATTCCAAAGGGTTATTTGGAATCAAATTGGCAATTGCATCGGGTATGGTATTAAAACTAACCGATTTTGCAACGGTATCAACCGCAACATTCTTACTGTTTGGAAAACCACCAAGCTCATACACCATGACACCTGGCTTCATAATTAAGGTGACAACTATCCCAATTACTATCGCTACAATAGTTGTTATTATGAAATAAATCAACAAGCGCAGTCCCATTGTCTTAAGGTTGTTGCTGGTGTTATTTATAATTCCTGAAATAATTGAACTAAAAATCAAAGGAATCATAACCATTTGAACCATTTTTAAAAAAATAGCTCCCGGCAAATCAAACCAATGTGCCATTTGCTCACTGGTTTTTGCAGGTATGATGCCTGAAGTTGGATTAAACATGATTCCAACCAAAATTCCAAGTATAAGCGCAAATATTACTTGTAGCCAAAGTTTTCCTTTGACCAATCGAACAAGGTAAGTGCTTAGGTAATTAAGTGATTTAACTTCAATCATTTAGTAGAAACTTATGACTAATTTTTTATTCCATAAAAATAGCTAAACCAAAGTGAACTAGAATTCAATAAAAAAGGCCGGTAGTTCATTTATGAATTACCGGCCCCACCAATCAATAGAAGAAAAATTTAGTTTTTTACTGCTTCACCACTTTTAAATTAGCCTGCTCACCATTTTGGTTGGTGAGTTGTATGAAATAAATACCTGCATCTCCTTCTAAATCTAATCTCAAATGATTTTGGTTAACATAGTGTCGATTCATGACTAATTGCCCGTGAATAGTAAAAACTTTTAATTGTAAACTAGATTGGAGCTTTGCTAGTTCAATGTTCAACTGACTACTTGTGGGGTTAGGATAGGCTTTCAGTGAGTTCTGAAAAGTTTGTTTTTCTAAACCAACAGGAAAGAAAGGTATGCAATCTGAGGTGTCTCGGCAGCCTGACTGCGATACAATTACAGCGTAGCTTCCTACACTAATTGGGTTGAAAAAATTGCGATTTTCACCTGCAAGCAACTGTCCAGTTTGGCAGTTTAACCATTGATAGCTATCACCATAGCTTGTTGTTTTTAGCTGATTACTTAATAAATTTATAATTGTTGGTTTCGCACTATAGGTATGTAAGCTATCAATTATACTAAACGTACTGTAATAAAGTGTATCATATTGAGGTTTGAACTTCCCGCTACCTTGCGCATAAGTAACTACAAAGTCTCTTTCCTCTACTCTATATGCTGATTTTACTACACAAACACTCGCAGGCATTTGAAAAGTATTTACCGTGGTTGTACCTCTTAAAAACCAATTCGATTCATCGCTTATATCAACAGATTCAATAGAATCACATTGCCAAATATAATAACGGGTAAATGATTTATAAAAAAATTGAGAACTTGAGTTAAATTGTAATGGTTTTGAGTTATTCCAATTAAGAATAATCGTTGTACGATCAATACTCGAAGGCTTGGCATCCAATTCAATCACTTGTAAGGGTTCTGAGAAGTTTGACTCTCCCTCAGCTTTACACCCTGAAACAGTGTTCATTCTAAAATACCAATCTCGACCTGGTATTTTTCTTAAAATATTAGGGCCATTAGCAGGATTTCCTCCAATAGGAAGATAAACAGCATAAGCTGTTTGAGCGCTATTCGCATAAACTCTTAAATCATTTTCAATATAAGTTGCTCCAAATCTTGGAGGGTCTCCATTAAGTTGAGTCGTTGCCTGAACTTTATACCGATCAAAAGAATTTGCAGAATCTACAGGTGGAACCCACTGATAAGTTATATTTCCATCTAGTCCAACAGATGCGCCTCTCATAATAGGAGCATCAAGTGGTGGTGTATCTTTAACTTTTAAGGTAATTGTTAAATAGTTTACTGCTGGTAAAGGACAATGATCGTCGCTCACTCTAAAAATAAAATTAAAAATTGACTCATCCGACCCATTGTTATTGAATTTATTAGAAATTAAACTACAATCAGTTTTCCAAACAAATTCAGTGGAAACAATGCTTAGCCCCTCAAATACATATTTATTTAATGTAGAATCAAAAATAGGGGCTTGCTGCTGAAGGTAAGCACAAGAAGTGATTGTATCATTACTCCCATACTTGCTTATTGAGCAATTTAATAAAGAATTACTACTTCTATCCGGACTAAATAGCAGTCCTTCGGGCACTACTTTAATAAATTGACTGTCTGCATCAATAAATTGCAATGGGAGTCTAATTTCTTCTCCTGCAAACACTGTAATTACTGTATCGGTTTTTGGTAAACCATTGATAAAAGTCTGAGGTGTGGAGTTAAAAGTAACAATTGGCGATATTGGACAATCAATAACAATAATTGGAAACTCTCTAAAAACAGATGCAATCTTCGTTCCTTCTCTCCATGAATCTGCACGATATACTATTAAAAATTTTTCGGTTCCAGCACCACTAAAAATCCCCAATTCATGGATACCTGAAATGGGGTTTAAAGAAGATGGGATGTTTAAAATATTAAATGATTGATCTGGAGTAGGGTTGTTATAAGCATAGCCAGGTGCATAACCCAACGTATCCGGATCATTTTGTGGTAGATTTAGAGCGTATGACCATGAGAAAGAGATGGAATCTAAATCTAAATCTGTTACACTTTGGTTTAATCTAACTTTATTTCCTCTACAAACTGCTGATGCAGGGCTAGAAATGAACTGAGGTGAATGATCAATACAAGGATTTACATTTTCTCTATTTTTTGTTGGAAACATAATGGCACGCAATAGCATCGATTTTCCTCGTGCAGCTGTTTGACCATTTAGCATGTTTCCAGGTCTACAGCATGGTGATTGCCAATAAAAAGTCCACCCCCTATTAGGAGGAATACCAGACAAAGTAATTGGGTCAGAGGTAAAATAAAAAGCCTGAAGAGTTCCTTGGTCTCTATTGGCACAAGAAAAGCCTGTTCCCTGTAAGTTACAAGGAAGTGCTATTTCTCCGTTATTTTCGCTTAACCACCTTGTTGAATCAGGTTTCATGATAATAGAATTGATTGGCTGACCAAATGCATTTCTTGGTAATGATCCTCCAACTATATCAATCGTTTGGTTATTAAATCCGAATCCTGCTGTATACCCACCACAATCTCTATATACAGTCATAAAGAATCGGTATTGGTTATTGGACGGCCCATCACATTTCCAAGTAATCTCTCCACCAACCATGTGAGTGGCATTGGAAGAAAAAGTTAATAAGAAAGAGCAAAATAAGAGAAGTAGTAATTTTTTCATGGTTAAGCAGCTTAATTGATTCATTTGTAAGACGGCAATATAAACATTTAGTTGCTTTTAAGACTATTTAACATAAACTTTAACAAAAAAGAATCTTGGTAATTAATCCTCTTTTCTTTTAATTTCCTTCCATGTTTGATATAAACTTTCTTGTGATGGTCTGTCTTTTGGAATAGTCCTTAAAGGTTCAACTGCTTCCCATTCTTTTTTCATTTCAGCTGGAAGTTGTTGGTACAAAGTTGTTCCTTTGGTTTTCCAAGCAATCATTTCATCGCTCACTTCTTTTATTTTCTTTGCAGGATTTCCAACAATTAATGAACGCCTTTCAAAAATGGCTTTAGCTTTCACAAAAGATAGGGCGCCAATAATGCATTCATCGCCAATGATAGCATCGTCCATTATTACACTGTTCATTCCAACCAATACATTCTTGCCAATCTGTGCACCATGAATAATCGCTCCGTGTCCAATGTGCGCACCTTCTTGCAAACGCACTTCAACACCGGGAAACATGTGAATGGTACAATTTTCTTGAACATTGCACCCATCCTCAATTACTATTCCACCCCAATCTCCGCGTATTGCCGCCCCAGGACCTATGTAAACATCTTTACCAATAATTACATTGCCACTTACCGCAGCCTGTGGATGCACAAAAGCAGATGGATGAACGACGGGGATGAAGTTTTTGAATTTATAAAACATTTAAATTACGAATTTGTAAATTACGAATTACGAAACTAACTACTTATTTCATTCTACTATTTATAAGCTATTGAAATATTATGAAGAAAATCTTTTTCACTTTGACCTCCTAATGCTTCTTCAATATTTGCTGCAATAGAAGTTGCAGACCTCATAAACTGCTTAGTCAAAAGATATTCTTTCCTATTTTCTTGAATACTAAAGCAAAGCTTAACTGATTTTACTGCAAAAGCATAACTTTTATCTCTTAGCGGATTATCTTCATTCATTCAATTTATTCGTAATTTACAAATTCGTAATTCCCTATCCCTATTTCATTCTGCCCTTTATTGTTCTTTGAATTGAACCAAGAATTTTTAATAATTCTTCAATGTTTTGAATAAATTCATCTTTTATTTCCTCAGAAATTATTTCAACATCGAACATCAATCTCAACCAGTAATGAGACTCTCTAGCCTCTTTATAAGCAATTGAAACTTTATGAAGAAAATCTTTTTCATTTTGACCTCCTAATGCTTCTTCAACATTTGCTGCAATAGAAGTTGCAGACCTCATAAACTGCTTTTTCAAAAGATATTCTTTCCTATTTTCTTGAATACTAAAGCAAAGTTTAACTGATTTTACTGCAAAAGCATAGCTTTTATCTCTCAGCGGATTATCTTCTTTCATTCATTCAATTTATTAGTAATTAGTAATTTACAAATTCGTAATTCGTAATTATTTACGAGTATTTTGCCAAAATCTCTTTCGTATATTCACTCAACACCAATCTCCCACTTAGTTCTGCCCTTTTTTCCAACAACTCATCCCAATGGTTGCAGTTTTCCCAGAAAATTTGCTTTAATTCCTTTTGAGCCTCAGGATTTTTAGACAGCAAGTAATTTGCTAGGTCTTCTACTGCTTGATCTAATTCTTCAACAGAATCATAAACCTCAGCAAACAAGCCTTTATTCTTTGACCACTCAGCGTCGTAAAACTGGTCCGCATTGATGGTGATTTGACTCATAGCAGAAATGCCTATTTTTCGTTCCACTGCAGGGCCAACCACAAATGGCCCAATTCCAATATTCAACTCAGAAAGCTTAATGGCTGCAAATTTTGTCGCCATGCAATAATCTACTGCTGATGCAAGTCCCACTCCACCTCCAACAGCTTTTCCTTGTACTCGACCAATAATGAATTTTGGACACTTTCTACAAGCATTTATTACTCTTGCAAAACCCATAAAAAACTCTTTCCCTGTCGTAAAATCGTTGATTGAAATTAATTCATCAAAGCTAGCTCCGGCACAAAAAGTACGATCACCTCCACTTTTTAGCACGATTACTTTTACAGCAGGATCTTTTCCTGCTTCTGTAATGGTCTCAGCCAACTTTTTTAAAATATCAGATGGCAATGAATTTTGTTTTGGATGAAAAAATTCTATCATTGCTAATCCGTTTGCTGCTTTCTCTATTGTTACGTATGATGACATGTTAATTTCTAGTTTTTAATTTTTAGTTTAGATTAAACGAATTAAGAATTTTTAAATTAAGAATTAAGTTATACTATGATTGAGTTTCCGATTTCAATTTGTTTTGTAAGGTTTTCTTAATAGATCCAAGAATTTTTAACAACTCATCGATATCTTTAAGCAAGTCGGCTTTGATTTTCAAATTTATCAACTCTAAATCACCAATTAATCGAATCCAATAATGCGACTCCCTTGCTTCTCTATAAGCTATTGTTAGTCGGTAATAAAAATCTTTTTCAGAATGTCCCCCTATCGCTTCTTCAATATTTGCACCAATTGATGTTGCTGACCTTAGTAATTGTTTACTCAGAACATACTCCCCATATTTTTTCTGAATTTCAAAACAATTCTTAGCTATTTTCAGTGAAAAAGCATAGCTTCTATCTCTTAAAGGATTATCTGTTTTCATAAAAGTTAACTAAATGAGAAATTCTTAATTCTTAATTCTTAATTCTTAATTCTTAATTCTTAATTCTTAATTTCTATATCATCCCAAATTGCTCAAAATGATGATTAAAGTGTTTTTGATTCAATAAATCCCAATGATCTTTGTCCAGTGCTCCAAAAACTGCATTGTTTGTTTTGGCTTCAGAATTTTCTTTAAAATAAGCTTCGTATTCATCCCAAGCGTTTAGAAAAGCCTCTTTTGCTTCTTGCAGGCTGCTGTGTCTTAAATCTTCGGTTTCTCCTTTTTTCAAGATTGGCAACTGAAAATTCTTTGGCATTGGATAATAGTTCCAAAGTGAATCTTGGTATTTTTCAAGTTGTTCTTCAGGAGTAACTACCTCAATTTTAACTTTACCAACTGCATTTTTAAAACCCATTTCCAAGTGTTCTACCATGTGTTGAGGAGTCATGATTCCCCAAGCAGCTTTTGTATTTTCGGTTAATTTCGATAAATAATTTTCTACATTTTTTCTGTTGATGTCTGCAAAAGGACTTTTCTTTGCCACCATAGTCAAAACTGTAGCGATTGCAACCTTTTCATCGTCTTGGTCAAAAACCTCCACAAACCACTTCACAACTCCAGATGGGAATTGTTTTCCTCTTACATCTTTGTCTCTTTTCTCTTGACAAGTCAAGCGGACATAAATACTATCGTTGTGATAAATTGGCCGCATAAAACGACATGAATCTAGTCCGTAATTAGCAGCAACCGGTCCTTTATTCGGATACACAAACAATCCTGCAGCAGCCGATAGGATGAAGTATCCATGTGCCGCACGTTTCTCAAAAATGGTGTGATTAAGTGAAGTAATGTCCGTATGAGCATAGAAATGATCCCAAGAAAGATTGGCAAAATTGGCAATTTCACTGTCAGTAATCGTTCTTTTATGTGTTTTCAAAGACATGCCAGCTTCAATATCCTCAAAATGGTATTTAAATGGATGTTGCTCTGGTTCTTTGTATTTAGCGCCAGCTTGAAAAATGCCGGTTATTTCAGTGATTGTTGTAGGAGAACCTTGAATAGCACAGCGTTGCAAGTAGTGTTTCACACCTCGCATGCCTCCCATTTCTTCCCCACCACCTGCTCTTCCAGGTCCGCCGTGAACTAAGGTTGGCAATGGTGAACCATGCCCGGTACTGTTCGTTGCACTTTCTCGGTTAAGTACTAAAATTCTACCGTGATGCGAAGCAGCTTCGACAGAAAACTCTGTAGCAATTTTATCATCGTTGGTGACAATGGAAGCACAAAGCGAACCTTTTCCCATTTGAGCTAATTCAATTGCTTCGCTTAAATCATTGTATGGCATCAATGTGCTAACCGGACCAAATGCTTCAATTTCATGAACGCCGAGATTTTTGAATGGATCTTTCTCCAACAATAAAATAGGACTCAAAAAAGCACCTTTTTTTGCATCTGCTCCGTGAACTTCCACCTTATCTAAATCCCCATAAACAATGGATGCCGTTTTACTCAACTCAGCAACTCTTTCTCGCACTTCTTTCACCTGATCCATGCTCACCAAAGCTCCCATTCGAGTTTCTTTCAATTCAGGGTTACCAATATTTGTTCGAGCCAACTCCTGTCCCAATGCAATTTGAACATCTTCAAGGTATTTTTCGGGAACCATAATTCTTCTGATGGCAGTACATTTCTGACCACATTTTACCGTCATTTCCTTTTTCACTTCCTTAACGAAAAGCTTAAACTCAGGAGTTCCAGGAGCAGCATCAAGCCCAAGAACTGAGCAGTTCAATGAATCGGCTTCCATGTTAAAAGGCACTGCTTCTTGAATAATTCTAGGATTCGCTTTCAACATTCTACCAGTATCAGCAGATCCAGTAAAAGTGACAACATCTTGAGAATCGACCGTATCTAAAATACCTCTTGCCGAACCACAAATTAATTGCAAAGCTCCTTCAGGCAATATTCCCGAATTAATAATTTCTCGTGCAACAGCTTCGGTTAAAAAAGAAGTATTGGTTGCAGGTTTAACTACTGAAGGAACACCTGCCATCCAGTTTACAGCACATTTCTCTAGCATTCCCCAAACAGGAAAATTAAACGCATTGATATGAACAGCTACTCCCCTTTTCGGAACCATGATGTGGTGTCCCATAAAACTTCCACCTCTTGAAAGATCAATGCCTTCGCCATCAACATGAAATGGTTTATTTGGAAATTCTTTTCTCAAAGATGCGTTAGCAAAAAGATTCCCAAAACCACCTTCAATATCAATCCAACTGTCAACTTTAGTAGCTCCAGTTTTATAACTGATTTCATAAAATTTGGCTTTATGCTTTGTGAGGTGCATTGCCAATTTTTTCAATAGCATTCCCCTTTCCTGAAAAGTCAGTTTTCGCAAAGCAGGATTCCCCACTTTCCGACCATATTCTAAAATTTCAGCAAAATCAAGTCCTTTAGAACTTGCAAGT
>CAXBCF010000037.1:0-15755 GCA_963973975.1 uncultured Flavobacteriales bacterium
AACTGAAAGGTTTGTACTTTCAAATCCGCTACTGCTCATACACGAAACCGTTATGCCTCACCCTAAAAGACGACCGTGCTAAAAACAAACTGACCAAATTTTTTCAGAATTTGACATCGTAGAATCAAACATATTTGTAAATTTGCCAAAATTGTCAAGGTGAAATTTTCAAGAAGATGAAAGAAACATTTGGAGAATACATACACAAACTTAGGTCGGACAACAGCTTGACGTTAACTAAACTTGCTGCTGCATTAGATATTGACCAATCTACTCTTTCAAAAATAGAGAACGGGAAAAGAAATGTTCCAGTTGAAGTCCTACCAAAGCTCTCGAAGATTTTCAATCTTGACTTGAAACAATTGGAACACGAGTATTTCAGTGAGAAAATTGCTGAAATCATTTATCCGCAAGAAGAACCAAGAGAACTTTTAAAAGCGGCTGAAGAAAAGGCAAAATATATGCGAATCAAGAATCAACAACAAGGAAAAATAAACTTTTAAGCTATGATAAAATATTCAAAACTTCGGGACAAGCTAAAAGTTGAAACCTTAAATGGCAATGCGGAAGATTTAGCTTTTTTCACCCACTATCTTCACAACCATACAAACGGAGTATCAAAATCTTTTGAAAAAAGAGCAAAAGAATACTATTCTTCAATGAGCGAAGAAATGAATATTGTAGCAGAGCCAGAATTGCAGGCAATGCTTCCCATAAAATGGGATATTCCATTTCCAGCACCTGAAAATCCTGAGTTTACTTTTATTGACCTTTTTGCAGGAATTGGGGGTTTCAGAATTCCATTACAAGAACTTGGCGGTAAATGTGTTTTTTCTTCTGAGTTTAATTATCACGCACAACGTGCCTATGAATTTAATTTTGGGGAAGTGCCTTTTGGCGACATCACAAAACTTAATTTAGATATTGTTCCAAAACACGATATTCTTTGTGCAGGTTTTCCTTGCCAACCATTTAGCATTTCAGGTAAAATGAAAGGTTTTGAAGACACAAGGGGAACGTTGATTTATCACGTTTTTGAATTAATTGAGAAACGTCAACCAAAGGTTGTTCTTCTTGAAAATGTAAAGCATTTGGTTTACCACGACAACAAAAGAACACTTTCGACCATAGTTCAACACTTGGAAGAAATGGGTTATGTGGTTTCAAAAAAAGTTTTGAACGCTTCTGACTTTGGTTTGCCACAAAATAGAGAACGCATAATTATCATAGGACATAAGGAAACTAAATTTGATTTTTCAAAAATCAAAAAGAAACCTAAACCAGCTCTTAAAGACTTTTTAGACAAAGAAAACGATTTTGAATATTTAGATGAGCCTTATACTATTTTGGATGAGCAAAAAACGCAAGATTCAGGATTGGTTTTCGCAGGTTACAGAAACAAAACTATCCGAAAAGCAGGAGTAAGACCAGGAACAGAACACTTGTCAAGAGTTCATAAACAACCAAACAGAATTTACTCTACCGAAGGTGTTCATCCAGCTCTTCCATCGCAAGAGTCATCAGGAAGATTTTGGATTTGGCACGAAGGAACTGTAAGGAAACTTACAATTCAGGAGTGCTATAAAATTATGGGATTCCCGAAAAAATTCAAGTTACTTAACAACAAAGCAGAACTATATAAACAAGTTGGCAACTCTGTTGCCGTTCCAATGATTAAAGCCGTTGGTGAGCAGATTAAAACACAACTTTTAAAATTAGAAAAATAGATGGAGCCAACAGAATTTTTAGAAAAAATATACGCTGAATCAATGGAACTTGTTGGTTCTGATGATAAAATTAAATCTGACTTAAATAAGGCAATTGAGAATCATCTACTTGAAATATTAGGTAGGTCGGAATCTGCAAAAGCGGTAATCACAGTTATACTAACAAGTGCTGTTTACAAAAAATTAAACCCTGCTCAAGACATACGAAATCATCAAACAAGTATTCCAAATGGTTATTCGGGAAGAACATTTGATTCAAAATTCATAACTCCTTTTCTTAAAGGGATAAAGTTTCCTGCAATGGCAGAAAGCGGTTGGCTAACTCGTTCATTAGAACAGAAAGTTCCCTACGATTCAAATTATTCAGGAGCAATAAGACCAGACTCTTTAAAAACAGCATTTCTTGAAACCATTGATTTTATTCAGAAAGGCAAAGACATTGACAAGCTTTTAAGTTTTTTGTTTCAAGGACTAATCATCCAAAGAAATGCACAACAAATAGACTTGGCAAAACCTTTAAACTTACCTATTGCAACAATAATTGATTTATTGAGCAAGCATTTTGACACCAAATATTCGGCAGAAGGTGCATCAAGACTTCCAGTTTTAGCTTTGTATGCAGCTTACCAATGCTTAATCAATGAAACAAAAAGATTTGAAGGAAAAGTATTATTGCCAATGGAAAGTCATACTTCGGCTGACAGTCGAAGCGGGCGTATTGGCGACATTGACATTGTTGATGAAAAGGAACGAGCTTTTGAAGCAGTTGAAGTGAAACACGGTATTCCAATAACGGCACAACTTGTAAAAGACGCATTTGAGAAATTTAAGACAACTCAAGTAAACCGCTATTACTTGCTATCAACCGCAAATATTGACACCTCACAAGCTGACGAAATCAATAAAGAAATAGAGAGAATCAAAAACATTCACGGTTGCCACGTTATTGCAAATGGCTTGACACATTCTTTAAAATACTATTTACGACTACTTTCTGACACATCAGAATTTATTGAAAACTATGTAAACAGCATTGAAATTGACACAGCATTGAAGTATGAACACAAAAAGGAATGGAATAATATCATATCGCAAATGTGACGAAAAAGAAGGGCGAAGGCATAACATCACCTATACGCAAGCAGGGGTTTCGTGCTTCGTAGGACAGGAAAGTGGTAAATTTAAAGTTCAGTTCTTCGTAGGAAGTTCAGTGGTTAAAATCCCTGCCTGCGTATAGCTGAGAACCGTTAGCAAGCATTACCCACATCAAAAACATAGTTAACTTCTATGACTAACAATAAATGTGGGAATATCAGTTGAGAAATTAAACACCTAATAAGCAACAACAAAATCTAAGTATAGACAGAATTGAAAAATATAATCTTTTTACTATTTAGTTGTTTTTCAATAAGTACCCTCTATTCACAAGTGAGTATTGGTGAATATTGTTCAAAATCTAATACTCATAGAGATTGCTTTAATTTTATTGACTCTAATAAATTCTCATATATCCATTCAGGTTGCTTAGGACGAAGTGCCGGTTATGGTACTTATCAAATTATAAATGACTCATTAATACTATCATTTAAAGATAGTTTAAATCTAAATTCACGGTTTTTTTATTTCACTGATTCAACCGATAATAATCAGGATTCAATCGAACTACATCTTTTTATAACTGACCTTGAAAATAAACCCATGTATGGAGTAAAAGTAGAGCTTCTTGCTACTCGAAAAAATAATAAAGACGATGTAATTAAATCCTTCTATTTAAATAAATACGGAGCACAAAAAATAAAATTAGAAAGAACAAATAAAAAAGTTTGGATTAAAATATCAAATCTAGGGTGGGATCCTTTCTACGTCAACTTTAAACCCACTAAAAATTTCAATTTTAGAGGCAAGGTAGATAAAGATAAAGTTGAACTCATTAAAGATAGAACCTCAATCTATGAAATAAGAAAAAACAAAAAAGAAAAACTATTTATAATTGATGGACAAGGGGAAAACACTAGAAAATTAGAATTATTTAAGGTAAAATAAAGTATTTAGACGATTTTGGATTAAAAAAAATAAAATAAAAACGCTTGCTAACATCGGTTATGGCTAATGCGGGCTGATAGGGTAAAAATGAGGATATTGCAAAAAATAAACGCAAATGCGGGCAGACAAGAACGGAGCTTTGAAATCCGCACTAGCCATAGCCGAGGACCGTTACCACACATTAAAAAAATGAAAATTAGACTTCTATTCATAATCATTCCAGTAATGTTCACTCAAATAGCAGTCGGACAAATTCGGAGCGACAATTTTTTCCAACAACATGACTATGAAATTGCGCGGTTTGTTGGAATGAAATATAACGACATCAAGGATGAACTTGGAGAACCATATCTTGCCTCAATTCTTGATACTGCTTTGATGACAAGAACACATTATTACAAAATAGCCGTAAAAAGTGATTCTATTGACTTTCAAATTCACTATGACAGTGACTTATGGTGCAACGGCTTCTCTTTTTTAGCAGACAACATACAGTACGGAGAGAATATTAACGAGCTAACCAAAACTTACATCAAAGCGGACGAATATCTTGTATCACCCAACAGATATTTAGTCTCGATTCGACACATGGAGGATGGTAGAGTTTTTGTTCTCTTTAATGCCACTGTTTATCCAGTTCTATTAGCACAACTTGACGCAATTCAAGATAACCTTAGAATAGCAACTACTGATTATTCAAACTATCATATTGAAAGAGCCGAAAATGAAATAAAAGAACTTTACCAAACCATTCTTGCAGCTTCAACCATAAATAATATAACTGAAGATGAATTGAACCTACTTACCAAAATCTATAAAACTTATACTGACATTTTAAACTATAATGGTGTCAAAATCAGCTTCATTCAACATAATGACAATATTTTTTTCAACCTGATTCCAAATGACATCAATAAACTGAAACACAAATCAATGCAAGAGGTAGATTTTTCAGAAATTCAAAATTTAGTGCAATTTTGAGTGGAATGTCCCACCCCCTTTTCAACAAAAAACATTAGACTATGAGGTACGTATTGGCTCTATTTCTTCCATGGTTATCATTAATGCTTCAAGGCAAGATCGGAGCAGGAATAGTTTGCTTAATTCTTCAAATTACTATAATAGGATGGTTGCCAGCTTTTATTTGGGCAGTTGTGTCATTAAATAGAATGTACGCAGACCGAAGAACGCAGACAATAATAAGAGAAATGAAGAAAAAATAACGTGTGGTAACATCGCATATAACTTATGGCGGGAAAGTGGTAAAACAAAGCTTAGTGCTTTTAGCTAAATTTGGTCTCGGTGGACAGAAAAGTTCTCCGAAAACCGCCACAAGTCATATGCAAAACCGTTGGGTGCAAGTGTAAAAAGACAACTGACACTGCTAACGAACAAGTGACAAAAACGAAAAAGAAAACCATTTTGACAGGAGACAAAAGATATAGAAACGAAATTATAGAAGGAGAGCATCTAAACCGACACGCTGACCGACCTTATGTTTTTTATTTTTTTTCCCACCGCACTTTTTTAAAAACAATTTTAGCCACCCACACATTGCACACATTTGGCTTTGCCTGCCAGCACACCAGCCAGCCCGAAGACAAAGCCAAAAGAGTGCAATCTTCCACGCTCTGTTCAAGAGACGAGTTTCTTAACTTGACTACAATCATCAGTTTATTAAGGTAACTTTATAAAAATATTAGTAAAATATTTAAAAATGGAACATTCACATCATCACAATACCGAAAGCCAACATTCACATGACCACCATGCTGAACATGGTGAAAGCGGACACGACAAACACGCAGGACACAATGTTTCTGATTTTTGGAAGCGATTTATAATCTGTTCGATTATATCCATTCCTGTACTTGCCTTGTCGCACATGATTCAGCAGTGGTTAGGGTTTGAATTCACTTTTGAAGGCGACAAATATGTGTTAGCCATTCTTTCCACTTTCATATTCTTTTATGGTGGTTATCCTTTTCTGAAAGGCTTGTATGACGAAATAAAAGATAAGGCCATTGGTATGATGACACTGATTGGCGTTGCAATTACAGTTGCATGGGCTTACAGTGTTGCTATCACTTTTGGTTTGCAGGGTATGGACTTTTATTGGGAAATGGCGACCCTGATAGACATCATGCTCATTGGACATTACTTTGAAATGAAGTCAGTTATGGGTGCTTCACGTTCATTGGAATTGCTCGTAAAAATGATGCCTTCCACGGCACATCATATTAAGGACGGGAACATTCACGATATGCCGGTCAGTGATTTGAAAATTGACGATATGGTCATGGTGAAGCCGGGCGAAAAAGTTCCAGTGGACGGAATAGTAACAGAAGGTGAAAGTTATGTGGACGAGAGTATGCTCACGGGTGAGAGTAAACCTGTAAAAAAGGAAAAAGACAGTAAAGTAATAGGCGGGGCAGTAAACAGCAATGGGTCTTTAACTATTAAAGTTGTAAGCATTGGAAAAGACAGTTATCTAAACAAAGTAGTCAAACTTGTCGAAGATGCACAAAAGATAAAATCTAAAACACAAAATTTTGCCGACCGTGCGGCAAAGATTTTAACTTTTGTTGCTTTAGGTGGCGGACTAATCACACTTGTTGTTTGGTTGCTCTTGGGTTTTCCATTTGTGTTTGCATTGGAAAGGATGGTAACTGTAATGGTTATTTCCTGTCCTCACGCTTTGGGTTTAGCCGTGCCTTTAGTGGTCGCTATTTCAACATCCATTTCTGCACAAAAAGGGTTACTCATTCGCAACAGAACTGCTTTTGAAAATGCTCGATTGATAACAACCATTATTTTCGACAAGACAGGAACCCTTACAAAAGGTTCTCATGAATTGCAGGAAGTGAAGGTATTGGGTAAAGAATTTGATGAAAGCGAATTACTCCGTTTGGCATCAGGAATTGAACAACATTCTGAACATTATATCGCTGCGGGTTTATTGCGAAAAGTAAAGGAATTGAAAATCAAAATTCCAAAAGCAGAAAATTTCAATTACTTGCCTGGAAAAGGACTAGAAGGAAATGTAGAAGGGAAAGAAATAAAAGTAGTCGGACCAAATTACCTTAAAGAACAAAACATCAGCGTGACCGATACAACCAATGATTTTACAGGAACAGTTGTTTATATTCTGATTGACAAAGACGTGGCAGGATATTTTACCTTCTCTGACCAAATAAGAGAAAGCTCTTTTGAAGCCATTCAAATATTAAAAGAAGCAGGTATTAAAAATTTGCTTCTTACTGGGGACAATGAAAAGGTAGCCAAGAAAGTGAGTGATGAATTGAAAATGGACGGCTACATAGCCAACGTATTACCTCACGATAAATTAGAGAAAGTAAAAGAACTCCAGAAAAAAGGCGAATATGTTGCCATGACTGGTGATGGCGTGAATGATGCTCCCGCCCTTGCTCAGGCTGATGTGGGAATAGCAGTAGGTTCGGGAACAGATGTGGCAGCAGAAACCGCAGACATTATTTTGGTCAACTCTGACCCAAAAGACATTGCTAACCTGATATTATTTGGTAAGGCTACGTATAATAAAATGATACAAAACCTTTGGTGGGCTGCGGGTTATAATATACTTGCAATCCCGTTAGCAGCAGGTGTATTATACAAGTGGGGATTTATGTTAAGTCCTGCAATTGGTGCTGTTTTGATGAGTCTAAGCACTATTGTAGTTGCCATAAATGCACAACTTTTAAAAAGAAAAATTTCATAAACTAAAAACAATTTATAATGAAAAAACAAATCATTACAGCATCATTAATTTTTACAGTAACAATGTTTTTCGCCTCTTGCGGAAGCAATAATTCTGAAACCAAAAGCGAAAAATCGGCTACAGAGCAAACCGATAAAGCCCATTACCAATGCCCCATGAAATGTGAAGGTGAAAAAATGTATGAAGAAAAAGGAACTTGTCCGGTTTGCAAAATGGATTTAGAATTGGTTTCAAAAGAAGACGAACACAAACATCATAATAATTAGAGAATGAGACTCAATGCCCTCATAAAATTCTTCCTCGAAAACAAACTAGTTACCACGCTGCTGTTGGTTTTATTTGTAGGTTGGGGCATTGTAACAGCACCATTCAATTGGAATGTGGATTTTCTGCCAAGAGACCCTGTTCCTGTTGATGCCATTCCTGATATTGGCGAAAATCAGCAGATTGTTTTTACTGAATGGATGGGCAGAAGTCCGCAGGATGTGGAAGACCAAATTACTTATCCGCTTACTACTGCATTGTTAGGTTTACCAGGGGTTACTTCTGTACGAAGCACTTCAATGTTTGGGCTTTCTTTCATTGCCATTATTTTTAATGAAGATGTAGAATATTACTGGAGTAGGACAAGAGTATTGGAAAAACTCAACTCTCTTTCTTCAAACATGCTCCCCGAAGGCGTCTCACCTACTTTAGGACCTGACGCCACGGCTTTGGGACAGGTGTATTGGTATACTTTAGAAGGCAGAGATGAAAACGGCAAACCGTCAGGTGGTTGGGATGCTCACGAATTGAGAAGTATTCAGGATTATTATGTAAAGCTTGGACTGATGTCCTCCGAAGGTGTTTCGGAAGTAGCTTCTATTGGTGGCTTTGTAAAAGAATATCAGGTTGATCTCGACCCTGTTGCTATGAAAGCTCACAATGTGAGTATGATGATGGTGATGGAAGCCATCAAAAACAGCAACCTTGACATTGGTGCGAATACCGTGGAAATGAATCTGGTTGAATACTATGTTCGGGGCTTAGGTTATGTGAAAAATCTACAGGACATTGAACAAGCGGTTGTAAAAGTTACGGATAACATACCGCTTCGAATTCGTGATATTGCCAAAGTAAACATTGGCCCTGCTCCTCGTGGGCACAGTGGTTTTTTAGATAAAGGCGGAGTGGAAGCCGTGGGCGGAGTAGTGATTGCACGCTATGGCGATAATCCTTTGAAAACCATTCAGAACGTCAAAGACAAAATCAAAGAAATCAGTCCGGGATTACCTTCCAAAACCCTTGAAGACGGAACAGTTTCAAAAGTTACCATTGTTCCCTTTTACGACCGAACCGAATTGATTTATGAAACGCTCGGAACGCTCAATGAAGCCATCAGTCTACAAATACTAATAACCATTATCGTTATCATAATAATGGTGTTCCACTTGCGGGCATCTTTAATGATTTCTGCTCTTTTGCCACTTGCTGTATTGATGTGTTTCATAATGATGAAATACTTCAATGTAGATGCCAACATCGTTGCACTTTCAGGAATTGCCATTGCTATTGGAACAATGGTGGATTTAGGTATCATTCTCAGTGAAAATATTCTCCGACACACGGATGAAGCTCCACCTGAACAACCACTTATTACAACGGTTTACAATGCCTCCGCAGAAGTTTCATCAGCTATACTTACTGCTGTTGCAACCACTATAGTAAGTTTTCTACCTGTATTCACATTACAAGCTGCTGAAGGAAAACTTTTTGGTCCTTTGGCATATACCAAAACCTTTGCATTGATTGCGGCATTAATCATAACCCTCTTTATGATGCCCGCTTTTGCTCATTGGTTGTTTTCACTTAAAACTTCAAGAAAGTTATATAGGGTAGTATTGAATACACTGCTTATTGTTTTTGGCATTATCACATTATGGTGGTCAGTTTGGGCAGGAACGGTGATTTTACTTTTAGGCATAAACAATCTCTTTGCTCACTTTGGAGAGCAACAAAAACTTCCAAATTCAAAACTCAACCATCTGTTTTCAAAACATCACAACACACTTACTATTGCCATAGTAGCCGTTTCCGTTTCGTGGTTATTAGCTCAGGAATGGATGCCTTTGGGTGTATCAAATAGTTTGCTGCTCAATTTCATTTTCATTGCTTTAATACTTGGATTGGTTTTAGGTGGGTTTCAATTTTTTATCAAATATTATCCAAGGTTTTTAAACTGGTGCTTGGACAATAAAAAGAAATTTTTGCTTTTACCTGTCCTAATCATTCTGCTTGGTGTAAATATTTGGTTGGGCTTTGATAAAGTTTTCGGATTCATCCCGAAAATGACAGATAATTTAGGTTGGAATATCAGAACAACATCCGTTTGGAGTTCATTATCTCACACTTTTCCGGGTATGGAAAAGGAATTTATGCCCGCTTTAGATGAAGGTTCATTTTTATTGATGCCAACTTCAATGCCTCATTCGGGTGTGGAAGCCAATATAAAGTATGTGCAACAATTGGATATGCGAGTTCAATCAATACCGGAAGTATCAATGGTTGTTGGCAAAGCAGGTCGTGTAGAAAGTGCCTTAGACCCTGCTCCTGTCTCAATGTTTGAAAACATCATCCTTTACAAAACTGAATACATCAATGATGAAAATGGGTATCCGATTAGATTCAAAGTTGATAAAGAAGGTAATTTTCTAAAGGATGAAAAAAGTGAATTAATACCTGACAAAAACGGACAATATTTTCGCCAATGGCGAGACCACATTAAAACTCCTGACGATATTTGGAATGAAATAGTTAATGCAACGAATGACATTCCCGGAGTAACATCAGCACCGAAATTGCAGCCCATTGAAACACGTTTAGTAATGCTTCAAACAGGAATGCGAGCACCTATGGGTATTAAAGTTTTTGGTCCTGATTTAAAGAGTATTGAAGAATTCAGTCTGAAAATTGAACAACTGCTAAAGGAAGTTCCATCAGTAAAACCCGAAGCAGTCTATGCTGACAGAAGTTTGGGTAAACCTTATTTAGAAATCGATATAGACCGCATTGCCATTGCACGCTATGGACTAAATATAGCTGATGTTCAAATGTATTTGGAAGTGGCTTTGGGTGGAATGCCATTAACAACCACTGTTGAAGGAAGAGAACGCTATAACATCCGAGCAAGATATGCAAGAGAATGGCGGGACAATCCCGAAGTGATGAAAAAGGTTTTAATCCCCACTCCAACAGGACAACAAATACCATTGGGGGAACTTGCAACAATTGAATACCGCCCCGGTCCAATGATGATTCGTGGAGAAAATACTTTCTTGGTTGGATATGTTCTGTTGGATAAAAAAGATGGTTTCTCAGAAGTTACCGTAGTTGAAGATGCCGACAACTTCCTAAAATCAAAAATTGCATCAGGCGAGCTAAATGTTCCATCAGGTGTAAGCTATCAATTCTCCGGAAGCTATGAAAACCAAGTAAGAGCAGAAAAACGATTAGCTATAGTAGTACCTTTGGTATTAGCAGTGATATTCCTGATTCTCTATTTTCAATTCCGTTCAGCAACTACTTCGCTAATGATTTTTTCGGCAATTGCCTTGGCTTTTGCAGGTGGTTTCGTGATGCTTTGGTTATATGGCATTGATTCATTTATGGACTTTTCACTTTTTGGAACTAATATGCGAGAACTCTTCCAAATGAAAACCTATAACCTGAGCGTAGCTGTTTGGGTGGGATTTATAGCCCTATTTGGAATTGCAACGGATGACGGTGTAGTAATTTCAACTTATTTGATGCAAAGTTTCAAAAAACATAAACCTGAAAATATTAAGGAAGTTAGGAATGCTGTGTTAGAAGCAGGAATGAAAAGGGTAAGACCGTGTTTAATGACCACTGCAACAACTTTATTGGCACTGTTGCCTATTTTGACTTCCACAGGTCGTGGAACAGATATTATGATACCAATGGCAATACCCGCTTTTGGCGGTATGGCAGTGGCTTTAATTACCCTGTTTGTTGTACCAGTGTTATTTGCTGCAAGAGAAGAATATCAAATTAAAAGAGCTTCAAAATGAAAAACTGGATAATCTACATATTACTAATTCTGGTTTATTCAAGTAATGCCTATGGTCAAACTTTGAATGAATATTTAATCATTGCAGCAGAAAATAACCCGAATTTAAAATCAAAATACTTTCAATATCAGGCAGCCTTGGAGCGAGTGCCGCAAGTTGGTTCATTACCTGACCCGCAATTAGGTTTTAGTTTCTTCATTATGCCAATGGAAAGATATATGGGAAACCAAGTTGGGACGATTTCCTTAATGCAAATGTTCCCTTGGTTTGGAACATTAGGAGCAGCCAAAAACGAAATGACATTTATGGCAAAGGCAAAATTTGAAGAATTTAATGAAACCAAATCAATGCTGTTTTATGAAGTTAGGGCGAATTGGTATGCCTTGCAATTATTGGAAAAGGAAATTGGTATCACCAAAGAAAACATTGAACTACTAAGAACAATGGAGCAAATTGCTCTTACCCGATTCAAAAGCGGTGGACAAAGCAGCAATAATTCCGGTGGTTCAGGAAATATAAGAAGTTCGAACAATCCAAGCACCAATAGTTCGAGCACTGGAATGGGTGGTATGAATATGCAAGGACAATCATCATCCCCAAATTCTCCTACCCGAAATATGCCCCAAATGGGTGAAATGGAAAATATGAACAGCAGTGGTAGTATGATAGATGTGCTGCGTGTTCAAATGGAAATTAACGAATTGCAAAATAATCTTGCATTATTGGAAGATACCAAAATCCCACTCACTGCCCGATTTAATCAATTACTAAACCGGGACAAAAATGAACCTGTAATATTTTCAGATTCAATAATGGCTGCAACTATTCCCATTTCACTCAATGAAATTCCTGACAGCATTAAGAACAATAATCCAATGCTGAAAATGTTGGAACAAGATGAACAAGCATACATCGCTCAAGGAAAAATGAATCAGAAAATGGGCTTGCCTATGATTGGGTTGGGTTTGCAATACGATATTTTTCAATCGAGAGCCAATAGTGAGAGTATGATGAACGGACGAAATATGTTGATGCCAATGGCAACTGTTACTATTCCGCTTTGGCGAAAAAAATACACAGCTTCTGTGAAAGAATCTGATTTTATGCGTCAATCGGTCAATGAACAGAAGCAAGATGTGAGCAATCAATTAATGGTGAACTATGAAGATGCATTGAAAGATTATAAAGATGCCGAACGCAGGGTTAAACTATATCAGGAACAAACCTCATTAGCAAATCAGGCATTGAATATTTTGATTGTTCAATACTCAACCCAAGGAAGCAATTTTGAAGAAGTGCTAAGAATGCAACAACAACTTTTGGATTACCGCTTAAAATACTTAGACGCACTCATTGACGGAAATATAGCAGTAGCTATGATGGAAAGATTAATGGGGCGTTAAAACAAAATGAAATAAGATGAAACAGATATTAAATAATAGAATATTGCAACTCAGTCTGGTGCTGATTTTCGGATTATTCTTAGGATGGCTAATTTTTAAATCGGACAACTCTGCTGAATCGAGTCATAATCACGAACAAGGAGAAGAAACTATCTACACTTGTTCTATGCACCCACAAATCAGACAGAATGAGCCGGGGAAATGTCCGCTTTGCGGTATGGATTTAATTCCTGTTACCCAAAAATCTGATAAAGGTGAAAATAGTCCTTTTATACATACAATGTCTCCTGAAGCAATTGCATTGGCTAATGTGCAAACCCAAAAGGTAAAAACCGTTTCACCTGAACACGAAATTTATCTCACAGGAAAAGTCGCTGTTAACGAACAAAAATTAGCTGTGATAACCGCAAATTATTCAGGAAGAATTGAAAAACTATTTATTGATTTCACAGGACAAACAGTAAACACAGGGCAAAAATTAGCAACCATTTATTCTCCTGAATTGGTCACTGCACAAAAAGAATTAATCGAAGCTTCAAAATTCAAAGAGATTAATCCTGCACTTTACAATGCCTCAAAGGAGAAATTACGCTTATGGAAAATTAGTGAAAAGCAAATCAATGAAATAGAAACTAGCGGAGTTGTTTTGACTGAATTTGATGTTTATGCAGATCAATCAGGTGTCGTAATCAGAAGGGATATTGCAAAAGGGGATTATGTAAATAAAGGAACTGTGCTGTTTGAAATTGCAGACCTAAGCAATGTTTGGATATTATTAGATGCTTATGAAAGTGATTTACTATTTATGAAAATTGGTCAGAAAATCACAATTACCCTTGCTTCGATACCGGGAAAGGAGTTCACAACTTCCATTTCTTTTATTGATCCATTAATAAATCCACAAACAAGAACCGCAGCAGTAAGAGCAGAATTAAACAACCCTCAACAAATTCTCAAGCCCGAAATGTTTGTGAAGGGTAAAATCAAAGCAAGTTTATCGGTCAGCGGAAAATCTATCGTAATTTCCAAAACATCACTTCTTTGGACAGGAAAACGCTCTGTTGTGTATGTGAAAGTTCCTAATACAGAATTTCCTGCATTTGAAATGAGAGAAATTACCTTAGGCGCTTCTTTGGGTGAATTTTACATTGTGGAAAGCGGATTAACCGAAGGAGAAGAAATTGTTACAAATGGCGTATTTGCTATTGATGGTGCAGCACAACTAAGTGGAAACTACAGTATGATGAACCGTGCAATTGATAATACAGTTGCTGTCCCCGACAAGTTTACCGAACAACTATCAGATTTTGTAAACCAATATTTTGAACTCAAAAACAGTTTGGTTAAAAGTGATTTTCAACTGACACAAACTAATACCAAGAAACTTGAAACCATTTTTAACAAGATTGATATGAAGCTGCTAGATGAAGAAGCTCATTCAATGTGGATGGAACAATATTCAAAACTAAAAAAAGACATAGGACAGTTGCAAACAGCTAAAGACATCGAGAAACAACGAGAATTATTTTCAGCAATTTCTAATCAAATCATTGAAACCGTTGAAACTTTTGGGCTAATAATCGAGACTGTTTATGTAGCATATTGTCCAATGGCATTGGGTGACAAAGGAGCATACTGGCTGAGTGAAATTGAAGAAATCAACAACCCGTATTTTGGGAACAAAATGCTGAGATGTGGAGAAGTAAAAAAGAAAATTAAGAAAAAAGGAAAGCAAGAAACAAAAACAATTCAACCTCAAGGGCATCAACATTAAGCCAACGCTATTTGCAAGCACATTGCCAAAGCCGCACAAGCCAACCCGCAGACCAAAGCTTTGTCAAAGAGCTTGCAAAGCCAACGCAGAGAAAAATTGTTTTTAAAAAATTTCCCGACCCTTAAAAAAAATAAAAAACGCAACGCACAGCCGACAGACAATGACACGAAAACTCAACACCGACAATGGTTTGAAAGGACAGTGGACAAGAACACCAGCACCCAACAGGCGTTTGGCTCAATGGCGGGTGAAGTGGTTAATTGAACATTCTACCTCGCATCAACTTTTGTGGTGTATTGACAGTTTTGTGCTCCGAAATCCGCCACTGCGCCAAGCGCCAAAACGTTGGCAAGCATTAAAAAGACATGAAAAAAACTAGCTCAATTTTAGTAATGGTATTCTGCTTTGTCCTGACCGCATGTGGACAGACGAATAAAGAAAACTCAAACCTTCCGCAGCCAAAAGGATTTGTAAACGATTTTGAAAACCTGCTGACGGATCGACAAGAAGAATATCTTGACAGCCTTATCACTGACTACGAAAAACAAACCAAAATAGAAATTGCCATTGTTACGATAGACAGCTCCATGACATCAGCGGAAAAGTTCGACAAATACACATTAGAATTGGCAAATTATTGGGGAGTCGGAAAAAAGGACTTGGATAACGGAGTTCTAATTGGCGTTTCATCGACATTACGGAGAATCAGAATCCAGAACGGTTTTGGTATTGAAGAGATTCTAAGTGATGAAGAGACTAAGAAAATAATTGACGCCTTTTTCATACCTAACTTTAAGAATGGAGACTATTTCGAAGGTATCAAACTAGGGACGATAGAAATAATGGAAAAATTAAAATAAAAACGCTTGCCAACAACGCATATAGCTTATGGCGGGTGAACGGCTACCAGCAAGGTTTTCGCTCCGTAGCCAGCTTTGGTTTCGGGGGACAAGAAAGTGCTTGGAAACCGCCACAAGCCATATGCAAACCGTTGTGAAACAT
>CAXBCF010000038.1:0-13902 GCA_963973975.1 uncultured Flavobacteriales bacterium
AATAACAACTGCAACAGCACCTGTCGCTCCTGAAATCATGCCCGGGCGACCACCTAAAATCGAAGTAACCAAGCCCATGACAAAAGCCGCATACAATCCCGTTAATGGAGATAAGCCTGCTATCATTGCAAATGCAACAGCTTCAGGAACTAAAGCCAAAGCAACCGTTAATCCTGAAAGTACTTCCGTTTTGTAATTGACTTTTTGGGAAAAATCAAAGAGGTTGAGGTATTTTTTCATGAGTAGATCTGCCTTAAATGATTTTTTTATAGATCAAAGACTATAAATAGAGACTTGGAGCCGTGATTTTTGAGCGGGCAAAAGTAGATTTTTTAATTCGTTTCGAACTGCTTTTTTGTGTTTTATTAGTGTTATCAACAGCAGCTTTCTTCAGCACATTAATGATTGAGAATATTTAATGACACTTATCAACAGCGCCAAATTTGAGAAGTGCTTTTAGCTAATTTTATGCTGTAAAAATATAGCTCTATGCCCTCATTTTCTCACCTTCACGTTCATTCACAATATTCTTTACTAGATGGAGCTGCACCCATTGCTGCCATGATGGAAAAGGCGAAGAATGACAACATGCGGGCAGTGGCTTTAACCGATCATGGAAACATGTTTGGTGCTTTTCAATTTGTGGCCGAAGCGGCAAAGCGTGGAATTACTCCTGTGGTTGGCTGCGAATTTTACTTGGTGGAAGATCGACACAAAAAAGAATTTACGGTAGGAAATCGCGACAAGCGATACCATCAATTGCTATTAGCAAAGAACCAAAAAGGCTATGAAAACCTTTCAAAGCTTTGTTCTTTGGGCTATATAGAAGGCTTGTATTCCAAGTATCCTAGAATTGACATGGAATTGCTCAAGAAATACAAAGAAGGCTTAATTGCAACCACTTGTTGCATTGCCTCTGTAATTCAGCAAGCCATTTTATTTAAATCGGAAGAGGATGCGGAAAAAACCTTTGTTGAATGGTTTGAATTGTTTGGCGATGATTATTACATTGAATTGCAGCGCCACGGATTGGGAGAAATTGATGGAACCGGAAAGACGCAGGAAGATGTCAATCAGATTCTAATCAAATGGTCGAAAAAGTACGGTGTTCCTTTAATTGCAACCAATGATTCACATTATGTAGATGAAGAAGATTGGACTGCGCATGATATTTTGCTTTGCATCAATACAGGAGATAAAATCAGTACCCCAAAAGGAGATGGAAAGGGTTTTCGCTTTGGGTTTCCAAACAGCAATTTCTACTTTAAGACCCAAGCTGAAATGGAGGCTTTGTTTGCCGATATTCCAGAAGCTTTGGATAATACCAATTTGGTCATTGACAAAATCACTCCTCCGGAACTGAAGCGGGATATTTTACTTCCAAATTACACCTTGCCGAAGGAGTTTAAAGATCAAAATGAATATTTAAAGTACCTCACGTTTGAAGGCGCCAAAAAGCGCTACGGAGTGATTACTGCTGAAATTGAAGAGCGTTTAAATTTTGAATTGAAGATTATCAAAGACATGGGCTTTCCAGGTTATTTCTTGATTGTTCAGGATTTTACCACGGTTGCCCGACAAATTGGTGTTTCTGTAGGACCGGGAAGGGGTTCCGCAGCGGGTTCTGCTGTGGCTTATTGTGTGGGAATCACCAACATCGACCCGATTAAATACAAATTGCTGTTTGAGCGTTTCTTAAATCCTGAAAGGGTTTCCATGCCCGATATCGATATTGATTTTGACGATGAAGGTCGCTCAAAAATCATCGATTACGTGGTGGAGAAATATGGAAAAAACCAAGTCGCTCAAATCATTACCTATGGTTCCATGGCGGCAAAATCTTCCATTCGAGATGTTGGAAGGGTATTGGATGTTCCGCCTTCTGAAGTCGATCGAGTTGCTAAATTGGTACCGGGAATTAGTCTTTCCGACCTTTTTGGAAAGGATGAGAAAACACTCAAAGGAAGTTTAAATTCCGATGATTATGATCATGCTCAGCAGTTGAGAAAACTCATTGAAATAGATGATTTAACAGGACAAACCTTGACTCAGGCAAGAGTTTTAGAAGGTTCAGTGAGAAATACTGGCGTACATGCCTGCGGAATTATTATCTCTCCGGATGATATCACCAATTATATTCCTGTTTGCACTTCCAAAGAATCAGATCTATTGTTGACCCAGTTCGACAATAAAGTGGTGGAAGATGCTGGTTTGTTGAAAATGGACTTTTTGGGTTTAAAAACCTTGACCATTATAAAGGATGCCATTGCATTGATCAAAGAGAATTACGATGTGGAAATTGATCCAGATGAAATTCCTTTGGATGATGAAAAAACCTATCAATTGTATCAAAGAGGGGAGACCAACGGAACTTTTCAATTTGAGTCGGCGGGAATGCAAAAGCACCTCAAGAATTTAAAACCCAACAATATTGAGGATTTAATTGCCATGAATGCCCTTTACCGTCCAGGTCCCATGCAATTTATTGATTTGTTTGTCGCTCGAAAGCGCGGGGATGAGAAAGTGGAATATCCTCATGATTTATTGAAGGAAATCTTGGAAAACACTTATGGAATCATGGTGTACCAAGAGCAAATTATGCAAGCTGCGCAAATCATGGCTGGTTATTCACTTGGAGAAGCGGACATTCTTCGCCGTGCCATGGGAAAGAAGAAGATGGATGAGATGAAAAAGCAGGCGCAAAAATTCATCGATGGTGCCAAAGAAAAGCACGATGTAGCGCCCGAAGATTCTAAGAAGGTATTCGACATCATGCTGAAATTTGCCGAGTACGGATTTAACCGCTCGCATTCTGCAGCCTATTCTGTTGTTGCTTTCCAAACGGCTTACCTCAAAGCCAACTATCCTGAAGAATACATGGCTGCCGTTCTCACCAACAACATGAACGACATCAAAAAGGTGACTTTTTTCATGGAAGAATGCAGAAGAATGGGCACTAAAGTATTGGGACCAGATGTGAATGAAAGTGCATTTAAATTCATTGTAAATAAAAACAAGGAAATCCGCTTTGGCTTGGGCGCTTTGAAGGGAATGGGCGAAGGAGCGGTAGAAGCCATTGTGTATGAGCGAAAAACCAATGGTAAGTTCAACTCTATTTTTGATTTAACCAAGCGAGTGAATTTAAAAGCAGTGAATAAAAAATCCATTGAGAGTTTAGCGCTTGCCGGCGGATTTGATTCGTTTACTGACGTTCATCGGGCGCAGTATTTTCATAGCGAGAACGGAGAACCCATCTTTTTAGAAAAAGCCATTAAATACGGTAACTCGTATCAATTGCAAGAGAGTTCAGCTCAGGTTTCACTTTTTGGTGGAGAAGCCGCTGTTGAAATTCCCGAGCCTCAAGTACCTTCTTGCTCAGAGTGGGGCAGACTGATGAAATTGAATAAAGAGAAAGAAGTGGTGGGAATTTACCTTTCTGGGCATCCTTTGGACGACTACAAGTTTGAGATTCGGCATTTTTGCAACTCTAAAATCAAAGAGCTTGCCGACTTGGAAACACTTTCCAAAAAGCAGGGTGAAATAAGGGTTGCGGGAATTGTAACCGAAGCGCAGCACCGTGTTTCCAAAACAGGAAAGCCTTTTGGAATTTTAACCATTGAAGGTTATGAAGAAAGTCATCGATTGATGCTTTTTTCGGATGATTACATCAAATTTAAATCCTATTTAACGGAAGGTTGGTTTTTATTTGTCCGCGGAAAAGTACATCAACCACAGTGGAGAAATGAGCCAGAATTCAAGGTAACTAACATAGAATTGCTGAGTGAACTGAAAGAAAAATTAATTGAGGGAATTAATTTGCAAATCGATTTTAAAGCAATCGACGAAAGTTTTATTAAATGGGTGAAAGATATTGCCAAAGAGAAGAAGGCAAATTGCAAATTAGGATTAACTTTGGTTGACCATCAAAATCGAAACAGCATAAAATTGCAATCTCGAACTTTAAAGGTAAACCTGACTAATGAGCTGATCAATAGAATTGAAAGTCAGCCGGAGATAAGTTTTAAAATCATTAATAATGACAAATTGTCGGCAAATTGATTTGGTAGGCTTATTGAATACTTAAATTTGAAATAAATTAATTGATAATAAAAAAAAGAAAATTATGGCAATTGAATTAACAGACGCAAATTTTGAAGAAACAGTATTAAAAGCCGATAAACCAGTATTGGTTGATTTTTGGGCTGAATGGTGTGGACCATGTAGAATGGTTGGACCAATCGTCGATGAATTATACAAGGAATATGATGGTAAAGCCATTGTTGGAAAAGTAAATGTGGATAATAACCCAGGAATTTCTGCTCAGTTTGGCATAAGAAACATTCCTACCGTTTTAATCTTTAAAAATGGTGAAATCGTTGACAAGCAAGTAGGTGCAGCACCAAAAAGTGCGTATGCAGGCAAGTTGGATGCACAAATGGCTTAAGTAATAATCGAAATTTTAAAAAGTCCTTTAGGTGAATTATCTAAGGGACTTTTTTATTGGCTAATTTTAGACCATGTCATCCTTAGAAAGAAATCAGATTGCTAGCTATAGCAAATTAGAATTATTGGCTCGTCAGGTAGTAGAGGGATTTATTACTGGATTGCACAAAAGTCCTTTTCATGGGTTTTCCGTTGAGTTTGCCGAACACCGACTTTACAATACCGGAGAATCTACTCGCCACATCGATTGGAAATTGTATGCACGAACCGACAAGTTGTTTGTGAAACGCTATGAAGAAGAAACTAACCTTCGATGCAGAATTTTAGTTGATATTTCCTCTTCAATGTATTTCCCTGAAAAGGCTGAAGAAGGGAAATTCAATAAATTGCAATTTTCTGTTCATGCTGCTGCTGCATTGGTGGAGTTGCTTCGCCGACAAAGAGATGCGTATGGACTTTCTTATTTTAGTGATAAGATTGAATTTCATTCCGATGTAAAATCCAATGCCACGCATCGACGCTTAATTTTTCATGAGTTAGAGCAACTGCTCGACCAAGCAACAAGCAGAAAAACGACTGCTGCTAGTGAGGTACTTCACCAGATTTCTGAAATGATTCACAAACGCTCTTTGGTGGTTATTTTTAGTGACATGTTGGATGATTCGGATGAAGAAGAGAAATTATTTTCAGCTTTACAGCACTTGAAACACAACAAGCACGAGGTGATTTTATTTCACGTGGTGGATCACAAAGCGGAATTGAATTTTGAATTTGAAAACAGGCCTTATCGTTTTGTGGACATGGAAAGTGGGGAGGAGGTGAAACTCAATCCAAATGAGGTAAAGGATTTTTATGTGGAACATGCCCAAAAAAGACAAAAAGCATTGGAGTTGAAATGCGGACAATATGGCATCGACTATGTTTCCACTGATGTTGGAAAAACCCTTAACCAGGTGTTGTTGCCATTTCTAGTAAAGCGCTCTAAGCTTTATTGAGGGGATTTATCTGATAGATTTTTTTAATTTCTCTTTCCCTTCAAAATCAAATACTTATTTTTTGTATGTTTGTTTGCTACAGTTTTGATAAAGCACACTGCTGTGCTTTATTGACTTGTTGTGCGTCAGTGTAAAAAGCCAACGCACGGTCAAGCACATTTGGTTTTTGCCGACACACAAAGCCAACGCTTGAAAAACCAAAAGAGCTTGCCCTTCCCCACCGCTGAAAAAGATGTGATTTCATAAAATGTTTATATATTTGCACCTGATGCCGATTAATATGAATAGAAAAGCAATTAACAGACTAAAAGTTGTTTTAGTTGAACAAGGTAAGACCAATAAATGGCTTGCCGAAAAACTCGACAAAAACGAAACAACTGTTTCAAGATGGTGCACTAATGAAGTTCAACCATCTTTAGATACTTTGGTAATTATTGCCGATTTGTTAGCAGTGGATGTAAAAGATTTAATAAACACAACACTTTAATAAAAATGAAAATCGAAATACAACAAAACGGAAATCAGATTTTTGCTCCATTAAAGGACAAGTGGCTAGTTCAAACTCCAGAGGAATTTGTTAGGCAAGAATATATAAAAAGACTTGCAAATGATTACGGTTTTTCACTTGACCAAATGGCTCAAGAAGTTCAAGTAAACAATTCTCAAAGAGGTCAAGGAAGGGCAAGTGCTGATATTGTTATTTGGAAAAACAAAAAGGAAAGACAAGATTCTGTTAGTCCAATAATTGTAGTCGAATGTAAAGCGGAACATATTACCGTAAGAGAAGAGGATTATTTTCAAGGCTACAACTATGCATCTTGGGCAGGTGCGGATTTTTTTGTAACCACAAATTTAAAAGAAACAAGAATCTTTAAAGTTGTAAAAGGAAATATTCCAAAAAAACTTGAAGAAATTATTGACATTCCAGATGCAGCGAGTGTTCAAAGCGAAAAAAAAATTGACGAACTTTTAAAACAAACTAAAGCATTTACTAGAGACGAGTTTTCAAAACTTCTTTTCAATTGTCACAACATCATACGTAACAATGACAAACTATCTCCAGAAGCGGCATTTGACGAAATATCAAAAATTCTTTTTATAAAAATTCGATATGAAAGGTCAAATACAGGAAGTCAGATTTTCTCTAAAAAGCAATTCTTATCAGATAAAGAAGCATATGATAGACATAAGTCAAAAGATAGCCGACCATTCTATCAGCAATTATTTGAAAGTACTAAGGAAGATTTTAAAAATCAAGACCTATTTGCTGAAAACGAAACTATTAGAATTAGAGAAAATAGCTTTGAAGCCATTGTAGAAAAACTTGAAAAATATAACCTTTCAACAACTTCAGATGATGTAAAAGGTATCGCATTTGAACAATTTTTGGGAAGAACTTTTAGAGGAGAACTCGGTCAATTTTTCACTCCAAGAACTGTTGTAGATTTTATGGTTGAAGTTCTCGACCCGCAAGAAGGAGAAATTGTTTGTGACCCTTGTTGCGGTTCAGGTGGTTTCTTGATTAAAGCTTTTGAATATGTTAGAGCCAAAATTGAAGTTGAAATTCAAGAACAAAAGGAGAAAATAAAAGTAAAATACTTCAACGAAGATTTTGAAAAACTTTCTGACACTAAAAAAGCCGAAGTTGAAGAACACGTAAACGACCTTTTCAATTACTTAAATCAAGAGTTAAATATAAATAACGATAAAAGTCGTTTAAGAGAGCTTTCATATGATTGCATTTTTGGTACAGATGCAAACCCTAGGATGAGCCGAACAGCAAAAATGAATATGATTATGCACGGAGATGGTCACGGTGGTGTTCATCACAATGACGGACTACTAAACGTTAATGGAATCTTTGAAAATCGGTTTGATGTTATTCTGACCAATCCACCTTTTGGTGCAAGAATCGAAAAAAGTGCAAAAATTACAGAGTCCGACAAATACACAGACGAAGAACGAATTAAAGAATATAAAAGGAGATACGGAAAAGCTTATGAAGATGCCTTGAAGCAAATTAATGACAATATTGGTGAGCCTCTTTTAAGCCTATATAAGACAGGAAAAATGAGTGCCTTAACCGAAGTGCTATTCATTGAGAGATGCTTAAACCTATTGAAACCAGGAGGGAGAATGGGGATAGTTTTGCCGGAAGGGGTTTTAAACAATAGCAATCTTCAAAAAATTCGTGAATTTGTTGAGAGCAAGGCAAAAATCATATTGATAACATCAATTCCACAGGACGTTTTTATTGCTAGTGGTGCTACTGTAAAACCAAGCCTTTTGTTCTTCAAAAAGTTTACAGAAGAAGAAACGAAACAATGGAAAATAATCACAACAAAGGTGAAAAAAGAAATAGAAGCAAAATATGCTCCTGAAATAAAACCAATAAAAGCGAAATTATTACTTCAAGGCAAAGAAGCTCCAAGCGCAACAGAAAAAAAAGAGTTAAGGGCAGAATTAAAGAATTTAGAGAATCAAATGGAAGCGGAGATAAAAGGAAAAATCAAAGCAGAGTTTGATTATAAAATTCCAATTGCAGAAGTAGAAAAAGCAGGCATTAGTACAACAGGAGCTCAAATTGAAAATGAATTAGAGCCATTGGCACAGGAGTTTACAGAATACAGAAAGAAAAACACATTATGGGAAAAGAAATTCGACTACATAGAATATGAAATAACCGAAGACAATACTTTTTACCGCATTCCATTTGCGGGTAATCCTGCATTAGCTCAAGAACCTGAAATTTTTTATGGAAAATAACTTAACAATGATTCATACTGTTGCTTTTTCTGAGCTAAACGTTTGGGATGTTAAGACGTTTTTTCATCTTACAGATATTTTCAACAAAAAATATCCTGTTGTTTTATTTGGTGAGTTTTTAAAAAAACCTCAAATAGACAAAGTACAAATTAAGGATTGTGAAGAGTATAAAATATTAGGAGCAAGAGCTTACGGAAAAGGAGCTTTTGTCAATCGAATTGTTAAGGGTAAAACCCTTAAAATGAGAACTTATCAGCAAGCAAAAGTTAATCATCTGTTTTGGTGTAAAGTAGATACAAAGAATGGAGCTTTTGGAATCATAACCGAAGATTTAGCAGATGGTGTAGGTTCTTCCAATATGACTTTTGCAAAAATTGATACAACTAAAGCAAACCCAGAATTTGTTCAACTACTTTTTGGAAGCAAAAAGATAAATGAATATATGGATGGCTATGTATCAGGCACAACAAATAGGAAATACATAAAACCTGACCAATTAAGAGATGAAATAAAGATTGTTTTACCCCCAATATCCGAACAGAATCGACTTGTAGATAATTACAACAAAAAAATCAAACTAGCAGAAGAACAAGAAGCAAGAGCAACTAAGCTCAAAAATGAAATTCAAGATTACATAGAAGGTTCTTTAAAAATTAAGGAGACGAACAAAGAAAAAAGAAATCAAGGGTTACAGTTTATTCAGTTTAAAGACACGAGTAGATGGGATTCTCTATTTCTTATAGGCAACATACCAGCGATAGATTCAAAATATCCCATTGTAACATTTGAGTCTGTAATTTCTTCTTTTAATAAAGGTGCTAATGGCAAATCCATTAGAATTAATTCTAAAGATTTCCCAAAGGAAGATTTTCGATTTATTGGAATGGAACATATTGAAAAAGAAACAGGTAGATTAATTGAGTTTAATAAAGTTAAGGGCAAGGAAATAAAAAGCCAAACATTAAGAGTACCAAAGAATTTTCTAATGTTTGGTAAACTAAGGTCTTATCTAAATAAATATTGGTTGAATAATACAGATTATGACAATATAATATGTTCTTCGGAATTTTTTGTTTTTGACGTAATTGACTCGATAGACAAAATGTTCTTTAAGTATGTTTTGTCTTCGAATTTTATCCAATCACAGATTGCTGACAAAACAAGCGGTGCAAGAATGCCTAGAATTAACGAAACTATATTTTTTAATTTAAAATTTCCTTTACCACCATTAGAAGAACAGATTTATATATCAAATCAAATTTCATCTTGGAAAATGGAAATGTTAGAATTAACACAAAAGGCAGAACAAAATAGAACGACCGCTATCAACGATTTTGAACAAGAAATATTTAAAAACTAATGCAATTATTAGACTTACAGATAGCAAGCTATAAGAATCTTAATGAATTTCATTGGGAGATTACAGAAGAGTTCGCCTCTCCTGCTCTGTTGTTGATGGGTAAAAATGCGTCAGGTAAAACCAATGTGTTAGAAGCATTAATAAATATTTTTGATTTTTTAATACACAGCAAAAACAAAAAAGCTCCTTTTACATTTTCCATCACCTACAAAATCGAAGTTGTAAAAATCAACATTTCTTGCACTAAAAATGAAATGTTGGAAGGCGTTAGTATAGATGAAAAGTTTGTTCCTGTTTCTGAAATAAGAAGAATAAATAATACGTGGAAAGTACCACACTATACAGACTTAGATAATATCATTCCAGAGAATGTAATTCTTTATTATTCAGGTTTTTCTCAAAGATTTTCAAATATTTCTAATCGTTTTAAACAAGAGTATTCAAAAATATTCAGAAAGCAAAAAGCAGTTGCTTTACCTCCTGTTATTGCATTAGAACCGATTCATTATCAAATGATTTTATTGGCTCTTTTTTCATACAGTGAAGATGCTCCAATTTATAACGACTTTTTCGAAAAGTATTTTGATATAGAAAGTATTGATTCATTTGAAATTCACATCAAGAAACACACAGGATGGATTAAAGACCATTCGTTTGAAAAGTACTTTGATACTGTTGGTATTGTTAGAAATTTTATAGAACAAATTCACGAAATACAAAAGTTAGAAGAAAATCCTGAATTCCCAAAATTGGTTAGGTCGCCAAAAGATAAGGAGCGGATTAACAAAGTGATTTATAAATTTAAAGGAAACAGTGCACTTTTCAAACTAAAGGAAATATTTGGGTATGAAGATGATATTTTTAAGCTTTTAAACATTCTTTACACCACAAAAAACCTTGCAAGAATTGACATCAAAGTCAAAAAAGCCAACATTGAACAGCCGATTCATTTTGATTGGTTAAGTGAAGGCGAACAACAATTTTTAGCAATTAAAGGAATGGTTTATTTGCTTCTTGGCAAAAACTCGCTATTCCTTTGGGACGAGCCTGATACGTTTTTAAATCCTGCGTGGCAATGGGATTTAATTCCTAACCTAGAAAAAGGAAATGGTTATGTAGAAGATGATTATGTAGAAGAAGGATATTTTGAAAAACCTTTCCAAAGAGACCAGTTTATACTTACAACACACTCCCCAGTTTTATTAAGTACCGTAAAAAAGCAAGCTTATTTTATTGAAAAGGGTCAAATTACACCGCTAAGAAACACCTTTGGTTTAACGGTTGATGAGTCTTTAGAGAAACAAAGTATAAATACAAGGATAAAGTCATTAGCCGAAAAACTAAAAACATATTTTGAGTTAATTGAACAAGGCAAATCAAAGGAAGAAGAAGCATTGAGCCTTCGTGAGGAATTAGCAAATAAACTTGGCGAAAATCACGAAGAACTTCAAAGAGCAGACGTTTTAATAAGTTTTTACGAATGAGGTTTATTGAAAAGACATCAAGCCCAGCAAGTATAGAAACTTGGAAGACAACGCGTAAAAATGTTGGTCAAAGTTGCACTTATGGGGATTTGTCAGGTCAACCACAAAATGATTTGAAAGCTCAACTACTTGCAGAACAAAAAAATCTATGTTGTTATTGCCAGCAAAAAATAAGCAAGGCCAGCTCAACAATTGAACATTTTTTACCACAATCTCAATTTAAGTTACACGAAGTTGATTATTTAAATTTACACTTGGCTTGCAATTGTTCGAGAGGCTTAAAAGGAGAACACAGATATTGTGATGTAAGTAAAGGAAACCAACTTGTTATAAACGCAATTTTACACCCAGATTGTGAATCGTTTTTCAGATTTGCGAACGGAGAGATATTACCAAACGACTTTACTTTTAAAAATTTCAATGAGTTCAAAAAGAATATAGCCAAACTGTCAATTCAAAATCAAGCTATTGTGCATCTGCTTGTTGTACTCAATCTTAATTCAAATGATTTAGTTACGAAACGCAAAAAAACATTGAATGACTTAACAAAAGTGATCCAAAGTCTTGACACAGTTGCAAAAATTGATATTTATTTGAACAAAGAAAAAGCAAAAGATAATGGTAGCCGATTTCCATCACTAGTAAAGTATTATTTGACACTTAAACGACATAAATTGAACTAAATGCCAACGCTAAAAGCCATACACATTTGCAATTCGCACAAGCCAACTCGCAAGCCAAAAATTGCAAAAGAGTATGTCTTTGCCAACGCTGACAGACGACCGAAAAAGAACACCGAACGCACAACAGCGTGTATAAGAAATAGCGGGTTTAGTGGTAAATCAAAGGTCAGTACATTTAATAAAAGTCTGTGCCAAACTGAAAGTGAAGTTCTATTTAATCCGCTACTTCTCATACACGCAAACCGTTGTGCAACCTGAAAATAAAACTCGTGAAAAAGCGTTAACTAAAAAAATAAACAATTATGAATACTAAAAATTTAAGAATTTCAATATTGGCTTGCCTAATAAGCCTTTTTACAATCGTTTCTTGCAATAAAGATGATGATAACCCAAGTAACAACACTCAAACTAACGTGCAAACTAATGTTCAAAGTGGAACTTGGAGGATTACGAAATTTATTGACTCTGGAACAGACGAAACAAATCATTTCACAGGTTACAACTTCACTTTTAATAGTTCAGGAGTTTTAAATGCAAATAACGGAACTAATAATTATGACGGAACTTGGAGTATCACAGATAGTAACAGTAATGATGATAGTCAAGATGATTTGGACTTTAATATCAATTTCAACTTAACCAATGATTTTGAAGATTTAAATGATGACTGGGATTTCATCTCTCAATCATCCACAAAAATTGAACTTATAGACGTTAGTGGTGGAAACGGTGGCACTGATTATCTGACATTCGAGAAAAATTAGACCGAAAATTGAATAACGAACAAACTGCAATACGAACCACATATTTTAGCATAATTGGAAACACTAGTTTAGCTTTGATTAAAGGGCTTGCAGGATTCTTTGGTAATTCATATGCGCTCATTGCTGATGCAATAGAATCAACAACCGATATTTTCTCTTCTCTACTCGTACTATTTGGTTTAAAATATGCAAAACGACCAGCGGACGAAAACCATCCATATGGACACGGAAAAATTGAACCGTTAATAACTTTCTTGGTAGTCGCTTTTCTAGTAACATCCGCAACCATTATTGCCTACGAAAGTATTCAAAATATTCAGACACCTCATAAAGTTCCAAAATCTTGGACTTTGATTGTACTTGGTGCAATTATCATATGGAAAGAAGTGTCCTTTAGAATAGTAATAAAAAAAAGTAAGGAGACAAATAGTACTTCACTCAAGGCAGATGCTTGGCACCATAGAAGTGATGCAATTACTTCAATTATGGCATTCATAGGAATTTCTATCGCTTTAATTTTCGGAAAAGGATATGAAACGGCTGATGATTGGGCAGCTTTATTCGCTTCTGCTTTTATTCTATACAATAGCTATTTGATTTTTAGACCTGCTTTAGGGGAGATTATGGATGAGCATTTATATGATGACCTATTGGAAGAAATTCGAGAAGAATCTTTAAAAGTCAAAGGTGTTGTTGGAACAGAAAAATGTTTTATTCGAAAAGCAGGAATGAAATACCAGGTTGATTTACACGCAATAGTTAACGGAGAAATTTCTGTTAAAGAAGGACACGATATTGCACATAATTTAAAGGACTATTTACGAAATGAAATACCAAATTTAGGACACGTCTTAATACACATTGAACCAACTAAATAAAAATGGCAGTAAACAACGCGGTATATAGCAAATAGAGCGTGCAATGGTTTACGAAAGTTCAGTACTATTCACAAACACCGCCAAATCGTTGATTTGACTTTAAAGTAAGTATGAATAAATTAAAAACTAAAGAACAATCAGTAAGGTTAGAAACTAATTTAATGTAAAGTCTAATCTATAACTTTAGTAAAGGATTTATCTTAACGAAAACCCAACATCGCATTGATGCATCACTACTAATTAATTGTAATTCACCACAAATCGATAGCCCACTCCTCGAACATTGATGATTTTTAAACTGGGGTCTGCCTCTAATTTTTTACGCAGCTTGGAGATAAAAACATCTAAGGTTCTGCCTACATAATCGCCTTCGTCTCCCCAAATATGATTTAAAATGTAGGCTCTTTCAAGTGTTTTGTTTTCGTTGGAAAATAATAATAACAACAAGTCTGATTCTTTGGTAGACAACTCTATGGATTGAGCTTTTAAGCTTAAGGTCATTCTTTTTTGATCAAACTGAAAGAGTCCA
>CAXBCF010000039.1:0-13059 GCA_963973975.1 uncultured Flavobacteriales bacterium
TCTAAAGTCTCTTTCTTAATTCGTAATTTAAAATTCTTTATTCTTATCTCCAATTTGACATTTGTAATTTGAAATTCGTAATTCAAAATTCTTTCTCCTTTGTCCTTTCTCCTTCATCCAATTTCTTAATTGATCATTGTTCATTGTACATTGACAATTGAAAACTAAAAATTCAAAATTATTATTCCTTTGCTTAATTTTAGCCCAGAAAAAAAATCCCTATGATTAAAGACAAAGCCATTGCTGATTTAATAGCAAGAGAAGAAGATAGACAGCGAAGAGGAATAGAATTAATTGCATCTGAAAATTATGTAAGTGATTCAGTACTGCAAGCCATGGGTTCTGTGCTTACCAACAAATATGCTGAGGGCTTACCGGGAAAACGATACTATGGTGGTTGTGAAGTGGTTGATGAAGTAGAAAATTTAGCCATTGACCGTTTGAAAGCACTATTTAATGCAGAATGGGCGAATGTGCAACCACATTCAGGAGCACAAGCAAATGCAGCAGTGATGTTGGCTTGTTTAAATCCCGGCGATGCAATTTTGGGTTTCGACTTATCGCATGGTGGCCATTTAACACATGGGTCTCCTGTAAATTTTTCAGGGAAATTGTACCGTCCACATTTTTATGGTGTTGAAAAAGAAACCGGTCAGATCGACTATGATAAAGTAGCTGCTAAAGCCGCAAAAGTGAAACCAAAAATGTTGATTTGCGGAGCATCTTCTTATGCAAGAGATTGGGATTATGTTCGCTTAAGAGCCATTGCCGATCAAGTTGGTGCATTGCTCTTAGCTGATATTTCTCATCCTGCAGGTTTAATTGCCAAGGGAATTTTAAATGATCCACTACCCCACTGCCACATTGTAACTTCTACTACCCACAAAACATTGCGTGGTCCACGAGGTGGAATTATTATGATGGGCAAAGATTTTGAAAACCCATTTGGAATTAAAAATCCTCAAGGAGAGTTGAGAATGATGTCTGCTTTATTAGATTCAGGAGTATTTCCCGGGACTCAAGGTGGTCCATTGGAACATGTTATTGCAGGAAAAGCAGTAGCATTTGGTGAGGATTTGGAAGACAGCTTTATGGATTACACCATTCAAGTAGTGAAAAATGCTAAAGTCATGGCCGAAGAGCTTATGAAACGTGACTATGAAGTAATTTCAGGCGGCACCGACAATCATTGCATTTTAATAGATTTGAGAAACAAAGACCTCAGCGGTAAAAAAGCGGAGCGTTTATTGGGCTTGTGTGACATCACGGTCAATAAAAACATGGTACCTTTCGATGACAAATCACCTTTTATTACATCTGGGATTCGAATTGGCAGTCCAGCCATCACTACCCGTGGAATAACTGAAAAACAAATCCCTCAAATTGTGGATTTATTAGACCGAGCTTTGAGTTTAGATGAAGAAAGTAAGGAATTTCAATCACTTCACAAAGAGGTGAATGATTTAATGAACCCTTATCCGCTTTTTGCATAGATATTTAAGAGAATAGATTTTAGAGTTTAGACCTTAGAATTTAGAAAAAAGAACATAGAAAAGAGAAACTCTTTTTCATCATTTATCTTTCATCCTTAGTTCTTTATACCAATTTCTTAATTGGACATTGAACACTGAAAATTCGTAATTGACTTCGTCGAACCACTTCGTTAGGTTTCCCAAATTCGTAATTCTTTCCTCCTTCATCCTTAGTCCTTCATCCTTTTTCTTAACTCTTAACCTAAGTCACTTCTAACTTTAAATACTTGAAGTACTTAAAACTCACTTCCCCCTAAACCACTCAATAGTCCGCTCAATACCTTCCTCAAATTTTACTTGTGGAATATAGTTCAATAAGGCTTTTGCTTTTGAAATATCAGCTAAGGAATTTTTAATATCTCCGGGGCGCTCTTGGCGGTGAATGACAGGAACCTTTGAATTGAGTTTCTTTTGAATCATTTCAAATAGGTCCAACAAAGTGAACTGCTCTCCAACTGCTACATTGAAAACTTCGCCAATTGCAGCTGCTTCTGTGGTAAAAAGCCCTAGAATATTGGCTTGAACGGCATTGTCAACATAAGTAAAATCTCGACTTTGACTTCCATCTCCATTAATGAAGGGAGATTCATACTTCAGCAAGGCCTCAATAAAAAGTGGAATAACTGCTGCGTAAGCGCCTTCGGGACTTTGATTGGGTCCAAAAACATTAAAATAGCGCAATCCAATCAATTCTTGACCGTAATTTAAATGCGCAACATTGGCATAAAGCTCATTGGTTCGTTTGCTCACAGCATAAGGTGAAAGTGGTCGACCGATTTCTTCTTCAACTTTCGGTAAACTCAAATGGTCGCCGTAAACAGAGGATGAACTCGCGTAAACTACACGTTTTACACCTTTTTCTCTCGCTGCTACAATCATATTCAAAAATCCATCAACATTGGATTGATTAGTAGCAATTGGATTTTCAATTGAGCGAGGCACTGAGCCTAAAGCAGCTTGATGGCTTACATAATCAATTCCTTCACAGGCTTTCAAACAACTTTCATAATCACTGATATCTGCTTCCAAAAATTCAAAAGTTGGATTTTTGAGAAAGCCTTCGATGTTTTTTCGATTTCCGGTTGACAGGTTGTCGATTACCCGCACTTTTTTGGCTCCAAAGTGTAACAAATAATTGACAATGTTGGAGCCGATAAATCCTGCTCCTCCGCTAATTAAAAACTGAGTGGATGATAGGTCTTTTTGATGATAATCAGTAAATTCCATAAATCCCTATCGCTGGTGATATTGCTTTTCGTAATAATTTTGATATGTTCCAGAAGTAACGTTGTTCAGCCATTTTTCATTGCTCAAATACCATTCTACTGTTTTTTCCAAGCCTTGCTCGAAGTTGATGGAAGGTTCCCAACCTAAATCATTCTTCAATTTTGAGGCATCAATCGCATAACGCATGTCGTGCCCTTGACGGTCTTTTACATATTCTATCAATTTTTCGGAGCTTCCTGCGGCTCTACCCAACTTCTCGTCCATTATTTTGCACAAGACATTGATTAAATCGATATTTTTCCATTCATTGTTTCCACCAATGTTATAAGTTTCTCCCAATTTAGCTTGGTGAAAAATTACATCAATCGCATTGGCATGGTCATTTACCCACAGCCAATCTCGAATATTCTCTCCTTTTCCATAAACTGGTAAAGCTTTGTTGTTTTTGATGTTATGAATAAATAATGGAATCAATTTTTCAGGAAACTGATTGGCTCCATAATTATTGGAGCAATTAGAAATAACTATTGGAAATTGAAAAGTATGAAAATAAGCCCTCACCAAATGATCTGAACCCGCTTTGGAAGCAGAATACGGACTTCTTGGATCGTAGGGAGTTTCTTCAGTAAAAAAACCCGTTTCTCCTAAAGAACCATAAACTTCATCGGTAGAAACATGGTAAAAACGCTTATCTAAAAAGTCATTATTCCAAAAATCTTTGGCGACATTCATTAAAGTGGCAGTACCAATTACATTGGTTTGAACAAACTCAATTGGATTAGAAATAGAACGATCAACATGTGATTCTGCAGCCAAATGAATGACCGAATCAATGGAATACTTTTCAAATACTTCTTTTAATTTCTCAGAGTCACAGATGTCACCTTTCTCAAAAACATAATTTTCAGCAGCACTGATGTCCTCAAGATTTTCTAGGTTTCCTGCATAAGTCAATGCATCGAAGTTTATGATGCGATAACTGGGATATTTCTGAACAAATAATCGAACAAGGTGCGAACCAATAAATCCTGCACCTCCGGTAATCATAATATTTTTTGAATAAATCATAGGCTTAAATAATCAAACGATTTAATTTTGGATTTCAAACTTCCCTTCACATCAAAGATAAACCCTTCTGGTTTCATGATTTTTTTGAAGTAACTTTCATCGTGTTTCACATATTCATCATGATTAACTGCCAAAACAATGGCATCGTAATCATCAGAAATCTCATTCATTAAACTAAAGCCATAATGTTTTTTTAATTCCTCCGATGAGGCGTGAGGATCAACTACTTCAACACTCAATCCAAAGGCAATTAATTCATTCACTACATCAGCAACTTTTGAATTTCGAATATCGCTAACATTTTCTTTGAAAGTAGCTCCCATTACCAACACCTTTGCACCGTTACTAGATTTTCTGTTTGCCACGATTTGTTTCATAATTCTTCCGGCTATGTAACTTCCCATTCCATCATTTACTGCTCTTCCCGAATTAATGATTTGAGCGTGATAGCCAAATTCCTTTGCCTTAAAGGTGAGGTAATAGGGATCTACACCAATGCAGTGACCGCCGACAAGTCCGGGAGTGAAATTTAGAAAATTCCATTTTGTGCCCGCAGCTTCCAACACCTCATAGGTATTAATACCCATTTTATTGAAAATAATAGACAATTCATTAATCAATGCTATGTTCACATCCCTTTGAGTATTCTCAATAATTTTGGCTGCTTCAGCAACTTTAATAGTTGCTGCTCGATGTACTCCTGCGGTAACAACCAATTCGTACACCTTGGCAATCTCATCCAAAGATTCTTCACAACAACCTGAAACAACCTTAATTACATTTTGCAAAGTGTGTTTGGTATCTCCTGGATTAATTCGTTCTGGAGAATAACCTACTTTGAAATCTGTTTTAAATTCCAAGCCGCTAACTTTTTCAATCAACGGCACACAATCTTCTTCAGTGCAGCCAGGATAAACGGTAGATTCAAAAACAACATAATCTCCTTTACTAATTGCTTTTCCAACCGTTTTGGAAGCCGATAACAAAGGTTTTAAATCCGGTAAGTTATGTTGATCAATAGGTGTTGGAACCGCTACAATGTAAAATTGAGCAGCTTTTAAGTCCTCAGGATTTGATGTAAATTCAATATCAGTATTTTCAAACTCCTTTGCAGGTAATTCCTCACTCGGATCAATTCCCTGTTGCATGAGTTTTACTCTTGGCTCGCTGATATCAAAGCCCAAGACTTTTACTTTTTTAGCCAATGCCAAAGCAATCGGCAATCCTACATACCCTAACCCTACAACAGCTACTGTTGCTTTCTTCTCGAGTATTTCTTTATAAATTGACATAAATTCTATATTTTTTTTACTTCATTATTTTCTAATTGATAGCGCTCTTTAGATTCTGAACAAAGGGCAAAACCCGCATCATCGAATTCCAGTCGGTGCCCGAATTCACTCATCCATCCAATTTGTTTGGCAGGATTTCCAACCATTAAAGCATAGGGTTTTACAGCTTTTGTAATCACTGCTCCAGCACCAATAAAACAATACTCACCCAAATCATTTCCGCAAACTATGGTGGAATTTGCTCCAATCGTTGCTCCTTTCTTAACGGTTGTTTTTTCGTAGTTCCCCCTTCGATTGACAGCACTTCGAGGATTGGTAACATTCGTAAAAACCATTGAAGGTCCTAAAAAAACATCGTCCTCACAAATTACTCCTGTATAGATTGATACATTGTTCTGAACTTTCACTTGGTTTCCCAAAATCACATCCGGTGAAATCACACAGTTTTGTCCAATATTACAGTCTTTACCCAACTTAGCATCTTTCATAATGTGCGAAAAATGCCAAATTTTGGTCCCCTCACCAATTTCACAGCCTTCATCAATCACTGCTGTCTCATGCGCGAAAAACTTTTTCATGAGCGAATGTATTTTGAGAAATTGTTGTGTTCTTTCTTATACAATTCTTCTTCCGACAAGGATTTGAAATAGTCATAGGTTATTTTCAAACCCTCAGCTCGAGAAACTTTTGGTTCCCAATTTAATTTTTCTCTTGCGAGTGTTATATCCGGCTGACGTTGCATGGGATCATCTGTTGGCAAGCCTTTGTAGACAATTTTTTGATCGGTATTCGTCAGTTTTATAATTTCTTTGGCAAAGTCTAGAATGGTAATCTCATCTGGATTGCCAATATTAACCGGCTGTGGATAATCGCTCATCAATAGACGATAAATTCCTTCGACTAAATCGGAAACATAGCAAAAAGAACGTGTTTGTGATCCATCTCCAAAAACTGTTAAATCTTCGCCTCTCAAGGCTTGTCCTATAAAAGCTGGCAATACACGACCATCATTCAAACGCATTCTAGGTCCGTAGGTATTAAAAATTCGAACGATGGCAATTTCTAATCCGTGAAATGTATGGTAAGCCATGGTTAAGGCTTCTTGGAAACGCTTTGCTTCATCATAGACTCCTCGCGGACCAATTGGATTTACATTTCCCCAATACGATTCTGTTTGAGGATGCACCAAAGGATCACCATAAACCTCAGAAGTGGAAGCAACTAAAATCTTGGCTTTTTTATTTTTCGCTAAACCTAATAAATTATGCGTTCCCAAAGAACTCACTTTTAAGGTTTGAATAGGAATTTTTAAATAATCAATCGGACTCGCAGGCGATGCAAAGTGTAAAATATAGTCGATTTCTCCAGAAACGTGAACATAATTGGAAACATCTTGGTGATAAAATTCAAAATTCTCTTTACCAATTAGGTGTTCTAAATTTTTGATATTACCGGTAATCAAATTGTCCATTCCAACAACTTGATAGCCTTCTGCCATAAAGCGATCACAAAGGTGAGAACCTAAAAAACCTGCTGCTCCTGTAATTAATACCCTTTTCATGTTATGCGATTACATTGGTTCTGCCAATACTGAAATAATTGAATCCGGCATCTTTCAATTGTGAATTGTCATATAAATTTCTTCCATCAAAAATGGTTGGTTCGCTGAGCAAAGTTGCCAATTTCTTAAAATCGGGATTTCTAAATACAGGCCATTCTGTAGCAATCACTAAAAAGTCAGCACCCTTACATGCATCATAAGCATCAATGCCGAAATTAATTTTATCTCCCAATCGCTCTTGTACGTTCGACATGGCTTCAGGATCATAAGCAGAAACCCTTGCTCCTGCTTTCAACAACTCATCAATAAGGTACAATGATGGAGCTTCACGAATATCATCGGTGTCTGGTTTAAATGCCAATCCCCAAATAGCTACATTTTTACCTTTTAAATTCCCTCCGTAGAAATCCAAAATTTTTGGCATTAAGGCCGTTTTTTGCTTTTGGTTGACACTCATTACAGCCTTTAGAATTTGAAACTCATAGCCTTCAGCAACTCCAGATTTAGCAAGTGCCTGAACATCTTTTGGAAAGCAACTTCCACCATATCCAATTCCTGGAAATAGAAAACGTTTTCCAATTCGAGTATCAGACCCTATTCCCGCACGAACAGCATCTACATCTGCTCCCACCTTCTCACAGAAGTTAGCGATTTCATTCATGAAAGTGATTTTGGTTGCCAAAAATGCATTAGCAGCATATTTAGTCAATTCTGCAGATTTCTCATCCATGAAAATAATTGGATTCCCTTGACGGACATAAGGCTTGTAAAGCTCTTCCAAAATTTTTCTAGCTCTAGGAGATTCTGTTCCAATTACCACACGGTCTGGTTTCAAAAAATCATCAACTGCAAAGCCTTCTCTTAAAAATTCAGGATTTGAAACAATGTCGAATTCAACTTTTGCATTTTTTGCAACTGCTGCATGCACTTTCTCAGCAGTACCAACAGGAACGGTACTTTTATCAATAATAATTTTATAATCCTCAATGATTTTTCCCAATTCTTCAGCTACGCCTAAAACATACGATAAATCTGCAGAACCATCTTCGTCTGGAGGAGTTGGTAATGCCAAAAAGATAATAGTCGCATCTTTCACTGCTTCAGCTAAATTGGTGGTAAAGCTCAATCGATTGTGCTTAATGTTTCGCTCGAAAATAACATCCAAATGTGGTTCATAAATGGGAACAATCCCATTTTGCATTTTCTTTACTTTTTCTTTATCAATGTCTACACAGACAACTTCGTTTCCCGTTTCTGCCAAACAGGTTCCGGTTACTAAACCTACATATCCTGTTCCTACAACTGCAATTTTCATAATTTAATTTTTACTTTAACTAGCCAATGCTTTGCGGCTATTTTGAATACTTTTTTTAACTTTTTCTGTAATATATGTTAGTTGTTCTTTGTCCAATTCAGTATGCATGGGCAAAGATAATACCTGAGCTGCTAATTGTTCCGCAACTGGGAAAGCTCCTTTTTCATAGCGTGCATCTTTATAAGCTTTTTGTAAATGAAGTGGCACCGGATAATAAACCATGGCTGGCACTTTTTCCTCTGACAGACGATTCCTAAGTTCATCTCTGTCAACACCAACAACTTTAAGGGTATATTGGTGAAACACATGGCAGGAATTATTCACTCGCATTGGAATGATTAGTTCTTCCATACCTTTAAAAGCTTCATCATAGTGCCAAGCTACTTCTCTTCTTGCATTGTTATAAGCATCTAAATGCCTCAACTTTACACGTAAAACTGCCGCTTGAATGCTGTCTAAACGAGAATTTATTCCAATTTCATCGTGGTAATAACGCACTTTCATGCCATGGTTGACAATCATTTCTACTTTTGCTGCAAGAACATCATCGTTGGTGTACAAAGCACCTCCGTCTCCATAGCAACCTAAATTTTTAGATGGAAAAAATGAAGTACAGCCAAAATCGCCAATCGTTCCTGCAGCTTGAGAAGTTCCATTAGAAAAATGAAAGTTAGCTCCGATTGATTGCGCACAATCTTCAACAACATATAGTTGGTGTTTCTTAGCTATGCGCATAATTTCTTCCATGTTGGCGCATTGTCCAAAAAGATGGACTGGAATAATGGCTTTTGTTTTAGAAGTGATAGCGTTTTCAATTTGATTCGGATCAATCAAAAAAGAATCATAGACACAATCAACCAAAACAGGTTTTAATCCCAAAAGTGCAATTACTTCAGCTGTCGCCACGAAAGTAAAAGTAGTTGTAATCACCTCATCGCCTGGCTTTAAACCCAAAGCCATTAAAGCAACTTGCAGTGCATCCGTTCCATTTCCACAAGGAATAACGTGCTTTACAACTAAATAACTTTCTAATTCTTCTTTAAAATTTTGAACTTCAGGCCCTTTTATAAATGCAGTTGAATCAATAACCGACTGAATTCCTTTATCTACCTCCGTCTTAATCTTTTGATATTGACCTTTCAAGTCAACCATCTGAATATCCCTCATATATCCACTAGTTTAATGGGCTGCGAAGATACTGTTTTTAGGCAACTTTCGAGAAAAAAAGTATTGGTAATTTAGCCTCATGAAGATAGCATTTTTAAAGATTCTTATCATTTCACTCTTAGTCTTTGACAGTTTGCCAACTTTTTCTCAAACAATTACCGATTCAGCAGCTGCATTTCCTTTTGTGAGGTTTCAATACCAAAGAGTTTTTCCTGGTGGCGATTTTGAAACAACCTATGGTTCTATGAATGAAATTGGAGGAGCCATTGGATATAAAACCAAATCCAATTGGCAATTCGATATCGAAGCTGGTTATTATTTTGGTGCAGACATTAAGCGAAAAGATATGCTTAATGACATTATTAATTCAGATGGAAGTGCCACTGATTCAGATGGAGAGTTAATCAAGTTGCTTTATGAAATTCGGGGGATGAACATTCTTGCATCTGTTGGAAAAATAATCCCAATTTCTAAAAAAAATCCCAATTCGGGAATTTTACTGAAAGCCGGTGCCGGTTTTTTGCAACACAGAATAAAAGTGGATTTCAGAGATGGTACAGCTTTCCAACTTTCCGATGAAAACTTAAAAGGCTACGACCGCTTGCACAGAGGAGTAATGTTTAGACAGTTTATTGGCTATCAATATTATGGCGTTAAAAATCTGCTCAGCTTTTACATTGGCTTTGAATTTAATGAAGCTTTAACATACAACAAAAGAGAATACAACTACGATGAGCGTGCTTTTGACACGGATCAAAAACTAGATATCTTGCACGGATTTCGCTTCGGCTGGACCATTCCTATTCGCAGCAGAAATTCTGAAGAGTTTTATTATTACTAGCAATGTTCTACAACCTCTCACTTCTATTTTTTAGTTGGGGCATACACTTAGCTGCTTTTTTCGGACATTCAAAAGCTAAAAAAATTGTAGTAGGAAATAGAGGCTGGCAAAGCAATTTGCGCAACATTAATCCCGAAAAACGAAAAGTAATTTGGTTTCATGCAGCTTCTTTAGGAGAGTTTGAACAAGGCAGACCACTGCTTGAAAAATTTAAAAAAGAACAGGAGCAGTATTTTATTTTACTCAGCTTTTTTTCTCCTTCTGGTTATGAAATACATAAAAATTATGCAAAAGCAGACCACATTTGCTACTTGCCGCTTGATACCAAACAAAATGCAAAAAAGTTTCTCTCAATTGTACAACCCGAAATGGCCATTTTTATCAAGTATGAATTTTGGTTCAATTACTTGAAACAACTCCAAAAAAGAAATAGTAAAAGCTATCTGGTTTCGGGAATATTTAATAAAAACTTCATCTTTTTTCAGTGGTATGGCGGCTGGTTTAGAAATAAACTAGACTTATTCGAACACTTTTTTTTGCAAGATGAATACTCTAAACTTTTACTAGAAAAAGTAGGTTTAAAAAATTGCACGGTAACAGGAGACACACGCTTTGACCGAGTAATTGAGTTAAGAAAAACTGAATTTAACAAGCCACTTATTGAACGTTTTTGCACTAATAAAAAAGTAATGATCTTGGGTAGCGCTTGGGAAAAAGAGATGGAATTCGCTAGAAAATTTAGCGAAGAATCAGAAGAATGGTTCTTCATCATTGCACCGCACGAAATTAATTCTGAAAAGATTGACAGCTATCTACAATCACTCAAAGTAAGAGGAATAAAATTATCGAACAGCAGCGACAGCCAAAACCTCAGCGAGTACAAGGTATTGGTCATTGATCAAATTGGTTTATTATCGAAAATATATCGTTTTGCGAATGTTGCTTTTATTGGCGGGGGTTTTGGAAAAGGCATCCACAATTTATTAGAAGCTGCAGTTTATGAAGTTCCTGTAATTTTCGGACCGAATTATTCCTTTTTCAAAGAAGCAAAAGATTTGATTGCTTGTGGAGGGGGATTTTCAATTTCAAACTATGCTGAATTTCAACAAATAGTTTCAACTTTAAGCAAAGAAGAAAACATACAGAAGGCAGCTAGTGCCTCAAAAAAATATGTTTTGAGTGAAGCAGGAGCCACAAATAAAATTTACGCTGCATTAACTAGAAGTTAAAATCAGATTAAATTTTAAAATTACTTTTCAATAGTAGAGCGTTGATTTCTTTTTTAGTAGCTCGAATATTAGACTTGTTTTAGCAGGTACATTTACTCTCAACCGCTAAACTTATTATATGCCTAAAAAAGTTTCCAGCCAGAAAAAGATCTACGTTTTAGATACATCTGTCATTATTCACGACCATAATTCCTTCCTAAACTTTAAAGATAATGATGTAGCAATACCCATTACTGTTCTTGAAGAATTAGATAATTTCAAAAGAGGAAATGATACCAAAAACTTCGAAGCGAGAGAATTCACTCGATTAGTTGACAAACTTTCTGAAAATCACACCCTTCAGGAATGGATTCCACTCGATAATTCCCAAAAGTCACGTTTCAAAATCATCATCTCCGACAATAATTTAAAACTGAACGCTGAGAAGATTTTCGACGAACGTAAAAATGACCATAAAATATTGAATGCGGCCATTAGTTTGCAAGAGCAAGAGAAAGATTCTTTGGTAATTTTAGTAACGAAAGACATCAACCTCAGAATAAAAGCTAAGGCGCTCAATTTAGTTGCCGAAGATTACAATACCGGTAAAGTTGCAGATGTATCTGATTTGTATTTGGGAAAAGAGCGAATTGAAAACCTCAGCAGCGAAGTCATCAAGGAAATTTATGAAAAGGGCTTTTTGGAAGATTGTAGTTTCTTAGAAGATCGCAAACGAAATAACAATTTTTACATCTTAAAAAATGGCAAAGCATCAAGTTTGGCTTTTTACAATTGCCATGAAAATAGATTAGACCGTGTTGAAAAACTCAATGCTTATGGAATTGTGCCTAGAAATGCCGAGCAAGCATTTGCGCTTCACGCCATTCTCAATCCCAATATTAAATTGGTCACCATTCAAGGAGTGGCAGGTACAGGAAAAACTTTGTTAGCGCTAGCAGGTGCAATTGAGCAAAAAAGGGATTTCAAACAAATTATTTTAGCTAGACCCATTGTGCCTTTGAGCAATAAAGACATCGGTTTTTTACCAGGAGATATCAAAGATAAGATCAATCCTTATATGGAGCCACTTTGGGATAATTTGAAGTTTATCAAGAATCAGTTTAGTGAAATGGACAAAAAACACAAGCAAATTCTTGAAATGCAGAAAAATGAAAAAATTGTGATTACTCCTTTGGCTTATATTCGCGGAAGAAGTTTGTCGGACATTATTTTTATTGTTGATGAAGCTCAAAACCTGACTCCACATGAAGTAAAAACCATTATTACCCGAGCCGGAGAAAACACCAAAATGATTTTTACCGGAGACATCAATCAAATTGATACGCCGTATTTGGATGAGCACAGCAATGGGCTATCCTATCTCATCGATCGTGTGAAGGGAAATAAACTTTATGCGCATGTGGCATTAGAAAAAGGAGAGCGATCAGAATTGGCGAATGTTGCAAATGAACTGCTGTAGTTTTGAGGTATTGAATTTAAATGCCTTTAACAAAGGTTCTTTAAGTGTAAATCAACACTTAGATGCTGAAACGAGTTCAGCATGACACATTAGTTTGATTTGACATTAGAAAGATAAATAGTTAAAAGGCATTTTCTAACCGACAAGTTAACAAATACTTACGCAAAGGAGCCGCAAAGTTTAAAACTAATAAACAACCTGATTCCTAGTTAAAAAATACGTAACTCGTAATTCTTTTCTTCATCCTTCATCCTTCATCCTTTTCACGCTGAGCGAAGTCGAAAGGCATCCTTCATCCAATTTCTTAATTCTATTGACCATGCCTGAAAAAAGTTGACACATTTGGTTCATTAAAACAATGAACAAAT
>CAXBCF010000040.1:0-10509 GCA_963973975.1 uncultured Flavobacteriales bacterium
TCAATCGGCATTTACCACTGTAATATTTATTAAATAGTAGACTATTTAATAAATATCATTGGTATAAAGTAGTTCATAGAAAAGACCTTTTAAACATAGTGATCCTTATGTAAAGCGAAGCTTCTATGTTTTTTTAGTTTTTACAAGCTATGTCACTATGTGGTTAAAAATAATACTGATTAGTTACTAAATAAGTATTAACTGTTATTACTATTAAGTAGTAGACTTTAGACAATGACACATAGAGAAAAGAACAGAGAACAGAGAAAATATAAAAATAGGATGAAGGATAAAAGATGAAATATGAAATCGGAAACTAGAAAGATAAAATAGAAAAGAATTAAGAATTTTAATTTTAATAGCTTTAGTGCAGGTTACATTATCGCTTTTTAAATTGATGTAAAACAAAATACAGCTGATACTTCAATAATAATCCACACAGCACACTAATTAAGCTTCCCGTTAATACGTTCATTTTTAATGATTCAAACGCTTATAAGCAGCTCCGATTGAATCAATTAAATCAGAGGCTAGCATGGCTGCTTCACCTAAATTTTCTGCAACTAGATCGCCTGCTAAACCATGTAGATATACACCAAGTATTGCAGCTTGTTCTGGAGAATAGTGTTGCGCTAGAAGTCCAGTTAAAATTCCTGTTAGTGCATCTCCAGTTCCTCCACTTGCCATTCCGGGATTACCTGAAGAGTTAAAATAAACTGTTCCATTCGGACAAGCAATGGCTGTATGTTGTCCTTTCACAATTAAGTAAAGCTGGTATTTCTGAGCAAATTCTTCCTGCATTTTAAGTCGCTCTTTGGTAGATTCGAAATTGCCCACTAAACGCTTAAACTCACCAATGTGTGGAGTGAGAATGCTCCCCTTCGGTAAAAATGAGAGCCAAGTTTTATTTTCAGCTAAAATGGTCAAAGCATCCGCATCCAAAACCATGGGCGAACTACTTTGCTGAATGAGTAACTTCAATAAATTTTGAGTTTCTTTTTCCAATCCAATACCGGGACCAATTCCCAATGCAAAAAACTTTAAATCTCGCTTGAGTTCGGTTAAGAAATTGGGATTTTCATCCGTCTCAACCATGGCTTCAGGAACAGCTGTTTGCAAAATTGTGTATGCGCATTCAGGAACTTGAAGGGTCAATAATCCAACTCCACTTCTCAAACAAGCTTTGGCAGCCAAAACAGCAGCTCCAACTTTGCCTTTACTTCCTGCCATTATCAAAGCAGTTCCAAAATTGCCTTTGTGAGCAAAAGAGTTTCTAGGTTTTAAAATGGTTTTGGCATCATCCAGCGTTACAAAGAAATTGGAAGTCACTGTTTTCTGAATGTATTCATTGTGCAAACCAATGTCTAAAAGAAACCAATCTCCAACAAATATCCCACATTCAGGAAATAAAAAAGCTGTTTTTGGAAATTGAAAACTGAGTGTAATATCAGCTTTCACAATGCATTGATTTTTTTCAATAATTCCTTCATCAGCAAATAAACCAGATGGTAGATCAATGGCAAGTGTTAATTGATTTTGTTGGTTAATTTTTTCAATAGCCTCAGCAGAAAAGCCTTCTACTACCCTGCTCAAACCTGTTCCAAAAATGGCATCAATGATTATTGCACTTTCGTCGATTTCAAAATTCCTTTGCTCAGCATTTAAATAATTTGGAGTTAATTCAAGTCGTTCTAAATTCGTTTTAAAATCAGGAGCATAATTTTTAGAAAGCTCCACAATGAAAACTTGAACATTTTGATTTGCTTCAAGCAATTTTCGAGCAATTACCAACCCATCTCCACCATTGTTGCCTGTTCCACAAAAAATTGCAAACTGCTTTTTCTTCTTCGGCTCAATAATATGCTTTTCAATCCATTCAAAGCATTTTTGAGCAGCTCTTTCCATTAAATCAACTGAAGCAATTGATTCATTTTCAATGGTATATTCATCTGCTGCTCTAATTTGTTCTGCACTGAATAGTTCAATCATAGACTCAAGATTAAAAATCTTATTTACGTTTTAAAGGTATTTTAATTCTTGTTCGAACTTCATTGAGGAAAATTTCATGCAACTCCATAATTTGAGGCAATAATTCATTTTCATCTTCATTCATAATGATGTAATCTGCCAATCTATTTCTTTCCTCGTCAGAGTATTGGTGTCTAATTCTTTTCTCTACATCTTCTCGAGTCACTCCATCTCTTTTCATCACTCTTTGAATTCTAACTTCTTTAGGTGCAAACACATTGATAACCTTGTCTAAATCGTAAAAGTTGCCAGTTTCAAAAAGAATGGCTGCTTCTTTAAGAATATATGGCTTCTTATTATGCAATTCCAGCCACTTTTTAAAAACCTCATTTACTTTTGGGTGTACTAAAGTCGATAATTTTTCCAACGCTTTGGCATCATTAAAAACCAAAGCAGCCATCCGAGCTCGATCCAGTTCTCCATTGATGTGAAACATGTCTTTCCCAAACTTCTTTCTTACAGCAATTTTTAATTCTTCATTTTCATTGAGCAATTTTCTACCTTCAACATCGGCATAAAAGACCTTTACCCCAAGGTTTTCAAATATACGGCATACCGTAGTTTTTCCACTTCCAATCCCTCCTGTAATGCCAATTTTCAACATTTTAATTCAGTATTATGTATTCAACTTTATCAGGCTCAATTCTTACTAATTCTAAATCTTCAGGAGCTCCAATAATTTCTACTAAAAGCTTTTTTTTCGTCGGATCATACTCATCCATGTTGACGATTGCCTTCAGCTTAACTTCATTTAGTTCATCAAATCTACTGATTGGAACGTTAAAAATCACCTTTACTTGCTCTGGAAATGTTCTAATTTCCTTTTTAAACTTCTTTGCAACAATAGTAATAGGCAATTCAAACACTTTTTCAGTAAACTTCTCAACAGGAATAGTCACTTCAACCTCATTAGGCTTAAATTCCAGCAATTCATTTTCCGATTCAATATCAAGCTGGTAAGTGCCTTTAGCAGTCTTTTTTAAATTACTCAACTCAATGGTTTTAGTGGCAACTGTTTTAAGTTGGTCAATCAAATCCTTTGGTCCAATTACTTTGATGGTTTTTGGGTTAATTTCAATTTCTCCAAACTGACGATAACCTGCTTCAAAACTTAAATTCGTTTTTGCCTCAACTGGTATTTCTTTAATTTCTTGTAGCTTGGTGGTAAACCGAATAGAGTCCAAGTAAATCTTTTCAAGCTCAAGTCCATTGCGCAATTGCTGCTTAATTTGATCTGCAAACCTTTCAGTAGAAATAGCCTGTAAACTGTTTTTCTTTTTTAAAAATTCTCCAAGTTCAACTTGAATTGGATTGCGGTTTAATTTATATTGTTCGCCAAACAAGTTAAATCCATTTCCATATACTTGGATTTCAATTTCAGCAACTGGAGCTTCAGTTAAGATATACTCATCAGGTAATTCGGTGTATTCTAATGGTACTTTTAGAAATGTGCTGTATTCTTTCGACAATGCAGCTAGAAACCAAAAGAAAAGAGAAATAATTAAACAAAAAAAGAAGATTAAAACCCGTTGATCGAGTTTAATCTTCTTCTTTTTTTTATCAAAAAATAAAGCGAGGATGGTGTTTTTCACGACAAAAATTTGATTCGTGATTTAATCATCGCTGTAATTATTTATTGCTTTGAAGTGGCGCTGAAGTAGCAAAATCAGCAGAGATAGCTGACTTTTCAATGGTTAAATGAAGGTCTTTTGCAACCTCTAAAATCACTGTATTGTCTTTTACTTCAATTATTTTTCCATGAATTCCTCCAATGGTAACTGCTTTATCGCCTTTACTTAAACTTTCTCTAAAACGCTTTTGCTCCTTTTGTTTTTTCAATTGTGGTCGAATCATGAAAAAATAAAAGACAACAATGATTAATATAAGCGGTAAAAAAGACATTATTCCACCTTCGCCTTCGGATGGAGCCATTAATAAAATAGGTTGCATGAGCTATAAATTTATATATAATTAATTAGGAACAATCACATCACCTTTAAGAGCAATGACGGTTGTATTTGGAACTGTGTTAGCTATTAAAGTAACTGTTTTGTGCTGACGACCTTGTTTGCCATTGCTATCAAAAACTACTTCAACTTCACCTTCCTGACCAGGTTTAATTGGTTGTTTTGGCCAAGCAGGAACAGTGCATCCGCAACTTCCTTTCGCATCGGAAATAATCAAGTTGGTTTTGCCAGTATTCTTAAATCTGAATCTTTTTTTAACTTTTTCTCCTTGAGAAATTTCGCCAAAGTCAATTGCTTGCTCAACAAACTCCATTTTTGGAAGCGATTCTTCAGCATTTCCATCTTCTCCTTCTGTTGCAGTAGCAGGATTGTTGATTAAATCTGTGCTTACTTCACCATCAGAACTACTAGGCTCTGAACCACAAGCAAAACTAAAAGTCAAAACAACAGCGCTTGCTATAACTAGAATTTTCTTCATTGTATTAGTATTTATTTAGTTGATATTAATTTATTGTAGTAAACCTCTACCGGTTTTCTTTACTTTATTTTCAGACTGCAAATCTGCTAAAATTTTATCTAAAACCCCATTTATAAACAAACTGCTTTTGGGTGAACTGAAAAATTTAGAAAGCTCAATGTATTCATTCATGCTAACTTTTACCGGAATGGAAGAAAACTCAGTAAATTCGATTACTGCCATTTTCATCAACAGAACATCTAAAACTGCAATTCGATCCATTTCCCAGTTCTTGGTTTTCTCGTCAATTTTCTTGCTGAGTGCCTCATTGTTTGCAATAATCTTCACAAACAAACTTTTAACGAAATTCAGATCTTCTTCAGGCTCTTTGTAAATGTTTGGCAAAGCTTTGTAGCGATCTACTGCTTTTATTTTACCAATGTAACGAATCACCATGTTCAAAGTATAATCACTGTCTTCGAAATCCCAATAAATGCTTTTTTCCTGAAAAGATGAGTAGATATCTTCGTTGTCAAGAATAAATTGCTTGAAAAAACGCTCTATAAATTTTCGATGATCTGCAGCATTATCTTCAGCGAGTAAAAAGTCACGATACAAATCGCTTTGTTTTACTTTTTTCCAAAGCTTGCGCAAAAAATCAGTCTCAGAACTCCAAGAAACTTTATACTTACTGAGTTGTAGATTTAAAGCCTGGTTATTTCTAAGAGCTTCGATAACATAGCTGTCGACAAACTTTCTATTTGGATTTAAATCCTCTGGGTTTGGCAACACCTTATTTTTTGCTTCTTCCATTTGCACTTCTGCAACTTCTGCAAGTGCAACGGGCAAAATCAAGTAATACAAATACAGCTCATAAACTCGCTCAATGCTTAGCATCAAGCCTTTTTGAGCTTTCACCATATCGGTATTGGGAGATTGAAAAAAGGCATACAAGGCTTGCATCACCTTTACCCTCAATATGCGACGATTCAACATAAATTTTTAGAGCTTACTTTTAATTTTTGCAACAGATTTAATTCTAGCTTGTGCAAGCTGTAAAGCTGCTTCGTGAGTTGTAAGGTTATTTGCACTTGCCAAGTCAAAAATATTGAGTGTGGTGTTGTAAATATCTTCAGTCAACTCCATTGCTCTTTCTTCTGAAATTCCCGAAACTTCGCGGTAAACATTTATTAAACCACCTGCATTGATTAAGAAGTCCGGAGCATAAAGCACTCCTTTATCTTTCAAAGCAGCTCCGTGCATAACTTCGTCTAACAATTGATTGTTAGCAGCACCTGCAATTACTGATGCTTTTAATCTTCCAATTGTGTCATCGTTAATTGTTGCACCTAGCGCACATGGAGCATAAATATCCATAGGAAGATCATAAATTAAATCTCCCTCTACTACATCTGCTTTGTACTTTTTGGCAACACTGTTTACTCTTTCAGTATTTATATCTGAAATTGTAACAAGTGCTCCATCATTAGTTAAATGCTTTACCAAGTATTCTCCAACATGACCCACTCCTTGAACAACCACTCTTTTTCCTGCTAAGGAATCTGTTCCGAATTGAACTTTAGCTGCAGCTTTCATTCCCATAAAAACGCCATATGCAGTAACAGGAGAAGGATCTCCACTTCCGCCCAATGATTTTGGCAAACCACTTACGTGATTGGTTTCCATATTGACATATTCCATGTCTTTAGGACTAATACCAACATCTTCGGCAGTGATGTATTTTCCATTTAAACTGTTTACAAATTTTCCAAACCTTCTAAAAAGTGCTTCTGATTTTTGAGTGTAAGAATCTCCAATAATTACTGCTTTTCCACCACCTAAATTCAATCCACTGATTGATGCTTTGTAAGTCATTCCTCTTGAAAGTCTCAAAACATCTTTTATTGCTTCAAGTTCGTTGTTGTATTGCCACATTCTAGTACCTCCAAGTGCAGGTCCAAGTGTGGTATCGTGAATGGCAATTATGGCTTTTAGGCCTGATGCTTTATCTTGACAGAAAACAACTTGTTCATGATCTGTAGTCATCATTTGTGCAATCACAGGATTGCTTTGATCTGTTTTTTCAATTAACTCTAATAAATCACTCATCTATATCAATTTAAATTCAACACTTATCCGCTACTTTCAAAAAACTCAAAAACTAACTCAAAATTCTAGTTGTTATTTATGAACTAAAGTCTTGCTTTGAAGTCCTATTTTTGTAGAAAAATTGAAGCTTTTAAAAGCGGTGCAAAAATACCTATTTTTTTAGAAGTCTTAAAAGTCAAATTCAAGTCTAAATGAAGTCATTAAAGTACCTGAACAAATACTTATTAAAATACAAAGGGCGATTAATCTGGGGAATTGTATTTGTCGTTGTATCGAATATTTTCTCCATTTATCCTGCTCAAATTATTCGAGAAGCATTTAACACGGTTGCTAATTCAGAAGAACTTGCTCAATACCTTAATCCAGATGATTTAGAACGAGTAAAACCTGTTCCATCCGACAACTTTTTCACTTCCTTTACAGACAATATGAGTCTCTCAGAAGCATTGGTCTACTTTGCTTTGTTGGTGATTTTAATGTATTTCCTCAAAGGAGTTTTTACTTTTTTCACCAGGCAGACCATCATCATCATGTCCCGATTGATAGAATATGATTTAAAAAACGAAATCTATAATCACTACCAAGCTCTGAGCATGTCTTTTTACAAAAAAAACAATACTGGTGATATCATGAACCGAATTAGTGAAGATGTGAGTAAAGTTCGGATGTACTTGGGTCCTGGAATCATGTATTCCATCAACCTTGTAACTTTATTTCTCATTGTCATTCCAGTAATGCTCAGCATCGATGTAGAATTGACCTTGTATGCCCTCGCACCCTTACCGATTTTATCAATTCTCATCTATTTCATCAGCAATAAAATCAATCAAAAAAGTGAACTAGTTCAATCTAAACTCTCTGATTTGTCAACTTTTACTCAAGAAAGTTTTTCGGGGATTCGAATCATTAAATCGTTTGTGAAAGAAAAGTTCATGAACAAGCAATTAAAAATTGCAGCGGAAAGCTACAAAGAAACCAACTTGGATTTGGTAAAATTGGAAGCATACTTCTTCCCCATTATGATGATGTTGATTGGGTTAAGTACGATTTTAACCGTTTACATTGGAGCATTGAAAACAATTTCTGGAGCCATCACCTTGGGAAATATTGCCGAGTTTATTATTTATGTCAACATGCTTACTTGGCCGGTTACTGCTTTGGGTTGGGTAACTTCAATTAATCAGCGTGCAGCGGCATCTCAAAAGCGAATCAATGAGTTTTTAAACACCGTTCCGGATATTCAAAACAAGAATATGGTAGAACATGAAATTCGCGGTAAAATCACATTTAAGGATGTTTCTTTTGTTTATCCTGAATCTGGAGTTATAGCACTCGATAAAGTGAATTTTGAAGTCAATCCTGGAGAAACGCTCGCGATTATTGGTCAAACTGGTTCTGGAAAATCTACTGTTGCAGATTTAATTTGCAGGTTATTTGATGTTACTTCAGGCGAAATACTTATTGATAATCAACCAATCAAGGATTGTAATCTCAATTCTCTAAGAAGTGAAATTGGCTATGTTCCTCAAGAGGTTTTCTTATTTTCAGACAGCATTGCCAACAATATTTCTTTGGGAATCAACTCCGAAAATGTTAGTAGAGAACAAATAGTTGATGCTGCTAAAAAAGCGGCCATTCATTCAAATATTGAAGGTTTTCCGTTGAATTATGAAACTGCTCTAGGTGAAAGAGGTATTACACTTTCAGGTGGACAGAAACAGCGAATTTCGATAGCAAGAGCAATTATCAACCATCCAAAAATCCTCATTTTTGACGATTGTTTGTCGGCAGTTGATACAGAAACCGAAGAGGAAATCTTGAATAATTTGAAAGATTTGATGAAAGACAAAACTGCTGTAATCATTAGTCATCGGATTTCATCGGTAAAGCATGCCAATAAAATTTTGGTTTTAGAAAATGGAAATATCATTGAATCTGGAACACATAAAGAATTGATGAAGTTAAAAGGAAATTACTATTCCACCTATCTTCAACAGCAATTGGAAGCAGAAAAGGAAAACTTGGTTGAGTAATTTTTTCACTATGAAACAAGCATTACTTTCTATCATTTTCATAGTGTGTTTATTTCAGCTGAGCGCTCAATCGGACGCTAGTTCAACAAAAAAACCTGAAATAAATGTTCTTGCATTCATAGATGTATTTTACACCTTTGATTTCAACGAGCCTACAGGAGCTAATCGTCAAGATTTTTTCTATCAATACAACCGACACAATGAGTTTAACCTCAACATGGGATTAATTCAGCTTGAGGTTAATCATGAAAAATACCGTTCAAAAATTGGTTTTCATTCGGGGACTTACGCCAACGATAATTATGTAGCAGAACAAGGAGTTTTTCAAAACATTTACCAAGCCAATGTTGGTATTGCACTGAATAAGAAAAACTCTTTGTGGTTGGATGCAGGAATTTTTGAATCTCATTTGGGTTTTGAAAGTGCTCTCTCCATTGAAAATTGGAACCTTACTCGAGCTTTGGCATCTGAAAATTCACCCTATTACCTTTCAGGAGCAAAATTAAATTGGCAAGCCAACCAAAAATGGGACTTCTCGCTTTTAGTTACAAATGGTTGGCAACGAATTCAAAGAGTTCAAGGAAATTCACTTCTTTCTTTTGGAACACAAGCCAGCTACACAAACGAAAAAGGACTAAAATTTAACTGGAGCACCTTTGTTGGAACCGATGACCCTGACAGTACTAGAAGAATGCGCTATTTCAATAACTTATACAGCGAATGGCAAATTTCTAAAAAACTTGGAGTTTTACTTGGATTCGATTTTGGTTTGCAAGAAAAGACTAAAAACAGTAATTCTTACAACAATTGGATGGTGTATAGCTTTATAACTCGCTACCAACTCACAAATAATCTTAGAACTGCACTCCGTTTTGAATATTTTGAAGACAATGAAGAGCTAATCATTCAAAATTTAGCCAACCAAGGCTTTAAAAGTACTTCAATTTCTTTAAACATTGATTTTCAAGCAAACGACTATACAAGTTTAAGACTCGAAGGCAGGCATTTATTTTCATCAGATAAAACCTTCTTAAAAGAAAAGTCCTTCAGTAATAATAATTTTTTTATTACAATCTCTTTAGCTATGCTATTCAATCATAATTTAAGGTAACCCTCTACCTAATCACAGTAACTGTTCCTTTTCTACGATGCTCTTGACCATCAGCAGCTATAAATCGAATCATGTAAACATATGAGCCTATTTGAACAACGCTGCCATTGTAGGTTCCATCCCATCCTTTGTTCAAGTCTCTAGTACGGTAAATTTCTTCACCCCAACGGTTGTATATCACCATTTCATAAAGGCTAAAGTCGAAGAACTGCCCTTTTGGCCCAAACATTTGGTTCACTCCATCCGGTGCAAATGCATTTGGAACATAAAACAAGGGTTCTTGTGTAACACAAACAACATTTGATTTAGAAGTCGCAGGTTCCAAATTATTTGGAATTCCATTGGTTGCGGCATCGCTTACTGTTCCTTGAACTGCTTCAACAACATAGCAAAACTTACCAATTGAGAATAAATCATCGTAAACATCATCTACAAAAGAGTTTGTTTCTTTACTGTTAGATGGTGTAACTATTGAATACACATTCTCTGTCGGCATACGATCTACTCCTCTGTAAACATTGTAGTAAGCCACTGTGCTATCCCAATCCTGGTACTCATTCCAGTACAATGTATTGGTTAAAGCCTCTGTATTTGGATCAATGTTCAGCAAGATGCTTCTACCAAAATTTGAAGTATCAACAGACACATCACAGGCACTTTGAGTCACTACTTTGTAGAAATAACTAAAGCCATCAATATTAACGTCTCCATCAACAAATTTGAAGTTCTCCTCATCTTTTACATTCTTGTAGTCCACATAACCAATCGGAGTTAAGAACTGACGATCTGTTCCTTTGTAAATGT
>CAXBCF010000041.1:0-10246 GCA_963973975.1 uncultured Flavobacteriales bacterium
CCTTTTGGAGGGCCCTGAGGCATCCCTTAAGTTCGAGCGAATCGCTAATATCGTAGCCCACAATTTTTCTGGAGAACAGATCAGTGACCAAAGCAAGGTAACAAAAGCCCTTTACTGTTCTGATATAAGTAATATCCGAGACCCAAACCTGGTTGGGACGAACCACCTCCAAGTCTTTGATCAGGTTGTTGTATTTGTAAAACCGGTGGAAAGAATTGGTGGTTTTGTGGTTGGGTTTTTTACGCCTAATCAGCAAATGATTGTCTCGTAGCAGATTGAACAAGGCATCTCGTCCTAGCTTGATACATTGCTTGCATAAAGGATCTTTGATGGTTTTAATTAACTTCCTTGTGCCAATTCTAGGTTGTACAGAACGCTCTTGTTTTACAAACTCTATAATTACGCTGTGCTGCGCCTGCTTTTTATTGAATCGCTTCAGGTATTTGTAGTGGGCATCTCGGTGAACATCAAAGAGCTCACAACTAGCTTTGGTAAAAGCAAGCCCTGTTGTTTTATTGTGTTGTATTGCTTTCATTAGGGCTTGATGTTTAAATTTTTTTTTAATTCATCCACATTTTTGTAGCCCAAGTTTTCGGCAGCTACCTCAAGGTAAGAGTCGCTTACAAGCTTTTCTAAGTCCTTTCTAATGAGCAAATCTTTGAGTTGCTCTATCTCCTTTTTTAATGCCCTTAACCGGCTTACTTCATCTTGATTTTCCACGAGTATACGAGTGTTCATTAGGTCTTTACGGTCATACTTCCTAATCCATTCATTGATGGTAGAAGAGTTGATACCATAAAGTTTTGCAAGTTGTGCTTTGGAGCAATGTCCTTGGCTAAGTTCGTTTAAAACTTTGAGTTTAAAACTCTCACTGTACCGTCTTACGGTTTTGTCATTTTTATACATATCTACTTGTTTAAGTGTAGACATATTTTAGGACGGGTCATAATGCACTACAACGGTTAGTATAAGCGTAGTGCGGATTTCGGAGCGATTCACTGCCTGTCAACCACAAAGTTTTTTAGGTGCAAAAATGCTTAATTTTAGTCATACAGCCCGCATTATCGCTTATACATTGTTACCCAACGTATTTTCTTTTTTTCTGTTCGTGTGTCAGCAATTTCATACTCTTTGGGCATTTTAGGTATTGCGTTGGTTATCGCGAATGACCAATGGGTATGAAATTCTTGGGCAGATTATATAATCTTTCCCTGAGAAATAAATTCTCGTATTAAATTTCTTATAAAATTAATTATTAGCTAACTCAGATTCTATAAAGTGCCTACCTGCTAAGAGATAGTCTATTCTTAACTTGTTGTAATGTTCTTTCCATTCTCCAACACCTTTAATTGATTTTAATGCATTCTCATAACTTACAGGGGCAACCGTCGGTTGGTAAATAAGATTATTAAATTCTTCAATAGTACATTCTCTTAACCTTACGCCATTATAGTCTGTCAAAAATATTTCGCCTGGTGGAGTCCCTAATTTAAAATAAGGAAGCTCAATGTTTTTTAAGTTCTCACAATAATTATCTACAATAACCCAATGTTTGTGATATAACTTTGCATCCAATGTATAACCCATCAACAATATTTCTTTTTCTACAATTTCAATGCTGGATATAGATTCATTAGAAGTAGTTTCGATGTCAAAAACTGCTATCATAAATGAGTGGCTGTCAGGAATTTCAATTATTTGACCATATCCTAATCTTTCATCATCAATTGGAATAGTAAATATATCTCCTTGCTTAATTTTCATCTTTACTACCTATTTTTTAATAACATTCTTCTTATTTGATGTACCACCATTAGGATTAGACTTATTAGTTGGTCCGCCTAATTTATCTAACTGTAACTGTTCTTTTATATCCAAATTTGTAGGAAAATCTCCTTTAGGATCGCCTCTATCAATTATATCAAAATCAAATTCAGAATCGGGATTATTTCGTGCATGCTCTTTTTGTCTTGCTTTGTATCTATCTTCACTTTTTGCTTGACCAACGTAATCTTTCTTATTTCCTGTATTATCTGTCCTTTTGTAAACTACACCCTCATCAGTCTTTTTTGCAGCTTTCACAACATCCGATGCTTTTTCAACCTTTACAGCAGGCTTTGCTGCTTTATATGCAGCTCTCGCTGCAACACCTGCTCCAACGGACATTGGAACGGCAACTGAAGCTACATCGGCAGTTAAAGCCGCCCAATTTTCTCCACTTGTTTCTCCGGTTGTTACTTTTTCATGGGCTAAAACCGCCACATCATAAACTATAAATGCTGCATCAACAATTGCATCAGCCCAAGGACAAAGTGGGCATTTTCCGTCTGGATCATTCCACTGAATAGGATTATTCCACATTGCAGAATAAGGTGACATCCCAATTTGGTTGGGATGAGCAGCTAACGGGTCAGGACTCATCCAACGGCTTACAATATCGGCTTCAAGAGTAGCTTCTGAATACAAAGTATCATATTCGACAAAAGCAACAATTTGTTTTGATTTTGTATTAAATAATACCGAACCTATTTGTACAATTGTGTCATTGTCGAAAGACTCGTTGAACTGTCCTTGACTGAGTGTTGCGATTTTAGGTGTGTAGCCATATTCAGCAAATGGATTGTCTTGTGCTTCTGCTGAGACAAAGCAAAAAAGAACTGTAAATAAAAGAAGTAGCTTTTTCATAATTAATGGTTTGGAGATTTAAATTTAGTAATTTCTTTGTTTTCATATTTGTTTCGCTCATCTTTTAATGAAACCAACCATTCCAAATACATTTCTTCGGGCATTTTGCGATAACCCATTTCATGGATTTGAGCGTAAAGATTTGTCATTTCAGTAAAGAGTTTTTCAGCTTCGGGAATATTTAAAATGTCCACGGGATACTGAGCATTGTATTTGGTCATCAATGCATCAAACATTTTCTTTTTGGTTTCTGCTTTTAACAAAAGAGCATTAACATAATGCGGGTAAACCGTTAATGCTGCATCACAGCATTTGAGAATAAATTCATTTTGAGCTAAAGTTCCTAATTTTCGTTCATAACCTTTTGCAAGGTCTATAATATTTAAGGCAATCATTTGGTCGTCATTCAAAGCTTCCATATAAAGTTTGTTGACTATGGCATCTAAATGTATATATCCCGATGCCATTAACCAAGCATCATTCGGAAAAATGCCACTTGTCAATTCTGTGTTATACCAACCATTTGCTTTATTTTTATGCTTGATGTAAAAATGATTTGGTGCAACTGCAATATGTGTTTTTGCTTCAATTTTGTCCGCTACTATTTTATAAAGATATGGTAGTGAATGACAATTACCCTTTCTTGTTTCAAGAAGTTTGGTAACAAACATATTCGACCAATCATCATGACCCCAAATATCATTAAAGTCATAAGTATAAGGTTTTAGACCAACAATTTTATTGGTATCTACTTTTACTTTAACTGTATCAGTAATCACTGAAAATAAAGCTGCATATTTAACAACCTCGTCTTTGTCGGGATAAGCATAAACAAACTCTTGATATGCAATGAACTGACGGCTTAACTCAGCTAAGAAGTTAATATTTTTGTTAAATATTTCTTTTTCGAGTTGATTCGAAAAGTAGGCATTTTCAACTGTAAAAACAGCATCCTCAAAACTTGCGGAGCAAGTTTTGAGGAGCATGCAATTTATGTCTTGAAATGCCTGTTCGTAGATTTCCTGATTAGATTGAGAAAACCCAATTTGACTGAAAGAGATACACAATATAATTAGCAGAAACTTTTTCATCTTTTCAATTCAATATCTTGGTTAAGTTTAAAAATCATTTTTTGACTTTCTTGTTTTTGTTTGGCGTTTTGTAAAGACCCAAGCCATTTTTCATAAGCTTCTGCTGGCATTTGTTCAAATCCCAAATTGTCTACAATGTCATACTGTGCATACATTTCATTCAAAAGCTGTTTGGCTTTGGGGTATTTATCAATATTGTCAGGACTTACATTTAGTTGTTTCTGAACGTACATAAATCGCATGGTTCTGTAATCGGATTTTACCATGTGAGCATTTATGTTGTTCGGGTCTATTTCAAGGGCTTTGTCAATGACCTGTTTTACAAAACTGTCATAACAATATTTTACAGCATAGCCTTTGGCTAAGTCAAATAATACATGGGAAAGTAATTCTTTTTGATTTAAGGGTAACATGTAAATTTCATTTTGTAGTGCTTCTGCTTTTATGTAACCCGATTGTAAAACAAAAGCGTCAGTTGTCATCATGCCGTTGGTAAGTTCTATATTGTGCCATTTTCCATTGTCGTCCTGAAATTTTACATATGAATGACTTGGCGAATAGGCCAATTGGGCTTTAGCTCCAATTTCTTCGGCTAAAATCAAATAGAGTAATGGTAAAGAATGACATTGTCCTGAATTAGTTGCCAATGCTTTCTCAACAAACATTTTAGTCCAATCTTCATTGCCCATATAGTCGTCAAAGTCGTATTTGAAAGGCAAATGTTTCAGATTTTTGGACTTAATTTCTAAAGTGTCTGAAAAGAAACGGTAAAGAATAAGGTTTTTTGCAAGATTGCTACTTTGGTCATAGTTCAGCTCTTCCATTTTCCAAGTTAGGAATTGCCCAATTTGTTGAATGGTTTTATTGAATTGCTCAAACTGAGCTTGGTTTTCATAAAATGCGTTTTCGACCAAAAAATTGGCTTCGCTAAGATTGAAAGTTTTTTGTCCGTCTGTCATTTTTGATATTTCAGTAAATGCAGAACGGTAAGCCGAAGTACCTGAAACAGAGTCACAAGAAGGAAGGTCATAGTTTACTGTTGTTTTTGTTGTCGGTTTTTTAGGTTGTGAAATTTCACGGTAAATTGCTTCTAATTCCTGTCGTTGTCTTTGCTGTTTTTGAATGTCCTTCTGATATTGATTCAGTTGCTCTTGGTTTTGGGTCAGTTGGTTTGGAGTCAGGTTGTTGTTTGGATTTGTTGTAAAAGGTTTTGGGAAATTATTCTCCAAAGTCGGCGTCTTTGGAGCTTGAATCTGTCCAAATGAGGTCAATGTCGATAATGTCAGAACAATTACAGTCAGTCCGAGCGTTGGGAAAAAAGCAAGTGTTTGGCAAGCTAAGGGTTGATTTGAGCGGCCGGGCTTGACAATCTCTTGCTTTCTGCGTTGGCTTTTATGTTTGTCGATGAGTTTCATCTTTACCGTCAATGTCTTTTTATATGTTGGGTAACGGCTCGGCTAAGAAACGTAGGGCTTTCGAAGCGATTAACTGTCCACCAAAACCGAAGTTTGCTATGTGTACGAACCTTTCTGAAAGCCTTAACCGCCCTATGTTTTCTTAGCCATTGTTACCCAACGTATTTTTTCTTTTTCAATTTTATCATTCAGTCCTTTTGGAGGAAATCCCATACTCTTTGGGCATTTTTGGCTCGTGCGTTGGTTTGTGCGAATGCCCAATGTGTATGGAATAGAGGGTCGATTATTTAATCTTTATTTTTCTCAAAAAGTTACCTTCACCGTCAAATTCTTTAACTTTTGGTTTTAATACACCTTTTTTGAACTCTCTTTCATAATGAACTACTCCTGACGTGTAAAAAGTTTTCGACTTTCCTGTTCTTATTCCTTCAACATAGTGAACAATGACCTTCTCATTATCAACAAAGAAAATTTCAAGTCCTTCTTTTAACCCCGCAATGAATGTTACTTGATAAATTAGATTAGACATAGAATCCTTATCAAAAACTAAAAGAGTGTAGTCATCTAGTACGATATTTTCATTCAAAGTATCTATCGTAAACACAGTACATTCACGATTCCCATGTGCAATAAGTACTTCATCAAGCTGTTTTTCTATTTTAACTTCACATGATTCGGCTGCGTCAAGTTCATGTTGACATACAGCATTAAGGCTGGAAAGAATGAAAATAAATAATAAAATATATTTTGTCATTTTACTTCGTCTTGAACTGCATTTATACCACTTTGTAACACTTGTCCGTCAGTTTTTGATTGACCATTACTTTGACCATAAGTAAAATCACCTTGACTACTTTGATTATTAATAATTAAAATGCCGCCTAAAGGTTTCTTTTCAGGAATAATAGAAGTTGCATTGTAATTTGTGACTGTACTATTGTTTTCATCAGGAAAAAATCCAAATCCATCGCCCTTTGGGCTACCATCATTTAATAATGCATTTATTTCTGATTGGGTTTCTAAAGGAGATAAATTATTATCCTTGTCTGTTTTAACCATAAAAGAATTTACATCAGAATTATTAGTCTGAACATTTCTTGTATTTTCAACATTTGATTGCGTCCCTTCAGCAGATACTACGGCAATTTCTACAATTTCTTCAGCTTTTAAAACTTTAAAAACAGCGATTGCATTGGATAATGCTTCACCTTCTAATCCACTCTTTCTAGCGAATTTGTCAATGCTCCAATTTAAATCTGTGGTGTAATAAGCATTCTTGCCTTTTCCTTCTACTTTAAGTCCAAAGGCTTTTTGACCGCCAAGACTTTGAACAATACTATGAAATGCAGCTGCTGCACTTTCATTAGAAGGCTTAACTGCCTTTCCGTCAGGGTCAACAAAAAGTATTGGATTATTTACCACAAAATTGTAAGGTGAGTAACTTGGAAATTCAGAGGCTAAGGGGTCGGGGCTTAGCCAACGGCTGACAATATCTGGTTCAAGCGTGGCTTCTGAATACATTGTATCAATTTGCACGAATGCAACAATTTGTTTTGATTTCGTATTGTAAAGTATTGAACCAATTTGAACAAGTGTATCATTATCAAATGTTTCGTTATACTTTCCTTGACTGAGTGTTGCTATTTTTGGCGTATAGCCATATTCAGCAAATGGATTGTCTTGTGCTTGTGTTGAAATAAAGCCAACAAACAAGGCGAAAAGGAGAAGCAGTTTTTTCATCATTAATGGTTTTGAGATTTAAAATTAGAAATTTCTTTGTTTTCGTATTTAGACTTTTCTTCTTTGAGTGAAACCAACCAATCCAAATACATTTCTTCGGGCATTTTGCGATAACCCATTTCATGGATTTGAGCATAAAGAGTGGTCATTTCAGAAAAGAACTTTTGAGCTTCAGGAATATTCAAAATATCTGCTGGATATTGAGCATTGTATTTTTTCATTAAAACATCAAACATTTTCTTTTTGGTTTCTGCTTTAAGCAAAAGAGCGTTTACATAGTGTGGATACACTTCTAAAGCGGCATCACAGCATTTTAAAATGAACTCGCTTTGAGCAATAGTTCCGAGCCTTCTTTCATAACCTTTAGCAAGGTCAATCATACACAAAGCAACCATTTGCTCATCATTTAAGGCTTCCATGTATACCTTGTTTACAATGGCATCTAAATGAATGTAGCCCGAAGCCATTAACCAAGCATCATTAGGGAAGATACCACTTGTCAGTTCCGTATTATACCACCCATTAGCTTTGTTTTGGTGTTTTATATAAAAATGATTGGGTGCAACAGCAATGTGAGCTTTTGCATTGATTTCGTCTGCAAGAATTTTATAGAGATACGGGAGTGAATGACAATTGCCTTTCTTCGTATCAAGAAGTTTTGAGACGAACATATTTGACCAATCACTGTGCCCCCATATATCATTGAAATCATATTTGTATGGCTGAACTTCGATACTTCTAGAACTGTCAATATTAATATAAGTGGTATCTGTAATGATATTGAATAGTGCAGCATATTTTACGACTTCATTTAAGTCAGGATAATCGTAAATCAAATCTTGAGTAGCAATAAACTGTTTTGAAAGTTCAGCTAAAACCAAGATTTGTTTTAAAAATAAATCTTCATTTAATTGATTCGAGAAATAGGCATTTTCAACAGTAAAAACAGCATCCTTAAAACTTGCGGAGCAAGTCTTATTGAGCATGCAATTTATGTCTTGAAATGCCTGTTCGTAGATTTCCTGATTGGATTGAGAAAATCCAATTTGACCAAAGATTGCAAATGATATGATTAGCAGAAATTTCTTCATCTTTTCAGTTCAATATCTTGATTAATTTTTAAAATCATCTGTTGACTTTCTTGCTTTTGTTTGGCGTTTTGAAGCGAACCAAGCCATTTTTCGTAGGCTTCAGCAGGCATTTCTTCAAAACCGAGATTATCGACAAAAGCATACTGGGCATACATTTCATCCAATAGCTGTTTGGCTTTGGGATATTTGTGAATGTTTTCAGGACTTAAATTGAGTTGTTTTTGAACATACATAAATCGCATCGTTCTGTAATCAGATCTTACCATCTGGGCATTTATGTTGTTCGGGTCAAGTTCAAGTGCTTTGTCAATGACCTGTTTCACAAAACTGTCATAGCAATATTTTACAGTATAACCTTTGGCTAAATCGAAAAGCACATGCGAAAGCAGTTCCTTTTGGTTCAATGGCAACATGTAAATTTCATTTTGTAGTGCTTCGGCTTTTATGTAACCTGATTGCAAAATAAAAGCGTCTGTTGTCATCATTCCGTTGGTCAATTCCACATTGTGCCATTTTCCATTATCATCTTGAAATTTTACATAGGAATGACTTGGCGAATAAGCCAATTGAGCTTTAGCTCCAATTTCTTCTGCTAAAATCAAATAGAGTAGAGGCAATGAATGGCATTGTCCTGAGTTTGTTGCCAATGCTTTTTCAACGAACATTTTTGTCCAATCTTCATTGGCCATGTAGTCGTCAAAGTCATATTTGAAAGGCAAATGTTTCATGTTCTTGGATTTGATTTCCAAGGTGTCAGAAAAGAAGCGATAAAGAATTAGGTTTTTAGCAAGGTTGCTATTTTGGTCATATTTCAGCTCTTCCATTTTCCAAGTTAAGAATTGCCCAATTTGTTGAATGGTTTTATTGAATTGCTCAAACTGTGCTTGGTTCTCGTAAAATGCGTTTTCGACCAAAAAGTTAGCTTCTTTCAAGGTGAAAGTTTTCTGACCGTCCGCCATTTTGGAAATTTCAGTAAATGCTGAACGATAAGCCGAAGCACCTGGAACAGAAGCACAAGAAGGAAGGTTGTAATTCACTGTCGCTGTGGTTGTCGGTTTGGTCGGCTGTGAAATTTCACGATAAATCGCATCTAATTCCTGTCGTTGTCTTTGCTGTTTTTGAATGTCTTTTTGATATTGATTTAGTTGCTCTTGATTTTTGTTTTTTTGTGTTGGTAAGTTTGGAGTCAGGTTGTTATTTGGATTGGGTGTAAAAGGTTTTGGAAAATTATTTTCAAAAGTCGGTGTCTGCGGAGTTTGAATCTGTCCAAAAGTCGTCAAAGTCGAAATGGTCAGCAGAATAGCTGTCAGTCCGAGCGTTGGCAAGAAAGCAAGTGTTTGGCAAGCGAAGGGTTGGATTGTGCGTTTGGGCTTGACAATCTCTTGCTTTGTGCGTTGGCTTTTATGTCTGTTGAAAAGTTTCATTTTATTCCGTCACTGTCTTTTTATATGTTGGGTAACGTTTACTGTATGGTGCGTTGTGGTTTTGATAAAGATACAATTTCAGTTTAGCACTTAGCAAAAACCGCTTGGCGGTTTTGTTTCTTGCCTTTTCACAAAATCCGCTAGCGGATTTTGCGAGCTTTCAAATAGCTTTAAAACTTACCAAACTGACTGACCCACAATGCACTATACAGAGTGTTGTACAATGTTTTTTCTTTAGATCCCTCCATTTTTAGTGGATTCATAAATCATCCTACCATTTACATATTTAAAATAAATCTTTGTCCAATCGCCTAATCCAAGATGAAGGTGTTTTCTTTTCTTCAGTTCCGCATGGTACGGTGTCAAAGTGATTTTGAATTTATCATTCTCAAGTGAAAGAGGTGATATTTCGATAAACATCAATTTGTTTTTGTTCAGTTTAAAATGCTTTTTCCGATTTGCTGGTCCTAAGAATATGATTTTATAACCGCTAATAGAGTCAGGAAGACTGCTCAGGTAATCATTGTATCTTATGTACAAAACATCTTCAAAATCTTTGTCACCATATTTATTGTAGAATGAATCAATTTCAACAGTGAATTTTTTTATTGCTGTTAAATACAAAGAGTCATTTTCGTCTAGTTCTCTGCCGTCAAATGAATAATCAAGGTCTTGACAGAACCCCAAAGAAGGTAAAACCGAAATAAGTAAAAAGAGTAAGAGTCTCGTCATTTTAATATTTTACAACGTGTCGCAGCTAAGAGACGTGGGGCATTTCGAAGCTTTTCACTGTCAGTTTA
>CAXBCF010000042.1:0-10121 GCA_963973975.1 uncultured Flavobacteriales bacterium
CCGCGACCCTCAGCTTGGAAGGCTGATGCTCTAGCCAGCTGAGCTACTCCCGCTTTTGACTATCAGTTTGCGTGGGGAGAGCAGGATTCGAACCTACGAAGGCGAAGCCAACAGATTTACAGTCTGTCCTCGTTGACCGCTTGAGTATCCCCCCAAAACATTCCATTTCTAAAAAAGAACGACGAGCCGATGGAGGGATTCGAACCCCCGACATGCTGATTACAAATCAGCTGCTCTGGCCAACTGAGCTACATCGGCAAATTTGCTCCCCAAATCAAAGACTAAACATAGCCCCGAAAAAGGTCTGCAAATTTATAAAAGATTCTTATACTACAGAATAATTTATGGGATTTTTTTTAAAGCCTCTAAAATAGTTTGTTAAACTTTCATCTTTTCAAGGATTCACTAGACTCCACGAACCTTTTCTTTGCGTTTTTTTGCTTGTCTACGCAAGGCTTCGACTACCTCATCTGAAGCAGCCTCAAAATTTTTGGCTGTTTTTTTGGCAAATAAGTCATTGCCGGGAATGTATAATCGGATCTCTGCCGTTTTATTTTCTACTTCGTGATTGTTGTCAACTTTCAAATAAACATCTGCTTCAATTATCTGGTCAAAAAACTGGGTCAGTTTGTTGATTCTTGCTTGGATAAAGTCAACCAATTTTATGTCTGCATCAAAGTTTACAGATCTTACGTTCAATTTTACATTCATCTGATTCAATTTTATGCCCTTGGGTGGGCTTGTTTATATATATTTTTCAATTTCTCTATAGAATTATGCGTGTACACCTGCGTAGCTGCCAAATTTGTATGCCCCAGCAACTCCTTAATAGTATTGAGGTCTGCCCCATTGTTCAACATGTGTGTGGCGAAAGTGTGCCTCAATATATGAGGACTCTTTTTCTTTGCAGTTGTAACCTGACTAAGGTAGTAATTAACCTTTCGATAAACAAATTTTGGATACAACTTTTCACCTTTATCTGTAACCAATAAAAATGGGGAAGAAAAAAGCTCAGCTTTGAGGTCAATATATGCTTTCACTTTTTGAAGAAGGCCTTTGTGCATTGGTATAATTCGCTCCTTATTGCGCTTACCCAGCACTTTTAAAGTAGGTTGATACAAATCTAAGTCCTTCTCTTCAATTCCGATTAACTCGCTTAAACGAATGCCACAAGCATACAGTATTTCAATAATCAGCTCATCTCTTTTACCTTCAAAATCATCTGCAAAATCTTGACGATCAAAAAGGGATTCCATTTCAGTGTTTTTAACAAAAGCAGGTAGTGGTTTTTTGTTTTTTGGGGCAATAATTTTCTGCATGGGTGAAACTTTTAATTGCTCCCTTTTCAGTTGAAAATTATAAAATGTTTTTAAAGAAGAAATTTTTCGGTTTACCGATTTGGTTGTCATTCCCTCGTCCATCATTTCTACCATCCACGATCGAATCATGATTGAATTAGCTTCTAATAATTTTGTTTCGTAACGCTCTAGTAAATAAACCTCAAATTGCAATAAATCTGTGCGATAAGCAAGCAGGGTATGTTGAGAATATCTTTTCTCCTTTTCAAGCCAATTAATAAATTCTTCGATTAGCATAAGAAACCCCTTTAAAACAATTGCAAGTTAAGTAGGAGTTTTCGATTTTACGTGTTAATTTTTTGAAAAGATGTTGAATTAAAATTTAAAAAATTATGTTAGAACTTTTGCTTTATCTTTCATGGTGTTTAATAGGATAATTCAATCACTATTAGGACTCAAAAAATGTCTTAATTATAAATTGCGAAAGGTGTTTTTGTTGTAGATTTTAAAAATAATTTATGAAGTCAAAATTTACATATTGGATGTTTGCTTTAAGTATTTTTAGAATCAGAATACAACTCTAAATTATCTGAAATGAAGAAAGTACTATTTACATTTTTCTCAATCTTTTTAACATATCAATCTATTGAGCTAGTAAAGTTCATATACAATTCTAATACGGCTGAATTTAATTGGGTAGTCAAACTTTTACTTTCTTTTTTCTTGAATTTATTTGTAACAGGAATCTTCGCTTTTTTAGGATTTGTATTTAAAACGAATAAAATAATGCCAGATGCCTATTATAAAATTAAAAATCCAAAAGTATTGACAAAACTTTACAACACATTAGGTGTAAAGCACTTTAAGGTTATTCTTTTAGTAGCTTTTTGGGGGAAAGAAAAAAATAAAAAACGATATTTCAGTGGCACAAAATCAGGTGTCGAAAATTTTGACACTCAAACAAGACAATCCGAATTTGGCCATTTTGCAGCTTTTATCGCAATTTTTCTTATTTCATTCATTTTAATAATTAAAGAAGACTTTGCCTTGTTTATACTGATTAATACAATCAATACAATAGCAAATTTTTATCCAATCATTTTACAAAGAATTCATAGAATGAAAATAGAAAGAGTCATCAAAATAATGAAACCTCAAAATAGTACTATTCAAGAAATATAAGGTTGTTGCTAACTAATAATCTCAAGAGATAGCATTACTCTTTAGGTACATACAAAATAAACGCACAAAAAAACCATCTTAAAATTTCATTCGTGAAATTTTAAGATGGTTAAATATCTATGTGTAAAAAGAGGCTATTTAAGCTTCTTCTTCTCGTTGCATTTTCTCGATGTAGATCGCTTTTTTGATCTCTTCTCTTCGCTCAATAGATGGCTTAGTGAAGTGCTGTCTAGCTCTTAGCTCTTTTACAGTTCCAGTTCTTTCAAACTTTTTCTTGAACTTCTTAAGCGCTCTCTCGATGTTTTCTCCTTCTTTTACAGGTACTATTAACATGTGTGCATTTTTAAATTGGACGACAAAAGTACAAATTTTATTTATTCCAACAACTTTATTTCAACACTTCTCTTGAAATTACTAATTTCTGAATTTCAGAAGTTCCTTCCCCAATGGTACAGAGTTTTGAATCACGGTAAAACTTCTCAACTGGAAAATCTTTGGTATAACCATAGCCTCCAAAAATTTGAACAGCATCTGTAGCCACCCTAACACATACTTCAGACGCTAAGTACTTTGCAATTGCAGATTCTTTCGTCATTTTCTGACCTTTATTTTTCATATCAGCAGCTTGATGAGTCAACAATTCTGCCGCCTCAATTTCTGTTGCCATGTCAGCTAATTTAAATGCAATCGCTTGAAAGTTTGAAATTGGTTCTCCGAATTGCTCCCGCTCTTTAGAGTATTTAACAGATGCTTCAAAAGCTCCTTTTGCAATCCCTAAAGATAAAGCTGCAATTGAAATTCTTCCTCCATCCAACACCTTCATCGCTTGCTGAAATCCTTCACCTTCATTTCCTAAAACAGCATCTTGAGAAACTCTGCAATTATCAAAAATAACCTCCGCTGTTTCAGATGCGCGCATACCCAATTTGTTTTCTTTCTTTCCAGCTTTCAAGCCTGGGTTTCCTCGCTCAACTAAAAAAGCTGTCATTCCTTTAGAGTCTAACAACTCTCCTGTTCTCGCAATTACCACCATCACATCAGATGAAATTCCGTGAGTAATCCAACATTTTGTGCCATTGATGACCCACTCATCACCGTCTTTTTTGGCAGTGCATTTCATGCGCATAGCATCAGAGCCTGTATTCGGTTCTGTTAACCCCCACGCACCAATGTGTTCTGCAGTCGCTAGTTTTGGTAGGTATTTCTTTTTTTGTTCTTCGTTTCCAAAAGTTAATATATGTCCACTGCAAAGTGAGTTATGAGCTGCCATTGAAAGTCCGATAGAACCACATACTTTCGCCAATTCTGAAATGGCCGTAATGTATTCATGGTATCCAAAACCAGATCCACCGTATTCTGTTGGCACCAAAACGCCCATTAATCCTAATTCACCCAATTCTTTAAAAACATGAACAGGAAATTCTTGAGATTCATCCCATTCCATTAAGCGAGGTTTAATATTTTTTGCCGCATAATCTCTTACCATGTCGGCAATCATTTGTTGATTTTCTGTATAGCTAAAATCCATAGTTTAATAAGTTACAATACTATTGATACAATTAGAGTAGTGAAAAAGTTTGTCTTTTCCTTGCAAGAATTCCAAAATTACTAAAAATGAGAAGCCTGCAACTACCCCATTTTCTTTCTTTATGATTTCAGCTGCTGCTGCTGCCGTTCCTCCTGTTGCCAATAAATCATCGTGTACAAGTACTCTCATTCCATTTTTTATTACCTCTTGATGCACTTCAATTTCTGCTGTACCATATTCCAGTTCGTAAGCGTGTGAAATAGTTTTATAAGGCAACTTCCCTTTTTTTCGAGCAGGTATAAATGGAATATTTAATTCTTGAGCCAAAAGCATACCCCAAAAAAAACCTCTACTTTCAATGCCCATAACAGCGTCAATATTTTGACCTGCAAATTGCTTAGCCATTTCTATGGTAATTTCTCTACAAAGCTCAGGCTTTTCCAAAATAGGCATGATGTCTTTAAAAACTATACCTTGCTTTGGAAAATTGGGAATATCACGAATGACGGCTTTTACTTTTTCTTCAATCATTTTAAAAGTGAAAATAAAAAGGCTGTTCTAGAATCGAACAGCCTTTATAAACATATAAATGAATTTTATTTCAAATCCATGTTATCCAAAACATCCATTACAGAACGAACTGCTTTTGCAGATTCATCTAGCAATGCTTTTTCTTCTGTATTTAAATCAAGTTCTATGATTTTCTCGATTCCTGCTTTACCAAGGACTACAGGTACACCTAAATAGATGTTATCCATTCCGTACTCTCCTTTCAACAATGCACAAACTGGGAAAATTCTTTTTTGATCTCTAACAATGGCTTCTACCATCTGAGCAGCAGCTGCTCCTGGAGCATACCAAGCTGAAGTTCCCATTAGGTTCACTAATTCACCACCACCTTTTTTAGTTCTTTCTACAATTGCATCTAACTTATCGGAGTCAATCAACTCAGTAACAGGAATTCCCGCTACAGTGGTGTATCTTGGCAATGGAACCATGGTATCGCCATGCCCTCCCATTAATACAGCTTGAATATCTTTTGGAGAAACATTTAAAGCTTCAGCTAAAAATGCACGGTATCTAGCAGTATCTAAAATACCTGCCATACCAAACACTCTACTTGAATCTACTTTTGCTGCTAAATAGGAACAATAAGTCATAACATCAAGTGGATTTGAAACAATAATAATGATTGCTTCTGGAGAATGTTTTATGATGTTTTCAGTTACCATTTTAACAATCCCAGCGTTTGTTGCGATTAAATCATCACGACTCATGCCTGGTTTTCTTGGAATACCTGAAGTAATTACAACTACATCTGAGTTTGCCGTTTTTGCATAATCATTGGTTGAACCAATTGTTCTGCTATCATACATGTTGATAGGTGCAGTTTGCCAAATATCTAACGCCTTTCCTTCAGCCAAACCATCTTTGATATCGACCAAAATCACTTCGTTCGCTAACTCTTTGTGAGCAATAACATTTGCGCAGGTTGCTCCAACATTTCCTGCTCCTACTAAGGTAACTTTCATATGAATTTTATTTAAATTTAAAACTGAATTTTAAGAGTTCGCTAAATTACAGAATGACATTCGTATTTAACAAAATAATGCTTCTAAAAGATACTTAAAACAATTCTTTAGAAGTGTAGGCAACCATTTAATAATTTTACGTCTTAGTAATATAAATAGATTAATGGATTTTTCTGATCAAAATGAAGTTCGAAGAGTGGTAGAAGGATGTGTCAAGGGAGATCACAATTGCCAGAAACAGTTGTACAAATCCCTTTACAGTAAGATGATGGGGGTTTGTTACAGGTATACAGATCGACCAGATGATGCAAAAGATTTGTTTCAAGAAGGATTTATTAAGGTGTTTGATAAGATTGGAAAGTACAATTTTAATGGTTCTTTACAAGGCTGGGTAAGAAGAATAATGGTGAATAATGCGCTAGATCACTATCGCAAAGAGAAAAATAAGTTTGCTTTTAGCGAAACATCAATCGAAGCTGAATATTTAAAATCAGATGAGGTTGATGAAAGTATCTACGATGATCTTTCATCGAATGAACTACTTGAAATGGTGCAGCAACTAAGCCCAAGTTATAGAACCATATTCAACTTATTTGTGATGGAAGATTATACGCATGCTGAAATAGCAGAACTTCTGGAAATTAGTCCAGGAACCAGTAAATCTAACTTAGCAAAAGCCAAAAGAAATTTAAAACAAATGGTTATAGAACGATTAAAATTAAAAGGTGTATAAAGATTACAACATAAAATGAAAAATAAATTAACAAAAGAAGAAGCCATCTTTAGAGAGAAACTCGAAGAGGTTTCCTTCGAATATCAAGATGCAGACTGGAGTGAGATTGAGGAATCTTTAATTAATAAAAACCCTAATTCTGGTTACAAAAGTCTTTTAAAAGGAGTGGCTGGATTAATTCTTGTTTCCGCAGTTGTGGTTTTGACAAACCAATACTATCAATCTGAAGAAGCAACGGAGAATGCTAAAACAGCTCTTATCGAGAAAGAAGAAAGCAAAACAAAAATTACGGGAGGAACTGCTAAATCTCCTTCACATGAAAAAACAGTTGCTGAAATAGAAACTGTTGAAAATGAAACTCCTGCTCCTATCGAAAATTCAGATGTTACTGTATATGATGACTCTGTTTCAACAACAGAATTAGCTATTGACGAAGTGGTTGATTCTATTAATCTTCAAACGGTTAATCACAATGATATTGAAGAAACTGTTGTAAATCAAAAAATTGAGAACACTGAGTTACAGGAATTAGAATTAGTTGTTATTGGAAAACCCTGTATTAATAATGAACTTAAAATCACTGTTCCAAATACAAACAAATCAAATTATGATAAGTTCTTGTGGATTATTAATGGGAAAAAACTCAATGAAACAGACAATAATTTAATTTATACCATTAAAAAAATAGGAGAACTTGAAATCAAAGTTGAAGCTTACAAAAACAATTTACTTTTAGCGGAAAATACCTTGAATTATACCATTGAAGATAACCCCGAGTTGGATTATAGGTATGAGGACCTTGAAGATCCTTTTCATGATTTAAAGGTAACTCTTAAGGCTGAAGGAAATTTACCAGGCACCTTTCAATGGGATATCAACGGAGAACGAATTAAAATGAGTGGAGAAACAAGTTATGAGTTTAACAACAGGGGAATTTATGATATTCGATTGATTTACCTGTCTAAAAATGGATGCCAATCTGAAATTACAAAACCAGTAGCTGTTAGAAAAGACTTTGATCCTTTTGCACCTACAGCATTTACTCCTGATGGGGATGGAATAAATGATTTATTTATCATCGAATCTTTCGCTGAAAGAACAGATCAGTTTGAGATGAGTATTTATGATCAAAAAGGGAATATAGTTTTCCATACTAATTCATTTTCAGAAGGTTGGAATGGTAGAAAAAACAATAAAGGACCTGTGCTTCCTAGAAACACATATGTATGGAAAGTAATTATCCAAAATAAGGATAAAATTGAAAAATCTTTCGCAGGCAGGGTCAAATTATTGGACTTTTAAGTTTGATATTTCTGAACAAACAAATTTTTATAAATGAAAACATGCTAGTTTTAGTCACTTAGACATATTCATACATATTGCAGTATTAATTATTGAATAATAAATTAAAAAATGTGACAAAAATCATTTAATTATTCAACAAGAAAATCGAATTTTGAAGGCAATCATTAAATGCTAATTAATCTATATTTAAGATTTCTTTTAAAAGCTAAAACTCATGAAGACCATTTTATTGCCTACCGATTTTTCCAATAACTCACTTTTAGCCTGTGATTTTGCAGTTAGTAAACTTGGAGAAAAGGATACAAATTATGTATTGAATTATGTCTACAACATCCCAATGGGTGGAACAAGTGGCTTGTTTTATTTAATGGAAGAATTGCAAAAACAAGGTAAAGCAGATTTAAAAGAATTCAAACACAAAATTGAAACTGACTTTCAATTAAACGAAAGTCAGGTTGAATCACACCTTATTCAAGGTAACTTTGTAGATGAAACAACTAACTTAGCAGAACAAGTTAATGCATCGTGTATCGTAGTTGGCACAAAAGGTTCAAGTGGTTTAAAAGAAGTTTTGGTTGGTAGCAACACCTTGCAATTAATCAAATCAACAAAGCATACACTATACATAGTTCCTGAAAACTACAAAGAACTTATGTTAAATAAAATCATTATTGCCTATGATGGCAAAGAAATGGATCCTAAAACTGCTAAAGAAGCGATATATTTTGCAAAAAAACACCAGCTTCCAATTGAGTTGCTTCACATCCGCTTAAAAGATGAGTCACCAATTCAAGATTGGTCAAAAATCAAATCCTTTTTTACAGGGATTGAAGTAGATGTTCATGAAGTTTGGGGAGAAAGTATAGAAGATGGTTTAAAAAAAGGAACTGAAAAGGCTGAAGGAATTTTAGTAATGACTTACCGCAAAAAATCTTTTTGGGAGCGTTTTTTCAATATCAGTGATACTAGAGATGCTGTAATGCAGGCAAAACTTCCTATGTTGATTGTTCCTGAATAGTAAATTAACCCTGGCTCTTTATCATAATCGCTACAAAAATGAATTTTCTTAATTTTAGAATTCATTTTTCAATGTGATTTTTAAAATTAATTTTCCTTTATTACTAAAACTTATCATCAGCTTTATTATTTTCACAGCTGTTGGCACAGTCACTCATGAATTAGGACATCTTATACCGGCACAACTTCTCGGGTTTGAAACCACCTTGCATTATGACAGTCTTAATTGGGGAGGAAGAGAAAATACTAAAATTGAGAGTTTTTGGATTTTGATTGGCGGGCCTATTCAAAGTATGTTAACTGGTACCATCGGTTTTGTCATTCTTTTAAAGCGCAGAATTCAAAACAAACTAAGAGTATTTAACTTTTCTGACTGGTTTTGGTTATTTATAGCTTTATTTTGGATTAGACAGCCTTTCAATTTAATAGTTTCATTAGTTGATGGTTTAAAAAACAATAAAGAGCAATTATTCGGTGGTGATGAATATCGAATATCCCAACTTTTAGGATTAGCAGAGGGTTCTCTGTCAATATTAACTGGAGCTATTGGATTATTTATAGCTTATTACCTCACATTTAGAATTATACCAAAAAGGATAAGGATCACCTTTATTCTTTCTGCGTTTTTTGGAGCTAGCTTAGGTTGGTGGATTTGGATGAAACAGTTGGGGCCTTTAATTCTGCCTTGATTTTAAGCACTTAATCTCATGTAAACTTTGGTTTTATAAGCTAGCATACTTGATTATTGCAAGTTTTGGATTGTTTTAGCTACTATTATTTCCTCCTAAATAAACCTCTAAAAGAGTATAAATAGGCTAGATTCATAAACTCTCCTTTCAATACTGCAATTATTTATCAAGACTTTATTAATATAAACAACCTTTTCATCTACACTATTTCAAATTAGAACAGCTCTGATATAAATGGAGCTTTTTAAATAGAGTAAAACGATTCAAATGATTAAGAAAGGATGTAAAGGATTATTTGTTTTTGATATCTAGAACCCTAATATAGACTTCTAAAGTATTGAGAAACTATCATATTAAAAAAAAGCAAAAAAAAAGCCCCACTAAAAGTGGGGCTTTCTAAAGAATGGCGATGACATACTCTCCCGGTTGCCCAGTACCATCTGCGCTGTTGAGCTTAACTACTCTGTTCGGAATGGGAAGAGGTGAACCTCAACGCAATAATCACCATAAGTCTTAAATACCTTATGACATCAAAAAGAAAGAAAATACACTATAAGAATAAGTATGAAACATTAGTAGAAAGCTTACGGGTAATTAGTATTGCTTGGCTTTGACATTACTGCCTTTACACCTACAACCTATCAACGTCATAGTCTATAACGACCCTTAAAGGAAATTTCATCTTGAGGTAGGCTTCGCGCTTAGATGCTTTCAGCGCTTATCCCTTCCGCACGTAGCTACTCTGCGATGCCGCTGGCGCGACAACAGATACACTAGAGGTGCGTCCAACCCGGTCCTCTCGTACTAGAGTCAGATCCTCTCAAATTTCCAACGCCC
>CAXBCF010000043.1:0-9999 GCA_963973975.1 uncultured Flavobacteriales bacterium
TAACTGGTTCCCAACAGAAATTATTTGCTCTGAAAATTATTTTGGACAGGTGTGCTTTTATATTGATCATTTTAGTTGTCTGTTTACCGTCTGTAGGCTTTCGTTTCGGCAGGGTTTAAAATTTTATAAGGAAAGGAAATTTTAAAAAATAATTTTTATTTGGGTGGTAAAGGTGTAAGCTCTTTTGCAATTTTTGGTTTGTGCGTTGGCTTGTGCGAATTGCAAATGTGCTTACACCTGTGTGATGGCTATTTTCTTCTGTTTAATTTCTCTTTTGCTGTGTCCACTAAATAATAGATCATAGGTACTAAAAACACAGTCAAAATTAAAGATGATAGAAGTCCGCCAATGATTACCCAAGCAAGACCGTTTTTCCATTCGGCTGCTGTTCCTGTTGCCATTGCAATGGGAAGCATACCAACTACCATTGAAAGCGTTGTCATTAGAATTGGTCGCATTCGTCCTTTTCCTGCTATGATTAAGGCTTCTTTGAAATGTTTACCTTCTGCTTTTAATTGATTGGTAAAATCAACAATTAGAATAGCGTTTTTTACTACTAAGCCCATTAGCATAATCAAACCCAACAAGGCGAATAAACTCAAATTGCTTAACGATAAGTTCAAAGCGAAAAACGCCCCAATTGCTGCAACTGGTATAGAAAACAAAACTACAAATGGATACACAAAACTGTCATACAGTGCCACCATAATCAGATAAATCAGCAAAAACGAAATCAGCAAAACTGAACCTAATGCTCCAAAACTATCATCTTGTCTTTTGATATCACTACCCCAAGTCATTTGTATTCCGTTTGGCAATGGATTTTCTTTGAGATATGCTATTACATCATCAGCAACAGTTCCTGATGGTCTGCCTAAAGCATCTGCTGTAAGCGTAACTGCTGGTTGTCGGTCTTTTCGTTCTAATAATGACGGAGAATTGTCTTGCTCAACGCTTGCAAATTGAAAAACTTCAACTGGTATTCCCATTGGATTAATAATGGAAAGTTGTTGAATATCTTCAAAATTTTGTCGGCTAAATTCATTTAACCAAATTCGCACAGGATATTCCGTTCCGTTTTCGGTAAGTGTAGCATCGTCATTTCCTGTAAAGGCAGTTCGTAGATTCAAACCAACATAAGCGGTTGTTAAGCCTAATCGTTGCATTTTATCTTTGTCGGGAATTATTTTGTATTCGGGGCTACCTGCTTCAACGGATAATCGAACATTATCCGCACCGGGAATTTTTTCAATTACCGTTTTCAATTCATTGCCTGTTTTCATCACCAAATCCAAATCGCTACCGCTTAACGTAATTTCAATTGGTGCTGAACGTGGAATTAAACCCAATGCTGCCATTGAATAATTGATACTCGGAAATTTAGTTTTTAAATCTTCCCGAAGATTTTTCATAAATGTCTCGGTAGGTAAATTATCCAATTCCTTTTTGGATTTTAGTTGAATTGTAAATTCCGTTTTATTTGCTGAACCTACACCTAAACTACCAATGCCAGTGCTTGGTCCGCCAATGTTACTAAATACAGTTGCTACTTCGGGTTGTTGAATAATGTATGTTTCAATCTTTTGGGCAATTAAGTTGTTCTGTTGTATGGATGTGGATTTGTCAAACTCTAATGCCATTCTAAATTTACCTTGGTCTCCTGTAGATATTAATTCTTTACCAATAATTCCTTGTTTCATAATGCCTAAAGTCATTGCAAAAAGCACAATAACGATACCTGTAAAAGCTAATTTATGGCTCAAAACCCATTCTAATCTACGACCATACCATTCATTAAATTTTTCTAATTGAACTTCAAACCAAAGTAAAAAGCGATTGAAAAAATTGGTAGGTTGTAAATCTTCTTTTTTACCGATACGAGAAGCCATCCAAGGCGTTAAAGTAAAGCCAACCAATAAACTGGTGAGTGTAGAAGTTATTACCACAACCGAAAACTGCTTTAGCATATCGGCAACAAACACTTGCAGAAAAAGAATAGGTAAGAAAACTACAACGTCAACTAAGGTGATGGATAAAGCAGCAAAGCCAATTTCCATTCTACCGTCCATTGCAGCAGATCGTTTGTCTTTTCCTTTATCTAGGTGCTTTTGAATGTTTTCTAAAACTACGGTAGCATCATCTACCAAAATACCAATGATTAAAGACATTGCCAGTAAGGTCATTAAATTTAAAGTGTAGCCCAAAAGCCACATCACAGCAAAGGCGGTAACTAAAGATGTTGGAATAGCTACCAAAACGATTAATGAATTTCTAAAACTTCTCAGAAATAAAAGCATTACCAACGACACCAATAACACCGCTAAGATTAAATCGAAAACAACGGAATTAACGGCTGCAATTGTGTTATCGGTGCTATCGTCTGCAATAATAAATTTTACACCCGAACTGGCATTTTGTTGTTCGATGGATTGAAATTTTTCTCGAACGGCTTTTGAAACATCTACTGCGTTTGCATCACCTTGCTTTTTCAGCATTAATCCAATGCCGTTTTTACCATTGTAGCGACTGATGGAGGTTGTTTCTTTTATACCATCAATTACATCTGCTATGTCTTTTACATAAACTGGACTTCCTAAAACAGGCATAGCGACTTGGACATTTTTAATATCCTCAATAGATGTGAATTTTCCCGTTAAACGAACTGAATTACTTTCTTTTTCGGTTTGCACCTTTCCAGCAGGTAAGTCTAAGCCAGAACGATTAATTGCTTCAACAACTTGAAACATTGAAATTTTATACAATTTCAGTTTGTCCTGATTTATTTTTACTTGTATTTCTCTTTCCTCTCCACCTAAAACAGTAATCTCTGCTACACCTTTTATTTGTTGAATTTGGGGCAGATAATCATCTTTCATTTTTTGATAAAACTCGGTGGCTGACATATCGCTTGTTGCACTGATAGACATTATCGGCAAATCATTGGGCGAAACTTTACTCATTACAGGACTTAAAATATCCTGTGGTAAATCTTTGCGAATGTTGTCAATGTAGCGTTGTGCGTCTTGCATTGACTTATCCAAATCGGTTCCGTATTTCAGATTGGCTATGATGATAGAAGCATTGGGTAAAGACTTTGTAACCAAGTAATCTACACCTTCTAGATTCGATAAAGCATCTTCTATTTTTCGTGAAACAGATGTTTCTACTTCGTTTGGTTCGGCACCAGGGTAAACAGTTTTAATTACAACTACGGGCTGATTAAAGTCGGGCATTAACTCGTAACTCAAATTTTTATACCCGATAAAACCTAATAAAGTAAATACGCTGAACAGCACTATTATCAGCGAAGGGCGTTTGATTGAAATTTCTGTAATATTCATTTTTCGCTGATTTTATTTAACAGTTACATTTGCCCCATCAAAAAGATTGATGAAGCCATTGGTTACAATTACATCACCTTCATTTAATCCACTTGAAACAACTGATTTGTTCTGTATCTTATTTGATATAGTGATGTTTTGCAAAAGGGCTTTGCCATTTTTCACTATGTAAACTTGTGGTTGGTTTTCAGTGCCTTGTATGGCAGAAGACGGAATGATAATTCCCTTTCCAGACGTTTCGCTTTTGAGTAAAACTTTACCAAACATCCCAGATTTTATTTTCAAGTCCGATGTGTTATTTACCGAAAACTGAACAGGAAAACTACTGCCCATATTAGCTTTACTGCCAATCATAGTAGTTTTACCAGTCAATAAAATTTCAGAATAGGCATCTGCCGAAAGAGAATGGCTTTGATTTAATTTGAACTGGCTTAAATCATTTTCGGGAACATTTACGGTGAATTTTAAAGTTGAAATGTCCGTTATTTGGAGCAATGGAACGCCCGGTGCAGCAAAAGCTCCTTCTTCACTTAATTTTGCAGTAACAACTCCGTTAAATGGTGCTTTGATTGTGGTTTTGTTTATCTGCTCCAACAAAGTTGCTTTCTGAACTTTTGCAGATTTCAAACCTAACTCTGCCTTTTCTAATTGAACACCTTGAATGGCATCTGCTTTAGCTAAAATGGTATAACGATTTACATCTGCTTCTAATCCTTCTATTTGCACTTCAATAGTTTGCATTTGCAATTTCAGCAATGAATTATCCAATTGAATTAAAGTTTGACCTTTACTAACTACACTTCCAACATCAACTAATATGTCGTTGATTTTCCCTTGTAATTCGGCACTTATTTTTGTTTCCTTGTTGGGCTCAAATGTGCCTGAATAAGAAAATTCTGCGTTCATATTTTCAAGTTGCAATGTATCTACTTGAACATTTATAGCTTGTTCTTTGTCGTATTGATACACTTTACTCTGCGTAATTTCCTTGTTTGTTTTCAACTTAATTACCACAATGGCAATTATCGCCAACGGTATGATAACGTATAGCACTTTTTTTAGGATTGATGATTTTGTATTCATTGTGATAATTATTTGGTTGTTGAAATACTTCCTGTGAGTTTTTTTAGTTCTAAATCTGCTTTTAGGTAATCAATTACAGTGGATAGATAAGTTTGTTGTGCTTCACGTAAAGCATTGTCTGCAAGTAAAACATCTGTTAAACTTGCCGTTCCTTGTTTCTGTTGAAGAACAGTTTGCTCATAGATTGTTTGTGCCAATTGGATTTGTTCGGTTGTGGTTTCTACCGTTTTTTTAGCGACTTCTCTTTGAAGTTTGGCATTTTCAACTTGCATATTGTTTTGCTCGGTAAGCATTCCAAATTGAAGTTCATTGTTTCTGAGTTCAAGCGATTTCTGATTTATTTTTCGCAGTGTAACTGTTCCATTAAATAATGGATAAGATAATTGAACACCTGCAAAACCGATCGGATAAAAATCAAGGAAAGAAGCAGGTTGTCCGTTATAACCAAAGCCCGTTGTTCCATATATTCCAACCAGATTTAGTGAAGGCAAATACCTTGATTTATTGAGTGTGTTGAGTTCACTCGACAATAAGCGATTTTGAGTTTTTATGATACGAATATCTAAGGTTGATGAAGATGTGTATTCATTTGTGTTTTGATATTGAATGTTTGCTTCAATTTGCAGATTTTGTTCAATAGAAATACCCATAGCAAATTTCAATGCATTTAAAACCTGCTCGTATTTGCTTTTGATGGTTTCTTTTTGGGTGGTTAAATGCGATACTTGCAATTTTACCTTGCTAACATCTGTTCCTTTGGCAAGCAATTGTTCATTGAGCAATTGCATATTTTTCAGAAGTGTTTCTGCATTATTAAGATTACTGTCAATAAATACCGATTGGTGATGCAAGATTTGGGCGTTGTAATACAAATTGGAAATTTCAAAATAGATTTGCTCCTCCGTTTTTTGATATTGCAAGTCTGTCAATTCCGAAGCAATTTTAGTAGTTTGTATGGCTCCATAAACTTGTGGATTATACAAAGGCATTGTGAGTTGCAAGTTTGCGTTTATGGTGTGCGGAACGCCAAACTGCATTGCCCTGAATTCTCCTTCAGGTAGTGCAGGGTTAAGAGCATTAACTGGTAAGAGCTGATAGGGTAGGTTTGTAAAATACTTGTAATCGGCATTGGCAGTTACTTTCGGAATTAAATTGGCTTTGACTTCTTTTTCCCTTTGTTCGCCAATAGCCATATTGTTTCTGGTCATTTGCAGATTTTTGTTATGAACCTGTGCGGTGTCAATACATTGTTGCAAAGTCCAAGTTTGTGCTTGAGCAGATTGAAAGCCTCCTATTATCAATAATAGAGCAACATAATGTTTGTGAATATTCGCTAACTTCATTGGTCAAATTTTTTTACTTAATAAGTATTAATTGACTTTCAATTGTTCCTACAACCCAATGTTTTACCATTGGTTCAATGTTTACAAAGTCACCCGATAATAGTGTTTCTTTTATTCCTTTTTCATTTTCAAAAATCACTTCTCCTTCAACGCAAATCAAAAGTGCTTGTGTTTTGGTAATATGCTCTTTTAACTTTTCACCTTTCAAAATTTGAATAGCTGTTGCGTTGCCCAGTTCACTTTTGAAAAAAGAAGTTGCTGAAACTGGTTTTTCTTGTGTGTGTAATTCTTTTATGTTCATTGGAAGTATTGATTGTATGTTGAAAAAGATGCTTGAAGATCTGTGATAAACTTGTTTGCTTGCTCTGTAGATTCTGCCTTTGACAAAGATTCGATTAATTCAATGTGTGGGTATAACCACTTATGCAATTCATCGTGACTTTCACCTTTCATTGTGCAACTTTTTATTAGCCCACTATTTTTTTCTTTGAGTTGAGCAGCCAAAGTTTGATAATCTTGGGATTGGCTTTCAATGTGTTGGTTCAAAATTTCTTCTGCTTCAAGGATAAACGGTTTCATTTCTTCATTCACAACCCATTTTTCACCATTATTAAGTTCTATGGCTTCACTTTCATCATCGTGATGATGTTCATCCTGTTCTGCAACTTCTTTTTGATTATTCGATTTTTCGTTTGCGGAATTGCCACAGCCAAATAGCAAAAGGCTAAATACCGATAGTGTTAAGATTACTTTATTCATTTCTTTGTTTTATTTAGTTGTTTATTGATAGTGGAAAATGCAATGATTGTGAATACAAGCGTTATCGCAATTCTGAAAATCATCGCACCTATGGTTTTTGTTTCATAGATACCACCCGAATTAGCGTGAATTTTAAGCCCTATAAATGCAGCTATCAATATGATTGTTGAAATTCCTAATAAATTAGCTGTCCATTTTTTGCTTTTAACAAATCCATAAGCAGCAAACAAATAAAGAATGCTACTAATGAAATTTGACCAAACTACAAACAGAACATAATTGCCTTCTTTGGCTCTGATACCAAACAAATCGAAAATTACAGATGTGCTTAGAAAGAGAGTGAGCAAGCCAAATGCTGTTAGAATTACTGCTGATGTATAGAGGACATACTTTTTCATTTGGATTTTATAAGTGTTAATAATGCAAGTATCATATTATCTCCGTTTCTACTTATGTCAAATTGAAAATTTGCAACACGCCATTTAAACATTTGTAATCGAAAAGTTCCCATCACAATATGTGTCAATTCATCGGACGTTATTGAATTTGTGAATGCCTTCTTTTGTTGTCCTTCCAAAATAATAGGCATCAAATGTTTCATTTTTACAGCCATTATTTTCAGTATAGTTTCGTTGATACGTTGGCTTTCTTCCATTAATCCGTCAGAAAAAACGGCCACTACAAAATGCGGATGCTTTTTAAAAAATGAAAATTGATTTTGAAATAGTGTAGAGAATTTTTCTTCGGGCGATTGTTCGCTTGAAATTGCATTGGTATAACGCTCATCCATACTTTGAGCAAGATAATCAAGTAAGGCAATAATTATTTCTTCTTTACTTGTAAAGTGCCTGTAAATGGCACTCTCAGAAAACTTCATTTCCTTAGCAAGGTTCTTAATTGTTAAACCACTTAATCCCGAAGCAGTCAATATTTTTCCGGCTGCTTCTATAATTTCAAGTTGTCTATCAGAAATTGCTATTGTCATCTGTTATTTTTTTAAGAATGAAGAATACATCCACACTTGCTTTTCCTGAAAACGAATGTAATCGCTCATTAAAGCATTTGTTCCCTCATCGTTTGCATCAGTTGCTATTGCAAGAATTTCTCTTTGCATTACGATGATTGTTTTAAATGCTTCAAGAATTTGTTCAACTGCAATCAAACCATCAGAAATTTTCTTACTTTCTTTAATAGTTGAGGATTTTGCATATTGAGAATAGCTGTGTTCAGGTGTATGTCCCAATGTTAATATACGTTCAGCTACTTCATCAATTTTGAGTAATAAATCATTGTAGAGTTCTTCAAATTTCAAATGCAGTTCAAAAAACTTTTCACCTTTAATGTTCCAGTGAAATCCTCTTGTGTTTTGATAAAAGATTGAATAGTTTGCGAGTAACTCGTTTAATTTATTTGCCAATTCTTCGGATTTGTCTTGGTGTAAACCAATTGAATTTAAATTTTTCATTTTTATGTATTTTAAGTTTATTAATTATTGAGTGATAGATTTCATTTTTAAAAACGCAACTCCTAACCAAATTACAGATGCGGTCATTGCAATTGCCCCAATTAATACTAAAACAGGCGGCACTCCAAAATACACCTCTGTTAATATTCCAATTGGCATTAATAACCCAATAAGTGCCAACCAAGAAATGGTTTTCACGTTTTGTAATTTGTCTCTGAAATGTAAGAGTAGATAACCAATTAGGATGTTTAGAAAGGCGAACAAGTTCCCGTGAACGTGAGCCAGTCTGCTTTCAAAATGCTTTCCTATGCTGTATGAGTTTACCCATTCTTCTTTACCCGGGGAGAAGTCACGCAGGTAGATTAATAGAAAGCCGTAAGCCATAAAAAGCCCCATTGTCAGGAAGCCTATTGCAATGTTGTTTTTACCATTCATATTGTTAGTTTTTAGGGTAAGTGAATATTCGCTCACAAAGATAAATCTATTTTGTTTGTACCTGCAAGTTTTTTTGAGAAAACTTTAAAATGTGACGAAAATCATCTTGGTGCGGTGGGTAATTGGCTCTTTTTGGGTTTGCCTGTGTGTCGGGTTGTGTGAGGAGGCAAACCCCAAATGTGCCAATGTGGGCAGGCTGAAATTATTTTTTTAAATGTGCGGTGGGAAAATTTTTAAAACAATCGGGTTGGATTGTGTGTCGTTAAAGTCAGTCCGTAAGATTATGTTAAGATGTTCGATCTTCAGATGCCTGTTTTTCGAAGTACGCTCGTTCTTTTGGCTTGCTTACAACGGTTTGAATAAACGTCTGGGCGGTGTTAATTAGGCGAAGTTAAGATACGAGATTTTCATTTTTAGTAAAATGCGTTATTTGAAATCGCAGTTAACCGCCTTGCGTTTATTTGTTGTTGGCGCAAGTTTTTTTTTTTAATATTCATTTTTAATTTTGAAAATTCCTTCAATCGGAAATTTCTTTGTTAGTTGGTTCAAGTCGTTGATTATGTCTGGGATTTGGGTTTGGTCGATTTCAATTTTAAACTCAAAATTTTTAGAGAATCCTCCGTCATCACTGACAGCACAGTTTACTTCTATGTGACCAATACCGTCTCCTTTCATCTGAATTTTCACCAAATTGTCTGTAGACTCGAAATTGGCGTAGCCTTTTAGGTCTGAGTAGAGTTTACGAAGTTGTTGTTTGAAATTTTCAAAATCCAAGGTCATGAAGTTACCGTTGAAGTTTCCACGAAAACTGTCAATTTTAAACTCCACGTTGACTTCAATCCAGTTTCTGTCCCAAGAATCTTTAGAGTCTGGAAAATTCTGTTTTATTGGAGTCAGGCGTAGAAAATTTCCTGATTCGTTTAACTCGAAATGTGGTTGATCTTCGTTCATTTTACATTTGCGCCAACGGTTTGAATAAACGTCTGGGCGGTATCTATTACTTGTTATTAAAATTCGGTCTTATCATTTGCAATATAAATCGTCCTTTGAAAATGTGAATAGCCGCCTTGCGTTTATTTGTTGTTGGGCGTAGGTTTTAATTCTTCAGCGCTTAATTCTTTTTGAGAAGTGATGATTTTTCCAGATAGCGCTCCAACTTGAAGTATAAAGTCATTAAACATCATTTTTTCAGCAAGAGAGAATTCATCCATGTCATCTGCTATCGGGTGGAGTAGAATATGTAATCTTCTGGTATTGATTTCTGAAGTTGAATATAATTCACGTAATAATTTCTTGGCGAGTAACTCAGCTTGGATTGGGTCAGCAATGATTAGTCTGTTGGATGAAAATCTTTGATTAGCACTCTTAGATATTGTCTTCCCATTCTCAAAATTATAAACCTTTATAAAGTTTGGTTTTATAACTAGGTATACTGTGCGTCTAGGTCGAAAAAGCTTAATAAACCAGAAAAAAAGGTGTTTGATGTCTTGGAGTCGATTCAATATTCTGGTTCTTATTTTTTAATTCTGACTAACGGTAAAATTACAAAACCATAATTTACTGTCATTCAATG
>CAXBCF010000044.1:0-8958 GCA_963973975.1 uncultured Flavobacteriales bacterium
CCACAATCAAAAAAAGGCGTTCCGCTTCGCTCCTCTGTCTTTCCTTTTTTTGCTTATTATTCAAGGGGAAAAGCATATCAATGCATGGCATTGATTAAATGTTCATATTCATAATAAACTTGCGGATATTCAGAAAGGTTATTATGAAAATGAAAAAATGGCCTTTAAGAAATTTGAATTCTAATCGAGCGAAGTCTTAGTAAGACCGAGAAGTTCTCAGCTTTGCTGAGAAATCACTCGGCCGCACTTAGACTTTGGGAAGAAGAGAATTAAAATTTCTTAACAGCCTTGATTTTTGCTCCACTTTTTATCAAAAAAAAGTGGAATTAAAACAATTCATTTAAAACCTGCTTGAGTTACTTATAAGTTCTTTTTTCAAAAAAATAAACTTTAAAAACACAATATTATCCCACATTCGTAATGACTATTTTGTAGATTATTAAAAAATATAAACCATTCTTAAACTCACTATCAAATAGGTAGTAGCTTGATGGAGAGTTTAAAAACTAAACTTGCTAGATATTTTGATTTGCATTAAGTTTATGCTAAAAAATTTAAGAATAGAAGTAATACCGATTATGATTTTAATTGTCGCATAAATGCTCCTTAAAATCTATATCGGCATTATACCTAAAGAAACTTTATTAACGGCATTTAAATAATTATTTGGTATAATATGAAACAACCACTCGTAGAACCCGCTACCGAAAAAGGTGATAAGGAATTTGAAGCGCTTATTCAGTTTTTTAATGAAACGCTTGGCTTTTGTCCGAACAGTGTGAAAACCATGTACCATAGACCTCAAATTGCCTATGCATTTATTGAAATGAACAAAGCAGTGATGGAAAACAAAGGTCGTGTAACTAGCGCTCTAAAAAGAATGATTGGATACATCAGTAGCAATGTTGCGGGTTGTAGGTATTGTCAAGCACATACCATCAGAGCTGCTGAGCGATATGGCGCCGATGAGGCGAAATTGCAAAACATTTGGGACTTTAAAACACATCAAGCATTTACAGATGCTGAACGAGCTGCATTAGATTTTGCTTTTGCAGCTTCAACCATTCCAAATTCGGTAGACGATGAAATAGCAGCGCGTTTAAGAAATCATTGGGACGAAGGAGAAATTGTAGAAATTCTAGGAGTCATCTCACTTTTTGGTTACTTAAACAGATGGAATGATTCCATGGGTACAACAATTGAGGATGGAGCAATTGAATCGGGAAATAAGTATTTAAAAAAGATAGGCTGGAATACAGGAAAGCATAGGTATTAATTGGTTTTAGCGCGAATTGTGCCATGTTTGATTTTACCAAAAAAACACAATTTTTAAATTAATACATAAATTTCTTAGGTATAATTTGCAATTACATAATATTCTTATGTATATTTGCCTTATGTATTCATCAGAACTAATAAAAGGAACCTTAAAAACAATTGTTTTAAACTTATTGCGCGATAGGGGAAGAATGTATGGTTATGAAATAACACATAAGGTCAAAGAGTTAACAGACAGTAAAATTCAAATAACTGAAGGAGCGTTGTATCCCACCTTGCATGCTTTGGAAAAAAGCGGTGAGGTTAAGACCGAAAAAGAATTTATTGGGAAGCGAGTGAGGAAGTACTACTCACTAACTACTCAAGGTCACGAAACAGCGAACAAGAAAGTAAATGAGTTTTCTGATTTTATGAATACCATGAAGTTTCTGTTAGATCTGGAACCCAAACTAGGAAATGCATAGCTTAGGTGATATAGAGTTCGATTTTATTAGAAGTGATCTAAAATCACGAGGGATTGTTTCGGAGGATTTACGAGACAATCTCTTGGATCACATTTGTTGCATCATAGAAAATGAGATTACTGTTGAAGATGATTTCAAAGAATTCTATGAAGGTATTCTTCCACGATTTTTTGAAAAAGAATTATCTGAAATACAGGCAGAAACAACTAATTTATTAAAATTTAAAAACTTTTATACCATGAAAAAAATATTGAAATTTTCGGGAATTACAACAGTTGTGTTTATCACTTTAGGCGCACTATTTAAAACCATGCATTGGCCTGGAGCTAGTCTTTTTCTAATTTTAGGAGGATCTTTTTTTAGCATACTATTTATGCCGCTGCTGATCCTATTAAAATTAAATGATGATGAATCAAAGACTGAAAAATATGTATTCAGTTTTGGTTTGTTGCTGGCTATAGGCATAATCGCTGGCATTATATTTAAGATTTTCCATTGGCCATACGCTAATAACCTGATGTTCTTCTCTACTGTAATATTTACTTTTTTGTTTGTACCAGTATACTTTATAACCGGAGTAAAACAAGCAAATCGAAAGTTCAATGTATCAGTAAATTCAGTGTTAATGCTAGCTTGTGGAGGAATTTTTTATTCTATGTTCGATATGAGTTACAGTAGAAAGTACGTTGAATTAATGTCTAAAGAGAATGTTTATTTAAATGAAAATGCTGAAAGGATTATGAAGTCAAATAATAGACTTTTAGCAGGAGTCTTTGAAGAACCTGAAGTGAATGAATTTCATCAACTTTCTCGTTCATTAAACTCAACGATTGAAACACTTTTAGCTAGAATTGAGAAAAATCGGTCTACCAATGAGTTGTTTGAATTTTCCGCTGAACTATACAAAGATCTAGAAGCCTACAATGTACAATTGGAAAACTTTAAAGTAGAGGAACTCTCAGAGATAGAAATCAGTTCTTTAAAGCAATTAAACAAACTGAACCCTGATATAGCAATGAATGTGCTAGCAAGGACACAACAACAAGTGGCTGTAAATGAAAATTGCTATTTAACTGCAAAGCAATTCATGAAATAGCTGTACTAATTTGTTAATTAGTAATTATTCAATAAAAGCTTCGATGAAAGTCGGAGCTTTTTTGCATTAATACTCAAACATCTTTTGCAACAATTACATTCGTAATTTCTTTTAAATCATCATACATACCTAGAATTTGGGCTTACCTTTGAGAAAACCAAACACGATGAAAACTCAAGATCTAAAAGAATACTACGGCACACTTTCTCAAACCATGAATGCCTTAATTAAGCTAGGTTACACACTAGACTTCAATATTAAAGAAGAATGTTTGGTCTGTCATAGAACCAAAACACAATTATCACCCGAAGAATTTGTTATCGATAAAACCTATCGTTTTGAAGGCATGTCTGATCCGGAAGATCAAGCTATTCTATATGCCATCTCATCACCACAACACAAGGTAAAAGGCCTTTTGGTCAATAGCTACGGTGTAAATTCTGATGAATCCTCCTCAATGCTTGTCAGTAAATTGAATATTACTTATACAACTTCTTCTAGTAAAGAAAATGAACCCAAGGAATTATTTGAAGAATCGCTTGCGGAAATGAACCTTCCGGAACTTATTTCTAATCTTAAAAAAGAAAGTGCTTGGACAGAAAAAGAATTAGTTTCTAAAGTCATTTACAAATCAAGCAGTATGCGTTTGATGCTCATTGGATTGCACGAAAACGCAGTTCTTAAAGAGCATTCCTCCAAAGGAGCAATCAGCGTGCAAGTAATTAGTGGTGAAGTCATTTTTGAAACCGCCGAAAAAACAGTCAATTTAAAAGAAGGCGGATTAATTGCTTTGGCCGGAGGAATCAACCATAGTGTATCCGCATTGAAAGAAAGCTTTTTCTTATTAACGATTTCCCTGAATAACTAACATCAGAATGCAATGAATACTTACATTTCAATCTTAAGGGGAATAAACGTAAGTGGCAAGAAGTTAATAAAAATGGATGCTTTGCGCAACTTGTATGAGGCAAATGGTTTACATGAAGTGAAAAGCTATGTGTAAAGTGGAAATGTAATTTTCAAAAGCAAGGTAGAGGATTGCATTCAATTGGAGCAGAAAATTACAGTTGCAATTAAAAGCCATTTTGGTTTCGATGTGCCAGTAAAAGTCATGAGTATTCATCAACTAAAGCAAATAATCGATAATAACCCCTTTATTCTAGACCCAAAAAAAGATCCTGCCTTTTTACATGTCACTTTTCTCTCTTCAACACCTAAATCCATTGATCAAGCTGTTTTTCAAAACAAGTTACAAGGTGATGAATCCATCTCATTTCATTTAGACACAGTTTTTCTTTTTTACCCATCTGGTTACGGTAAAACCAAACTAAGCAACAATTTCATAGAAGCTAAACTAAAGATAAGTGCTACAAGACGCAATTGGAAAAGCTGTAAGGAAATACTCAAAATAACTGAAGAGTTAAAAGGTTAAGAAATGTTATTGCCACCTAAAAACATTCACCTTTTACTTCATATAGTTAATTTGGAACAGTTCTTGCAACTTTATTCATAATGAAGTTCACTTAACTTCGAGTAGTTATTTTCTCAGAATTGCTTTACAAAACGCAACATTTTTAACTACAGCACAATTAGTGCATTTATTTATACAATATTAACCAAAAGCAATTCGATTATACACATTGGGAGAAGCTCGCACTGCTCAATAAATGTGTGTATTATGTAATTAATCACTTAAATTGTGTAACAGCATTTGATTGCAAGTTAAAGAACTTTGTTAAACAATTATTCAATATAAACTTAAACCAAAAAAGTATGAAAAAGTTAATTTTAGTAGTAACAGCATTAACCTTTATAACGTCGAATGCCTTTTCACAAGATAACGAATTAGACCGAAGAGATGACATTTCACTGGGCCTAAAAATTGGTGGAAATTATGCCAATGTATACGATACTGAAGGGGAAGAATTTGATGCCGATGCAAAACTCGGTTTGGCAGTTGGTGCCTTTTTATCTATACCAATAGGAACATATCTGGGAATTCAACCAGAGGTTTTATTTTCACAAAAAGGATTTAAAGCAACAGGAAGTGTATTAGGTTCTGAGTACGAAATTACAAGAACGACGAATTACCTTGATGTACCAATTTTTCTTGCTTTTAAGCCTTCGGAGTTCATCACATTTGTAGCAGGCCCACAATTCTCCTACTTATTGTCTAGAAATGAAAAATTTGATTCTGAATTTGGATTAGTAGAACTTGAAGAAGAATTTGAAAACGAAAACATCCGTAAAAATACCTTAAGTGCTTCTTTAGGATTCGACATTAATATAGACAACATTGTTATTGGAGCAAGAGCAGCATGGGATTTACAAGACAATAAAGGTGATGGAACATCTTCAACACCTCGTTATAGAAATACATGGCTTCAAGCTACTGTTGGATTTAGATTCTAACCAATTAAATCAAACTTTATTCGCTAAGCGGTCATTGAATTAATCCTTAGCAATAAGGATTTAAATACTGAAAAATAATTTATCACAAACCAAAACCAAAAAATCATGGGAAATTTACTTTATATCATTGCCGTAATATTAATAATAGCTTGGGCAATCGGTTTCCTGGCATACAGTGCCGGAGGTATTATTCACATCCTTTTAGTAATAGCATTAATATCAATCATCCTTAGAGTGATAAGAGGAAGATAAAAAATTTAATAATATAAACCATTTAAAATCAATCATTATGAGCGCAGGAAAAGTAATAACAAGTGTATTGGCAGGCGCAGCCGCCGGTGCAATCTTAGGGGTTTTATTTGCCCCAAATAAAGGATCAAAAACAAGAAATAAAATTGCAAAACAAAGCAATGATACTCTTGAGGATCTTAAAAGTAAATTCGAAAGTTTAATTGACGAAGTTTCACACAGATTTGAAAATGGATCATCTGAAGCTAAAGCCTTTTACGGAAAAGCAAAAGGTGATGCGAAAGAAGTCTATGACAAAGCTAAAAACAATGCAAAAGAAGTTTACGATGATGCTAAAGACATGGCTGAAAATCTAAGTAAAGAGGGTAAAGCTGTTGTAAACAACAATATCAATAAGTAAATAAAGCAATCACTCCTAAAATAATGTACTCATGTTGAAAGCTATTAATCGTTTAGAGTCTTTAGTTGACAAAATAGAGCACTATGGAAAAACAAGTTTTGAGTTGTACAGACTTAAAACGATCAACAAAACTGCAGGAGTTTTATCAACTTTTGTATCAAGAGGAATTGTTGTAATTGTTATATCTATGTTCTTGATTTTTACCAGCATTGCTCTAGCACTTTGGCTTGGAGAATTACTTGGAGAGTCCTATTTTGGATTCCTTTGTGTCGCAGCATTTTACCTTATTTTAGGAGTTATTTTTTACTTCATACTGCATAAATCAATCAAAAGAATAATAAGTAATTTAATTGTTGTAGAGGTCTTTAAAGATTAGTAGCATGGAAAAAATAACAACTATAGATGACTTAAATCTCTCAACACTTGTTCTGCAGAAAGCACAAGCTGAACAAAAAATAATGTTGAAAGAAGAGTTTAATGCAACTTTTGAAAGCATTAAACCTGCAAATCTTATAAAAAGTACTTTTCAGGACTTGGTTTCTACTCCAGATTTAAAAAATAATATTCTTGATACTTCAATGAGTGTTGCTGCCGGTTTCCTATCTAAAAAATTGGCTATAGGAGCAAGTAGTAGTAAATTTAAACAATTCTTTGGTAGTTTACTTCAACTAGGGGTTACTAAAGTGTTCTCTGAGAATGCAGCGGTTCTAAAATATAAATTAGGAGATACTGCTGATTATCTATATAGAAAATTGAAACGCTAAAACTCTGGCAAATCATTCACTCTTGCATAGGGGTGATTTGCAAATTCATTTGCTTCGTGATAACGATTTAAACCTGAAACACAAACAGTTTGAAGCTGGTTTAAATCTACCTGACCATTTTCTGTAATACTCGAATCTTCTATCAATAAATATTCTATTTCACCAACTATAAAAAGCGTATCATTGGCTTTAATTGGTAAAGTTTCCACTAAACGCATTCCCATTTTTACACTACTTTCTTTCACAAAAGGTGCATCAAACTCAGAAATGTATTCTGCTTCTATCTTGCATTTCTCAAATTCAGAGGTTCCTGCAGGGAAATGAGCTGAAGTATAATGCGCTCGCTCAACCAAGTCTTTAGAAACATGATTGATCGTGTACTTTTTAGTTTCGAGTAGATTACTTAAAGTATGTCGCTCTACCCTAGCTGGTCGCATGACAAAACCTAAAAGTGGTGGATCTGCTCCTAAATGCACAACAGAGCTAATAATTGCCAAGTTTTCACCGATCGATCCTTTGGTTCCTATTAGATTAGCAGCTTTGTATCCACTTAAAGAATTAATTAAATTAAGACGGTAAATACGATCTAATTCTGCAATTGACTTATTGGTAAACTTTTTAATCATAAAAACACTGTATTTATTTCAATAAAAAAAGCCTTGTAAAAACAAGGCTTTTCTATTATTTGTTTCAAATAAATTTATTGAGGTAGTAAAACTTGGTCAACAGCGTGAATAACTCCATTCGTACCCTGAATATCAGTAGCTGTAATGTTTACATTTCCTTGATTCATACTAGTTGTGGATAATTGCGCTCCATTGCTCAAATCAATAGTTAATGCATTTCCTTGAAGCGTAGTTACCTGAGCTCCTTGAGTTAAATCACCTGCTTGTATATTGCTGCCATTGATAACATGGTAAGTTAAAACTGCTCCTAATGTTGTTGAATCAATATCACTTACCTGATTCCATGCGGGATTACTCGCTAATAAATCAGCAAATGCTTGATTGGTTGGAGCAAAAACGGTAAATGGACCATTTCCTTCCAAAACTGATACATAGCCAAAATTATATGCAGTTAAAGCGTCTACTAATGAAGTAAATCGTTCATCAAGAAGAACTAATTCAACTAAACTTCTTGGACTAATAACTTCATCTATTATATGTATTACTCCATTTGATGCGTTAACGTCGGCTGCTGTAACATTTGCAGTATTATTTAACTTAACTCCTCCAGTTACATCAATTTCAATGACAGTTGCCGTTCCGTTTGGTCCAGTTTGATTAATTGTTGTGGCATAAGAATTATCATTTAAATCTGTTGAACGAACTACACTACCTAAAACATGGTATTGTAAAACTGCCGTTAAAGTAGCTGTCGGGATATCAGAAATACTGCTAAAGCTATTTGAAGCTAAAAAATTTCTGAAGGCTTCATTTGTTGGAGCAAATACAGTGTATGATCCGGGTGCATTAAACAAATCTACCAAGCCAGCTTGTGACAAAGCAACCACCAAACTATCTGTTTGATCATTTTCACTTGCTATTTGAGCAATTGTTTGGTCACTTCCATTTCCACCGCCATTTCCTGCTGGAGGGGTTGTTCCATCGTCATCATCACTACAAGCAATAAAAGTTGAACTTAAAAATAAGGCCATGCTTACCATGGTAATCAATCTAAATTTTTTCATATTTCATTTTTTTATATTAACCTTAAGTTAACATGCCTTTAAACAAATTGTTCAAACTGATTAAAATCAGTTATTTTTGATGGTATTAACAACTATACTTAATTTCACGCTATAAAATAAACCGCTATGTTAAAGAAAATTGTACTTATTGGTCTGTGCTTAACTTTAGGATTAAGCTTCCAATCAAATGCTCAAAAAATTGAAAAGAAAAATGCAAAACATAATTCAGATACATTAGAATTAGAACTAATTTTTGAAGGTGCAAACTTTTTTGTTCAAAATCCAAAAATTGAAAATAAAAAAAATGGCTTTGCCATTAAGCAGATTTTAACAGACGAGGGTGAAGTTATTCCTTTTGAGAATCAATCTGTAATTGAAATTAATTTAATCAAGAAAAACTTACAAGATGGTGATTTAGTAGTATTAAAAGTTATCTACTCAGGAACTAAAAAACCAAAGCTGATTACTGCGAATGCTACTGAATAGTCTATAAGTAAAATGGATAAGCTTTCTAAAATAAAAAACCCATCTGCCTAAGCGGATGGGTTTTTTTGTGACCTCGACAGGATTCAAACCTGTAACCTTCTGAGCCGTAATCAGATGCG
>CAXBCF010000045.1:0-8069 GCA_963973975.1 uncultured Flavobacteriales bacterium
CAGCTTAAAAATCAACATTCGTTTTTATAAAATACTTTTTCTCGGACACTTGTGATTTTAAATTAAGTCCGGCATTCTTACAATTCCAACTTTCAAGGCTGCTTTTTAATTTCGATATTTGCAGCTTAATTAAAATAAATGCATCTGTAATTGATGTTTTTCCAACTATGTGGGGCCTATTTTCTAGTTATATTTTAAGAAAACGCTATGTGATTATCACATTGGTTCTGCTGTTGACTGCCTTCTTTGGCTTCCATGTCAAAGACATTAAGATGAGTTACGAAATGGCTCAAGTGCTTCCTGCCACTGACTCTACAATGATTGCCTTTAAGAATTTTCAAGATAAATTCGGTCAAGATGGTAGTGTAATGGTTCTGGGAATTAAAGACGAAAAACTTTATGAAGTTGATAATTTTAACCAGTGGATTGACTTAACAAAGGATTTAAAAACCGTTGGAGGTATTGAAAATGTTGTTTCGATTTCCTCTGTTTTTGAATTGAAAAAAAATTCTAAAGAGAAAAAATTAGAACCAGCTCCAATAATTAAAGGTCAAGTTGCGACTCAAGAGGAGTTAGATAGCTTATTAAAGAAAATTTACCGTCTCCCATTTTTTGAAGGATTTGTCTTTAGTCCCGATAAAAAAACAACCCTAATGGCGGTTACGCTCAACAGAGAGCAATTGGATTCAAAAAATCGCAAAGCCCTAATGCAGGAGATCATGAGCTTTGTGAAAGCATTTGAATCGAACACAGGCATTAATGTACATTATTCAGGACTACCTTATATTAGAGCAAATAATACCTCTAAAGTAGGTGATGAAATAAAGCTTTTTATACTTTTAGCAATTCTTGTTACTTCTACAATTCTATTGTTGTTTTTCCGCTCTTTCAAAGCCATGCTTTTTTCAATGGTAGTGGTGTTGGTGGCAGTTGTCTGGTCAATGGGAACTCAGGCTTTATTGGGATATGAAATAAGTATTCTAACGGGTTTAATGCCTCCACTTATAATTGTAATCGGTATTCCTAATTGTATTTTTATTCTCAATAAATACCACCAAGAATACAAACGACACGGCAATCAAATATTGGCCTTAAAGCGAGTTATTCAAAAAATTGGCAATGCAATCTTTCTAACCAATACTACTACAGCTCTTGGTTTCGGAACGTTTATTTTTACTGACAGTGCAATCTTAATTGAATTTGGAATTGTTGCCACTTTTGGAATTCTTTCTGTTTTTCTTATTTCAATAACACTTCTTCCTACCATTTTAAGTTTTCAAAAACCTCCAAAAAGTCGCCACATTAAGCACTTGGAAAGACAATGGGTTCACTTGGTTGTAAACAAACTAGTCAGTATTGTAACTAGACAAAGAAAATGGGTGTATGTTATTTCAGCCATCACACTTCTAACTGCTATTGGTGGAATGACATTAATCAAAACCACAGGCAATCTTTCAGATGATCTTCCTAGAGAAGACCCTGTTTACTTAGACTTACAATTCTTCGAAAAAAACTTCAATGGTGTATTGCCATTTGAAATAACCATTGATACTAAAAAGAAAGGAAAAGCAACTAGCTTAAGCACTTTGAAGAAAATAGATCATATGCAAACGCTATTGTCTGAGCACCCAGAGTTTTCTAAACCACTTTCAATTGTTGAGGGAATTAAATTTGTAAAACAAGGCTATTATGGAGGTAATCCTGAGCGCTACGAATTGTATTCCAATCAAGAAAAAAGCTTTATAGCTCCCTACTTATTAACTTCTAACGATGGCAATAATGCTAATCTTTTGAATTCCTACCTCGATTCAAATCGTCAAGTTACACGAGTTACAGCTCAAATGGCAGATGTAGGATCCATTCAAATGGAGGAGATTTTAACGAACCTCAGGCCTCGAGTAGATTCAATCTTTTCTCCTGAAGATTACAATGTGGAGTTTACCGGTTCTAGTGTAGTTTGGCTAAAAGGTACAGACTACTTAGTTAAAAACTTGATTTTAAGCCTCAGTTTAGCCATTTTTCTGATTGCAATCATTATGGCCATCTTATTTTCTTCTTTGAGAATGGTTTTTGTGAGTTTGATTCCAAACTTATTGCCCTTGATTGTAACAGCTGGAATTATGGGCTATTTTGGAATAGCAATTAAACCTTCTACTATTTTAATTTTTAGCATTGCTTTTGGAATATCTGTCGATGATACCATCCATTTTTTAGCAAAATACAGGCAAGAATTAAGCAAGCATGGACTCAATTTAAAAGATGCGTCTTTATCCGCTTTAAAAGAAACTGGAGTGAGTATGATTTATACTTCTATCGTACTCTTCTTTGGCTTTGGTGTTTTCACAGCTTCGGAATTTGGCGGCACGGTGGCATTGGGACTTCTAGTTTCAATAACTTTATTAGTTGCAATGGCTTCTAATTTAATTTTATTGCCTTCTTTAATTTTATCTTTCGACAAATGGTTGACTACAAAAGCTTTTCAGCAAGAATCCTTACTAGAAATTATCGACGAAGAAGGTGATATAGATTTAGAAGAATTAATCATTAAGCCTCAAGAGTCGAATGAGAATATTTAATTTTAAATTTTAAAAAAAAGTATGAAAGGAATCGTATTAGCAGGAGGTTCGGGAACACGGTTGCATCCGCTCACATTAGCGGTAAGCAAGCAATTGATGCCGGTTTATGATAAACCCATGATTTACTACCCTCTTTCAGTATTGATGAATGCAGGAATTAGAGAAATACTAATAATCACCACTCCCCATGATTTAGACAGTTTTAAAAAATTGTTGGGAGATGGAAAACAATTTGGTTGTGATTTTCAATACGCTGTACAAGAAGTTCCAAATGGATTAGCACAAGCTTTTGTTATCGGTGAAGAATTTATTGGAAAGGAAAAAGTTGCCTTGATTTTAGGAGATAATATTTTTTATGGTTCTGGAATGGGAAAATTACTTCAAGCCAATAATGATCCCGATGGTGGAATAGTTTACGCCTATCATGTTTCCGATCCTAAACGATATGGAGTTGTTGAGTTTGATAAAAATCAAATTGCTATCTCCATTGAAGAAAAGCCTGAAAAACCAAAATCAAATTTTGCAGTACCAGGTTTGTACTTTTACGATAATGATGTGATTTCTATCGCAAAAAATCTAAAACCCAGTTCTAGAGGCGAATATGAAATCACTGATGTAAACAAAGAATACCTAAAACGTGGAAAACTCCAAGTTGCCATATTGGATCGTGGAACAGCTTGGTTAGATACAGGCACTTTTGCCTCGCTGATGCAAGCCAGTCAGTTTGTTGAAGTAATTGAAGAACGACAAGGTTTAAAAATTGGCTGTTTGGAAGAAATTGCTTTCCGCATGGGTTATATCGACCGTGATCAATTGCAAAAATTAGCTGAGCCTTTATTAAAAAGTGGCTACGGTAATTATTTATTAAAACTAATTGACCTTGAATAAAATACTAATAACAGGAGGAGCTGGTTTTGTGGCGAGTGCTTTAGCCGATCGACTCGCTGAAAATAAAGCGAATTTTATTGTTATTGTCGACAACCTGCTTACCGGAGATTTAAAACGAATTCCTAAAAAGGAGAACGTTAAGTTTATAAAAGCAAACGTCAATAACAATCAAGAAATTTCCGGAATTTTCTTCAACTTCTCATTTGACTATGTATTTCATTATGCTGCCGTTGTAGGAGTAAAGCGAACACTTGAAAACCCCATTTTAGTCTTAGATGATTTAAAAGGAATGCGCAATGTGCTCGATTTATGTAAAAACACCTTGGTGAAGCGAGTCTTTTTCTCTTCCTCTTCTGAAGTGTACGGAGAACCTGTTGAATTACCTCAAAATGAACACACCACCCCTTTAAATTCTCGACTTCCCTATGCCATTGTAAAAAATGTTGGTGAAGCTTTTTTGAAATCCTACAAACAAGAATACGATTTAGATTATACCGTATTTCGATTTTTCAATACCTATGGTCCACTGCAAAGCAAAGACTTTGTGATTAGCAAATTTGTTAGTGCAGCACTAAAGAACGAAGACATTACCATTTATGGCGACGGTTCTCAAACACGTACTTTTTGCTACATCAACGATAATGTAGATGCATGCATTGCTGCTTTTGAGCAAAATAAATGTGTGAACGATGTAGTAAATATTGGTTCTGAGATTACTTATACTGTTTTAGAATTGGCAGAGATGATCTTAAAGATTTCTGGCTCCAAATCAAAAATCATCCATTTACCACCATTGGAAGAAGGTGATATGAGCAGAAGGCAGCCCGACACTTCAAAGATGCTTAAATTGCTCGACCGAAAACCAATAACCTTGGAAGAAGGCTTAAAGAAAGTAATTGAAAATCCATCGTTTTTTATTTAAAGATGAATGCTATTTGGAATCAATGCAGCAAAGAGTTAAAAGCCGCTTTGCAAAACATAAATTTAGAAGGCAAGCCTGCTGAGCTTTACGAACCAATAGCCTATTTTTTATCGCTTGGTGGCAAAAGAGTTCGCCCCATGCTTTGTTTGATTTCCAATCAATTATTTGGCGGAGAATTACCTAAAGCAATGCCATCTGCTTTGGGCTTGGAAATTTTTCACAATTTCACATTAGTTCACGACGATATCATGGATCAGGCTCCTCTGAGAAGAGGGCATGTTACTGTTCATGAAAAATGGAATCAAGACATTGCTATTCTTTCTGGAGATGTGATGTTTGTAAAGGCCTATGAGCAAATCACTCAATCTGAACCTGAAAAATTACCAGAACTCTTAAAACTGTTCAACCAAACCGCCATACAAGTTTGTGAAGGACAACAAATGGACATGAATTTTGAAGAAAGTTCGGAGGTTAGTTTACAAGACTACCTTCAAATGATTGAATTAAAAACTGCTGTTTTATTGGCTGCTGCATTAAAATTGGGAGCAATTACGGCCAATGCGAACCAAAAAGATGCTGATTTGATTTATGAATTTGGAAGAAACATTGGAATTGCCTTTCAAATTCAAGATGACTACTTAGATGCCTATGCCGATCCTGAAAAATTTGGCAAACAAGTAGGAGGAGATATTCTACAAAATAAAAAAACATACTTGCTGCTCTCTGCTTTTGAAAAGTCAGACGCTACTCAGAAAGCACAACTTGAAGCATTGCTCAGTGGCAATTTGAAAGGTGAGGAAAAAATAAGTGCATTTATTGAGTTATTTAACCAACTTAATGTACCTCAACATGCGCAATCTGCCATGCAAACCTATTTTGACACAGGCATGCAAGCATTGAATAAAATTCAAGAAGTTAAGCCGGAAGCTAAAAAAGGATTGGTTGATTTAGCGGAAGTTTTAATGGGAAGAGAAGTCTAGCAATCAGTTATAAATAGCGCTTAAAGCTTCACCCAGTTCTGTAAATTTTAATTCAAATCCCGCTTCTTGAATTTTTGAAGAATCTATTCTACTGCCTTCTAAGACCAGTAAGGCTCGTGAACCCAATACCATTTTCATCACAAATGCAGGAGCATTAGGCAACCAAAGTGGCTTTTTAAGCACTTTTGCAAGCACTTTAGTAAAGTTGGCATTTGTTACTTGTTTTTTTGCAGGAGCTGCAGCATTGTATGCCCCTTGCAGTTTATTCTCCATGGCATAAATAAACATTCTACACAAATCATCAATGTGAATCCACGGCATGTATTGTTTGCCACTGCCCAAAGCAGCTCCAAAACCCATTTTTATTGGTTTTGCCATTTCTTTCAACGCACCCCCTTTGGCTGTCATCACCAAACCAATGCGAATTTTTGCAACTGGCATACCCAAATCGGCAATAGCATCCACTGAATTTTCCCAAGCCAAGCAGGTCTCTGCTAGAAAATCATTTCCCGGAGCTTCCGTTTCTTTAAATACATGCTCCGAAGTAACGAATCCATAATAGCCGACTGCAGAAGCGGAAACAAAAGAGGCTGGCTTTTTTTGATTTTGAGAGATGGCATTTTTGAGTAATTCAGCACTTTTTGTTCTGCTTTCTAAAATTACCTTTTTACGAGCAGCTGTCCATGGTTCATCAACAATTCCTGCACCTGCCAAATGAATGATGTGATCAAATTCTTCAATTTCAGAAGCATTTAATCGCATTTTCTCAACATCCCAAACAATGGTTTGCTGTTTTCCACTGCTTTTTGTTCTACTCAAATGGCTTACTTCATAATTTTGCTCATTTAGCAGTTCAGTTAAGCGCTCTCCGACTAAACCTGAGCCTCCAGAAATCAATACTTTCTTCATAGTAATCAAAACAGTTAACTACGAAGTTAGTTTTTAAAAAAATACTTATGAAAAAGTGGAGCGGTTTTTAGAGAGTTTAACGATTAGCAGCTAACTGAAGGTGTTGATTTCGTTGCTATTCACTGTTACCCAAGCACAAACTTTCATAGAAGAGCAAAGCTTGTCCGGTAGGTTTAACCACTGAACCACCGCTTTTAAGAAGATACTGTAGCTTTAGTTTTTTGCAAATTCTATTAGTGGTATAACGTTTCCATTGTCTGCTTCTCTTAAGGCATTAATATACTTTTTTCTTATTTCGTTTGCTTTTACCATATTTGATTGATGCCATGAAAATATTTCAATATCAAATATCGATTCCATAATTATATCAGCCATCATCCTAGAATGTCTACCATTTCCATTAGGGAAACAATGAATAGACACTAATCGATGTTTGAATCTAATTGCTATTTCTTCTGGTGAAAAGATTTTGTTGTCTATCCAATATTTGGTGTTCTCTAGCAAACTCTTTAATTCAATTCCAATTCTTGTCCACGGAATACCAATATTTTTTTCAGTTTTTCTAAATTCACCTGCCCATTTCCATAGATCACCATACATTTTTTTGTGTAGGTCTTTAATAAATTTTTCTGTCAAAATATTTTCAGTATTCAATTTTGTGTGAATAGTCCATTCGACTGCCTTTTCAATGTTCAACTGCTCAAATTCATCCAGTTCTCCTTGAGTAGTTATGGACTTAATTTTAAGCCCTTCTTTTTCTTCTTCTTCTAATGGTGTTTGTCCATCTTTATAATTGAATTCTAATCCCATAATGACTTTCTCATTTCTCGTTTTATTTCATCAGCAAGTTCCTTTATAGTTTCGGCCATCCTTTCATCTCCAATTCCTTGGTCTTCTAATTTCATATTTTGATTGGTTCGTAACACTATTCTTTGAGCCAACTTTTCTGCTTTTGTTTGTATTAAATCGTTGATGTTCCCATTTTTTGGAACCAGTGCATATACCAATTTTAAATCCATTTCCATGGCTGCATCCTTTAAGGAATTTAGTGTTATCGTGCCATTAGCTTCACTTTCCTCAATTCTCTTTACACCTTGCCTTGTAATATTTAGTTTGGCACCAAGTTGGGCCATGGTCATATTAAGGGTAGTTCGAATAGTATTTATCCATCCACGTTCTGGGATCAGAACCTTTCTACTTTCTAAGAATGGTTGTAGCTTTTGGTCCAATTGCTCAATCAAAAGTTTTTGCTTGTTTCTCATTTTTTGTAACTATTTAAGTTTACAAACTAAAAATATTGTAAACGTTTACATTTACAAATGTATAAAAAAGTCAACAAATATGTTGACAAAAAATAAAAAAGTAAACTTTACTGTTTACTTTTAGCTATAAATAAATCCAAAAGTCTGTCTTATACCAATTTAGTTATTAAATGCCGTTAATATAGTTTCTTTAAGTATAATGCCGATATAGATTTTAAGGAGCATTTATGCGACATTTAAAATCATAATCGGTATTAAAACTAAATTTCGACTTTTGAGAATCGATTGTATGAAATTTTTAATTAGTAACTAGCTACCCGAATAATCGATTTTTAATAGAAGGTTTTTAGACAGTTTGACGGTTTGTGTATTTAATTAGTTAGCAATTTTAATGCACAAATCTGTCAAGAAGTGAAAAGCTGTCTGCAAAGCACTTCTCTGTCAATATGTGAATGACCGCCAATTGATTAAATACGCTGTGCCTGTTGCACAACTAATTGTTGATAAAGATATAGAATTGAATTAAAGTAAT
>CAXBCF010000046.1:0-7323 GCA_963973975.1 uncultured Flavobacteriales bacterium
TTATGACATCGATCAAATAGTAGTTTCAACAGGAGCCAAACAATCCTTGGCCAATGTGATTTTAAGTTTAGTTAATCCAGGAGATGAAGTAATCATTCCTACACCCTACTGGGTCAGTTATTTAGAATTAGTTAAATTAGCTGAAGGAATTCCTGTTTTTATTGAAGGAAGCCTTGAAAATGATTTTAAAATCACTGCCCAACAGCTAAAGGAAAATATCACTTCCAAAACTAAGTTGATGCTTTACAGCAGTCCCTGCAACCCTAGTGGGTCCATATATTCCAAAGAGGAATTGGAGAAATTGGCAGCAGTGATTCAAGAGAAAAAGGATTTTTATGTGATTGCAGATGAAATCTATGAACACATCAACTTTATTGGGAAACACGAGAGTTTGGCGCAATTTCCGTCTGTTTACGATCAAGTGATTACGGTAAACGGACTTTCAAAAGGTTTTGCCATGACAGGCTGGAGGTTGGGATACATTGGTGCACCAAAATGGATTGCGAAAGCCTGTGATAAAATGCAGGGACAAATTACTAGCGGAACGAACAGCATTACACAAAGAGCAGCAATTACTGCATTAGAAGCAGATCCTGAAAAAGTCACCAAAACAATGAATGAGGCATTCAAAAAAAGACGTGACTTAGTAGTGGCTGGTTTGAAGGAAATTGAAGGATTGAAAGTAAATGAACCGGAAGGTGCTTTCTATGTTTTTCCGGATGTTACAGCCTTTTTTGGAAAGAAATTCAATGGTAAAAGCATTGATAATGCAACTGATTTCTGTCTTTTTTTGCTAGAACAAGCTGAAGTTGCCCTCGTTACAGGCGATGCCTTTGGAAACCCCAATTGTATCCGTTTTTCTTATGCAACTTCCGAAGCTACTCTATCTGAAGCATTGAAACGAATTAAAAATGCGCTTAGCTTGTTAAACTAATTTTCCAAAAGAGAAATAAAGCGATGAAAATAACTGCTTCCTATCTAGATTCTCTCTTCGAATCGTTTAAAAATTTTAAAGTGCTCATTATTGGCGATGTAATGGTTGATTCTTATTACTGGGGGAAAGTCGATCGCATATCACCGGAAGCGCCTGTGCCAATTGTTGCTGTTGATCGCAAAGAAAGTAGAATGGGCGGAGCTGCTAACGTTGCTTTAAACATTCAAGCTTTGGGAGCCACTCCTATTTTATGCTCCATCATCGGAGAAGATGAAGCTGGAGAGATTTTTATAAACCTACTTTCTAAAAACAAACAGAGCAAAGTGGGCATGCTTCAATTGCCTGGTCGCAAAACCACTCAAAAAACACGGGTAATTGGCAATAACCATCAAATGCTGCGAGTGGATTCTGAGGAAACCAAGTCCATCAGCGGAAGTGTTGAAGAAAATTACATCAATTTAATCAAAACTTGCATCGACAAACAGGGTGTAGACTTAGTGCTTTTTGAGGATTACGATAAAGGGCTAATTACTGAAAAGCTTATTCAATCAACTGTTGACTATTGCAATGAAAAAAAAATTCCCACCACGGTTGATCCTAAAAAACGCAATTTTTCATTTTATAAAAATGTTAGCTTGTTTAAACCCAATTTAAAGGAATTAAAAGAAGGCTTGAAAATAGATTTTGATGTCAATCAACTTGATGAATTGGAAGCTGCTATTGAAAAGCAGGAGCAGCTTTTAAACAATAAAATCACCTTAATTACCCTTTCTGAATTGGGTGTTTTTATCAAGTCGGAAAAGGAAAAACACCATATTAAAGCGCATTTGAGAAAAATCTTAGATGTTTCAGGTGCTGGTGACACCGTTATTGCTGTTTCAAGTTTGTGTTTGGCTGCCAAATGCGACTTAAAACTAATTGCAGCGCTTTCTAATCTCGCAGGAGGTTTAGTTTGCGAAAACGTTGGCGTGGTTCCAATTAATAAAGAAAACCTCTTAGAAGAAAGCAAACGATTATTGATTCAAAACTAAATGCTTTTCCCCACTGCTTATTTCGGACCCATTTTTCAATATGCACTGCTAGTTGATCAACGCAAGTTTGAAATCGATGGTAAAGAGCATTTTGTAAAACAAAGCTACCGTAGTCGCTGTGAAATTTATGGAGCAAATGGCAAACTAAAATTGATTGTTCCGCTACAAAAGTGGAACAACCACAGTCCAACAGAAACTATTCGTGTGAGTTACGATGAAAATTGGCCACTCCTCCACTGGCGTTCAATCATGTCGGCCTACAGAAGTTCTCCCTATTTTGAATTTTATGAAGATGATTTGAAACCCTTTTTTGATGAAAAGTTCGATAGTTTGCTTTCATTGAATTATGCAGCCGAAACCAGAATTTGGAACCTCTTAAACATTCATTGTATTGGCGATTTCTCCGAAAGTTTTGAACCCTTAAAAGCAAATGATCCTAGAAAAATCATCCATCCGAATAATTCAACTTTGCTTGAAAATATCGAGTTTCCTGAATACACCCAAGTTTTCAGCGATAAATTTGGTTTCATAAAAAATTTGAGTATTCTCGATCTTCTCTTTAATTTAGGACCCAATAGTTATAATTACCTCAAAAACATCGCAGCGCAGTATGGCAAAGAAAATTGATCTAGAAGAAAGCAAAAATGAAGACAGTATCCGCCTTTTAATCTCTGAATTGAAGCGGAAACAAACTAAAATTGAAGAAGGTGGTGGATTGAGTAAAATCAAAAAGCAACACGATAAGGGAAAGTTAACTGCCCGAGAACGCATTGATTTTCTTTTAGATTCTAAAGCCAACTGCATTGAAATAGGCTCTTTTGTTGGCGAGGGTATGTATGAGGAATACGGTGGCTGTCCTTCAGGTGGTGTGGTGGTGAAAATTGGCTATGTATGTGGCAAACTTTGCATTGTTGTAGCCAATGATGCCACGGTAAAGGCTGGTGCATGGTTTCCAATAACGGCAAAGAAGAATTTAAGGGCACAGGAAATTTCCATCGAAAACCGCTTGCCTATCATTTACTTAGTTGACAGCGCTGGAGTTTTCTTACCAATGCAAGATGAAATTTTTCCTGATAAAGAGCACTTTGGTAGAATGTTTCGCAACAATGCCATCATGTCTTCGATGGGAATTACACAAATTGCTGCGGTAATGGGCAGCTGTGTTGCCGGTGGAGCTTATTTGCCCATTATGAGCGATGAAGCTTTGATTGTTGAAAAAACAGGCTCTATTTTCTTAGCAGGCTCTTATTTAGTGAAAGCGGCAATCGGTGAAAACGTAGACAATGAAACACTGGGTGGAGCGAGCACGCATTGTGAAATTTCAGGAGTGACGGATTACAAAAGTAAAGACGATAAGGATTGCCTTACTTCCATTAGAAACATTATGGATAAGATTGGCAGTTACAATCCCGCAGGTTTCGATCGAAAAAAGGCCGAAAAACCGAGTACTGAACCAAAGGAAATCTACAATAAGATTCCTTACGACAGAAACAAACAATACGATGTAAAAGACATTATCAATTGTTTAATTGATGAAGGAAATTTTGAGGAATACAAAGCACTTTATGGAAAAACCATTGTTTGTGGTTATGCAAGAATCGATGGTTGGGCAGTTGGTATTGTCGCCAATCAACGAAAAATGGTGAAAACTAAAACCGGAGAAATGCGCTTTGGTGGAGTGATTTATTCAGAATCTGCTGACAAAGCAGCTCGTTTCATCATGAATTGCAATCAGAAAAAGATTCCATTGGTGTTTTTACAAGATGTTACCGGATTCATGGTAGGCTCGAAATCAGAACATGGAGGAATTATTAAAGACGGAGCAAAAATGGTGAATGCCATGGCAAATTCAGTGGTTCCTAAGTTCACAATTATGATGGGCAACAGCTATGGAGCAGGAAATTATGCCATGTGCGGAAAAGCCTACGATCCTAGATTGATAGCAGCTTGGCCAACTGCCAATATTGCGGTAATGAGTGGTGGATCAGCTGCAAAAACGCTGCTACAAATTAAAGTTGCAACATTGGAAGCCAAGGGAGAGAAAATTACTGAGGAAGATAAAGATGCCTTGCTGAAAGAAATTACCGATCGCTATGAAAAGCAGACTTCTCCATATTATGCTGCAGCTAGATTGTGGGTAGACAATGTGATCGATCCTATGGATACAAGAACTTGGATTTCTATGGGAATTGAAGCAGCGAACCACGCTCCTATCGAAAAACCTTACAATGTTGGTATAATTCAAACCTAATGCTATGAGAAGATTTAATAGAAATGGTTACAATCGCCCTGTTGGTCTCTTTTTAGAGTTTCTGATTATTCTTGCAGGTATTACCGTTTCATTTTTATTGAATGAATGGCGAACAGAAAAGAAAAACAAGGAACACAAACTTGATTTGGTCGCCGAAATCGCCAAAGACCTCAAAATCGACTCTCTCAAATTGGAGTTTAGCATTAAAACCTACCATTTGTTGATTCGTGGTATGGACTCTTTAACCGAGTTTGAGAGCAACAAAAGTCAAACAGACAGCTTGACACTTTTCCTTGATTTTTTTGTCACTTACAGCACATTTAAACCACAGCCAACAAGCTATACCAAATTACTTTCAGACAATGAGTTGAAATTAAATGTTGAAGATTCCTTAATTGATCAATTTATCTTACTGCACAATACCACCTATGACCTTCTCGAAGAGTGGAATCAAATTGAACGAATGTTTGTGTTGGAACAAGCACTACCCTACTTGAATCTCAATGCACCATATTATCCAACAAGTGGAATGGCTACATTTGATGGAAAGGTATTTCTAGATTTAAGAAAAGAAAATGCCTTTATGAACCTTTTGAATACAGGAAAATCTTTTAAAAGAGCAGTGAATTACTTTAATAATAAGGCTTTGGTTGAAGTAAAAGCCCTTCAGGCTAAAATCAACAATAAATTGAATAAACAATTGTAAAGTTTTAAGCCTTCTCATTAAGAAGCGAAATTCAGTTTCCTTCCACTTCCCTTAACTTTGCAATTTAGTTTATAGTTTTTAAATAGTCGAATGCCCAAAGTAAACTCTAAGCTGCGTCGCTTAGTCAAGTTTTTTCTAATTATTTTTCTTTCTGTAGTGATTTGCTGCATCACATTTATGGCCATCTTATTGTTGGGTGGCTTTGGCAAAATACCTTCTAAAGCTGAACTTAACAGCATTCAAAATGAATCGGCGAGTTTAATTTACAGTGAAGAAGGAACCTTAATTGGTAAGTTTTACGCCCAAAACAGAACTAATACGGTTTACGATTCCTTGCCACAACACTTAATTAATGCCCTCATTGCAACAGAAGATGCCAGGTTTTTTGAACACGATGGATTGGATAAAATCAGTTTGTTAAGGGTGCTTTTTAAAACCGTTCTTATAGGCGACAAAAGTTCGGGTGGCGGCAGCACCTTGAGTCAACAATTAGCGAAAAACCTTTATGGACGAAAGGATTATGGTAAGATCACTATCTTAATCAATAAGATTAAAGAGATTATTCTAGCAAGAAGAATAGAGAACAATTATAGCAAGGAAGCCATTATTCAACTTTACCTCAATACCGTTCCTTTTGGAGAAAACCTCTATGGAATTGAATCTGCTTCTCAACGCTTTTTTGATGCGACCACTTCTAAATTAAAATTGGAAGAATCAGCCGTTTTGATTGGTTTATTGAAGGCAAATTCTTATTACAATCCTCGCTTGCATCCCGATCATGCGCTTAATCGCAGACAGGTTGTGATTCGGCAAATGGAAAAATACGCCTACATCACTGAAAAGGAAAGTGATTCGCTTCAAGCGCTGCCATTAACACTCAACTATAAAAACTTAAGTGCAAATAATCCTGCTCCCTACTTTTTAAGGAAAGTAAAAAAGGATGCTGAAATCATTTTGGCCGAATACAATCAGTCAAGAGAAAAAGCCTATCAATTGGAAAGAGATGGTTTAATCATTAAAACAAGTCTCAACTTAAGTCTTCAGCAAGCGGCTCAGGAAGCCATGAAAAAGCAGTTGTCTAAAATGCAACTTTTGTTGAGAAAGCAATACCAGCAATCCAGTCAACAAAGGAAACTATTGGAATTAGCAACAAAAATTGCCAGACAAGAGAGCCTTTCGATTGAGAACACTAAAAAGAAGAAACGCTTTGTTTTTCAATGGGACGAAGTAGAAGAATTGCCTGAAATGAGTGTTTTAGACAGTCTTAAATATGTCTTGACGCAATTGCAAAGTGGTGTTTTGGGAATAAATCCTCAATCAGGTGCAATCAAGGCTTGGCTTGGAGGCATCGATTTTCAAACCAACCCGTACGATCAAATTTTAGCGAAGAGGCAATTGGCTTCCACTTTTAAGCCCATTTTGTATGCTACTGCATTTGAATCAGGTGTTCAATTGTGCGATTATTTGAGCAATGAGTCAATCGTTTTAACCGATTATGAAGACTGGACACCTAGCAACTACGATGGTGAAAGTGGCGGAAAATATTCGGTTGCAGCTTCTTTGGCCTATTCAAAAAACATTCCTACGCTTCACCTCTATTTTCAAGTTGGCATCGAAAAACTTCAGGAAACTTGGAGTAAATTGGGATTTATTGAAGAGCTCAATCAAGAACCATCGGTAATATTGGGAACAAACTCGGTGAGCATGTTAGAATTGGCAATTGCCTATAGCAGTTTTGCCAATTTGGGTTATTTAGTAGAGCCTTATTCCATTGAATCCATTGCGAGTTCAGATGGTATAATTATTTTTCAAAGAGAGAAGCGCAAAAAAGAGCGAGTACTTGAAGAAGAGACTTGCTTGGCAGTGAATGAAGCATTGAGTATGGCAATACGTGAAGGAACTGGAACAGCACTGCCCTATCGCTACGGGGTTAGGTCTGCTTGGGCTGGAAAAACTGGAACTTCTCAAGATTATGCCGATGCATGGTTTGTGGGCTACAACAAAGAAATTGTTTTAGTGAGTCGCGTTGGTGCTGCCTACCCAAGTATACACTTTAGTAATGGAGCATACGGTTCCGGGAGTGCCTTGGCATTGCCAATTATTGGAGAGTGTTTAAGAAACTCTCGAAATCAGAAATGGATAAATGCAGGGCTTGCTCACAGCGATGACATTGACTGCGAAAACTTCAAAGAATTAAGTGGTGTTGGTAAATTCCTCAACTCATTTAAAAAGAGCGAAACTACCCTCGAAAAGGAACAGAAAAAAGCAGAACGCAAACAAAAAAAGAAAGGCTTTTTTAAGAAGCTGTTTGATGGTGAGTAGAAAATGCGGGGTTGGAGGATATTTTAACGTTTTGCATATGGCTTGTGGCGGTTTCGAAGCACTTTCCTGTCCACCGAAA
>CAXBCF010000047.1:0-6923 GCA_963973975.1 uncultured Flavobacteriales bacterium
AAATGCTACCATGCTTTATGGACATATAGAATCGTATGCCGACAGAGTTGACCACATGAATCGTTTGCGTAACTTGCAAGACGAAACAGGTGGCTTTAATACTTTTATTCCGCTAAAATACAGAAGTGGCAACAATCAAATGTCGCATGTTGGAGAAGTGAGCGTGATTGAAGATTTAAAAACCTATGCAGTCGCTAGAATTTACATGGACAATTTCCCACACATAAAAGCCTATTGGCCGATGATTGGAAGAGAAACAGCTCAGTTAACTTTGGCTTACGGTGTAAATGACATTGATGGCACCATAGATGATACAACTAAAATCTACTCCATGGCAGGTGCTGAAGAACAAAGTCCAACCATGACCACCGATCAAATTGTTGACTTAATAAAACGTGTTGGAAGAAAACCTGTAGAAAGAGACAGCGTTTACAATGTTATTCGCGATTACAGCGAACTGCAAGAAGCATAGAAAATTAATATAGCTTCATTAATACTAATACATACAATCACTTTTTTCTGGTTTCTCCTTAATTCTCCACTGAAAACCACTATAACGAAGGTCTTTTACTGGATCTAAATCTCCAATTGGATGCATGATTCCTTTCGGTTGATTGATGTACTTGATGGTGTTGATTTTCTTATCCTTCATTCGAATATCTAAATCACTGCTTTCTAAAACATTCACACCAATAAATCGGTCTTGTTCGTCCAAGCCATAATAAGTTGTTTGTCCATTTCCGCGGACTTCAATCAAAGAAAGCTCGCTGTCTTTAAAAAAAGCAGTCATTACCTTTCCTTTAATTTGATTGAAACGAATGCTATCAACTTGTTCAATTATAAAAGCATCCTGATCGAGAAACATGGAATGAATCTTACTATCAGCGGTTAAAATATCAATCCGAATTGCCGTCATTTGATTGTTTTCTGTCCACATCACTGGATCGTGATACAATCTGATTGTAGAATCAACAAATGTGTAGGCAATGGAATCACAAATCGCTTGAAGATCGTTTTTAAAAATTTTGATATCGTGATACCCAAATAACTGGCGTTCATCATCGAGGTTTTTATAGACTTTAAAGGTATCGGCGCGCATAAAAAGACTGTCCTCCTCCATAATTTGAACCATATAGGCTTTATCTGTAACAACCACACTGTCTTTCAACTCGTAAAGTTTCGCTAACTGTCCGTAGATAATAATGTTTTCAGTTGTGTCTTCAATTTCAACATTTCCAACAGCTCTTCCATAACTTATCACCCGATCATAATAAAGAGTATCACCTCTCAAAATACGGTTATCAGAAATCATAAAAGCATGGTCGTAGTACTCTGATCGGTCTAAATCGGTATCATACCAACCGTTTTCGCAATAAATATAATTGCTATCACCAAAAATCTCTGTGGGACCTAAAAACTCCACCCATTTTGTTTGAGTAAAGTACTTTAAGGTATCCGAAAACATTTCAAAATCAGGATTGGTAAGTTGAACACTGTCTTTGAATGTAAAACGTTTAATGGTTGATAAGTAATAGCCTTGTTCACTAATTAAGGTATTGCTGTCTTGCTTGCCAATAATTTTCCCTCCTGTTAAATAAGTCGCTTGCTGCAGCAAACGGTCGTAATACAAGCGATCGGTATACAATATAAAATCACTGGTTTCAAGACGCACAATCTTTCCATCAACAGTTGCTAACTGAGTGTTTCCATTATAATCTAAGTGATCTCCGTAAAGGTTGAGTGTGTCCCCTTGATTGATTCTAACAGAACCAAAAGCCTCAATTCTATTGGTGGAAGTGAAATTATAAGCACTGTCGCAATACATCAAAGCGTTTTGATGTTTAAAAATGACATCGCCAATTAGCACTTGAATTTTCTGTCCGGCTACTTCTCTAGAAACCAAATTATCCGCTTGAATAATTTGAATTTGTGTTTTCTTTTGTGAAAACAATGTAGCAGTCGTCAAAAAGAGGAAAAACAAAATAAAAGTGAGCTGCTTCAACATGCGTTTAAGCTTCAAACCATTCCAAATCTCTCACCAAAGTTTGACTTCTATCAGGACCCACCGAAACAATTAAGATTGGTGTTTCTAGTTTTTCTTCCAAATAGTCTACATAAGCTTTCAAAGAATCCGGTAATTCGCTTGCATCATTTAAACCTGTTAAATCTTCAGACCAACCCGCTAATTCTTCATAAACAGGTTTTAAATCATCGCCCAATACATCAAAGGGTAAATAATCGATTTCTTCACCTTTATGCATGTAAGCAGTACAAACTTTTATGGTTTCAAATTCACTGAGAACGTCTGCTTTGGTCATGATTAACTGAGTTACTCCGTTAATCATAATCGCATATTTTAAAGCTGGCAAATCGATCCAACCACATCTTCTCGGTCTTCCGGTGGTTGCTCCAAATTCATTTCCTGCTTTTCTCAATCGCTCACCTGTTTCGTCGAGCAACTCTGTTGGAAATGGTCCTAAACCAACACGCGTACAATAGGCTTTAAAAATTCCAAACACTTCTCCAATTTGATTGGGAGCAACGCCTAAACCAGTGCAAGCTCCAGCAGTAATTGTGTTGGATGAAGTAACAAATGGATAAGAACCAAAATCAATGTCTAAAAGCGTTCCCTGAGCACCTTCTGCAAGTACTTTGTGCTGTGCTTTTTGCTCCTTATTCACAAAATGCTCACTGTCTACCAAGTTGAACTTTTTGAACGCATTTGCTGCAGCCAACCATTCTTTTTCCATTTCTCCCATGTCGAACTCAAAATCGTGCTGGGCTAATAAATCAAAATGCTTTTGCTTGAGTTGTTCGTATTTATCTAAAAAGTTAACCGACTCAATGTCTCCGATTCTCAAGCCATTTCTACCTGTCTTATCCATGTAAGTTGGCCCAATTCCTTTTAAGGTTGAACCAATTTTTTGCTTTCCTTTCGCTTTTTCAGATGCAGCATCTAACAATCGGTGAGTTGGTAAAATAAGGTGTGCTTTTCTTGAAATGTAAAGTCCCTCTTGCACATTCACTCCTCTATCTTCAAGGGCTTTTATTTCTTTTAAAAAGATTACAGGATCAATCACAACACCATTTCCTACCAAGTTCTTTTTATTGGTATGAAAAATACCTGATGGGATCGTGTGTAAAACATGTTTAATTCCGTTGAACTCAAGCGTATGTCCGGCGTTTGGACCACCCTGAAAACGTGCAATCACATCGTATTTTGGAGTTAAAACATCAACTACCTTTCCTTTGCCTTCATCGCCCCACTGAAGGCCTAATAACACATCTACTTTTACTTTACTCATTGTTTTATTCTTATTACCATTCGAGGTGAATCCTCATTATTAATAATTCTAATTTCTTTGAAAAAAGATCAGTCAATTTTAGCTGACTTTTCTTTTGTTATTTTTTCGTTTAGATTTTGACATGAACTACAGATGCCATACAAATTTAAAGAGTGATGGAGAATGTAAAAATCCAATAACTCTCCCACTGTCGATTTTATGTGCTGAATTCTAGGATCACAAAACTCAATCACCTTGTTGCATTTTGTGCAAACCAAATGATCGTGTTGCTTGTATTCGTAAGAGCGTTCAAACTGAGCAATGTTGTTGCCGAATTGATGTTTTCTAACCAAATTACAAGCCTGAAGTAAATCAATGGTATTGTATAAAGTAGCGCGACTTACACGATACTTTTTATTTTTCATTGAAATGTAAAGTGATTCGATGTCGAAATGGCCACTTTGCTCATATATTTCACTCAAAATAGCAAAGCGCTCAGGTGTTTTTCTATGACCATTTTTTTCCAGATAAGCTGAAAAAATTTGGTGAACCTTATCTATTGTTTCTTTCGTTAAAGACATCCATTATATTAAAGCACAAAAATAAGTTTTCTTCACCAGCTAATTAAATAAAATACTAATTATCAATTCTGGAAATATTGATCACACCTTTTATTTTTTTCATTCGCTCAATGAGGCGATTAAGGTGTTTTGTATCGTGTACAAAAAACATAATTTTTCCTTCAAAAACTCCGTCGTTCGAATCAAAATTAATGGAACGCATGTTTACGTTAAGTTCTTCAGAAATCAATTTGGTAATGCTGTTCACCAAACCCACATCGTCGATTCCAGTGACTTTTATACCTGTTAAAAAAGCAATCTTTTGCTGACTGTTCCACCTGGCTTTTACAATTCTGTAGGCATAGTTCGACATCAATTGCACCGCATTAGGACAGTTGGTTTTATGAATTTTGATGCCATCGTTAATGGTTAAAAACCCAAACACTTCATCGCCAGGAATAGGATTGCAACAGGGTGAAAATTTATAGTCAAATTTTTCCATCTCCTCCCCCAACACCAACATGTCTTCTTTGTAGTTGTTAAGGTCAGTAGAACTTATGGTCGATTTTTCGGGCTCTTCGATTTTCTTTTCTGCCGAAGCAAACCCCTTGATAATGCCTTTACTAACTTCTAATTCTTTTAATCGATTCAAGTTTAAGCGACCGATTTCACATTGGTAATACAACTCTTGAGGCGAAGGTTGGCGGAAAAAGCGCTGCAATTCTTTGATATTTTCTTTGGTGTGCTTAATTTGCTGCTTGTTTAGCAGCCTTTTAAACTTTATTTCTCCTTCTAGTGCTAATCGTTTTTTGTCTTCTTTTAAAGCAGCTTTAATTTTGGATTTTGCCTTTCCAGTAATCACATAATCCATCCAACTTTCATTGGGCTTTTGTTTTTTGGAAGTTATAATTTCAACCTGATCGCCACTTTGGAGTTTAGTACTCAAAGGAACTAATTTGTGGTTTACCTTGGCTCCCATGCAGTGCATTCCAACTTCAGAGTGAATTTCAAAAGCAAAGTCAAGTGCAGAAGAACCTATGGGCAAGTTTCGAATTTCCCCTTTTGGAGTGAAAATAAAAATCTCTTCAGAGAAAAGGTTTAGTTTGAAATCATCAATAAATTCAACTGCATTGGTATCAGGATTTTCGAGCATTTCCCGAATTTTATTGATCCAATTGTCAAAATTTGATTCTGTAGCACCTTCCTTATATTTCCAATGAGCTGCAAATCCCTTTTCAGCAATATCGTCCATTCGTTTGGAACGAATTTGAACCTCTACCCATCTTCCTCCCGGACTCATCACCGTGGTATGCAAAGATTCATAGCCATTCGCTTTGGGTGTTGACAGCCAATCTCTTAAACGATCGGGGTTGGGTTGATAAAAATCAGTTACGATGGAATAGGCATTCCAACAATCCGCTTTTTCTCGGTCTAATTTGGTATCGATGATTATTCGAATTGCAAAAACATCGTACACCTCTTCGAAGCTGATGTTTTTGGTCTTCATTTTATTATAAATCGAATAAATCGACTTGGTTCTAGCCTTGATTTCAAACGCAATTTTCTGCTTTTCCAACTCTTGAATAATTGGCAAGGAAAATCGGTTTACAAAACGACTTCTAACGGCTTTGGTCTTTCTAAGTTTGCTGCTAATTTCTTCATAGATTTCAGGCTCTGTGTACTTTAAAGCCAAATCCTCCAATTCCATTTTAATGGTATACAAACCCAAACGGTGTGCAAGTGGAGCAAACAAAAACAGTGTTTCAGATGCAATTTTCAGCTGCTTGTCACGGCGCATTGAATCGAGGGTGCGCATGTTGTGTAATCGATCTGCTAGTTTGATTAGGATCACCCGAACATCATCGGAAAGTGTTAAAAGAATTTTCCTAAAATTTTCGGCTTGCAGCGATACGTTAAAATCTACCACACCTGAAATTTTTGTCAATCCATCAATAATGATTCGCTCTTTTTTCCCAAAAAGTCGTTCAATGTCGTCTAGTGTGATGTCTGTGTCTTCAACAGTATCGTGAAGTAAGGCGCAGATGATGGAAGTAGTACCCAAACCAATTTCTTCCGCAGCAATTCTCGCCACTTCAATAGGATGATAAATGTAGGGCTCTCCAGATTTACGGCGCATATCTTTATGCGCTTCAATGGCTAAGTCAAATGCCTTGCGAACCTTCTCTTTATCAGACTTGGTGGTGACGTTTTTACTCACCCTCAACAATGCCCGGTAACGTCTTCTAAGCTCCTTTAATTCCTGCTCTTGATCAATCAATGTGTTTTGAGTTAAATACAAATCTCTTCAGTACAATTATCGGAGATTTTTTTGAATTTATTAATTGATAAAGTAAGCCTTTTTATTGGAATTATGAAAGGTTATTGGAATTGATTGGTTGGGAGTTTTGAAGCTCCGATCTTTTCCGAAAAAGGCAAAGATAGCCACTAAGAACGAAACTTGCGAAAACCACTATTCTTCTAGACCACGCGATGCAATCGCGCGGTAGCGGGGGATTTATGCTTTAAAGCTTCATTGATTCACCTTTATTTTTAAATTCTTCCTCAACCCATTTAATATTAATAACATAAATTCTAAATTGCCATACAAATCCAATTAATAAACCTGTAAAAAATAAATACTTTATGTTAGCTACAGCCCAATCTGAATTTATGAGTAGGCAGGGTAAATAAAACATCATCCCTGCCAATAAACCTTGAATGAGAGAAGTTATAGTTGCCGCTATCCAAAAATAAAACTTACCAAAATAACTGAATTTAGAGTAGGGCTTTAAACCTGTATTTATAATAGTATTACATTTCCAGCAAGTTATTTTTGGTAAACCTAAGAAATCAGGAATTTTAGTTCGTCTATAACCATCAGATAGAGAAACTTTGCAATTGGGACAACTCTTATTTATATATACACCCATGTCTGTGTTTATTTAACTTTTGTAATTATTCTATTTTGGCCTTACGGTTTGGCTATGAGCAGTAGCGTCCCGCAGGGCGCTATTGCTTATAGGTGTTGTGCCTGTTGCACAACTAATTGTTGATAAAGATATAGAATTGAATTAAAGTA
>CAXBCF010000048.1:0-6745 GCA_963973975.1 uncultured Flavobacteriales bacterium
CTCATGTAGCGAATAGGTCCTTTATGAATATCAAAGATTTGTTAACTTAGCCTTATATATAAAAGATATATGATCAATGATCATATTCCTACGTTGTATGCCATGCTGAAAAAGCCGACCACAAATAGCACATTTGGTTTTTGCTGACACAGAGGCAAACGCTGAAAAACCAAAAGAGCTATTTTTTGCCAACGCTCGACAGAAAAACATAGAAATTGAAGAATGAAAAATGAAGCTCATGCAAGAATTAAAATAAACCAACTGCTCGAAGAAGCGGGATGGAGATTCTTTGACAATGAGGAAGGAAAAGCAAACATTCTGCTTGAAAACCATGTGAAGATTTCTCAAAAGGAAATTGACGCTTGGGGAAACGACTATGAAAAGACAAAAAACGGTTCGCTTGACTTTTTATTGGTTGACAGTAACAATAAACCGATTTGCGTATTAGAAGCGAAAAAAGAAAGCCTTCACCCACTTGTTGCTAAAGAACAAGCAAGAAAATACGCCAAGACTGTTGGTGCTCAATATGTGATTTTATCGAATGGAATCGTTCATTATTTTTGGGATGTTACCAAAGGGAATCCGAAACCGATTTACAAGTTTCCTTCACCTTCCGAAATCGGAGCAATCAAAGAATGGAATCCTGACCGAAATGCCTTAGCAAGCGAAAAAGTAGCGATTGACTATATCGCTTCTATTCAAATGCCTGACTATGCTGAACGACCTGAATGGCAAGGAAGCATTGAAGCCAGCAAAGATTTTATTTGGACAAACGGACTTAGATTTCTTCGCCATTATCAATTAAGTGCCATTGAACATTTACAGAAAGCAGTTGCCGCAGGCAAAGACCGCTTTTTGTTTGAAATGGCAACAGGAACAGGAAAAACCTTGACTTCTGCTGCTGTTATTCGTTTGTTCCTGCGAACACAAAACGCAAGACGGGTTTTGTTTTTGGTTGACCGTTTGGAATTGGAAGACCAGGCTTGGAAAGCTTTTACCCAATATCTCAAACCCGATTACAGCACTTTCATTTACAAAGAACACCGAAGCGATTGGCACAAAGCGGATATTGTTGTGACCACCATTCAATCGCTGATGTTCAATGACAAATACCGCTACGATTTTTCGCCAACGGATTTTGATTTGCTCATTTCGGACGAGAGCCACCGTTCGATTTCAGGAAACGCCAGAGCCGTTTTTGAATATTTCCATGGCTACAAATTAGGATTGACAGCCACACCAAGAGACTACTTGAAAGGTGTTGACCCTGAAAAGGTAAAAGAAAACGACCCGAGAGAAATTGAACGGAGAATGTTACGAGATACCTACTCAACCTTCGGTTGTGAAGGTGGCGACCCAACTTTCCGATATTCTCTTTTGGATGGCGTAAAAGACGGTTATCTTATTAATCCAAAGGTTTTAGATGCCCGAACTGAAATTACGACACAACTGCTTTCTGATGAAGGTTATGCGGTGGTTGTTCCCACTGAAGAAGGTGAAGAAACGGAAACCTTTGTTTCCCGTGATTTTGAAAAGAAATTCTTTTCTGAAAAAACGAATAGCGTTTTTTGTCAAACATTTTTAGAAAACGCCTTGCGTGACCCTATTACCAATGAAATTGGCAAAACCATCATTTTTGCCGTAAGTCAAAACCATGCTCGTAAACTGACCGAAATGCTGAATGAGTTTGCGGAGCAACTTTTCCCGAACAAATACAACTCTGATTTTGCGGTTCAGGTAACTTCTCAGGTTGGTGATGCTCAACAAATGACCATCAACTTTACCAACAACAACCTGAGCGGAAAAACCACTTGGTTAGAAGGTTACAAATCTTGCAAAACAAGGGTTTGCGTTACAGTTGGCATGATGACCACAGGTTATGATTGTCCTGATTTATTAAATATCTGTATGATGCGACCGATTTTTAGTCCAGCGGATTTTGTGCAGATAAAAGGAAGAGGAACTCGCAAAAATACTTTTGAATACACCTTTAAAAACGAACTGAACGAAGAAGAAACACAACGACACGAAAAGGAAATATTCAATCTCTTCGACTTCTTTGCCAACTGCGAATATTTTGAAGAGAAATTCGACTATGATGAAAAACTCAAACTTCCTAAACCAAAGAAAGGAAGCGGTGAAGGTGGTGGCGGTGGTGTTGACCTTGACAAATACACAACTTTTCAACCAGACCCTTTATTGACTTTGAATGAACAGCAAATCGGTTATGAAGGGATGAAGATTGACCGCATGTTGTTCAAGAAATTTGAAGACCGCATCAAGATGGATGACATCATCAAGAAAAATGTGGAACTCGGAAATTGGGAACATGTAATCAGCCATATTCAGCAGGAGATTTTCGATAAACCCGAAGAATACTTCAACCTTGAAAAACTGAGAAAAGCAGCTAAGATTGACCGCAAAGTTTCTATTCGGGAAGTGGTAGAAAAGGTTTTTGGTATCATTCCTAAATTTAAATCAAAGGATGAATTGCTCGAAGAAGAATTCGACAAATTCATTTCCATTTATCCACCCGAAGAAGATGTGAATTTGAGAGCCTTAAAATACTTTTTCAAAGCCTACATTGTTGACCAAGACATTCGGAAAATCATTTCTTCTAAAGATTTCCACGCCTTGCAAACACACCCAATGCTTACAATTTCGCAATTCAAAGAAGTGGCAGCAAAATACCGTGAAGTAATTCCGGTTTACATTAAAGATTACGTGAATTTAGAGCGGTTCGCTGCTTAACAAAAGGAATATATGTTAGATACACAAACGAAGAAAAGAATAGACGATTGCCGAGATATTTTGGTAGGGAAACTGCCTGACCCGAAAGCTCAGATTGAGCAAATTACCATTGGCTTGATTTATAAGTTCATGGACGACATGGACAAAGAAGCCATTGAATTGGGTGGTTCGGCAAAGTTCTTTTCAGGTGATTATGAAAAATACGCTTGGGACAAACTGTTTGACACCAAGGTAACGGCTGCCGAAATGCTTCGCCTATATTCGGATGCAATTGAAAGCATGGAGAAGAACCCGAACATTCCACAACTGTTTCGGGATATTTTCAATAATGCCTATTTGCCTTATCGTGACCCAGAAACGCTGAAACTGTTTCTGAAAACCATTGGCGAGTTTGAATACACTCATAGCGAAAAATTGGGTGATGCTTTTGAATACCTGCTTTCGGTGATGGGGTCGCAAGGAGATGCAGGACAGTTTAGAACACCGAGACACGTTATTGACTTTTTGGTGGCGATTATTGACCCTGACAAAGGTGAAACCATTCTCGATCCAGCTTGTGGAACAGCGGGTTTTTTGATTTCGGCTTACAAGCATATTCTACTCAAACATACCAAAGCCAACAAAGAAGGTTTGAATATTTACGAGTACAACAAACTTGAGAAAAAGCCTTTCAATAATTTAGGAGACCAACTCACACCTGACGACCGAAAAAAACTGATTCAGAATTTTGCAGGTTACGACATTTCGCCCGACATGGTGCGATTGAGCTTGGTGAATTTGTATTTGCACGGATTTTCTGACCCACACATTAACGAATATGACACCTTAAGCAGCGAAGAACGTTGGAATGAAAACTTTGATGTGGTGCTTGCCAATCCACCATTTATGAGTCCGAAAGGAGGCATTCGACCGCACAAGAAGTTTACCATTAACAGCAATCGTTCGGAAGTGCTGTTTGTGGATTACATAGCTGAACACCTTAATCCCAAAGGTAAAGCGGCAATAGTTGTTCCTGAAGGTATTTTATTTCAAAATGGTAATGCTTACAAAGACCTTAGAAAACTGATGTTATCCAATCATTTAGTTTCGATAATGAGCTTACCCTCAGGTGTTTTTAATCCATATAGCGGTGTAAAAACTAGCATTCTAGTTTTTGATAATCAACTAAGTAAAACAACTGATAATTTACTTTTTGTAAAGATTAATAATGATGGTTATAGTTTAGGCTCTCAACGTACTGAAATAAGAGATTCTGAGTTACCCAAAGCAATTGCCACTTATAAAAACTTTAAAAACAATCCAGACGAATTAATTCAGAGCGAGTATGCTCACACTGTTAATAAGAAAGACATTCTTGAAGAAGGGAATCTGAACCTTAATGGTGATAAATACAAGGAAATTATACTTGGCCAATCAGAATATCCAATTTTTGAACTTCAAGAGTTATTTGAAATTCAAAGAGGTGGCTCACCAAGACCGATTAAAGATTTTATTACAGAGGCACCAGATGGAATTAATTGGATTAAAATAGGTGATGCAAAAGAGGGTACTAGATATATAACTGAAACCAAAGAAAAAATTATACCTGAGGGTTTAAAGAAATCACGCCTAGTAAATCCAGGGGATTTTATTCTTTCAAATTCAATGAGCTTTGGTAGACCATATATTTCAAAAATAACGGGATGTATTCATGACGGTTGGTTAGTATTTAAACCCAAAGCGGAAAATATCACCACGGACTATATTTTCTACATATTGTCATCTCAGTTTGTTAAAGATCAATTTGAAAAAGCTGCAACAGGAGGTGTTGTCAAGAACTTAAATATTAAGTTAGTCAAGGAAGTAAAAATTCCTGTACCGCCAATAGAGGTACAAAATAGGCTTGTTGATAATCTTGAGAAGATTCAAGTAGAAATTCAAAATTTTGAAAAGAAGATTGAAGAATCTAAGAATCTTATTCAAGATAGTATTGCGGAAATTTGGGGAGTAGAAGGCGATTCGTTGAGTATTGCTGCTGAGCCCGTGGCGAAATATGCAAAATCTTAACGCCCAATAGTGTATGAACATTAATCAAGTAGAAATAACGAATGTAAAAGGTATTGGCAATAAGTCATTTCAACTTGATTTGAACCCTAACAAAGCGAATATTCTTGTGGCACCAAATGGTTTTGGAAAAAGTTCATTTGCACTTGCATTTGACCGCTTGAAAAGGGATAAAATTGAATTAGGTGATAAAGAATATTTCAATAAATCCACTGCTAATCGTCCTGAATTAAAAATCACGTTATCCAATGGCACCGAATTAATCGCTGACGATAATCGAAACACAATCAGCGATACGTTTGATGTGGTTGTTATTAAAAACCAGACCGAGCCAAAATCAGTTGTTCAAACAATTCCAGGTCGTCCGCCTTTTGCAAGAACATCTTTAGACATTGTCCGTACGACCTTGATTCAAACAATTCCACCGAAGGTCGATTTTGCATACCACTCAGCAACTCTAAAAGCTTATTTTGGAGCAAACGGAAATAAAATTCTAATTAATATATCAAACTTATTCAGCTCAGGTAGGTTCTTCTATATTATTGAAAACAAAATTGACTTTTCAAGATTTGAGCTTAAGGCTTTTAAAAAGCTCATAGAGCCAGCTATTGAGCAAATTAATAATCGAGATGGAACAGGAAATCAGATAAAAACATGGATTGAAGATAATCTGCTTGATGAGCTTAAAGCACATGATGAGTTTTCAAAATTCGCTTCGATAATTCAATCTTTCGGCTTTGAAGTTTTGAATGATGAAGTGGATTATTATTTAACCGCATGGCAGTTAATCACCGTAAGAAATGAGATGGGGGTTGACTTTAAAAAAGCGTGTAAATACCTATACTTCTTAGATAAAAAGCAGCATTACACAGAGACAATTGCAAATTACAATCCTGTTAAAGACAGGTTCGATATAAAACCAAAAGCTGAAGGAAACAGCCTTGTTGTCAATTGGCCAAAAGCACATGAAATATCAAATGGACAAAGAGATATTTTGACATTCATGGCTCTGCTTTTAAAGACCAGAAATAGCTTCAAAAAGAAAGATTGCATCCTTGTTATTGACGAAATTTTTGACTACATGGATGATGCAAACCTGATAACTTTTCAGTACTACATCTCAACCTTTATTGAAGAGATGAAAGGTCAGAAAAGGAGAATTTTTCCAATTCTACTCACACATTTAGACCCGTTGTTTTTTAATCACTTCTGCTTCAACGACAATAAAATCAAAGTTTGTTACATAAAGGATATCAAGGTTAAGACCAACCAGCACATCCTGAACATCATTTACAACCGTGAAGATGGAACCATTAAAGATACGGTTGATGCACACTATTTTCACTTCCACCCTGATTCGGAAGCCATTGATATAACGAATGAATTTAAAGCCTTAAATCTGAACTCTGATTGGGGCACGCCTGATAAATTCTTCAAAAAGATATTTAGAGAAGTCAGACGGTATTTATTTGATGATGAAACATTCGACCCACTTGCAATTTGTTTTGGAGTTAGAAATCGGATTGAACAATTGGTTTATGACAAAATCCCTGATGCTGAAAACCAGAGGAAGTTCATAGAGGAATACAACGGAACGAAAAACAAACTTCATTTTGCAGCAAGCATTGGAGTTCAAATACCTGAGACCTATTTCTTATTGGGTATTATTTACAATACTTCTTTGCATTTATCACAGGGACAAGATATTTCAAAACCACTTGGACTGAAATTGGAGAATGGAACAATTAAACAAATGATAATGAACTTGTGGAATTAATAATGCCAACCCTTCGCATCCATACACATTGGCAAGTCGCTCAAAGCAGCCGCAAAAGCCAAAACTTGCCAAAGAGTATGGCTGCCCAACCGCACGGACGAAAAGAAAGCACGGGCATACAATTGAGTAGACGGCTCCGCCGTTGACTGACGGAGTGCGCCTCTCACACCACCG
>CAXBCF010000049.1:0-5528 GCA_963973975.1 uncultured Flavobacteriales bacterium
TACTTTTATAAAACGAAGAACTAAATGTGACAACCAAATTCAGGATTAATCATTTTTTTTTCTCTTTTCTAAACTCTAAAATGTAAAGTCTTTTATTAATGAGTAATGGGTCTCCCAATCTTACTGAGGTTGTAAAATATTAATTTTAAGTCATTGCTCCAATTATATTCTTTTCCATATTCTAAATTGAGGCGTTCAATTAACTTGTGGTCTTCTATCTTATTTTTGTCTAGGTTGTCAGTTGGGTTCAAGATACCTTGTTTTATTCGCAGACTTTTATCTATTTTGTCACTGATTTTGTAGAAGCCAACAAAAGATATTTTACCTTGCAAAACCTGAAATATTTGCATGTAATAAGTTGATTTAAAATTCGAAAAAAGGATAAATAGCGGACTTAAAAGAAGAAATAGCACACTTAATATAATGTCTAATAAGCGTTTATTTCTTTGATTAACAGGCTTAATGTAAACATCCGTTTCTATCAAGTAGTATTCCCCTGAATTTTCTATAGAATTAGAACCAATAATGTATAGACTTTTTGGTGGAGCAATTTTAAACTCAATATTGTATTTGCTCAGAAGCGTCATTTCTTCTATAATTATTTTAGAGCTTAAATTCTTTGCACAGAAAACTACTTCATCAATTTGATAAATTTCAACTAAGTCAGCTAACTGATCGAGTTTGCCTTCAAACTCAGAGTTTTCATCAGAAATTTCATAACTTGTGTTGATGTGAATGATTTTTTCAGGCTCAATTAAGGTGTGATCTAAGAATGAATGAATGCGAATTACTTCATCTTTCTCTCCAACTATCGCAATTCTAGGCGCTTTAGTTTTAGCAAATTTTCTCAAACCACTTAAATGAAGTAGGTACCTTACAAAAGGAATTGCAATAATTGCTAGTAAAACAGTAAATAATATAATTGCTCTTGAGAAGCGATAGTTTTCATCAAGCAAAGAATAAACTATTAATAATGTCAGTGAACCACTGAAGACACCTTTTACAATATTTTTAAATTTAGTAGGAATATAGTAGGCTCCTGAAATCCATAATTGAAAGAGGTAAATAAAAGAAATTATTGGAATTCCATAGGTTTCTACTTCGACAGGATAAGCCCCTCCACTGACAAACTTAATATTTTCCTCATAAAAGCTTTTAAAGGTAAAGACTCCAATAAAAAGAAATGTAAAATCTATAATAGGAAGAAGAATGCTTTTAGCCATTCGAGTTGCAATTGCAATAGCAGCTCTTGCATAAATCGCAATGTTGATTAAAGCAGAAAATAGTCTGGCGTTTTTATTAGAAAAATGTTTTTTGGCAAAAATTGCCATGGCTCTGTAAAATACAAAAACATAGTTGATACTACTTTTTTTAGTGCTTTCACCTTTGTAATGAATAATTGATGTATCTGATAAATAGTAATTTTTATATCCTGCTTTTGTAATTCGATAAGAAATATCAATGTCTTCGCCATACATGAAAAAACTCTCATCCAACCAGCCAATTTTATCGAGTACTTTTTTTCGAATCATCATAAATGCACCACTTATTACATCAATTTCATGATTTTGATCTTTTGAAAGGTGTCCTAGATGATATTGCCCAAATTTTTTCGACTTTGGAAAGAGTTGAGATAATCCGAAAATTTTATAAAAAGCTACTTCAGGAGTTGGTAAACCTCTTTTAGATTCAGGAAGAAACAAGCCTTTTCCATCAAACATTTTTACTCCAAGACCTCCTGCATGTGGATTAGCTTTAAAAAAATCCATACAAATTCTAAAAGTATCTTCTTTTACAACAGTATCAGGATTGAGCAATAAAATGAATTCTCCTTTTGCTTGAGCAATGGCTTGGTTATTTGCTTTTGAAAATCCTTTGTTACCTGTGTTTGCGATTACGTTTACTTGTGGAAACTTTTTTTCAAGCATTTTTAAGGAACCATCAATGGAGTTGTTGTCAACTACAAATACTTCAGCTTCAATACTTTTTAATCCTTGAAAAACGCTTAGTAAGCAGTTTTCCAAAAAATACTGAACGTTGTAATTGACAATGATAATGCTGAGTTCCATTGCTTATCTAGCTAATGTGTTTTCGTAGAGCACACGATTGATTAAGGATTTACCTAAAGTTAATTCATCGGCATATTCTAATTCGTCACCTATTGCAATTCCTCTCGCAATGGTTGAAACTTGCAGTTCAATGTGTTTTAAGCGCTTGAATAAGTAAAAATTGGTAGTGTCTCCTTCCATTGTAGTGCTCAATGCCATGATTACTTCATTTACTTTCCCCTCTGAAACCCGATTTACCAATTCATCAATGGTAAGGTCTGCAGGTCCAATTCCATCCATGGGAGAAATAATTCCACCTAAAACATGGTACAATCCTTTATATTGTGAGGTATTTTCAATCGCCATCACATCTCTAATGTCTTCTACTACACAAATAATACTCTGATCTCTTCTTGGGTTTGAGCAGATACTACAAATTTCAGTTTCTGAAATATTGTAACATTTTTTACAGTATTGAATTTTTTCTCGCAAATCAATAAAGGCTGTTCCAAATTGTTTGACATGCTCTTTATCCTGTTTGAGTAAATGCAAAGCTAAACGCATTGCCGTCCGCTTTCCAATTCCCGGAAGACTTGCAAACTGTTCAATTGCCTTTGTTAAAAGTTTAGAGGAGTATTCTTCCACAAATATGCTATAAAAACTTCAAAGGTACTAAAGCAAATGGCTTTAAGGATTGCTTATTTTATTTTCAAGTGCTATAATTTCTTCGCTAAAGTCAATTTGTGAAGTGGCTTGAAAGTCGATTAATTGCTTTTTTAAATTTTTTAGAAATGAACTATGCTTATTCGATTTTGGTTGAAAGGCTCTGTGATTGATAGATTGATTAAATACTTCTATTTTGTTATTGATTTGCTTGATTGTTTCGCTGCAAAAACTTGTTTCAAATTTTTTCCAAATATAATTCACTGCAAATTCGTTGGGGTGAAGTAAATCATCATTATAAAAGCGGTAATCTCTCAAATCATCCATCATTATTTCATAAGAGGGGAAATAAATACAATTCGAATTCTCTTTTATAATTTGATTTACTGCAAGGTGTAAAATTGATTTACTGATTAAGTTTTCTCGAAACCCCTCTCTTAAATGCCGAACTGGACTGACAGTTAAAATAAACTGAAATTCTTTTCCATACTTTTCCTCAAGTTTTATCTTGTTTTTTTGAAATGAAGCAACAATTTCTTCTTGACTAAGCGTTCTTTTCCTAAAAAGTGAAGCAGCTTGTTTGTGGCAGTTGTTGACTATTTCATTACTTGAGATTAATTCATGAACGTTAGCTGTCCCATAACTAATAATTATAGTAGTAGTTTCTTCAAGCTGTTTGTTTTGAATTTTTAAAGCTTGACTTATTTTTTCTTTCAGAGTATATTCAGAAGCTTCACCGAATTGTGAATGTAATTGGTAGTGAAACCAGATATCTTCCTTTTTTTGAAAGTCTTTAAAGTCATCAACCTCTGCATTGATTAAACCCTGAATTGAAATTGGGTTGTAGCTTATTCCCAATGGATTAATCAATGCATTAAATTTTCTTTGCAAAAGCTGTTTTCCAATATTTTCGGCAAAACAACTACCACTTAGAAAGATGCCTTTACTATGATCAATTCGCAAATCAGATTTAATAGCGTCAACTTCGGTTCTAAAATTCATTATTTAGCTAGTTTTTCAAATAATAAAAGTAAACAATCACCGAATTGGATCTGATTAGTTTTATTTAGTTTCTAGTATGATTAATTTCTTAATAAGAAAATAAATCACCGTTATTATTTTATTAACCAATTCGTGTTTTAACTTTTTTTAAGATAACTTTTTTAGGCAATGATTTCTAGTATTTTGGCGTCAAATTTTCTACAGTTTTTGCATTTTTGAAAAATTCAAGTTTTGTCTTTCAAATATACCATCCTAATTTAGAGCTTCATTTATATTTAAATCTATTAATCAAAAACCCATATTACTATGAAAATATTTAGACTTTCTAAATTTGCTTGTATCTTAGTTGGAGCCTTGTTTTACTTGACTCCACAGCTAGGAAACGCTCAACAATTTACGGTAACCAATCAGCCAACAATTGTTCCTAACAATGGGCAATCTGGTGTTACTTTCAATGTGCATGCAAAGACAGGCATTAAAATTGTTGAAATTAAAAATGTATTCAACGTGGGAACTATACCTTACACTATCTGGTATTCTACAGATAGTATAAATGGGGCTCCAAATGTTGCAACTACCAATAACTGGGTGCAACATGAGTCTGGTAGTGTTGTTTCAACAAGTAATACTGCAGAAACAACTGTGGTATTACAAAATCCAATTGTAATACCTGCTGGTGCAACCTATGGTTTTATGATAGAAGCAGGAACTCGTTATCATACTAATACCCCAACTGACCCAACAGTATTTTCAGATGCTAACATGTATTTTAATACTGGTCAAAATGTGGGTTATGGTGGAGGCCCACCTTCTCCTACTTTCCACATTCGTCAATTTTGTGGTTCTTTAGTTTATGAATTCGATGTTCAAGGATTTGATAATGCTGCAGTTTTGTCGGTAGATTCTCCATCAGTTTTTTGTGCTGGAAATCTTAATGTAGTTGCAACAATAAAGAATGCAGGATTTAATCAAATAGATTCTGTTGATGTTAATTGGGAAGTAAATGGAGTTGCGCAACCAACGTTTCAGTATATCGGGTTGCTTGATACAGTTAATGGATTAGGTCTAAATACTGCTCAACTAACTTTAGGTAATGCAACATTTAATGCAGGAGCAAATACAGTTAAAGTTTATACCTCAAATCCTAATGGGAATCTTGATACCTTGAACTTAAATGATACCATTTTTATAACTGTTACTACAGCTTCACCACCTACTGACATTCAGGTTCTCAACCCTACGTTAAATTCAGCACAAGTAAACGCAGTTGGCGGAGCTGGCACAGTGAATTATGAGTATGGCTTAGCCGGCTTTACATTAGGAACAGGAACGAGTGGATCCTCTCCAACTAGCTTGTTTACTATTACAGGCTTGCAGCAAGGAACGACTTATGATGTATATGTTCGTTCAAATTGTGGTGGAACAGATGTATCTGCATGGGTAGGGCCTGAGACCTTTAATACCTCCTACGGTGTACCATACTTAGAAGATTTTGAGACATTTGCTTCGCGTATCACAGCAAATCCATGGCCAAGAGGTTGGAGTTCAAGCACAACAAACGCTCCACGATGGGAGTCATTAGAGTCTACTGGCAATAATTGGTCATCAGGAGGAACAGGTCCCCTAGTTGACCACACCTTATTTCCTAACTCTGGTGGTACTTATGTATTTTTAGAAACCTCAGGAGGAGGCTTAGGAAGTTTTGCAGAATTTGTTTCACCGCCAATTTTTGTTGATTCCTCTTTGCAAGCAGTAGAGTATTCATTTTGGTACCACATGCATGGAACTTCAATGGGAGAATTAGAAGTATGGGTA
>CAXBCF010000050.1:0-5465 GCA_963973975.1 uncultured Flavobacteriales bacterium
GTAAAGAATGAAACGAGTTGGGAAGTTAGGTTTCATTTGCTCCCAAGTTGTATCATTTTCAATGATTGTCCCAAAATAGGCTTTTACAGGCTCCTGTGTCTTTATGCTATCATAAGAACTGATAAGTAATTCCCAATTCAGGTTCTGGATAATCGCAGTATCTGGGTAACTGCTGTAGTTACTGTTCAGGAAGCAAAAACTTTCACTTTGGTCATCTGTGAAAAATGCCTTAACCGTTCTCTCAGCACGTGGTCCTACAGGAGATTCAGTCAACGTCATTATAGTGTCGGCCCTATTCTGTAGGTTCAATACAATCACACACTCCATGTTTGATAAGTCTACCTTCTGTGCTTCTCTGTAAGAAGTGCAAGAATCAAAGAGACATATTAATGAAATTAACAGGAAATTTAATAGTAGTGTTTTCTTCATACCTAATTACCGCCAACGTTTAGTAGCTGATGAAAAGTTGAGGATTTCGAAGTACCAAACTTTCGGTTAAGGACAAAGTTTGATACGAGTCAAAACCCTTGATTTTATTACTAAATCGGTTGTTTTTTATATACAATGTTGTCTGCTGGCTTTCTTTTCATTCGTTTCTTTCAGCGTTGGCTTACAGCTTTTTGCAACCACAGGAACGAGGATTGAAATGTGCTGTAAATTGCGTTGGCTTTTATAATCTTGGGTCAACATCTTCACTTTCCAATGCTAATACTCCAAAAACACTTTCGTGTATTCTTCTTAGAGGTTCTTTTCTTACAAACCTTTCCAATCCTTCTACTCCCAATGCAAACTCTCTCAACGCTAAAGAACGCTTTCTTGACAGTCCTCTGTTTTTTAGTCGTTGCATATTTTCTGGTAAATCATATTCAGGGCCATAAATTATTCTTAGATATTCACTTCCTCTGCATTTGACGGCTGGTTGTAATAATCCTTCCTTACCATATGAAATAAAATCAAGGGACTTGACGACCATTCCTTCTCCGCCTTTGTCTGTCATTTTTGTCCACCAATCAACAGCTTTCTGTACACTCTCTTTGTCATTCGTCTCAACAACCTTGTAAGGTGTAATTCTAAATATGTTTTCATCTGCAAGGCAAACTTCTTTGATGTTTTCCATATGCCAGTAATGGTCTTTATCAACGTGCACAGCTCCTTCTGTTGCAAGAATATGAAATGGTGCTAATTTGTAATCTTCCACAGAATTAACATCCCAACAATAATTTCTATAAGCATCAATGAACTTAGAAACCGCTTTTTTCTTGTAGCTAAATTTATCTAAAAGGGTTTCGATATCTGAAATTCCTCTGTCTTTTGTCCTATGAAGTATTTGCTCAACCGCTGATAAAGAGTTTTTGGCGGAAGCACCAACGGAAGCATATTGGTCTTGTAATAACGACTGAGCTTTTGCAGACCAAGGCATTAATTCTGCATCTAAACAAACCCAATCAGTTTGGAATTTATCCCAAAATCCAGATTTGGTTAATGCTTTTTGAACTCTATCGAGAAATTCTTTTTCTATAGTACTATCATTAAAAAAGTTACGTCCCGTTCTTGTGTAGCAAATTCCAATTCCCTCATTTTCAATTCCGAAACGATTTAAAACAGTCTCTTCATTTTTACAAACCACTAAAATGGCACGTGAACCCATATGCTTTTCTTCACAAACTATTTTTTCAATTCCTCTTTTCCTGTAATAATTGATAGCTGGTTCAGGGTGTTCTAAATAGTTCGGCAATTCACTTGTGGCACACGGTGACATTGTGGGTGGTAAATAAATGAGCCATTTAGGATTGATGGCAAAACGACTCATTACATCTAATGCTGCAATAGAGTTTTCTTCTCTGATGGTCAAATTATTTCGAAGACGTGTTTGCACAATACGTTTCCCTATAACGTCATCAATGTTCAATAAATCATCATATTCTTGTTGATGACTTAGGTTAGAATCTACTTCTAACTCCAATGGTTTTATAGGTTCTGAATAAACTTTAGCAGCTTTAACCGAAATTAATTCTTCTTCGGGATAGCGTAAGGCTGTAAGTTCTCCACCGAATACGCAACCTGTGTCAATATCAATAGTTTTATTAAGCCATTCTGCTTTAGGTACAGGTGTATGCCCATATATAACCTTGGCTTTACCTCTATATTCAGAAGCCCAATTGTATCTTACAGGCAAACCGAATTCATCAATTTCTCCTGTAGTTTCTCCATATAAACAAAACGACCTAACTGCACCAGAACCTCTACCTTGCATTTCTTCTTTTATACCTGCGTGTGCAACAGCCAACTTTCCATCATCTAATATGTAGTGACTTATTAGGCCATATAAAAACTCTTTAACATCTGCTATAAATTCAGGCGTTTCGTTTTCTAATTGCTCCATTGTCTCAGCCAAACCGTGTTTCAACTGAACATTCTTACCATTTAATTTCTTTTCAAGCTTCAAATCGTGATTTCCAGGAATGCAAAGTGCCGAACCACTTCTGACCATACTCATCACTAATTTTAGAACGGCTGGCGAATTAGGCCCTCTGTCTACTAAGTCACCTAAAAATATCACTTGTCTATTTTCAGGATGTTTTATTTCTAATCCGTAATTCTTTCCATCATTATCAACTGAATTAATGTTATAGCCAAGTTTTTCTATGAGGGAAATTGTTTCATCATAGCAACCGTGTATGTCTCCAATGATGTCAAAAGGTCCTTGAAGTTCTTTTTTATCGTTATAAAGCTTTTCTCTAACGATTCCAGTTACTGAATCTACTTCTTCTTCACTTTTTAAAACGTATATTTTTCTAAAGCCCTCTTTTTTAAGTCCTTTTATCGACCTCTTGAGTTGCTGTTTTTGTTGTCTAATAACGTGATTTCCAAAGTTTCTATCTTCTCGATTTTCATTTCTATCTTCACATACTCTTTCAGGTAAATCTAAAACAATGGCAACTGGTAAAGTGTGATACTGTCTTGCAAGATTAATTAGACCTTTTCGGGATTCGGTTTGTACATTAGTAGCATCAACTGCGGTTAAATGTCCGTTTTTTAGTCTTTTGCCAATGATAAAGTTCAATACATCAAAGGCATCATTTGTTGCACTTTGACTGTTCTCGTCATTCGATACAATTCCTCTACACACGTCAGAAGAAACAATTTCGTGTTTGCCAAAATGCTTTTTGGCAAATGTGCTTTTTCCTGAACCAGAAGCACCAATAAGTAATACTAATGATAGTTCGGGTACTTTAATTTCCATATTCAAAAATTGCCATTTGTGAAGGTGCTCCTACTTTTTCGTCTTCCTCGCCAATAGGTAAGAATTTCACATTATAATTATTAGTTTCTGCTACTTTTTTCGCCCAAGTTTCAAATTCTGTCCTTGACCATTCAAATCTATGGTCAGTATGTCGCATTTTATCAGCTTCCATATTTTCAAAAAGCACGTTGTATTCACCGTTTGGTGTTGTTAAAACAACTGTTTTGGGCTTGGCACATTCAAAAACAACTCTTTCAAAAGATTTTAGTCTGTTCTCGTCAAGGTGTTCAATTACCTCTACAATTGCTGCTGCATCAAATCCCTCTAATCGTTTATCTTTATAGGTCAATGCACCTTGAAACAGATTGATTCGTTCTTTTTGTCTTGGTGCCATTTCGTCCCAATGTAATCTGTCTTTACATTTCGTTAATTCTTGGTAAGAAACATCCATTCCAGTTATATTACTAAATTGTTTTTCCTTTAATAACATTCGAATGAGTTTTCCCTCGCCACAGCCTAAATCAAGAACGCTATTAGCACCTGATTCTTTTAGTTTGCTCAAAACCAATGACAATCTTTGCTGATGTAAAGTCTCCTTTTTCTTTACTTCCTCTGAATATGTTTCGTCCTGTAATTCTTTTGATTGGTCATCATCATTCAATTGCTCCAATGCCTGTCTTGAAAGAGAAGTAAGATTAAAAAGATAGCGTCTTGAAATTTGTTCTTTTTCGGGATGGTCAGATAACCAACCCTTTCCTTTTTCTAATAGTTTTTCAATCTCATTCTGACTTACATAATAATGTTTGTCATTATCCAAGGCAGGAATCATTACGTATAAATGAGACAACAATTCTTGAAGAGTAGTGGTATGATTTAATTTTAATGTAAAGTATTTACTGTCTCCCCAATTCACGAATTTGTCGTCCAAAATATGTCTTTCTAATTCCACTTCATAACCAAGAGGTTCAAACATTTTTCGAATGAGAATTTCTCCGCCTTTTGGGGCAGGTAATACTGAAATTGTAACTTCAAATGGCATTTTAACATCTACCAATTCGGGTTTTTTACTACACTTACCATTCATTGCGGTTGAAAACGCTTTAGCAATGGCAACACTCATAAATGAAGAAGCTACATAAGGCCTGTCATTCACATATTGTCCAAGAGAAAAGCCTTTTCCAGATAAGTTTCTGCCACCTCTCACCATATCAATTGGGTCAATATCCAGTAGTAAAGAAGCGGTAGTTCTTTCATCTGAGTTTTCAGGATAAAATATATGTGCTTTCCCAATGGACAAATCAATGGATTGTAATTTGTCGGGATGTTTATGCAGCAAATACCCTAAGTCAGTTGCTGGTTTATGTGTCGTAGTTATGTTTAGTAACATTTATTCATTTTATTTTTAGCGTTGGCAAAAAAAGCAATGTGTGCGATAGCACTTTTTGCTTTTGTGCGGTTGGCTGTTTTAGCTTGCAGAGAACAGTTTGGCTATGGTGCTTGTCCCGCAGGGCATCCACTATACCCGTTGTTGGCGCACGTTTTTTATTTCTTTTTCTTCAGTTTCTGCGTCTCTGGAAATTTCATTTTTTATCTCAAACACTCTGAAATGGTCTAAACAAAAGTCTAGGTCGTTAAAGTCTTCAGTTGTTGTACCCTGACAATGTGTGTTGAAACCGCCAATTTCTAAATATCCGTCATTATCTATATCACCGAAAAGCTCTTTTGTTAATGGCTCGGTCTGTCCAACGAGTTCAACCTTCTGTCCGGTCCGTTTTAGTATGTAATAGTAGTTCGGTTCTGGTCGATTGTTAGCGGTTATCAAATAGTATGAAGTAGAATCTGCTATAAAGACATAATCAGGGGTTAGTTCAAAGTTTTGTCCTTCTAGCTCAAGAGTTTTTGATTCAATTGTTACTTGGCTACTGTCTTTTAACTTCACTTCAAAACGTTGATAGAGTCCAAGGTCATAAGGGTCAGTCAAATTGGAAAAAATGAATTTCAAGTCACCAATTGAATACTCAATCGAAGGTGGTGTTTGTTCCTTTGGTGGTTCAACTTCCTTAATTGCTTTGTCAATTTTGTCCCAAGTTTCTTTGTGGGGCTTTTGTTGTTGTCCGCAATTGGTAAGAGTAAGTAGAAATAGTATTTGTAGTAGTCTCTTCATTTTAATTCTGACTAACGGTAAAATTACAAAACCATAATTTACTGTCATTCAATGTTT
>CAXBCF010000051.1:0-5390 GCA_963973975.1 uncultured Flavobacteriales bacterium
TATTTGAAGTCGATTTTGAATAAAAAAGGGGGTTGTGCATCAGCTACCGTTGTTGTGTGCCGTATTTTTTTTAATGTTTTGATTTAAATCCGTTTGAGAAACTTCCTGAATTATTTTCTCCTTGATAGTTTATCTGAACGCTGTATGATTTCCCTTTTTCTAACTTTTCTGTTTTTACTGTGAATGAGTTTATTCCTTTTTTAGACTTAGTTTTTAATGTACCGATTACTTCATCATTTTCATAGTCCTTGATTTCTATCTCAATATCTAGTTTGTCTAAAAGGTAGATTTCTAGTACGACTTTTTGGGCTGAAACACTATAAATATCTCTAATATTATTCTCATCCGTTATGTATGTTCTTTGCCTTTTAGTTCCTTTTTCAATTCCTTTAATTTTTGAATAAGTTATGATTCCTTGAACATTACCAAACTCTACAAATGGCATTGGAAAAAATGGAAGAATGAAATAACGATAAGGGTCTGGTGTCGCTTGAACAATCTTTTCATAAGTAAATCCGTTGATAGTGTCCTTACTTACTCCTTGAAGAAAAAATCCCTTTTGTCCATTTTGCTCAATAAGTTTGAGTTCTGTTGAGTATTCCTTAAATGGAATAAACTGATTACTGTAATAGTAACCACTATCGGAAACTTGCATTAAAAATTCTACTGGTCCATCTTTTGAACCGCTTAGATAGTTGTAGCCATCAATCTCCATTTTGAGAGACTTATTACCGTCAATTATTGTATCTCCTATGTACCTGACGTTTTTAAATTGTTTGTCTTGGTATTCAGCTAACCCTGTTGAGTCGTTGTACCATTTTCTGCGATAAAACAATTGGATTTCATCTCCTGGTTGAATGTCAAATCGATTGCTGGTTTGAAAATCGTTCTTAATTCCTTCCGAAATATCATTGTAATTGTCTCCGTAAAGCTGTTTTGTATAAAACTGTCCATTGCTTGAAACCGCTAATGTTTTCAAGTCAGGAATAATTACAGCATAAATTTCTGAATTGTCAGTAGTGTAATACTTTCTTGGTGTTTTGTCGGTTGCTTTTAAGCTATCTCTTGGGTAACTCCTTCTTGTGTCTATATATTCGAGTGAAGTATTTACTTGGTTTCCGAAAAGTGTAGCTATTTGTTCTTCCGTTTTGTTGTAGTCAATATTGTGAACCGTTTCAAGGTTTTTATTGAGAAGTTTATAATTACCGTTATCAAAGGATTCGAAATAGATTTCGCTTTTTTCAATATCAGAATAGTCAACAAAGTCTTCCGTTTTGAATTTTAGGAAATGTCTGTTTTCTATCAAAGTGTCTTTTAAGTCCGTTCTTACTTGAAGTCCGATAAACTCATTCTTTTGGTCAAAGTAGGTCGCTCGAACATATATTTTCGATTCAGCTATTTCTTTTCGGCTTTCTTGTCCAAAGCTGAATTGAGTTAGAAAAAGTAAAGTCAGAAGTATTGTTATTCTCATTAATCGGGTTTCTTTATATGGCACACAACGTTTTGCAGCTACACGCAGGTGGCGATTTCGGAGCGATATACTGTCAACCGAGCACAAACTTTGGTAGAAGCACAAAGCTTGATTTAACCACTGAACCGCCACTTGCGTGTAGGTGCTGTTAGTGGCTGGCATTATTTCTGTCCGAATAGTTTTTGGTGCCATTTTAAGTTTCTTAATCGTTCTATTTCTTGTTCATTGTTTCTTTTCGTTGCTTCGAGTTCTGATATTGTCTTTTTATGTTCTTGAATAGTTTTTTGATGCTGTTGGATTGATTTTTCAGCATCTAATTTATTCTTGTTCAAAGTTGTTATTTCAGACTTTAATTTTTCATTGAACTTTTCAAGCTCTTTAGTTTTGTCAAGTAAGAGTTTTATTGATTTGTTTTGTTCATTGATTTTCGTTTGTTGAGTTGCTTTCTCATTCTCAAGTTCTGAAACTGTAAGCTCCAATTCTTTCTTTTCCTGTTTTAATGTCTCTTTTTCAGCAATTAGCTCAGGAAATTTTTGTCTAAATGAACCAAGTCGTTTAGCTGTAACTATAAAATATTTTTTAAACTGGTCTGTTTCAATATCATTTCTAAATTTGAGTGCTTTTATGAAATTATTGTACGCTTCTTCAAAATTCAGAGAATGAATTTCATCTCGAACTTTCCTGTAATAAAAGTCTGCTTTACCCGAATTCAATTCTTGAACAATTAATGTACTTGGTGTTTCATTTTGTGCGAATTGTAAAACTTGGGGGTCTGTCTTAATCGCATTTTGTCCGATTTGAGTTTTCAAGACTAATCCACTAAATGAAGTACATCTGCTTAATGCAACATAAACCTGTCCTGAAGCAAATGCGGCTCCTAAGTCAGCAATAACCTTTTCAAAAGTAAGTCCTTGGCTTTTATGAACTGTAATTGCCCAAGCAAGTTTTATAGGGAATTGTGTAAATGTCCCTATTATTTCTTCTTCAATCTTCTTTTCCTTTTCGTTCCAAGTATATTTTATATTATTCCACTCTTGTTTTTCTACTGTTATTTCATTCCCTTCTGAAAATTCAACGATGATTTTATTTTCTTCTATTTTGCTGATTTTGGCAATTTTTCCATTGTAGTATCTCTTTGCCTTATCATTCTTTATAAACATAATTTGAGCACCTTCTTTAAGCTGCAAAATTCTGTCTGTTGGCATTATATTGTCTGGAAAAAGTCCGCTGACAGTGGCTTCAAATAGTTTTAGTTCTGTTGTTAGTTCAGCTAGTTTTGTGAGGTTCGTACTATCGACTAGTTTGTTATGAGTTGCAAGTGTGATATAATTTGCTTGACCATTAGGTGTGAATGTAGGGTTATACTTTGAATTAAGTAATTTAAATTCGTTGGCGGTTACTTGATTTATTCGAACCCGATTTAGAAGGTCAATAAATTCTTGTTCGTTTTGTCTGTAAATCTTTTTTAGTTCAATGTAAACAGGTTTATTCTGTTCGATAACTTTTGAGCTAAAGAAAAATGGACTTTTATAATATGGTTGAAGTAAATTCCATTGCTCAAAGTCGGCAATTGGAGGTAACTGAAATGTGTCACCAATTAGAACTACTTGAACACCACCAAAAGGTTCATTTTCTCTTCTTCTAAAAACCCGTAATAGTCTATCAACAACATCAATTAAATCGCATCTGACCATTGAGATTTCATCAATGATTAGGAGTTCTAAACCCCTTATTATTTCTAGTCTTTCTTTGAAGTATTTGAAATGGTCGTAAATGGTGCTTTTATCTTCATCTCCAATGTCTGCTCTTGTTCTTAATCTTTTATCGTTTGGAACATAGACGCTTGGTCTAATCTGAAAAAATGAGTGTATAGTTTGCCCACCTGCATTTATAGCAGCTACCCCTGTCGGTGCAAGAATTACAGTATTCTTTGTTGTTGTTTCTCGCAGATATTTTAGGAACGTGGTCTTACCCGTTCCTGCTTTTCCTGTTAAGTAGACAAGTCTGTCGGTATGCTTTACAAAGTCGGAAGCATAATTGAACTCAACATTCGTTTCGTCTAATTCTATGTTGTCAATTATTGTAGGCATATATTAAGGCTTTAACCAATCACTTGAAGGTTTAACAATCAGCCTAGCGTTCGTGTAAGCCATTGGCAATTCTAGACAAGTTGTAGCAATGTATGTTTTGTCTTGCTCTTCTTGAGTTTCCTGTTCTTCTTGGGTTTCTTCATCTATTGTTACTTTTTTTACCTTGTCTACGACTAAAGCTAGTAAGTCAATTTTTCCATTTCTTTCAATTTGCAATGGTAAAAGAAGCTGAATTCTGTTGCCCCTAAATTCATCGAAACGAAATTGAGGTATAGCAATCTTATAATTATTCCTAACCATTTTTTCGATTTCGGGTATAGCACCCATAAGTGTTTGACGGATTTCCTTGTCTGACATTTGCCCCAAGTTTCTAATCCACCTTTCTTTGTTGTCCCTTATAATATGGTCATATCTTGGCATTAGTTTTCTATTTGGGTCGTATAGTAAATCGCCTGGAACTTCAAAATAGTTTGCTGTATGTGGTAGGTCGTGGCCAAAGTTAGTTGAAATAGCATCTTCACTTTCCCAAAAAAAACCTTTCAGAACATATCTATTTTGCGTGTTGTGTTTTTCAAAAAAAGCATATATATCTTCCAAATGGTCTGAAACTAAACCTGTATTAAAAGAAGCGTACTTTTTGTTGTTTGTGTACTTGATTTTATTTTCATCCCATAATTTTGTAAAGGTATATTCAACATACCTTCTCAATATTGCATATGGTCTGTCGTCATAGTATTTATGTTCTTCTGAAAACTCCCAAGGTTCATTTGATGCCTTCTCAGCCAAGGTTCCGAGTCTGTCTTCATAGTGTGTTATGAGAGCGAAGTCTGATAATTTCATATTATTACTGTTTATGTTTCGTGTTTTTATGCTTGCCACTAACGTCTCGCGTATATGACTTGTGGCGGATTTCGAAGCACTTTCTTGTCGGCTTGCAACAAACTTACTTAAAAGCTTAAAACTTGAATTTACCACTTTCCCCGCCATAAGTTATATACGCTGTTATGCAACGGCTTTCTTTTTAATTATTTCATTTCCAAATACTTTCAAGATTAACGGACTAAAAATCAGTTCCGGTAAAATTGCTGGCAAATAGAGAAACAAGAACATAATGTCAATCGGTAAATGCCAAAATGCCCAAATAAAATACGAGCTTATGAAAGTCAGTATTCTTGTCAGGATAATTACCGAAATGCTTGTCAGCAAAGACTTTTTGTTCTTGTAAAGTACATATCCTTGAAAAATCGCTCCCAATAAAAACGTTATCGACCCTAAAAATAGAATCAGAACTAAGAGTTCAATTATTGGTGTCGGTTCTTGTTCCATTACTTGTCGATAGTCAAATTTGCTATGTAACTTTCAAGTTCTATTGTTCTTTTTCTTGTCAGGTCGAGTTTTGTCTGGGCTGCAACAGGAATCCACATTGTTCCTTGCATATCGTAGTAGAGTTGGTTTGAAAATTCAATCTCTTTGTCTCGATATTCAATCCATTCTCTTTGAGCGATTTTTAGTTTTTCTTTTTGCTCAGTTGTCAGCAAGTCTAATAGCTCTATGTATGCTTTGTTTAATTCAGTGTCCCATTTTTCTGTCGCCGTACTCACACAGTCGGTCATTCCTTTAGTTGTGTAGTTTTCACTTGAGTCAAGACAATCTTGAAGTTCCTTGTCAAGTTGGTATGTGCTGTCGACCTGTCCGTAAGTGATTACAGAGAAAATGGTCAATATCATTGTCAGCACGATTTTCATTGTTTACGTTGTCTTTTTAGCTGTTGCATAACGTGTCGCAGCTAAGAGACGTGGGGCATTTCGAAGCTTTTCACTGTCAGTTTA
>CAXBCF010000052.1:0-4903 GCA_963973975.1 uncultured Flavobacteriales bacterium
TCCGTTTGGTAATGTTCATCATCAAACACACTTCCTGGTTATCGAGCCATTGCTCTTCTGCGAAAATTGGCGTGTATTTTTTTGTGGCATTTTCGGTCAGTTCCAAAAGTTCCCTCAGTTCATTCTGCATTCCGTCCAATGCGGATTTTTGTATTGCGATAACTTCCATAATCTGCTCAATTTTTCTGTGGAAGTGAATTTATAAAGGCTTATTACAAGGGTTGGAAATGTTGTACCTATTGGCGTTGAAAGGCACTGTTTGGCGGTTTACTATCTCCGTAAACAAAAATCGGATAGCCTTTTGAGCTATCCGATTTTTTACTGCTATTTTGAAATATTAATTGTATGTTGACTGGAATGTCCTTAGTTTAATTTTAAAGCCGTTTTTCCAATTAGAATAGTCTGTAATGTCTTGGTCAATTTCTGGTTTATTTGGTAACAATGGAATTGTTGAAGTCCCTCCATCGTGTTCTGTTACGGAATACTTTCCGAATAGGTTTAGAAGAAAATCAACATCTGTTTGCTCTGTAACAATATAACTTGATAAATTACCTTTTTTTAGATGAATGTTTTTAGAAAATCGTTCGTAAGTTTTATTTGATAAAACTTCTTCAACAGAACGTTCTAACAACATTCTAAATCTTTTTCTTGCAGAATCAAGTTTAGTTTCTCGTCCGTGTGCATCAGTTAATATAAGAGCATCGTGTTCTGTTAGTATTCTTCTGATAGAATCGACTCTTTCTTGCACATTTTTAGCTAAATATGGAATCTCGTCTGTAACGATACCACTTATTCCATTGTATTTGTCAATTCCTATTACTGTGCAGTCCGTTGATGTTATTGCTTTATGTGTATCTATAAGCAAACGTAAAAATGACAGGTCGTGAGTAAAGACAACTATCTGTCGGTTTTGTGATAGTTGAACAATTTTATCCGAAATTTTATCCCTATTATCCATATCCAAAGACGTAACAGGGTCATCAAATATTATCGTATTTAGACGATTGTCAATCGTACATTCAGCTAAAAAGTTTGATAAGGCAATAATTTTTTGTTCGCCCTCACTTAAAATTGAGTTGATTGAATCATTAATTCCGTTTAAGCCACATCTTTGATATGTATTTCCTTGACTTGTTCTCGTTCTTGAAATCAAAACTTTACTTGCTAAATCACGATTGAAGAAATTGAGATGGGAAACAAATTCTTGGTGCTGCAAACTTACGGCTTGGTTTTCCATTAGTTCGCCAATTTTGCGTGAAATACCATTGGTGGCGAGTTGGGATTGACAAGTGTTTATCCAAGACCTGTATTTATATTCGTCAAAGTATTGAAGAATAGCCGTTTTGTTGTTAAACAAAAATTCTTTTGCTGATAGTTCATTAAGTTCAGAAACTAAGGTGTTTCTATTTTGTAGAAGCTGATTGTTCTGGGCAATCTCGGCATCAATTCTTGGAATTATGCTTGTTATACTTGGTGTCAGAGTTTGTAAACTTATGTTTAGTTCGCCACCATTTTGCAAAAAAGTAATGATTGAATTTCTGAATGTAGCAACTGAATTAGCAAACTGGTTATAGCTATCTCGAAAATTTGGTATCAACTGCTCTAACTCTGCAAGGTTTTCAATTGGTGGAATTACCAATGAATTGTATAAGTTTAGCTTTCCCTGAACTGTTGAGTTAATTAAATTTAGCTGTGTAGAAACGTCATTTAATACAAATTGATTGAAAGTTGTCAATCTTTGTTGTGCAGTTTCGTCAAGTTCTTGTTGGCACAACACACATTTTTCTAATGAAGTTAAGGATGGGAAATTTTGACCATCTGAAAGATTTGAACTATGTGCATAATTTCTTGCAGCTTCCCACAAAGTTCGCCAAGGATTTGTGCCAAATCCTTCTAACGTGTTTACGTTTTGTAGTTGAGTTGTCGCAATTTGATACGCTTGATTAACGCTTTCAAAAGTATTTCTATTTGCTATTAGTTCGTTTAAGTTTTGTTCGTCAAATAATGTTTCAATTTGTAAAAATTGTTGTATGTAGCCGTTAATCCGTGTTCGCTGATTGGTTAAGTTTGTAATGTTTTGTTGAGGATTTTGTGCTGTGGTTAAGGTTGTAAGTTCTTGCTTTCTATTGATGTTTGCTTGACTAAATTGGATGTATGAATCAACGTTTGTTCGTTGTAGATTTTCTATTGTTCCATACCATTGTGCTGTGGAGGTTTGAAGTAAATTTTGTGGCAACCCTGGTTTTTGTGTGTTGTAAGAAGCAACAGACGAATTAAAGGCTTGCGAAATACTTCCAAAGGTCGAAACCAATTTTTCTAAAACATCAATTCCTACAGGTTTATATTCTGTGGGATTTTCATTGTTGATGTAAATATTTCCGCAGTCGTTATCAAAAACAAAAAATGAATTAAGGATAGGATTGCTCGGACTATTTTCTGTCCAAGAAAAGTTAATGTTTGAACCATTGTCTTCTACAATAAAATCAACTTGTTGTTGATTAGAAGATGGATTAAAAACATTCTTTTTTAGTGTAACACTTGGATTTCTGCTCCAGCAAAGTTTTCTCAAAATACGTGAGTAGCTTGATTTTCCCGAACCATTTCCACCATAAACTATTGTCAAACCTGTATTGGAGAATTGTAACCCTCCTTGATTGTGTAAGGCACAAATATTAATAGGATTGTTTAAGCTGATTAATTTGGGATAATTGCCACTTATCGCAATTGTTGTTGGAATGTGTGTGCTATTAAGCGGAATAGGGTTTATAGTAATTGTATTGTCACCACATTCTTTTTTTACCAATTGAACAAGTTCGTCAATGTCGTTTTGTGTAAGTGTTGTTGATGCGACAAGTCTTCGTAAAGCATCTTGAACAAACGCTGGTCTGCCTTGCGACCAATTTAAAATATCCTGATATATAGACATTGTTTATAGTATTTAGTTTAGGTTGTAAGGTTGTACTCTACATTTACAGCTAACACATTTATTATCCTACAAAAATAGTTAAATGATAAGTTTAGTTATGATTTATTGTCGGGATTGGCTGCTCTGTTTTAATTTCTTTTTTCTCACGGGAATAGACCCACAATGACAATAGCCCGAATATAATCAGTGCATAAGCTACCCATTTGCCAACCTTTTCAATCAATTTAATGAAAACCGAACTTTCATAAGATGAAAAACCCTCTGCTCCCATAGGGCTGCGCCTGTAAAACTTTCTTCGGTTAATCCAGTAACAAAGTCCCAAGCCTGCAACCAAAAATATTATCCCTATAACCAATGATGCAACCATATCCTCACATTTTTAATTTCACAAGTATAAATTTAAGAAATATTGATGAACCATTAAAATGCACCTAAGCAAATACGCTGTAAATAGAAAACGGCTTACTAATCAGATAAGCCGTTTTTTATGAAATGAAATACTACTATTAATCGCTACTGTTAAATTGAAAAGTTATCTGCTTTTCATTCCCGAAGCTGTCCGAAATCCAAACATCGAAGGACTGTGATATGGCAGACGTTGAGGTGTAATACAACCTGAACTGCTCTGTTGGTAATTGGTACAGGTCATTGGGCAGATACGGCGGTTCATCATAATACTGCAATGTACCCTGTCCGTCAAACTGAAAGTAGCGGAGAAAATACTGTGTGTTGCTGTAATTGCCTATTCGCTGAATGGTAATGCGTATTTCTACCGTTTGCCCGTTGGCAACATCTTTGGGAACCGGCATCACGTTTACCTCAAAGGGAAAATCGTTCTGTATTTCGAGTTCGTCGTCTTTGCTACAAGATACCAAAGAAACCGAAGCTGTGAGGATTGCCAGCATTACATATATAGGCAGTAATCCTGTTCTGAATTTATTGAATATTGCTATCATTGTTTTTACGTTTTAAAAATTAAACCTTAATCCCACACCTGCGGATGGTCGGAACTGTTGCAAATCCGTCCCCCACAAGACCTTTGTACGCCCTTGCAGGACAAGTACAAAACGGTCGGACAGGTACGTTTCAAAAGTGAGGCGACCGCCTGCTCCGTAGATAAAATTATCCTCGCTCAAAATCTTTGCTCCGTCATATAACATCGTTTCGCCACGGTTGATGGTTTCGTAACCGACAACGCCTGTTATCCCGAAGTTCAATGTGATGTTCTTACGGGCATCGCCCAGCAGGAAGAAACTGTAACCGCCCTCTGCGGTATAAGTTTCCTGCGGTATGCGCAGGTCTTTATAATCGTGGTATTGATGCGTGTATTCCAACGCCCAAAGCTGGTAGTTACCATTTTTGCCGTTCACGGTCATTGCGGCACTGACATAATAATCATTGCCAATCTTGTCATCGGATAATACACCTGCACTTATTTCCAATCCTTTCTGTTTTGGAAGCATTCTTTGTGCCTGTGTAACCGTGATGGCCATCAAGATGAGCATCACGGTATAGATATACTTTTTCATATTATTTGCTTTAAAGGGTTATTAAAATTTCAAGTGCATATCGTTAATCAAACGGGCTTTGATTAAGTCTGAATTTTCGATTTGTAGTATCTGATGCCTACCCCCGTTTTTCTCAAAAATCTCAATAAGCAATACCTTGTCATCGGCAATGGTAAATTGGTCTAACAGGAACACGTTTTGTTCAGTTGTTTTACCACCAATCTCATCCAATGGCTTGTAAGTGCGTAATGGTATCATCGGGCGTTCCTGTACAACTGTACGTTTGGCTACCTTTTTATCCACTACTTTGAAATTGATAAAATCAATCTGAAACGGCACATTGGTACGGTTTCTCAATTCGGTATGGAAATAGTATTTCCCGTTGTGGATGTAAATGCTTTTGAGGATAAACTGAATACCGAAACTCTTAGCCCCGATATGCTTTACAATGCGTTTGTCCTTTTTGTAA
>CAXBCF010000053.1:0-4892 GCA_963973975.1 uncultured Flavobacteriales bacterium
TGAACGCTAAACTCCTAAACCTTCAGCTCCTTCTGCGGAATCCGTGTATTCTTTTGCGTTCTTCGTGGTAAACAAATCAAAGCGCAAATTTCATACAGGTTTCCTCCTTTTGCCCTATCGGAACGGTAGTCATTTCGGGTATTGCCTCAGTTGGCTATGCGCAGTGACCCGCAGGGCACTCGATAAGAGGTATTGTTAGCGGCTTTTTTCCTTCACGATTTCAATAATGGTTTGATTAAATTTCTTGGCTTCCTCATCTGCTAATTCATGTCCTGATTTTTCAAACCAAATAAATTTCTTTTCAGGAGCTGTCATTTTGTTTAAATGGTTTTCTGCCACTACACTGGGTAAATTCCAGTCATGACGACCACCTAAAAAATACGTCGGTATCTTTAATTCTGTAATATCTGAAATATCCGTGGTGAAGGCTACGCCATCCATTCGAGCCGAGGTGTAGTTAAAGGCTTCAAACCATTTATAGTCTTTGTAGTCTTCATACATCGTTTCCGCTTCCTCAATTTCTTTTGCAATTGCCATATCGTAAACTGTTCCACCATATTTTACAACAAGTTCGTACTTACTCATAAAGCAATCCAAAATGGTGGCGCAAACAGTGCTGTCCTTTTTTTCGATTAAATCCAACCGACTGAAGGCTGCTGTATCATTCTTTTGATGAGCTTTTTCTTTCAACCATTGCATGGAAACATCCCAGCTTTCAGCTACACTTATCACCTGCGAAACACCAATATAAGCGTAATAATCATTAGGGTATTTTTCGGCTAATTTCATTCCGATAACACTACCATAAGAAAAACCCACAACAAATATTTTTTCTTTTTTGAATTTCTTTTTTAAATACTGCGTCAATTCATGTGCATCATTAACTAAACTTTCAGGACTTAAGTTTTTTGGATTGGGATTTAGCCTATAAGACTGACCACAGCCTGCTTGATCCCACGAGACTAAAATCATTTGTTCAGCCAAATCAGCATTGAAATATCTCAGGTGTGGAGTCTGAGGCCAACCTGGTCCGCCATGAAGAAATAGTAAAACAGGTAAGTCTTCAGACGCACCATTCATTTCCACATATTGTTCTTCGCCCCCTAATTGGACGAATATTTTTTCTTGGACTCTTTCTTTCCTCTGATTTTGACAACCAATTAAAAGAATACCTAAAATTATGATTGTTACTTTATTCATAATTTAATCTTAATTTTTAAAATCCTGATTAACGGTTTACATTTGGCTTCTGGCGGTTTCGAAGCACTTTCTTGTCCACCGAAACTAAAGCTAGCTAAGAGGCGAAAACCTTGATAGCAGGCGTTCACTCGCCATAAGCTATATGCATTATAGTAAAACGTTTACCTTAATGTGTCTAAATATTTACCTACAAAGTTACCTTCTTCACTTCCGTCCGGGTTTGTAATTAGCCAATCTAAAATGTCAGATTCAGGAAATGTAATTGTCTGACCATAAGAGTACCCTTTTACAGCATTTAGTTGATTAGCAATGGTGCCACTGACACTTTCTTTGTCCCAAGAAGAAACTCTGACAAATATTTGTTCATAGTTACCAAGCTTGTCATAAATTCTGGTGGTCAAAAAAAATGCTTGTCCATCTTTCAATCCTTTCAAATATTTTTTCTTGGCCTTCTTTAAAGTCTTTTGAGCTTTTTCCACATAAGGAGCAATTAAAGCGTCATATTCTTCTAATTTTTCTGTTCCCTTAAAACTGTGAGGTTTGTCAGTTGGAGCATTCTCCGATAGAGGTGCTTCATTAGAATTTTGTCCGTAAATATTTATACTGATTAAAAGTGAGAAGACGAAAATCAAACTCTTGATGTGAATATGTTTCATAGGTTGTTTTTATTCTGACTAAGGGTAAAATTACCAAACCATAATTTACTATCCTTCAACGTATTGTGATTTCACCATTAACGCTATGCTAAAAAGCGTTGCTGTCCCGCAGGGCAGCTATGATTTTTTAGCGATTGTTGTAGCACGTTTTTATTTTTTCTTTTACCGTCCATCTTGACGGTCAGATAGCCAATCCTTGTATTTAGTTTTAAGCCTATCCCTTTTTTCGGTTGAGTTAACAATCACATCAACTCCACCGTCATATGGTGCAATAACACAATTCTCTGTCGGACTGACAATCATTGCTCTTATTTCATCATCAGCAATTGCTCTAAGGATTTCATTCCTTTTTCCGTCTTCCCATTTTTCAGTTTTGACGTAAATATCAAAGTACATTTCATCTTCATATTCTTCAGGTCTTTCCTTGTGCAAGTCAATGGTCAAGACTTTTAGAAATTCTCCAAAGTCGGTCAATTCTTTGTAGTTGTCATTTGTTATGTCGTTCGAGTAGAGTCCGAATGAAATAGCAACTTCTGATTCTTTTCCAATCAGGTCGTTAATCAGTTGGTTTTGTCGGTCGAGCATGATTTTATATTCTTCCGCTGAGTCCGCATACCTTTTTGATTCAGGAAGGCTGTGAATTCTAAACCATCTGTTAGGATAAACTCCTTTCAATTCGTGATTGATTGGAAACGACTCTGGATATTCCTTATACCAATAGTCTATGAATTCGCTTTCGGTCATTTTTTTAATGTGCTACAACAAGAGAATTTAATTAACTCCAGTAGAAATTGATAGCTTTTGTCATCAACTTGATGATGGGAATGTTTTACGATTTGTATATGAGCTGTAGCGGATTTTACCCACTAACCTGTCAGGTAGCAAGATACTTTTTAAAACGCAAAAACGACTCAAGTTTGCACTTGAACCGCTATTGCTTATACACCGTGTTAGCTACCGTTTTTTATTTTCCCATTTGGCTGTTCATCATTTCCAAAAACTCAGTATCATTCATTTTCTTGCGACTGTCTAGTATGAAATTAGCGTCATCTCCTGCTCGGTATCTTAACTGGTCTGTTTCGTCAGTTACAGCAGTATAAATTACTTCTGCCACCAAACTCGGTTGAGAAACAGTATTATTCGGATTCTGCCATTGTTTCATAAGGGCATTAATGATTGGCTGATATTCTTCAATAGTTCCTGCTTGAAAATCAAATGAGCGTCCACCAAAATCAGTCGCAATAAATCCGGGTTCTAAAATTTTCACTTTTACGCCTATTTCTTTCATTTCGTAATGCAAGGATTCTGAAATGCCTTCTACGGCAAACTTAGTTCCGTGATAAAGTGAACCCAAGGCAAAAGTCATTTGACCACCAATAGATGAGATATTGACAATAACTCCGTCTTTATTTTTTCTAAAATGCGGAATAATGGCTTTGGTTACGTCCATCAAACCGATGACATTGGTATTGAATTGCCTAATTATGTTTTCTCTCGGGAATATTTCTAATGGGCCATATGCTCCATAACCGGCATTGTTAACAATTGCGTCTATTTTTCCAAATCTGGAAATACCATTTTTAATAGCTTGGTCTATGGATTCTACATCAAGAACATCTAATCTTTCCAATTGTATATTCTCCAACTTACTCAGTTCTGATTCTTTATCCGGTGTTCGCATTGTTGCGATTACGTTCCAGCCTTGTTGCTGAAAATGGATGGCTGTTGCTTTGCCAATCCCACTACTTGCTCCTGTTATTAATATTGTTTTGCTCATTTTAATCTTTGTTTAGGGTTAATAGATTATCCACACCATTTGCTGTGTAGATTGCCTTTGTCGCTTCGTTCAATGCTTTGTTGTAGTTTTCGATTGTTTGTTTCAAACCTGAAAAATCGACTACCGTTCTAAATGGTTTTTCACCAAATGATGTATTTACCAAACCGACCACAGCTTCTGCAACTCTTTCGGGTCTTTGTTCTGGGATCGATTCCACATAAGCGACATATCCTTGGATAGAAGATTCAGGAAGCATAGCCATTTCGCCATATTGCTTGATTCTTTCGGTATCGCTTGGTGTAATCATTCCACTCATAAAGCCCGTAGGAAATCCGCCAGGTTCTATGATACAAGATTCGATACCAAACCCTGAAAGTTCTGCTCTATAACCTTCCACTAAAGATTCTAAAGCATATTTTGAAGCAGAATAGGATGCGAGAAATGGGGTGGTGACTCTGCCAATGCAACTTGAAGTGTGAATGATTGTTCCTTTCCCTTGCGTTCTTAAATGTGGTAAAACCGCTCTCATCAGTCGCTGAACACCAAACACATTCACATCAAACATTCTTTGAATATCGTCAGCTGTAAAGCATTCAAGAATACCATTAGCTCCGATACCTGCATTGTTGAATACAGTATCCAAGCCGTCCATTAGTTCAATGGCTGATTGTACTCCAGCATTCACACTTTCTTCATTGGTAACATCCATCTCAACCAATAACACACCTTTGGATTTCAGTTCATTGGCAACAGTTTCATTTTTACCTGAAATGGAACGCATTGTTCCTACCACATGATAACCGTTTTCGGCTAATTGAATACAAGCTAGACTTCCAAAAGCTCCACTTGCCCCTGTGACTAAAATTTTATGTTTCATCTTTTTTGAATTTTTAAATTTTGGATGAAACAAATATCAGACTGTAAGAAGGAGCGGATTAACACGAAAGAAGGAAGGTCAAACACAAATCCCTGAAAAACGAAAAGGAAGCCAAATGGCTTCGTTTTCTCTAATTCAATTGTCTGTATTCTTGCGGTGTTTTACCTGTTTTTTGTTTGAATAACCTACCAAAATAATGGGGGTAATTGAAGCCAAGCGTATAAGCTATTCCACTAATGGAATCTTTAGAACTAAGAAGCAAGTGCTTTGCTTTATCTACCAAAAAGTCATTAATGTGATCTTTGGCAGAACGCCCTGTTTCTTTGGACAGAAGATCACTCAAATAGCTTGTAGATAAATGACAATTGCTTGCCAAATATTG
>CAXBCF010000054.1:0-4647 GCA_963973975.1 uncultured Flavobacteriales bacterium
AGCATTAGAAATTAATTAGCCTGTGTAGAAATTGATATCTTTTGTCATCAATTTTGGACGGGCTAATGTGGGGAATGTGTTACAACGTTTAGTATAAGCGTATTTGCGAGGATACGAGCAATTATCGCTTATACATTGTTATAGCCAGTTTTTCTCTGTATTTGGTCAACAACACCTTAGCAAAAGCGGCCTGGTCATTTCTTAAAAATTCCATTGCTTCTCCATTCACAATGGTCGGATGGATGTCTCTAAGATGCCTATCGCTCCAATTGGCAAGCTCTACAAGTACTGGTGACAACGCCAATCCTTTTTCAGTCAAGAGGTAGAGGTTAGTCTTTTTATTGTCAGGTCTTTGGGTTTTTATGATTAGTCCCACTTCTTCCAAGAATTTGAGTTTGGCAGAAAGAATATTGGTCGCAATAGCTTCATCAGCTTCCGTAAAGTCTTTGAAGGTCTCTTTTCCTTCAATTAGCATTTGCTTTATGATAACCAATATCCACCTGTCCCCTAAAATGTCCAAGGCTGAAGTAAAGGGGCAATCACATCTAAAATCTTGTCTCATCTGTTAAGTTATCATTAATTATCACTTGCAAAATGAAATTTATTTTCATCATTGCTTGCATATTGAAAGTTATATTATATTTTTGCTTGCGAAACAAAAGTAATAATCAATTACCAAAAGACAAAATCAATGAGAAAAGTATTAACAGTATTGGCTCTATCAGGTCTTCTCGCTTCCTGTGGTAATGCACAGACAAATTCAACAAGCGAGCTTAATTCTAAAGAATCAAAAGAAATGAACAACAAAGAAATCGTAGGTGCCTTTTTAGGTGCAGTTGCCAAACAAGACGCTGAAACAATGCGCAATTATGCAAATGCCGATTATATTCAACACAATCCATTTGTGCCAACTGGTTTAGAACCATTTATTGGTTTACTACCCGTTTTAAAAGAACATGGAACGTATGCCGAAAACGTGCGAATGTTTCAAGATGGAAACTATGTGTTTATGCATAACATCTGGAGAAACGCCAAACCTTTTGGAGCAGATGAAATGGTAGCTTTTGACATTATCCATGTGGATGAAAACGGAAAAGTAGCCGAGCATTGGGATGCAATGACCGTTTTAGTTAAAGAAACTGCAAGCGGAAGAACACAAACTGATGGACCATCAACTGTTGAAGACTTGGATAAAACCGAAGCGAACAAAGCCTTGGCAGTTTCCCTTATTGAGGACGTTTTAATGGGTAAAGATCCAAGTAAGATTGGCGATTACATCAGTTCCGAAGAATACCACCAACATAACCCACAAATTAAAGATGGATTAACTGGTATAGTGGAAGCAGCAGAGTATCTCACTTCTCAAAACAATATGTTCAAATACACCAAAATCCATAAAGTATTGGGTGAAGGAAACTTCGTGCTTACAGTAAGCGAAGGTGAATGGAACGGTGGTAAAAAACATGTTTTCTATGACTTGTTTAGAATGAAAGAAGGAAAAATCGTAGAACACTGGGATGTGATTCAAGAAATACCTACCGAAGGCTTGGCACACAATAACGGAATGTTTGGATTTTAATATTAATCAATAAGAAAGAAAAAAATGACACATCTTAAGCAAATACTTGCACTATTACTACTGAGCTTTATCATCATATCGTGTGATAAGAATGAAGAAAACCCTACTACCAGTACTCCAGAATTGAGTCAAAAAGAAAAAGTCGCCCTCTTTTTTAAAGCTGTAAACGAACGTGATGTAGCAACTTTAGAGGAGTTAGTCACAGAGGATTATATCCAACACAACCCTTTTATTCCAACTGGAAGAGACCCTTTCATTGGTCTCTTAACAACGGTATTGGAGGATAATGGCACAAAGGTCGAAAATATCCGAATACTTGAAGAAGGTAACTTTGTCGCTATTCATAATCTATGGACTAATGCTGCACCTTTTGGAGCAGACACAGTAGTGAGTTTCGATATACTACGGTTTGACGAAAATGGGAAAATTGCAGAACATTGGGATGCTCTTCAAACTTGGGAATTCCCAACAGTTAATGGAAACACTATGACTGATGGACCAACCGCCATCACTAACTTGAACGAAACAGAATCAAATAAAGCTTTAGCGATAAATATAATTCAAGATGTATTGATGGGACAAAATCCAAGTAATATCACCAATTACATTGCGGTTGATTACATCCAACACAATCCGCAAATTGATAATGGTTTACAAGGAATTCAGGATGCCGTTGCTTACTTAACTTCCATAAACAATATGTTCCAATACAATACTATTCACAAAGTGATTGCAGAAGGCAACTTTGTGCTTACCGTTAGCGAAGGAACATGGAATGGCACTTCCAATGCATTTTATGATTTATTTAGAATGGAAAATGGCAAAGCCGTTGAGCATTGGGACGTAATTCAGCCAGTTCCGACAACTGGTCTGGCGAATAATAATGGAATGTTTGGAGGATTTTAATTGTGTCCGCAACCAAAAAAAAACAATCATGACTGAAAATTCAATTTCTATACTTGCCTTGGCCTTGGGTTTCGCACCGGGCATTCTTCACTCGGTGGAAGTGGCGTATCCCTTGCTGGCGCGCTGGATAGCTAATTATGTACTTCCTTTATTTGGACCTGGTTTGCCGAAAGGCAGCGGTCATAATCTGACTTCTAAAGATCAAATAGCAATGTTGGATGCAGCGATTTCAGCCGCACCAAAAGCAAAACGAACAGCAGCGGAGGATTACATTTTTGTGTTGCTGTTTGAACAGCGACAGGGATCTTTGGCTTTTCTATCCGTTATAGTCGGTGCAGTTTATGGCATGCAATTACCGTTGGATGACCGTGCTGTTCTGCACTTGTTGCTACTGGTGATGTCGGTAATGTTCATGTTGGTCAATGCCAACCATGCAGGTATTCCTTTCTTAGGCAAACATCCTAAAGTATCCAGAAATGGCAGAAATGTCGGCATCGTATTTTCTGTATTCTGGCTCGCAGCATCGGTACTTAATTATTTGGCGTTTACGTATGCCTCAATTTAATTTTTAAACTTTAAACATTTCAAATATGAAAAATATAATCATCACAGGAAGCAGCAACGGATTTGGTCTGAAAGCTGCAAAAGATTTTGCCGATAAAGGCAATAAAGTATACGCAACCATGCGTAATCCCAATGGTAAAAATGCCATTGCTAAAGCGGATTTGGAAAACCATTCTACCAATATAAAAGTAGTAGATATGGATGTTACCAATGAAGATTCAGTAAAGGAAGCTATGACAACTATTCTTGCAGAAGCAGGAAGTGTTGACGTACTCATCAACAATGCAGGTATTATGTATTTGGGAATTACCGAAGCATTCAGCGTTGAGCAAGCAAAATTTCAAATGGAAACCAATTATTTTGGAGCTATTAGAGTGATGCAATCTCTTCTGCCTTCAATGCGAAAAGCTGGTTCTGGTTTAATCATCAATACTTCATCAGTGGTTGGTCGTATGTCGCCACCATTTTTTGGAACTTATAACGCTACAAAACACGCTTTGGAAGGATATTCACAAGCATTGCGTTACGAAGTTTCACCTTTTGGTGTGGATGTGGTAATGGTAGAGCCAGGTCCTTTTGGAACAGGATTATTGGCATCAGGTCAAGCACCTGCACATACTGAAGTTTTAGAAACTTATGGCGAATTAGCAGGTGTTCCTACTGCAATGGGTGAAAACTTTGCTCAAATGTTACAAAGTGAAGATGCTCCAGATCCACAATGGGTAGTAGATGCTTATTTAAAGTTAGCCGAATTACCTTTTGGAAGTCGTCCAACACGAACAGTTGTAGGTATTACTTGGGGCGTAGATGAAATTAACCAATTGACGCAACCTATTCAAGACAGAGTTCTACAAGAAATGCAGCTTGAAAGTGTTTTAGGTGGTGTTTCTGCTTAATTGTATAGCTTAATTCTATTTAAGAAAATTACAAGGGCTTCGGTTCTTGTGATTTTTTTTGATTTCTGGTTTTCTCAAATTGGCTACAACGTTTAGGCTATGGGTAGTTGCGTGGGTTAGTACTTAATTTTGCAAGTACACACCAAGTTGGAAATTTCGCAGGAATTTCCAAAGTAGGCGAGAACAAGCAATTACTTATAGCCATTGTTGTACAACGTTTTTTTATCAATTTGCTATTCCAATTTCAGTAAATAGCTCACGAGCTTTAGCTAATTCAAATTGGTCTTTAAAATTTCCTAAATTCCTTTTCTTTCCATTTTTCAGTTTCAATGAGAAACTTTTCTTTCCAAAAACTGTTTTTTCTTCAAGTCTTGTTATTTCTCCGATTGAAATTTTTTCCGCTGTTGTCATTTTAAAGAGGAACATAAAAAGAACAATTAAAGAAATAATTCCTATTCCAATCCAGAAAAATTCAATAAAATCATATTCGGTTGTTTGTTTTCCGAATATTCGGATTATTGCGTTTGCTAAATTCAATATCATTAAAATTTTAAAAATCAGATATTGGTTTTTAAGTCCATCTTTTATTTCGATTGTGTTTTCCGATTCATTAAATTCTATTTTCATCCTATTTTTGGTTTTTTTGGTAAATTCTGACTAACGGTAAAATTACAAAACCATAATTTACTGTCATTCAATGTT
>CAXBCF010000055.1:0-4280 GCA_963973975.1 uncultured Flavobacteriales bacterium
TACTTTCTCCATTTATAATTAAGGTGTTTGAATGTTCTTAAAATTTTTGCCAACGTTTAGGCTAAGAAACGTAGGGCTTTCGAAGCGATTCACTGTCCACCGAAGCCGAAGTTTGCTTAGTGAACGAACCTTTCTGAAAGCCTTACCTGCCCTATGTTTTCTTAGCCATTGTTGGTAGCCGTTATTTTATTTTTCTTTATTAAAATTCAAAGTTCTTTTTTCTCATTGTGAAGTCCCTGTAATCAGGATTATATTTAAGTCTTTCATGGCCTGGTTGGTTTGAATGACATTCTATGCACAGTACTTCAAGATTTGTCGGATTGTCGTTTGACTTATCTCCATCTCGGTGGTGGACATGAGCAAATTTTCTATGCTCCTGTTTTGATAAGTTAATTCCGCAGTCTTCACATTTAAAGTTTTTCTTTTCTCTTATAGTCTTGCTTTTAAGGTCAAAGTTTTTGTTGTAAACGTTGAGAGGGGCATTGTTCGAATTTCTAAAAAGCCCTGTATTCAAATTAGTTTGTTTGAACTGATTAAAGTATTCAGCCAAATCAAAGTTTTCATAAATGTTCGTTTTGATTCGATAAGGGTGTGCTTTGTACTTCTTGTAATTAATCTGCTCAAGGCAATTTTTACAAACATTCATTGGTTCAATCAAGTCTTTCTTGACAATAACATTGTCTTCGAGTAGATTAATCTTGAACTGACCATCTGTTCTCAAGGATACAACATATCGTGAATTGCGCCTATTTTGAAAGGCCTTGCTGATAGTATTACATTTCGTTAAATGAAACTTATAACCCCTTGAATAATATTTAGAATACTGGTCTCTAATGTAAACGATTACTTTCCTTCCTTTATACTCAAAGACACCGTCTTTGGTCTTGATCTCATCGAGTTCAATTTCTACTTCACCTGTTTTAAGTAATTCAGCTAGTTTAGAATCGTCAATTCCTTCCCAACTACTTGGTGTTTCGATTCTTTTTAATTCTGCCCCCATTTGTTCGAGAAGAGAATTCAGTTGTTTCGAGTTGTAGAAATTAATCAGCTTCATTATTCACCTAGAATTTTTGCGATTCGTTTCTCTGCATTTGTTTTTACTCTGAACTCAACGCGTCTGGACAATTCTCTATTTTGAGTACCATCATCATTAAATATTAGCTTGCTGGAACTAAGTCCATTCGCTGTTACATTAAGCCTAATCCACTTTACTAACTCATCGTCTTTTTCGTTTCTAAGGACGTAATCAAGTACATTTCTTGTTCGATTTTGGGAAAGCTCCATGTTGTATATGTATGCTTTGTCTTCGGTTGTTTCAGCCCGCCAATAGCTTGAAGTATGTCCTTCAATACGAATTTCATCTATATCATTTCTATAATCATCCTTGTGCAGAATCGCTATGAATCTTGGGAAGAAATCTGCCAATATAGATTTAAACTCTGGCTTTAAGTTTGCGCTACCCATGTCAAATAGTATGTCAGGTGATTTGAACCTTACACTCAGGCTAGCTTTGTCAATTTCAGCGTTCCATTTTTTTAGGTCTTCTTGGAATTCAAGATTTAAGTCGTCATATAGCTCGTTTTGAAGTTTGTTGTAGGTTACTGCGACTTCTTGAATTTTCTCTTTTTCGAGATAGACTTTGAGCATGTAGCTGACAGCTATCAACAGAAACACCATCATCAAAACAGACATCAAGTCTGAAATCGGAAGCCATTGACTTTCGCCTTCTTGTTTTTGACTGAAGCTTTCCATGTTAATTTATTCTATTTGCCATTTGTACTACTTCTCTCAATTTATCAGTCAATGGTTTGTAGTCATTCACAAAATGCTGTGATAAACTTGTAAGTTGACTGCCTAGACTTTCTAAAGCCTTGTTTAATTCCTGCCCAAGCTCATTATCAAGGTTTTTAATTCTGTCAGCATTGTCGGCTATCATTTTCTCAATATTCGCTTTATAGTTCTCCATTAATTGCTTTTGCGTATTCGAAAATGAATCATAATTAGTCTGAATGTCGGCTAATGAATCTCTAACATACTTGTTTGAAGCATCAGTCAGCGAATTCATATTTTGTTCGATTATCGGGAATGAATCTTTGGCTTTATCTCCAAGTTCTGCAAAGGATTTTACTGTTGCGGAAAAGTCCGTTACAGTTTCTCTTAGCAGTTCATTGGTTTCAAAAATTGTGTTGTTGCTTTCAGCAGTAGATTTCAAAGAATTATCAATTTGTTCAATGTTTGTGCTGACAGCTGAAAATTGAGCAGTCAAAGTTTCTACATGCTCTTTGTATTCCTTTTGCCACTCTACCATCGCACCAACAGCTTCATTTAATTGCTTAAAATTTTCTCCAAATTGCTCATTGATTTTGGTATTAAAATCCTGCATCACTTGTGTCAAAGCATCGATTAGACTTTGAGTATTGTCAGCCACCATTTTTTCAGCAAAATCTTCGAAAGATTTATTCATTTTGTCGAATCCGTCTGAATTTGTGGTTCTTATTTTTTGAAGTTGCGTTACCATTGTAGATTCGCCATCACCTGAGATTGAATTGGCTACACGATTCAATGATTCAATCATTTGTTCAGCCATATCATCGGACTTTTTTCCTGTTCGCTCTTCTTTAAAGCCATAAGCGCTAGGGAATATCCGTAAAATCAAATTGGCAAGGAGTCCTGCGATTGAGGTAACAAAAGCTGTCTGTAGTCCATTAATTAGCTTTGGGACACTTGCAGTAATGTCGTCAGGGTTGAAGTCAAGTAGACCAATAAAAACACCGAAAAAAGTTCCAAAGATTCCAATCGTAATCGTCAGACTGGCGATATGTCCTTTCCCAAATTTGCGTTTCAGTAGAAAAGGGGAGATTAAAATCAAAATGGCTATGCCATATGAAATGTTGTCAATGTTTTGATTTAATGTTTCAATCATGTGATTCTGTTTTTTTTAAATGGCTACCAACGTTTTGTGTATGTGGCGTGTGCCACTGCAGTCGTTTTGAAAACCGAAGATAGTGAAAAAGCGAAAAGCACAGACTGTTCTCCGTCCAAATATGACTTCCTTACTCATCTTTAGTAGTTATGTTAGCTGACCGAGCTATGAAATACAAACCTTAACTGCTTTTGAACGACTTACTTTACACAACTGATTTTAGTTGCAGCATAGCACATGCCATATACACCGTGTTAGCGGTAGTTTTTTATTTTATAATCATATTTAGTAATTACGGTTCTAAGTAGTTTAGAGGCTGATGTGTCAATCCAAAGATTAGAGTCGATAACGGACAACATCTTTTCTAATCTTACTGTATCATTAGATCTATCATACAACACCAAAAGATTCCCATAACTTTTTTTCTCTTTTGGGTATAACCGAATTGTCTTTTTAAGATAACTCTCACTTTCATCAAATCGCCCTAACTCTAATAAGTTATATCCTTTGTCATTTAAAACTTTTGAGTGGTTTGGGCATAGCCTTTCAGCAACTTCAAGTATTTCAATAGCTTTAGAGTAGTCTCCTAATTCTGAATATGCCATTGCAAGATTTGTGAATGTGTAAGAAATATTACTATCTAATTGACATGCTCTTTTTAAAAGTCTTATTGCTGATTTGTACTTCTTTTGATAGATAAATTGGCTCCCCATAAGATTGTAATACTCAACACTATCATTATAGCTCGATGAACCGTCTTTCATCCTTGTTTTAACTTGTGTTTCTAACTCTTTTTCAGTTGTGAAATCTGGCGAAGTGATAGTGTTACATTTTCTGTATTCGTCTGAAGTTGTAAGTGGTAATTCATCATTACATGCTACAAGAATTAGACAAATGAGCAATATGATAATATTAATCTGTTTCATCGTGGGTAATTACCGCTAACGTTCCTTGTGTATCTATCAGGTGGGGATTTTGAAACACTTACCTGTCTGATACCACTAAAATAAATAAAAAGCACTGCATTTAGGTTTAACGGCTAACCCTCACTTGCAGATACACAATGTTAGCCACCGTTTTTTATTATGACAGAAAATAATTTCAACTACGTTAAATTCATCGAAGAAAGAAAACAACAACTTCGTGAATTAGAAGAATTTTGGCAAGACTTCAAAGACCAAAACGAACATCTATCTTTTGATAGTAATGCGTTTCAACATATACAGACAAAAGTCAGTAGTAAAATGGCTTTCTTGCAAAAATCTATTAATGACCACCAAAAGTTTGTTTAAAATGGTGGCTAACGGTCTTGTATATGAAAAGTAGCGGATTTTAAATACTAATTTTTCGGTTTATA
>CAXBCF010000056.1:0-4078 GCA_963973975.1 uncultured Flavobacteriales bacterium
TATTTGAAGTCGATTTTGAATAAAAAAGGGGGTTGTGCATCAGCTACCGTTGTTGGCATTAGTTATTTTTTATTTTTCTAACTATTGCGCTAATAACTGATTGGTCCTCAAATGATTTTTTCTGTAGATAGATGCTGATTCCATTTTCAGGAATAAGAATTAGTCCTTTTTCTGTTTCTACCGCATCATTGAAAAAGCTCCAATTTCCATTCATTTCTGTAAAGGGACCAATTGTCATTATATTTTCTTCTTCAAAAATGATAGTAACTTCAGAATCAGCTAATTTACTTCTTAACCTTTCTTTCAGCCATTTTGATTTTGAAGAGTAAAATTCATAGATCATTAGCGCTCCAAATATTAGAAGTCCCACTGAAATGAACTTTAGAGAGTTGTCAATTAAGAAAATGGTTAGGGCTGCAATTAAGCTTGTAAATCCAATTATATGTTCCCATTTCTTAAGCTTGCTCCTAAACCTAAGCCATTCAGAATAATATTCATTATAATATTCTTTATTCAGCTTTTGAGTTACTTGAATTCTCATACTTTTAAATTAATGCCAACTAGTTGATAAAGCACACTAGTGTGCTTTATCGAAACGATGCAAACAAACATACAAAAAATAATGGGTTGATTTTGAAGGAACATCCGCTTATTCGGCAGGTTTGTACTTGTCCGCCTTTGGAGGAAACCTTGATAAACGGAAGTATTTACAATGTTATTTCAATATAAAACAAAAAAGCATCTTGTAAGATGCTTTTTAAAATGATATGTTAAATTTCCCTACTGTTGAAGCATAATACTTCCAAGATTTGTTATACTTCCTGAGGTTACAACTACATTGTTAAATGTATCAGCAAGGTATGGTGGAACAGGGTTGATATAGACATCGTAAGTGTCAGCTTCCAAACCGTTAATGGTGAACATTCCCAATGAATCAGGGGTTGCTCCAGTTGTATCGGTTCCATTAACGGCAAAGATTTTTGAAAATACGTTATTAGGGTCAATGTCACCTTTAATTCCTCCATTCAGTCCATGGGTAATAACACGTAATACAGGTTTTAATATGTAACGCCCATTTCCGGTTAAAACGATTGATTGAGCTGCATCAAAGTCTACTAACACATCATAAGTAATATTCGGAATTAAGTCGTGGTTAACTTGAAGTTTTAAACCAGACTCACTACCGCTGGGTACTATTAGGGTGTGCTCTATTCCATTAACAACAACTGAATTACTGTCCCCAAGAACAAATCGTATTTGAGATACTCTTCCACTTGGTATAGAATCTGAGGCTATTAAAGTATCTATTCCATTGACAAAGTCTAATAAATTATATATTCCCACTTTTGTAGTTAGGTCAACCCACCCGCTTATATCTGAATGAACACGAATTTGCTGAATGTGGATGTTTACTTCGGTAAAATTACCAGGTGCGTCTGTCATACTTACTTTATAAACTGAATACCCTGGCTTATTTGCAGTGTTATTATTGTCATCATCACTTTGACATGCTGGGGTAAATGCAACGATTGTTAGAGCTAATATTAGCGTCATTATCGATTTTAGTAATTTCATAATTTACGGATTTTTTAAGTTTATATCAACTAATCACTAAAGTAAGTATTGTTAATTATAGAATAAGTTTTATCAGTGCTTTAACTTTAATGAATAATAAAAATTACGTATTCTTGAGAATAAGCTTAAAAACAAAAGCCACATAAATTTCTTCATGTGGCTTTTATTCTGCAGTAAAATAATTTCTATTTCAAAAACGAATACTTATCCCCATAAAACAGCATTTGTGTTTTAAAATCATCTGGGTATTCAATTTTAACATCAATAATTGAATCTCCTTCCAATACTGGAGTCAATTTAGGATTAATGAATCCTCCGTATGGAGCTGAACCCAGTGCTTCAAATCGCTTAAGCACTTCTGCATGCAATTCAGGATCAACTTTCACTCCGTAGGTTTCTACTAAGCTTTTTCCGGATTCAAAATCACCTTCAGATTTAATGCGCTGTATTTCTCTCAACAACTGTCCGAATAAAACCCTTAATTGATCATAATCGTTAATGACAAAATAGGTTTTACCATCTCTCATTTTTTTCTCAATTACATTCGCTTCTTTTCCTTTCTCATAAGCCCACTTAGCAATTAATTGTCTGTTTCTCATGTGTGCTTCTTCAATTTGATCGCCCAATTCCAACCTTCTCAACTGCAACATCAAGCCATTTTTAATGTAATCGTCATAAGCAGATTTTCCTGATTCTAAGGATTCCATCAAGCCCATTTCAATTAATTTCTCATCGTACAAGTAGTACAAAGCAACTAAGTCTGCTCGGGCTTCTTCCAAAGTAGATGCATAGTTTTTCAAGGTTTCTTTTGGTGTGCCAATTCCCTCATTAATCACTCCTGAAGCATGTCCAATAACTTCATGTAAATCGGTGTGCAATAAATCGGCAACATCTCCATAGTTTCTAGAGCGATCAATTTCTTCTTGTGAGTAAGCAAATTCTTTCAAAGAACTTTTTCCTTCTTTAGCAGATTGCTCGTAAGCATGAACGATATTGCCCAAACTCACACTTTTAGAACCGTGCACTTCTCTGATCCAATTATTGTTTGGCAAATTAATTCCAATCGGAGTTGAAGGAGAAGCATCGCCTGATTCAACCACAACGGTAATTACTTTTCCTGTAATTCCTTTCACATTCTTTTTCTTGTGCTCTTCCATCAATGGAGAATTGTCTTCAAACCACTGCGCTTCTTTTCCAACTGCCTCTATGCGCTTGGTTGCTTCCATGTCTTTAAAAGAAACCACCGACTCAAATGAACCTTTGTAACCCAATGGATCGTTGTAAACCTCAATAAATCCATTTACAACATCTGTTCTAGAATTGGTATCGTTTACCCAAGCAATGTTATACTGATCCCAGTCACTCACATCGCCGCTTCTGTAATAGGTCACTAAGCGATCTAAAGCCAATTTTTGCTCCGGGTTTTCAGCAACTAATGCTGCTTTTTCCAACCATTTCACCATTTCTAAAATAGCTGGAGAGTACATCCCTCCTACTTTCCAAGTCTTAGCGACAATCTTTCCATTTTCTTTTACTAATTTGGTATTCAAACCATATTCAGGTTGCTGTTCTTCAACTTTATCCATCGTAGCATAATAAGCTTCAACTTCAGCTTGAGTCACATCTTCACCATAAAAGTTGATGGCAGATGTTTTAACAATGTCTGCTCCATCATCTAAATTCACTTTTTTAGGTGCTATTTCGGGATTGAAAATCACCTCTGTAATTTTTTCAATGAACTGTGCTTTACTTTCATTTTCAGCTAATGGCAATTCCTTTTCATCCATTTTTTCTAAAATTCCTTCAAAATAAGCTCTATCAAATTCAGGTTCGAATTTATTGTTGGAATAATGGTGGTGAATTCCATTTGAAAACCAAAAACGCTTGATGTATACCATTAATTTATCAAATGCTTCACTGTTTTCATTAAAGTCATTTTCTCTTTTTACAATTGCTTCAAAGGTTTTTCTCAATTGTAAATTGTGTTGATAGTTCTGATCATACATAATGTCACGACCTGAAAGCGCAGCTTCATACAAATAGTAAAGCAGCACCTTTTGCTCTAATGGCAACTCTTCGAAACCTGGCACTTGGTAACGAATAATCTTTAAATCTGCGAATTGCTCAGCAGAGTATTTAAACTCATAGTTTTGAGTAGAATCTGTATCGATTGTCTTAGAAGCTGTCTGCTCTTTTGTACTAGTATCGCAAGCAGTTAAAAAGAATAGCACGGCAAGCGCAGCAAATAATTGATTTTTTTTCATTGTTCTAGTTGTTTAATTAGAATGCTAAACTAGCATTTACCTGTTCAAAATATTAAAAGTGCTAATTTAATGCGAATAATAGAATAGAAAAAACTGATTAATTACTAATTACTAATCTGGTAATTACGAATTAAAAAATCTTCGCGTTCTTATGCGAGAAAAAAGTAAGAGAAATTTCACGCTAAGCGCGCAGAGAATACGCCAAGAACGCTAAGATAACGTGCTAATCAATAAAATGA
>CAXBCF010000057.1:0-3617 GCA_963973975.1 uncultured Flavobacteriales bacterium
CTTTGGTTTCGGTGGACAGGAAAGTGCTTCGAAACCGCCACAAGCCATATGCAAACCGTTAGCGGTCAGGCAAAAAAACGACCCGAGAAACAAGTCGGGTTATTTTTTGAGAAATGTATTTTAGCAGTTGCTTAAATAAACAAGTTGACTATCTTTGTGCTTATGGAAAATAATTCTTGCATAAGACAACAAGCGGACATTAAGCAAATCAACCGCTGTAAAGACCGAGTTGCAGAACTCAACGGCTCGTTTGACTATTTGTCGAACGGACTTGAATTGGCGGGTAACAACGTCAGACTGAAAATCCTATTCCTACTTTACGAAGAGAAACAACTTTGCGTTTGCGACCTGAGTGACATTCTTGGAATGACCATTTCGGCAGTTTCTCAACACCTGCGAAAACTCAAAGACCGAAAACTCATTGAAACAGAAAGGCAAGCACAGACCATTTTCTACTCGCTGACAAACGAATACAAAAACTTGCTTGAACCGTTTTTCATAATACTTGACGAAAACAAAATTTTGGTGACAATATGAAAAAGGACAATAAACTAATCGGAGCAGGACTTTTAACGGCATTCGCTGCTTCTCTATGCTGTATTACGCCAGTTTTGGCACTAATTGTAGGAACAAGCGGACTTGCTTCCTCTTTTTCGTGGCTTGAACCTTTCCGACCGTATTTAATCGGTTTGACAATTTTGGTTCTTGGTTTTGCTTGGTATCAAAAACTAAAACCGAAAAAGGAAATAGACTGTGATTGTGAAACTGATGAAAAGCCAAAATTCATTCAGAGTAAAAAGTTTTTAGGAATTGTAACAGCATTCGCAATTGTAATGCTTGCCTTTCCTTACTATGCACATATTTTCTACCCCAAGACAGAAAAACAAGTAATAGTAGTTGACAAATCAAATGTACAGACCGTTGAGTTTACTATCAGCGGAATGACTTGTGCAGGATGCGAAGAACACGTAAACCACGAAGTGAACAAACTTTCAGGAATAATCAAATCAACTGCTTCATACGAGAGTGGAAACGCAATTGTAGAGTTTGACAACTCAAAAACGAATATAGTCGAAATCGAAACAGCAATTAACGGAACAGGATATTCAGTAACAGACAAAAAAGAAAAATAAAATGGAAATAACTTTGCATTCAACAATCACCTGCCCTAACTGCGGACACAAAAAAGAAGAAACAATGCCGACAGATGCTTGCCAATACTTTTACGAGTGCGAAAACTGCAAAACTGTATTGAAACCACAACAAGGAGACTGCTGTGTTTATTGCAGTTATGGGAGCGAGAAATGTCCGCCAATTCAACAAGACGAGAAATGTTGCTGACCGAAGAAAAAAAGCCCGAACCGCTAACAATGTATATACAAAATAGGCGAAATAGCAGTAAATTCAACGGTTGTAGCTCGCTTCAACTTCATCTCGGTTTGATAAGTTTGAAGCCCGCAATCGCCTACTTTGCATATACTAAACGTTAGCGGGCATTAAAAAATGAAAGAACAATTCATAAAATATCAACCTAAGAGAGATGTTCTTTTTGTTTTTGGAGCAGGAGCTTCTATTGCAGATGGCGGACCACTTCAAAAGAACTTATTACCTGAGATTTTAAATGAAGATTTTGCTGAATCTGAATTAGCTGAACTCGCTAAAAAATTCATTAAAGAAAATTTTGACACAGAAAATGACAACGTTCCTTCGTTAGAATCGGTCTTCGGCTACTTGGACTATTTTATTTCAAAGAAGGAAAGCCTTAAAGGTGGTTATACGACAATACAACTCATAAACATAAAGGAATCTCTGATTCGATTAATTCATCATAGGATTAGTGTTTCAAAGACTCAAAAGGGCATTTACAAGAAATTCCTTGAATGCATCGACAACCACAACAAGAACGTGTCTATCATTACAATGAACTATGACACCTTACTTGACGAATCCTTCGACTTCCTTTATCCTTCAAAAGCACTAATCGATTATTGTATCAACTTTATGAACTATGAAGAATACGACAAGATTGATGCTTTTAATTGGTGGGTTAATCCTAGACAACCTGTGACAATTTGGGATGACAAAAAGCCTACACCAATCAAAATAATCAAGATTCATGGTTCTTTGAATTGGAAGTATTGTAATTGTTGCAACCAAGTATTGCTGACACCTTGGGATACTAATATTGACCTAGTAACTCAAGGATTTAAAGGACGAATTGGGGCAAGTTGCGGAAATCCCGAAGAAATTGTGTTTGATTTAAAGTGCCCAAATGATGAAACACCTTTTGACACTTTTATCGTTCCGCCTTCTCATATAAAAGATTTGAATCACCCTGCAATTTCAAAGCTATTAGACGAAGCAGCTATTGAGATTCGCAAAACAAAAAAAATTGTTTTTGTTGGGTACTCATTTCCAGAAGCAGATGTTCATATAAAAGCTCTATTTAAAAAGAACATTTTAGACGAAACAGAAATCGAAATTGTTGACCCATACTTGAATGACAAAATTGAAAGTAATTATAAGAGTATATCTCAGAACGCAGTGTTTATAAAGGACAGCTTTGAGAATTATATCGAAAATGAATTAGAAAATAAAATAAAAACGACCCGCTAACAATGGGTATAAAACATAGGGCGGACAGTGGTTTACGCAAGTTCTTGGCTCTTATTCAAGTTCGTTTTAGGCGGACAGGTAAGCGCCCTAAAATACCCTACGTTTCATACCCGAGACCGTTGCCAGTAATTTGAACAAAACGAAATGAAACAAACATTTATCATCATATTAATTCTAGTAAATTTTATGTCACTAAACGCTCAAAATCTGAATATAAATGTTCAAAAAGGAACAGTAGAAATTGCTAGTGTAAATACTAGTTTTACTTACGCTCAAGGTCGTGATAAAAGAATTGTTTGCTATCCGAATAGTTGGTCAACTACTGAAGGTAGTGATGGGAGAATATCTGCCTACCCAAGAGGTTGGACTTGGGAAGAAGGTAGCGATGGTAGAAGAAACGTGAGACCTTCATCAGGTTGGACTTGGGAAGAAGGTAGCGATGGTAGAAGAAACGTGAGACCTTCGTCAGGTTGGACTTGGGAAGAAGGTAGCGATGGTAGAAGAAACGTGAGACCTTCATCAGGTTGGACTTGGGAAGAAGGTAGCGATGGAAGAAGAAACGTGAGACCTTCATCAGGTTGGACTTGGGAAGAAGGTAGCGATGGGAGAAGAAACGTAAGACCTTCATCAGGTTGGACTTGGGAAGAAGGTAGTGATGGTAGAAGAAACGTGAGACCTTCGTCAGGTTGGACTTGGGAAGAAGGTAGTGATGGTAGAAGAAACGTGAGACCTTCATCAGGTTGGACTTGGGAAGAAGGTAGTGATGGTAGAAAAGTTGTCAGACCAAATGGGAGTTCTAGTAATTTAACATTGGTTTTTGTCAATCCTAGTAACCTTGCAATTTTTAAAGAATTAGAAAAAGATATGAGTGAATCCGAACTTATAAACTACATTTTATATGTATGGATTAACATAGACAATGAAGATTAAAAACTACTGGCAACACCGTGTATAATTAATGGCTAGTTCAAGCTTACTTACGAAAATCCTCGCGGATTTTC
>CAXBCF010000058.1:0-2747 GCA_963973975.1 uncultured Flavobacteriales bacterium
AATCAGGATTTCCTCTCAGGTAAAGGCTTTGGAAACTTGATTGCTTTACCATTTTTTAAACCAACTTTTGAAAAAGGAAATAGTTGTTTTATCAATCCCGAATCCTTTGAACCTATAACCGATCAATGGGATTACCTGAAAAACATTCAAAAAGTTTCAGTAGATTATTTAGACGAACTATATAAAGCCTGGCTGCCGGCAGGAAAGGGATTAACTACTGATGTTAAGACCATAACTCCTCAGCCAACAAATGTAAAGCTAAACATTACATTAAACAATAATGTAAGATTGAGCAGGATTGGATTAACGCCAAATCTTATTCATTTTTTGAAAGAAGAATTGAATTTTGCCAACTCCGAGTTTTTCATCAAGAAGAAATCGGGAAGGAACACATTTGAAACAATTCGATATTTTAAATTGGTTGAAGAAACTGAAAGTGAAGTTTTTGTGCCTAGAGGATTTGTCGGTAAGCTTTTACGGTTCTGTAAGGAATCACAAATCGAATTTAAATTTGTTGATGAAAGAAAATTATTGCCATTCATTACTTTGGTGTTTAATGCATCATTGCGAAATCATCAATTTGGAGTACTAGAAACGGTTTCTAAAAAAGATTATGGAGTCATTGTCGCACCTCCAAGTTCAGGAAAAACAGTAATGGGCTTAAAAATCATTGCAGAGAAAAAACAACCCACACTTATTATTGTTCATCGAAAACAATTATTGGAGCAATGGACAGAACGAATTGAAGCATTTTTGGGTATTCCCAATAAAGATATTGGCGTTATCGGACAAGGAAAGTCAAAAATCGGCAAACAAATTACCGTGGCAACAATTCAAAGTTTATCAAAGCAAATAGAGAATCTTAAAAACCAATTCGGATTAATTCTAGTTGATGAATGTCATCATATTCCTGCCAAAACTTTTAGAAATACAATTGAAAAATTAGAAACTTATTATTTGTACGGATTAACCGCAACACCATTCAGGAAATACAATGATGGTAAAATGATTTTCACGCATTTGGGAGAAATTATTACCAATATTCAGTCCACTGAAATTGAAAATTATAAACACGCAAAAATCATCATCCGAAACACGGAATTAGATGTGCCATACAATTCTAAAACGGATAATTTCGAAGGGTTGTCAAAAATATTGGTTCACGATACAGCCCGAAACAAAGTGATATTGGAGGATGTAAAAAAGGAATTGAATCAAGGTAAAAAAGCGATTATCATTACCGAACGAAAAGAACATATTGATACGCTGTATTTATTTTTAAAACAATCGTATGAAGTCATTGCACTAAGCGGAGAAGATTCAGAAACTTCTAAAAAATCAAAATGGAAAACATTACAAGAAGGGAATTTTCAGGTTTTAATAACTACAGGACAATATTTTGGAGAAGGAACAGACTTACACAATATTAGCTGTTTGTTTTTGGTCTATCCATTTTCTTTTGAAGGCAAACTCATCCAATATATTGGCAGAGTACAACGCTCGGAAATCAATCCGATTATTTACGATTATCGTGATTACAAGATTGATTATCTCAACAAACTTTTTTTAAAGCGAAATACTTATTATCGAAAAATTGACAAGCAAGCAACTTTGTTTGATGAACCACAAGAATATATTAAAACTCCAAATTCGGTTATCAAAATAGAAAAGAAAATCAAAATTCCGATTGAGGAATTAGAGTTTCATTATGGAAGTGTGGCATTCAAGTATCCTATAAAGGAGATGAACACTACTCTTGAATTCCAAGTTGAAAACATTGAAATGCGGCCTGAATTTGAAGTGCTAAAATTGTATTTCATCAAAGCCCTAAAGTCCAGGAGTATTTCAGTAGAATTATTAGCTGAGTTTGAAAACGGAAAATTGGTTTCTCAATTAGCCTTATCGCCAGATATTGATCATATAAATAAAGAGGTAGTTGAGGGTGTAAAATTTCAATTTTTAAATAAAGGATTGCTCAAGCAATTCACTCCAAAAAAGCAAAACATCTTTACTTCTGACGAATTACAAGAGAAGGAGAAAATTTATTCAAATGCAGAAGAGTTGTTGAACGAAATTCTCAAAAACAAACAATACAAACATTCACAACATATTCAATATTTAGCAGACAGACATGAAAATCAGGTAATGAAAATTCGTTTTGTACTTAATCCATTTTCATTTGTATTTCTGCTTGCAGGAGAGCAACGTTATTTTGTTGTTTTGGAAACTTTGGACACAGAAGAAGCAACTTATATTTGGCAAACCCCTAAAAACAAAGCATCATTAATTGAGGAAGTAAAACAAATTGACGACCAACTAAGCATTATAAGAGAAAAAGGAAGACAGGTTTTTTTAGAAAATAGCCCTGACAACTTTACTAGAATTTTACACGATTATTCAGATAACAAAAAAGGTTTTATAATATGGAAATCAGCAATAGAAGAATTGATCTAACCCAGCCCACAGGTGTAAGCACATTTGCAATTCGCACAAGCCAACGCACAGACCAAAAATTGCAAAAGAGCTTTCACCTTTGCCACCCGAAGGAAAATTAGTTTTTTAAATCCCTTCCCTCTAAAATTTTTAAAACAGCCGACGTACAAGCCAAATAGACAGAAATATGGACAAGTAAAATGACGGCAAAAGAACCGAAATATAGTGAATTGTCTGCAAAAAACGGTCAAAGTGAACCACCTTCAGCGGATTAAAGTGAGCATAGTAATAATTATTGCAATTCCTTTTATAGC
>CAXBCF010000059.1:0-2565 GCA_963973975.1 uncultured Flavobacteriales bacterium
CAAAAAAACGTATATGGCTTTTAACATTTATATGGTTAAAGTAATCATAAAGTATGCGTGATTATCCTTAAGATGAAAACAAAAAAAGGGATGCTAACAAATCCCTTTTTATATACTTGAAGAATTTTTAATTTCTCTTTACATCCTCCAACTTCGTATCTACCAAGCAAGGCTTAATCGCTTCATGATTACCGAATTTCATATTTAAAAATTCGTCGTCACAATCAAAAATAGTTAAATTTTGACTTTGCATTCTTAATAATGAATTCAAAGACCTAAAGTCATTGCCTTGTAATTGTACAAATTCAAGATTACTTAAAGTAGCCATACTACTTGGTAAATCACCTTCAAATTCATTATAGGAAAGTATAAGCTCTCTTAAATTTATCAACTTACCTAAATCAACCTCTATAGGACCAGTCAACTTATTACCAAAAAGTTCTAACCTTTCTAAATTAGCTAGTTTTTCTATTGACTTTGGTAAACGACCTTCCAAATAATTACTTGAAAGATTCAAAGCTTTTAAATTTTCTAATTCTCCTATTCCGCTTGGTATAGCACCCTGAAATAAATTATTAAAGAGAGATAGGTCTTCAAGGTTTTTCATTTTAGAGTAATCTTGAGGCAATGCACCACTTAATTTATTCATTTCAAGCCGAAGTGATTTTAACGTCCCTAATTCAAATATATCTTTAGGCAAGTTGCCCGCTAAGGTATTGAATGAAAGATTCAAACTCTTTAAATTCTTAAGTACGGCAATACCACTGGGAATTTTTCCGCTAAGATTATTACGGTATAGTTTTAAACCAACAACATGACCATCATTTATTTCAACACCATACCAAGAAGAAGGATCCGCTTTTAAATTCCAGGTGTTCTGCCATTGCTCACCAATAGTACCTTTGAAGAACTCTATTAAATATTGTTTTTCACTTTTAGGAATTTGTGCATTAACCATACAACCGCTCGCGATAAAGAGAAGTATGAAGCTATATTTTAGAATGCTTTTCATAATGAGAAAATTATTTGACCGTAGGTAATCTTTCTAACTTGAAACACTTGTTAGCCCTTTTAAAAAAAAGGGGGCAGACTAAAAAGCACCTACTATATAATGTTCAAAAAATACATTTATGATACTCAGAAAATGTTAAAGTATTTTAACCAAGAAAGAGATGCTGTTCAACATCTCTTTCTTTCACCAAACCAACTAAAAGTGTAAACTACTCTTACTCTTCTATATCTTCAAACTTCGTTTCGGCCATTCTGGTCTTACTTAAGTTGATATCTTTAAATTCAAGTTTTCTATCATCTTTATCATAATCAAAAACTAAGTATTCTTTTGTTTCTAAAAACTCTAAGGCTTTAAAAGAACTGAAATTATTATTTTGAATTTGAAAAACCTCTAAACTTGCCAATTGAGAAAATTCATTAGGAATTTCACCGCCAAGTCTATTATTCGCTAAAACCAACTCTTTCAAATTACTTAGCATACCCATATCTTTTGGAATAGCACCTTCTAATTTGTTTTCAAACAAACCTAATGTTTCCAATTGCGACAACTGCCCTATAGATGCAGGTATATCACCATAAAAATCATTACTTGAAAGATTTAAAATTTTTAAACTTTTTAAGTTCCCTACTGTAACAGGAATTTTACCTGTTAGAAAATTATTATAAGCGGAAAGCTCCACTAACTGGTTTAAATTTCCAATTTCATTTGGAATCTCACCATTGAGCCTATTCATCTCTAATTTCAATACTTTTAAATTAGACAGGTTAACTATTTCAACAGGAAGTACACCAGTTAAAGAATTAAAAGCAAGATTTAATACTTTGAGATGTTCTAGTTTACCAATCTCGGATGATATTGGTCCCATAAGATTATTGTGGAACAAATTAATTTCAACTACTTTATTGTCTTCGATTTTTACACCGTACCATTGAGAAACCGGAGTATTTAAATCCCATTTCTTTACCCAATGATTACCATTAGTAGAAGCATACAAATCCACTAAGGCTTTCTTCTCCTTTTTCGATATTTCTGCAAAACATACTGTTGTTAGAAAAAATAAGCTAAAACTTAAATAGTATAGTTTTTTCATATGTCGGCGTTTTAAAAACTTTCTTAAAGTAAAGAATTATCCTACAAATTTGAACTAATAACGGATAAAACTGAAATTTTATCGTTGACTAACCCGAATTTGTTGTAAAAGCGCCCATTTATGTTGCGTAACCCACAAAAAGCTTTGTCTATGAAATTTGATTACACTAAAGATTCTATATCTAATGTAAGATCCTCCCAATCTTGCATTAGCTTTTCTAATTTATTCTTCTTTGCTTGGTAAGACTCAAAGAAGTTAGATTTAGCAATAGCTTTATCGTAATCTACCAATAGGTTATGGTCTATCGCTTTAATTTCTTTTTCAAGATTTGCAATCTTACTTTCTATAGAGCTTAATTGGTTTTTTAAAGTTTTTAATTTCTTCTGGTCTTGAAAAGAGTTGGATTCCTTTGGCTTCTCCTTTTCAACGGCAACTACCTGCTTTTTTTCAATAGCTCTAAAGT
>CAXBCF010000060.1:0-2497 GCA_963973975.1 uncultured Flavobacteriales bacterium
TGGATTTTTGTCACGCTTGCACGTGACGAAAAGGAATAGCAAGAGGGTAACACGGCAAGCCGATGTTTCATTTTTCAGTTTTTGCAAAACACCAGTAAAATCAACACTTGACAGCAATTGATTGTTTTTGTTTTTGAATTGTAAGCATTGTTTTTTCGGAAAACCCCCTCGCAGCCCAATAAAAACAACAAATTTTTTTCAGAAAAAATGGATAAAGGCTATGAAAAAGAACGATTTGAGAAGCTTGGAATTAAAGCTTCAGTAGCAGAGCGATTTCGGGGCTTTTGTAAAAAAATGTCTAAATCCCAATCCATGACGTTGCTTCTGATGATTGAATTTTTTGAAGATAATGGCATTTCGCCCAAAGAGACTTTAGGGCCAAATATGCAAACCTTAGAGAGTGAAATCAAGAAACGAATCAATGCAGTAATTGCCATCATTAAAGATATCGAAAAGAACCATAACAAACCCACAACCGCCATGTTGCAATCCTTGTTTATGGAATTTGAACCTAAAGAAAAGAAACTCATTCTAGAGAAGGAAGCCAAAGAAAATAAAGTCCAGTTTGTAGAAAAATTAGATCCTAATAATCAATTATAAAATTATGTACATCACAATTACAGCTCAAAAATTAGGTGGAGATTATTCACAAAGTTCAGTCGATTTTGTGGAGTACCTAGAGAAAGAAAATCAAGGTTTGGAGCAAGAAGATGTGGAGCATTTTTTTAATCAATATGGAGATGAAATTCAAGCCAAAGAAGTGGTAAAAGAAATCGATGGCAATACTGCAAAACTCAAAAAGAAAGAACCGAAATTTTATTCAATTACCGTAAACCCAAGTCAATCTGAATTACGAAAATTACAAAAGAGTTCTGAAGATTTAAAAAAATATACTAGAGCCATAATGAACGATTATGCAACGTCCTTTAATCGAGAAATTAATGGCAAACCAATAACCGTTGATGACATAAAATACTTTGCCAAAATAGAACATCAAAGAACATTTAAAGGCACAGATAAACAGGTAAAAGAGAACCAACCTTTTGCTTCAAAAATACTTCAATTAAAAAATGATATTCGGAAAATTGAACAAGGTCAATTAGATGGCAATATTAAGAAAATGAAATCCCAAATAGTGAAATTGGAAGCCCAAGCACCACATCAACAAAATGGAAAACGGATTGTTCAAGGCATGAAAAAAGATGGTAATCAAAGTCATATTCATATTATCGTAAGTAGAAAAGATGCCTCAAATACTTTTAGTCTTTCACCAGGATCTAAACACAAAGCTTCAGAGGTTGAGATGCATGGTAAAATTGTTAAACGAGGGTTTGACAGAGACGCCTTTTTTACAAAAGCCGAAAGTACTTTTGACAAAACTTTTGGTTATAAACGTAACTATGCGGAATCCTATAAATCGAAGAAAGATTTCATTAAAAATCCAAAGCTGTACTTCACAACATTATTAGGATTGCCAGCAAGTGAAAAAGCCGTTGCTTTTAAAATGCTTGCAAAATCAGGAGTACCCATTGCGAGTATTCCAACAAATCAAGTGCAGTTAGCACTTAAAACTATACGATATTTAAAACGAGGTGTGGACATAGCAATTAAATCAGGTTCAATAGGGATATAACATGGAAATACAAGAAATCACATTTACTATTGGAATATTATTTGGAATGATCTTGGTGTTCTCTAGCCTGTTCAAAATGACGCGATATGCCTTTTTAATAAATCTAATTTTAACTTTGATTTGTTTAGGACTGCTTTTTAAACTGAACGCTTTTTTGATGCCATGGTTTACACAACTACTATATATTGGCTGTCCGTTATTGCTTATCAATACAGTTCTATATGTATTTCTTCACAAGGAAAATGAAAATTTCGATAGTAAGGATAAACATCAAGTTCATTTTAAGGTCAAGCGAGGAAGTTTCAAAATTAATAATATCAAGCGAGGAGCTTCAATTATTGGCTCTGCCGGAAGTGGAAAAACCGAAAGCGTCGTTTTTAATTTTCTTCAGCATTTCAGCAAGCATAAATTTTCTGGTGTTATTCACGATTATAAAAACTTCGAAATCACAGAAATGGCATTTCCATTATTTAAGAAAAACGAGATTGATTTTAAAGTGATTTCATTCGATACTATTCATGATCGAGTAAATCCAATAGCACCAAGATATATGACCAATGAAGAAAGCGTAAATGAAGTTGCTCGTGTACTAATTGAAAACTTACTAGAACAAAGAGAGTCCGGAAGTATAGGCACAACAAAATTTTTCAATGATGCAGCTGAAGGTCTCATTGGTGGTTTGATTTGGAAATTGCGAACCTCATATCCACACCTATGTACATTGCCACATCTAATAGCCATTTATCAGTTTTTGGACACAGATAGCCTAATAACTTTTTTAAGTTCCAACAGCACATCGAGAGCGATGGCAGATGCTTTTATTAGTGGTAAGGATTCCGACAGACAAACCGCTGGTGTAAAAAG
>CAXBCF010000061.1:0-2482 GCA_963973975.1 uncultured Flavobacteriales bacterium
ATTGGGATGAATTTTTAGAAGAACATTCATGATCCTATTTTTAGACGTATTATATATAACCTATTTTTAGACGAAAACATTTTTAGATATGAAAACAACATTAAGACAACAATTAGAAGCATTTGAAAACGGAGTATTTTTAGAAAGCGAAGGCCAAGAAGATTCAGGATGCTTTGTATTTTACGATTGGTTTTGCAAAGATTCAAGTTTAAAACGCAAAGCTACGGCATTGTTTAAAAAGACAAAGATGTTTACAAAAATGAAAGACGTAGATTTAGATAGCACCTACGTATTCTTTAAAAACAATTGTCCAATGGATGGTCCATTATATGACGACTTCAGAATATGTGATATAGAATCAGGAAACGTGTTATATACAGTAACTCCTAAATGTGGACACAGTGGAATGGCAGAGCTTTGGGGGAAAGACAATAACTTTGAGGAACCGATGAAGACGGGAAAAGTATTTTCAGATTTGCTTGTTTAATTGAAATATTATACTTATATTTAAGAAAAAAAAAGATATGTATAGTTTAGATGTAGGTTATTTTGTAGAAAAGTTCGACACGATCGAAGAGTTAATTGATTATGTTGTTCAGTGTGGCATGGATCCGAATCATGAAATTACGCGCAATGGTCGTCTTACCGGAGAGTTAGCAATTGAGTTAATCCAATTTTAAAAATAGTTGTGAAAAGATTAGGATTATTGGAAGAAAATACTTATATTTATATAAATAATTTAAATTTATAAGATATGGCAAAAGCAAAGAAGGTAGAATTTGGAATTGAGATTACAAAGCCTTGGAGCAAGGAAATGTATGATCACAATGATGAGGTGCAAGAATTAGTCGTAGGCATCATCACAAAGATGTGGAGAGATGAAATGGCAGCTGAAAGAACAGCTTGGGAAGAGGAAATGGCAGATGAAGAATTTGAGCCAGACTTTGAGGAAGCAGAATGGAGCCACTTCAATTTCGGCATCTTATCAGACATCCAGACAGCAGTTACCTGCTCAGGGTATTTAAATTACTCAGTAGTAGATGTGGAGGAGCAAGTGTTGAATGAGTTAGAGACTGCCGCTTATTGGAGATTGAATGAGATGGTTGAGGAGTTGGATTTGAAATTAGAAAAAGGCTTCGTAGGATTTTAGTTTAGGATAGGTTAGGTAAGGGAGGCTTCGGTCTCCCTTTTTTACTGTAAAATAAATCTGCACAAAGACTAGGATCCTACAAATATTATCCTTATCTTTAATGGGGGGTCCGAAGTTCAAGTTCAAAAAATTTCAAAAATAAAGTTGCGAAAAGATTAGGATCCGAACCAAATAATACTTATCTTTAATTAAATAAAAAAATAAGAGATATGACAAAAGACAAATTTTTAAAGCAAATCGACGGGACACAGTTCCAAGCAGATTTAGGAAATGACATTTCGATGAATGGTAAGCCGATGCCGAGGGGTGTGTGGAACTTAATGTTATCGAAGAGAGATTGTAGAATGTTTAGCAGAGGCATCAAGCCACATCGCAATTGGAAGTTAAGAGACGTTAAGTGGTACTTTGGTATCGCTGGAGGCAAGGAGAAGTGTTTATCTCAATTAGAAGATTACATGGAGATCCTAGGCCTAAATGTCAAGTAAAAAAGTTTAAACAAAGTTAGGGATGTGCTAGGATCGCATCCCTTTTTTTCTTATATTTAAGTATAATTAAAAAATGAGAGTTATGGATAGAAGACAAAAAATATTATTTGATTTGGATAAGACGTACAATGAGATCTACGGCTTTACAGAAGACATGGGTGATGATGCACTTGAGCTATTAAATATGTACATATATGAATCTAGCCTCACAAAAGACGATGCTATCATGTTGCATGCATTATTAGCAAACGAAGATCCCACGAATTTAAGTGATGACGTTCTTTCAGCTCTATTAGCAATATATGAAGATGCGTTGGGCACGTTAAAAGATAATGCAGGATAAATTAGGAATATTGAAATAAAATGCTTATATTTATATAAATTAAAAAGATAAGAGATATGGAAAATGGAATTTATGAAAATGACAATGGGAGGTTCTTTATTAAGAACACAAAAATCCTAGCAAAGATTATGGGTAGATATTACAAGACAACTGCCAGCTTTATGCTTGGAGCAAAAAAGGTTGGAGAGTTAAGTCCAGGAATGTTTGCTAATTTTGAACCAGCTTTTGACAAAGCAAAAAAATGGTAAGTATGGATATTGAAATGCTAAACAATATAGCCCAATTGGAATTTGGAATGGATTTTGAGCAATTGGGCTCAAATGAGCAGGAATGGTGTCAAGATACCGTTATAGAGTATTTTTATTTAATATGAAAACTTTTCTAGAAAAAGGTTGTTTAATTGGAAGAAAATGCTTATATTTATATAAATAAAATTATTAGTTATGATAGGAAAAAAGAATTCAGGATTTTTTAAGCAAGACGCAGTAATGGGTAAGCTTAGCG
>CAXBCF010000062.1:0-2467 GCA_963973975.1 uncultured Flavobacteriales bacterium
CCAGCAGTTTGCCTGTCGGAATCCTTACCACTAATAAAAGCATCAGCCATCGCTCTCGATGTTGTATTTAAGCTCAAAAAAGCAATTAGGCTATCTGTATCTAGAAATTGATAAATCGCTATTAAATGTGGTAATGTACACAAATGCGGATATGACGTTCTCAGCATCCAAATCAAACCACCAATTAACCCTTCAGCTGCATCATTGAAGAACTTTGTTGTTCCTATACTACCGGACTCTCTTTGCTCTAATAAGTTTTCTATAAGTACTCTTGCAACTTCATTTACGCTTTCTTCATTGGTCATGTATCTTGGTGCTATTGGATTCACTCGGTCATGAATATTATCGAATGAAATCACTTTGAAATCAATCTCATTTTTTTCAAATAAAGGAAATGCCATTTCTGTGATTTCAAAATTCTTGTAATCGTGAATCACACCAGAAAATTTATGCTTGCTGAAATGCTGAAGAAAATTAAAGACAACGCTTTCGGTTTTTCCGCTTCCTGCAGAACCAATAATTGAAGCTCCTCGTTTGATGTTGTTTATTTTGAAATTACCACGCTTTACTTTAAAATGAACTTGGTGCTTATCATCAGAATCCAAAACTTCATTCTCCTTGTGAAGAAATACATAGAGAACCGTATTGATAAGCAAAAGCGGACAACCAATATAAATTAACTGTATAATCCAATACATCAAATAAGGACTCAATTTGAAAAGTAGTCCTAAACAAATTACAGATAAAAATAGGTTTATTAAAAAGGCATATCGGGTCATTCTGAAAAGACTTGAAAACACCAAGACCATTCCAAATAATAATCCAATCGTAAATGTGATTCCTTGTATTTCCATCTTAAATACCTATTGATCCAGATTTAATTGCAATGTCCACACCACGTTTCAAATACCTTATGGTTTTAAGTGCCAACTGTACTTGATTCGTTGGAATGCTCGCAATGGGCACTCCAGATTTTGCGAGCATTTTAAAAGCTATTGCTTTCTCACTTGCTGGCAATCCTAATAATGTTGTGAAGTAGAGCTTCGGATTTTTAATGAAATCTTTCTTCGATTTATAGGACTCTGCATAGTTGCGGTTATAGCTAAAAGTTTTGTCAAAAGTGCTTTCGGCTTTTGTGAAAAACGCATCTCTATCAAACCCTCGTTTTACAACTTTACCATGCATCTCAACTTTAGAAGCTTTGTATTTAGATCCTGGCGATAAACTCACAGAATTTGATGCATCTTTTCGGCTCACGATAATATGAATATGACTTTGGTTACCTACTTTTTTCATGCCTTGAACAATCCGTTTTCCATTTTGTTGGTGTGGTGCTTCGGCTTCGAGTTGGATTATTTGGGATTTCATTTTATTTATATTTCCATCTAATTGATGATTCTCTATTTTCCGAATATCTGATTTTAGCTGAAGTATTTTTGTGGCAAAAGGTTGGTTTTCTTTTACTTGTTTATCTGTGCCTTTAAACGTTCGTTGATGCTCAATTTTTGCAAAATATTTTATGTCGTCAACGGTTATCGGTTTACCATTAATTTCACGATTGAAGGACGTTGCATAATCGTTCATTATGGCTCTGGTATATTTCTTTAAATCTTCAGAATTATTCTGCAATTTTCTTAGTTCATATTTACTTGGACTAACTGTAATTGAATAAAATTTCGGCTCTTTCTTTTTGAGTTTAGCCGTATTGCCATCAATTTCTTTTACCACTTCTTCGGCTTCAATTTCATCTCCATATTGATTAAAAAAATACTCCACATCCTCTTGCTCCAAACCTTGATTTTCCTTCTCCAGATACTCAGCAAAATCCGCAGAACTTTGTGAATACTCTCCTCCTAATTTTTGAGCTGTAATTGTGATGTACATAATTTTATAATTGATTATTTGAATCTTTCTTTTCTACAAACTGCACTTTTGTATCTTTGATTTCTTTTGCTAAAATGAGTTTTTTTGGTTTTGGTTCTAAGCCCATAAACAAGGATTCTAACATTGCAGTTGTGGGTTTGTCATGGTTCTTTTCGATGTCTTTTATAATGGCGATTACAGCATTGATTCGTTTCTTGATTTCACTCTCCAATGTTTGCATATTAGGCCCTAAAGTTTCATATGGCGAAATCCCATTATCTTCAAAAAAGTCTATCATTAAGAGTAAAGTCATGGATTGAGACTTACCCATTTTTTTACAAAATTTTCGAAATCTATCTGCCACAGAAATTTTAATTCCTAGCTTCTCAAATCGCTCTTTTTCAAATCCTTTATCCATTTTTTCTGAAAAATTTTGTTGTTTTTATTGGGCTGAGAGGCTTTTTTCTGAAAAAACAATGCTAAAATTTCAAAAGCTAAAACAACAAATCGCTGTTAAGCATTGATTTTACTAGTGTTTTGTAAAAACTGAAAATTGTAACATCGCGCTAGCGTGTTACCCTCTTGCTATTCCTTTTCGTCCAGC
>CAXBCF010000063.1:0-2462 GCA_963973975.1 uncultured Flavobacteriales bacterium
TTTCTTGATTAAGAAGCAAAAAATAGTAGTAACACTTAAATCTTAAAATTATGAATCGAGTAAAAAATAAAGTAGCCATTGTCACAGGAGGTGCCTCTGGTCTAGGGAAATCAAGTGCTATTTTATTAGCACGTGAAGGAGCAAAAATCGTTGTTACAGATATAGATGAAGAAGATGGAAAAAAGGTAGTCCAACAAATCAAAGCTAACGGTGGGGAGGCTATATTCATTAAACAAGATGTATCCAAGGAAGATGAATGGAAAAATGTCATTGAGACCACGCTCAAAACTTTCGGAAAATTACACATATTAGCTAATTCTGCCGGAATAGGATTAGGTGGAACTGTAGAAGAAGTTACCCTTGAAGATTGGAAAAACCTCATAGATGTAAACCTAAATGGCACTTTTTTAGGTACTCAATATGGTATAAAGGGTATGAAGGAAACTGGAGAAGGTGGTTCCATCATCAACTTCTCTTCCATTGAAGGACTTATCGGGGACCCTAACCTACCTGCTTATAACGCAAGCAAAGGCGGTGTTACCATATTCACGAAATCTGCTGCCCTGCATTGTGCAAGACAAGGCTACGGAATCCGTATCAATTCTATACATCCTGCTTATATCTGGACACCAATGGTAGAAAATTTTCTGAAAGCTCAAGGTAATGTAGAAGAAGGCAAAAAGCAATTAGAAAGTTTGCATCCTGTTGGTCATTTGGGAGAGCCTGATGATATAGGCTATGGAGTCGTCTATTTAGCTTCGGATGAATCCAAGTTTATGACTGGTTCTGAATTGGTAATCGATGGTGGCTATACCGCACAATAACAAACTACCCTAAAACAAAAAATTATGAAAAACATACTTGTACCTACCGATTTCTCTGAAAACTGTACTAAAGCTGCACATCTCGGGATTAAAATGGCAAAAACATACAATGCAGAAATACACTTTCTACATCAAATGACAACACCTGTGGATTGGGTAAAATTAGACAAACTTAAAGAAAAGCGTTATCCAGAAACCTTAAAGCAGATAGGTGCTGCAAAGGCTAATTTACGTGAACTCGAAAAAATAGCGGAACACGAAGGTCTTAAATGCCGAACCTTTCTTCAGTTCGATTCAGGACAAAAAGATATTCTGGAACATTCTGGCCATTTTCATCACGATTTTATTATAACTGGCAGTAGTGGAACAAAGGGTCGAGTGAGGGAAATAACTGGCAGCAATGTTGAGAAAATTGTCCGAAAGGCCAATGCCCCGATTATTGTGGTCAAAGAAGAGGAAGTAACATTTCCCTTTAAGGACATTCTATTCGTATCAGATTTTGAAGAAGATGTGAGTCATCCGTTTCAAGAAGTACTTTCGATAGCTGAAAAATGTGATGCAAAAATTCATTTGTTACGCATAAATACAGAAACAGACTTTAACAGTATAGAAGTTGGATTAAACCCTGTTAAGGAATTCCTTGAAAAGTTTCCCGACCTAAAAAAGTTTTCTATGAGTGTTCATAACGAATCTTCAGTAGAGGCAGGTATTAATACATTTTTAAAACATCAGCCATCAGATTTAATTGCGATGAGTACCCACGGAAAGACAGGATTTTTGAGCCTATTTTCAAAAAGTATTGCCGAAGGTGTAACCAATCATTCTGAACTTCCTGTAATGACCATACATATTAAAAAATGAAACATCCAATAAACATAGTAAAATATTCGGGCGACGTGGTAGCCTTTGATGTGGATAAACTTATCAATTCATTAAGACGTTCGCAAGCAAGTGAAGAATTGATTCAGCAAATAGTAGGGCAAGTTGAAGACCAATTATATGAAGGCATTACCACCAAAAAAATCTATCAAATGGCATTTAAAATGCTAAAAGGTAAGTCGAGAGTAAGTGCTTCAAAATACAAACTCAAAAAAGCCCTGATGGAATTAGGTCCTTCTGGCTTCCCATTTGAGAAGTTAGTAGGCAAACTACTGGCACACGAAGGGTTTTCAACACAGGTTGGTGTAATAGTTCAAGGCAATTGCGTTCAGCACGAAGTGGATGTAATAGCCCAAAAAGACAATACCCATTATATGATTGAATGTAAATACCACAGTGACCAAGGTCGCTTTTGCAACGTTAAAATTCCCTTATATATCCACTCAAGATTTTTAGATGTTGAAAAACAATGGGAACGTCAAAAAGGTCACGAAGCCAAGCTTCATAAAGGAGGCGTTTACACCAATACACGATTTACAAGTGATGCGGTGAAATATGGTAAATGCGTGAGGCTACTATTGACAAGTTGGAATTATCCAATTGGTGACGGTTTAAAAGACAGAATAGATAAATCGGGGCTGCATCCATTAACAGCATTAACAACACTTACCAAAGCTGAAAAAACAAAACTATTGGATGAAGGTATCGTACTCTGTAAAGAGCTTCACGAAACCCCAAAAATTTTAGAACAAGTAGGAG
>CAXBCF010000064.1:0-2417 GCA_963973975.1 uncultured Flavobacteriales bacterium
AAATCGTCAAAGCCTGCAGCTCCCATAAAACTAAGACCTGGGTTGTATGGAATGTCTAAGTTTTTTAATACAGCTTTAACTTTTTTGGATTCAAGTTTATCACCCACATTTGTAAGCATTTTTTTTTGATCATAAGAACCTATAGTCATTTCGCCTTCAACCATTCTAATAGGACCTAGATTCTTAAACTTTTTAGTCAAATTTTTTAAAACTTTTGCTTGTTCGGCTTCTGGAAGATTAGCAGCTGCTTTTAATTCAGCCCGTACGCTCTTTTCAAATTTAGCCACACCTTTATTATCATCAAAAAAAACAATGTCCGTATCCCAAAAGTTATCGGCAATATCGTATATATGATGATTGACTAAACCACTAAATCTAACATTCTTAGCCGTTTTATATTTTTTATTTAAAAGACTTCCAAGTGTTTCGTTTCCTACGTTTGTTTGTTTTAACTTTTTTGTAAGCTTATATTTATTTTCTGCATTTTTAAATCGATTAGCATCAGCTTGACCTGGTACAGCATGCTCGTTCATCCAATTTTCAAAATTATTAAAATTAAATTTGTTCTTAGTCTGAGTATCTAAGAATGTGACATCCCTACTACCTTTCGTCCAATTGTACTTAAGAATTTCATCACGGGTCATAATTTCACCGTCTTTTGGATGAAGAATTTTAAATCGTCCATCTCCACTTTTAATTGCTGATCGATAAGCATTGTGCCAAAGTTTTGATTTAGCTGTTTCTCCTAGCGGCCATCTTTTTGTATCATCCGCCGTGTGTCTTAGCAAAGACCATGTATCTCTGCCAACTTCAGAAAAATTAAGACCATATTTATTTGCTTTAAAATCCCACTGGCCTGCATATTCAGGAAAAGCATTTACTAATGTATTTTGTTGAGTTTTAGTTAGAGGTTTTATTTTCTCCCCTACTTCACTGCCTATATCTAATTTGAATTGAACTCTTTCAACGTGTTTTTTGGTAAATTCTTGGCCTCTAAGAGAGTTATAACCTAAGTCATTTAATTCATCTGCAAATTGATTAGCAGTTAAATCTCTATATTTCTTTTTAAATTTTTTACTCTTTTTTCCAGATAATCTTAATTCTTCAAACTTAGCGTCAGTTAAACTATTGGGATAAACTTTTAGATATTCTTTTTCATGCGTTTTTAATAAATTTTTAATAGTATCTGCATCAGGATTTATGTAGCTCTTACTAAATTGCATTATATCTCCTTTAGAAATTTGTGCAGTTAACCTCCACCCTGATGGATGTTTATTTAATCTTACTCCGTCTGGTAATGTTTTTATAATTTCTTTTGCTTGACGATTAGTTATTCGTTTAGTTTTTGTTGTTGGCCCTTGATACCCCTGTCTTCCTGGTCCAGGTTGCACGAGCTGTCCAGATTGATACCCGACTCTTCCACCTTGCTCATAAAGTGGCATGGCTGCCAGATGCTTGTCGCTAGGCTCACGTCTCGTGAGATGACGCATCATTTCATTGTATTCGTGAATTTTCATTAAACTCCTAAAATTTCAGCAAGACCTTTAGAATCTTTAAATTTCATTAATTTATTTTGTCTTCGAAAGAATTTTTTATAAGGATCAATCTCTGGCATTGCGTGCAGCCATTCTTTTCCTTTAGTAGGTAAATAGTATCTTTCGCCAGGTTTTTTTGTTCCTTGAGCATAACCAATTCGGCCGCCTTTGGCTTGAAGCATTCTTGGATCGCCCATAGCTTGAATATTTTCTTTGTAAGATCTAGCCATTCTTTCATCAATGCCTCTTTCTCTCATTAATGCTTTTTTATCCTCAAAGGTTAATTGATCTCTAGAGGGAGATGTTCGTAAAGCATGATCTAATTTTTCCTGTTCGGTTGAACCGTATGGCAATGACATAGCTCTAAAATTTGCTTTTACATCTTCTAAAGGTTGAGTTAATCCTTCGCCAGCTTTTAAAGATTTATAAGCATCCTGAAGTTCTTGAGCAATTGTTGCTCCACCAATTCCTATATTACCTATCACATTAGCAACTTTGCCTTCTGGATTAATTCCAACTTGTGATATGTAATCAATTAAAGCATCTTTACCCATAGATGCTCCAACAGTGTGTCTTACATCTGATCCTATCCCTTGTTTTTTACCAGCAACATTACCATAGCCTGCTTGTGTAGCCATATCTATGTATGGTTTTGCAAGTGTTGCTGCTTTTACATTATAATCAGATGCCATTGGTTTAAATCCTCTCATTCGAGCTTCATTATATCCGGGCTTGTCTCTTGGGTCTCCGCCGCCAGGTGCTCCATATAAACTTGTCATTAAATTCATTTTTCTTTTTTGTTCTGCTTCATCTCCACCAAATGTAAATCCAGGTATAATGTTTCCACTATCCGTACGACGATTTATATTTTGCACATAATTT
>CAXBCF010000065.1:0-2120 GCA_963973975.1 uncultured Flavobacteriales bacterium
TCCAGCGAGCTGGACGAAAAGGAATAGCAAGAGGGTAACACGCTAGCGCGATGTTACAATTTTTAGTTTTTACAAAACACTAGTAAAATCAATGGTTTCAGCCGATTGATTATTTCGATTAATGAAATTTTAGCATCATTTTTCACGGAAAAACGCTGTCAGCCCAATAAAAACAACAAATTTTTCACGGAAAAATGGATAAAGGATATGAAAAAGAACGATTTGAGAGCCTAAGCATTAAATCTTCGGTAGCTAAAAGATTCAATAGATTTTGTAGAGAAATGTCACTCTCAAAATCGATGACGCTTTTAGTTATGCTAGACTTTTTTGAGGACAATGGCATTTCGCCATATGAAACTTTAGGACCTAATATGCAAACATTGGAGAGTGAAATCAAGAAACGAATCAATGCGGTAATCGCCATTATAAAAGACATCGAGAAGAACCATGATAAACCCACAACTGCCATGTTAGAATCCTTGTTTATGGGATTTGAACACAAACCAAAAAAGCTGATTTTAGCGAAAGAAATTAAAGAAGTCCAAGACACAAAAGTTCCGTTTGTAGAAAAGAAAGATTCAAATAATCAATTGTAAACTTATGTACATCACAATTACAGCTCAAAAATTAGGAGGAGATTATTCGCAAAGTTCTGCTGATTTCGCTGAGTATCTGGAGAAGGAAAATCAAGGTTTGGAGCAAGCAGATGTAGAGCATTTTTTTAATCAATATGGCGATGAAATTGAAGCTAAAGACGTTGTGAAAGAAATTGATGGTAATACGGCGAAATTAAAAAAGAAAGAGCCTAAATTTTATTCAATTACCGTAAACCCAAGTCAGTCAGAATTACGAAATTTACAAAACAGTTCTGCCGATTTAAAGCAATATACAAGAGCCATAATGAACGATTATGCAAGGTCCTTCAATCGAGAAATTAATGGTAAGCCAATAACCGTTGACGACATAAAATATTTTGCAAAAATTGAGCATCAAAGAACATTTAAAGGCACAGATAAACAGGTAAAAGAAAACCAACTTTTTGCCACTAAAATACTTCAGCTAAAAACAGATATTCGGAAAATAGAGAATCATCAATTAGAAGGCAATATCAAGAAAATGAAATCTCAAATAATTAAATTCGAAGTAGAAGCGCCACATCAACAAAATGGAAAACGGATTGTTCAAGGGATGAAAAAAGCGGGTAATCAAAGTCATATTCATATTATCGTGAGTCGAAAGGATGCATCAAATTCTGTGAGTTTATCGCCAGGATCTAAATACAAAGGTTCGGAAGTTGAGATGCATGGTAAAATTGTAAAACGTGGATTCGACAGAGATGCATTTTTCACACAAGCAGAAAGCACTTTTGACAAAACGTTTGGTTACAAACGAAACTATGCAGAATTCTATAAATCGAAGAAAGATTTCATTAAAAACCCCAAGCTTTACTTCACAACATTATTAGGATTGCCAGCAAGTGAAAAAGCGATTGCTTTTAAAATGCTTGCAAAATCTGGAGTCCCCATGGCGAGTATTCCAACAAATCAAGTACAGTTAGCGCTTAAAACAATGAGGTATTTAAAACGTGGTGTGGACGTTGCAATTAAATCGGGTTCAATAGGTATATAACATGGAAATACAAGGAATCACATTTACGATTGGATTATTATTTGGAATGAGCTTGGTGTTTTCTGGACTCTTTAAAATAACGCGTTATGCCTTTTTGATAAATCTAATTTTGACTGTACTTTGTTTAGGATTACTTTTCAAATTGAGCCACTATATAATGCAATGGTTTACACAACTACTTTACATTGGCTGCCCGTTATTGTTTATCAACACCGTTTTATATGTATTTCTTCACAAGGAGAATGACACTTTCGATTCTAATAATAAACACCAAGTTCATTTTAAAGTAAAAAGAGGAAGTTTCAAAATAAACAACATTAAACGAGGCGCTTCAATAATTGGTTCTGCAGGAAGTGGGAAAACCGAAAGTGTTGTTTTTAATTTTCTTCAGCATTTCAGTAAACATAAATTTTCTGGTGTGATTCACGATTATAAGAATTTTGAAATCACAGAAATGGCATTTCCTTTATTTGAAAAAAATGAAGTTGATT
>CAXBCF010000066.1:0-2103 GCA_963973975.1 uncultured Flavobacteriales bacterium
TTTTTACTAAATGTTTTAAGCAAAAAAGTTTAGGTTGATAGTATTTTTTCAAAAGTAATCATCTAAAGTTCCTTTTTTTAATTTTAAATTTGATTTTAAATTGTAATTGCAATTCTTTAATTGGTATGTGCTGTGATACAAATAATATTTGTTGCAGTAGGTGCAGATAGAAAAAAGAAAGCTAGACATGAGAATCCTCATGCCATTGGTTTTCGTGGTAAGCATTGTTTAACATCTTGTCAACAATGTCCTGATTTGCTTTTTGTAGTTTTTCCTTGTGTTGTGGAACTACAAAGCTTGGTTTGATTCTTTCAGAAATGGTAGCTACCATTTTTGATTTGCCTATTACGTTGAAACCGTATGTAGTTCTTAGGATAGAGCCATCTAGCTGCAGCTTGTCTCTAGTTTGTCCTCTAAATCTGCTTGAACCTTGTGAGTATCTGACTCCATTAACCCATGTGCCAATGTAATCTGCAGTACTCATTTTAGAAGCTCCTCTATTTCGGTTTCTAAATTCTCGATTTTCTTTAAAAGAATCTCGACAATTATAAGAAATTGTTTTTCAGTCATTACAGAATATTCAGAATACTTTGTATATGAACTTAAGCTTAACATCATTTTACAATTTCCTCTAAAAATATTCTCTCAAACTTCATTCCTTTTTTTCTTCTTATTGAAAATAATACTTCCTTACATTGTTCATCTTTGAGGAGGTCTAATGCTATTCGTTGTCCATCATCTTTGAATAATTTCCTATATTGGATTCTATGATGAAATGATAATTTTCTTGTAGTTTTTACATATACATGATATCCATCACATGATGAACTTTGATAAATTAAAACTGATTTGCAAATTGGGCTATTCAAAATATAATCAATTCTTCTTTTTAATTCTGAATATGCAATATTGTCATAATCTAAAGTGATCATAACATTACAGTTTCGAAAGTTCCACCGATTCTTAAATTGGCATAAGGATAAACGTATGCAGATTCAACTTCGGATTCATAAACAAAATCAGATTGATAGCCATCATCATCAATGTAATTCAATGTGAATATCTTTTTTTGTACTGCAGCTAATAATTGATCATACCACCAACTTTCCGAATTATAATATTCATCTTGTTCATTATTTACAAAAGTGTAAATTTCAATATTTTCTCCAGTTTTTCCCCATTCAGGATTTTTTGTTTTTCCAGTTTTCAATAATTTTCTATTCCAAATTTTTTCATCTGCTTCATCTTTATCATCAAACGAATCAATAAAATCATCTTTTGCAAATTCTTCATCAGAAATTTTTGATTGTCCATTAAAAGATTGGATTACAATATCCTTTGTTAATCTAGTTTCAATATTTCCTCCTCTATCTGCAAAAACTTTTCTTATTGCACGATTGTAAGTTTGTTTAGGTTCTTTGTTTTTTGATAAACCTGATTTTAACATTAAATCTAAAACTTCTTCTTTTGAAATTAACGGATTGTCATCAAAAATATTTTCAATTTCAGGATAAATAATTGATTTTTTAGCCATAGTTTACCTCGATTAATAAAAAAGAAAAGGGTTTGGAGAATACTTTAGACATTGTAAGATTATTCCTTTAATCCTGCTAATGTGTAAAATGTTCTTCCTGTAGATTTTGAAATTCCTTTCACAACTTTGCAAGAAATAGGAACCTTTCCATTTTTTTCCCATGCCTTTATCAAAGATTTCACATGATCAACTATTGGTCGAGCTGAGCTGTGAACTTTGTGCTGTGTTTGTTGTGAGTCCTTTAGGTCTATGAGAGCGTACTCTCCGTTTTGACCTTCTCGAATTTCTCCTCCAATAATAGAGATTTCTTTGTCAAATCCTATTACGGTTTGAATTGCTCCTTCGCTTTCAGAATCTTGTTGAGATCCTAAAACTTCGGATAAATCCATTGTTTCATTTTTTGTTTTCATTGTTTTTTCTCCAATAGAATTTTCAAATACTCATCATCATTTTTAATGACAATTTTTTTCTTGTATTCGTATTCTATTCGTTTCTGTCTAAAACTCTCTAGTGTAGAGTTTTCAACTTTGATTGTTGTTGTAGGCATTGTATATTTTTGGCACTTTGTA
>CAXBCF010000067.1:0-2048 GCA_963973975.1 uncultured Flavobacteriales bacterium
CGGTGGTGTGAGAGGCGCACTCCGTCAGTCAACGGCGGAGCCGTCTACTCAATTAGCGGAAGGGCTTTATTCTTCATATTCAATTGCTTTGTTAATGTAGTCAACAAGTGGTTTTGTTGTTTTGAAACTTTGAATAATGGTCTGTATACAATCTTTACTTGTTAGTACCTTGTCATTGAGCGTTTCTTTGGTACAAAAACCTTTCATTTTCAGAAATTCACTTGCTGGATTAGCCTCGTCATAGCCAACTGGCATTCTTTTAAGTTTTCCTACACCTTGCAGTCCGTTTGGAAATGTTTTTTGAAATTCAGGGGTGGTAAGGATTTTGTTGAAGTCAGTAAATGAGTAATCAATCTCTTGACGAATTTTCTTCAAATATTCTGACGATGTCTGCCAAACTCCACCGCCAACTGAACAATTATCAGGTTCAATGTGAATAAAATATCCTGCTTTATTTGGTTGTGGGTAATTCTTGTTCAGAACAACTAATACATAATTTTTGTACGGTGTTTTATCTTTTGAAAATCTCAAATCTCGGTTTACTCTCGTCAAGCATTTTTTTGGTTCTAAGTTCGCTTCTAAAATTGTTTGGTCAATTTTTGATAATTCTTTCAAAAGATTTTCAGTCAGTTGAAGTATGTCACTTCTGTAATTTTCGTACAAGTTTCTGTTTTGCTCAAACCATTCTTTTGAGTTATTTAGCTTAAGATTTGAAAGGAAGTCAAGTGAAGTCTGCTTTATCATTATTTTTTACTTAGTTGGTCAATGTATTTCAGAATCACTTTAACTTGCTTGTCTTCAGACTTTAGAGAAGTAATTTTTCCAATAATTTCATTTTGCTCGTCTTCTGTTAATTGTTTAAAAGATTTTAAAACCCCTGAGTCTTTAAACGTCTCTAAAACTTCCTTTTCTGTTATTTGCTCTTTCGAAGTCAATAAGTAAAGGGTTACATTAACGGTATCTCCACCACTTTTGTTAATTGCTTTTCTAATATTAGCATTTATAGAAATTAACTTGTCTTCGTCTCCTAGTTTGGCAAGGTTTATACTTTCTATTGTATAGTTGTCAATAGTGCCTGAAACTTTCATTGAACCCCATTTGCCAACTATGTGTCTCGTGTTAGGAATTTGAATATGGTAAGTCCAAGCACCTTTGCCTGGTTCATACTTTAATTCAAGTTTCTCGTCTTTGACTAGGTATTCCATTTTGTTTCTGTCTGTTTTTTTTGCCTTTCCGCTAACGCCCACATGTATGAAATTGTTGGGGGCTTGCGGGCGTCGTTATTGTCTGCCGTTAAGATATTTGCTACGGGGAATGGATATACATTGAACACATAAACCCCCAATATTTTATACATGATGTTATGCAGTCGGCTTTTTTATATTTTACTTGTTAATTTCAATGTTTTCAAGTCGTAAATATGAATTTCGTTTATATCGGTTTTGTCATATTTGTCATTGTTATTAGAGTCATAGTGTCCAGTTATGACAATGGTACCAGCCAGCTTATTAACAACCCATGTTCGCACAAAAAACTTATTTTCTGTTAGTTGAAATTTTTCATTTCCGTCGGGCGATATAATTATGATTTGAGTCGGGTCATTCCAATCGACTCCACTCTTCCCATCCAAGTCAACAGTTTTTCCAGCAACAACGATTAAATTAATTCCTAAACTATCAATTTGGACTTGTTCGAGCTTATCAATTCGAGCGTCATTAGGAAAGTCAACCTGGTTTGTCTCACCAGTTTTTGTGTTTATAAATAAAAGGTATCTGTTTTTTGTGTCAAGCATTTTACCCCAGTTCTCAATTGAGGCGATTACATATTCTGTCCCGATTACTTCAGTCAGTTTGTTGAAGTGGACGTAATTGTACTTATTCTGTCCGTAAGATGTTAAGGTCAAAATAGTCAAAGCAATAGTTAAGAACTTTCTCATATTTCCTCAATGTATGTCGTTTATTGTCTGTAGGAGTTTTCCATTAAGCTGCTGCATAACACATATATATGTGTAATTAAAGGGTAAGATATAAAAATAACCCAATATCTCC
>CAXBCF010000068.1:0-2035 GCA_963973975.1 uncultured Flavobacteriales bacterium
GTCAATTTGATGTACATCGCCTGTAAAGATGATCTTGGCGTTTTCTCCAGCTCTTGTGATAATTGTTTTGACTTCATGTGGCGTTAAGTTTTGAGCCTCATCTACTATAAAGATAACATCAGAGAGGCTTCTGCCTCGAATGTAAGCAAGAGGAGTAATGATGATTTTTTCACTGCTTTGCATTTCAGTGATTTGTTTGTATCGCTTGTCTGCTTCGTCAAACTGGTTCTTGATGTACTTTAAGTTGTCAAATAATGGTTCCATGTATGGACCAATTTTGTCTTTAATGTCTCCTGGTAAGAAGCCCAAATCTTTATTGCTCAATGGTACAATTGGGCGCGCTAAAATGATCTGCTTAAAATTCCTTTTTTGTTCTATTGCCCCTGCCAGTGCTAAGAGTGTTTTTCCGGTTCCAGCCACTCCTTGAAGTGTAACCAATTTGATGTCCGGATTTAAAATGGCATGAAGTGCAAATGCTTGTTCTGCATTTTTTGGTTTTATACCAAAAGCATTTTCCTTTTCTACGCGTTCTATTCGATCTAGTACTGGATTGTAGAACGCGAGTGAACTGGCTTTACCATTTTTTAGAATGTAAAAATGGTTGTTGATAATCTCTTTTTGCATGAAAGAATAATCCTCTAAAAAGCCTTTTTCGTATATATTTTTAATTATTTCATGGTCAAGATTGTTGATGAGCATCTTGCCACTGAAAACACTTCCTAAGTCCTTTACCTTTCCGGTTTCATAGTCTTCAGCAATTATATTTAATGCTTTAGCTTTTAATCGAAGGTTGATGTCTTTGGTCACTAATATTATTTTCCTACCCTTTTCGGTTTCTTGAAGACTTAATGCAGTATTTAATATTTTATGATCTGCTTTTTTATCTCCAAAAACCTTTTCGGCATCAACAAGGTAATTTTTGTTGGCAAGCACTATCTTAAACTTAGATTTTTTGTTTTCAGCCAAAGGAATCCATTCCTGAAGAGTGTGGTTAGCGCTCAATCGATCGATGATTCTTGTAAACTCTCTTGCTTCATAATTTTTGGAGTCGTTCCCTTTTTTAAAATTGTCTAATTCTTCTAAAACGGTGATTGGAATAACGACATCATTATCTTCGAAATTATGAATGGAGTTGTGATCGTGTATAATCACGGATGTGTCTAAGACATAAATTTTGGCTTTTTTTTGAGACTTGGTGGGGGTAGTTTTTTTAGTAGTAGTTTTCGGAGATTTGGCACTTGCTGGCATAGGCACTGTTTTTTTCTTTTAAATCTACACCCAATAATCACTTTAATGGACGCTTGAGCGAAAAAGAAATAAACTGTTAATCTTTGATAATTATTAGTTAATGAAAATGTAAAACGAATTAAATGATTGCTTAACTTGTACCTTCGTTTGGAGCTTAAGCATCCTATTTGGACAGATAGTCGAGAATTTTTTGGGTAGCTCCACCTCGACTAAAGACGTATTCTTTGGCTTTCTTTCCTTTCTGAATACGATCGGTATTATTTTTAAAAAGAGTATCCGCTGTGATTTGAAATTCTTTGGCATTAGAAATGCTTCTAGCCGCCTCGATGTCAATCAAATCTTTGGCCTCTTGAAATTTATCAAAATTGGGCCCAAAAACGACTGGAATGCCATAGCTAGCAGCTTCTAAGGTGTTGTGAATCCCCGTGCCAAATCCTCCTCCAATATAAGCCCAAGAGCCATATGCATAAAGGGAAGAGAGTAATCCAATGGCATCTATGATAAGGATGTTTTTAGACACATCCATGGTAGAATATAAAGTAGCATCAGAACCAAAAATATGCTGTAGTGATTTTATCCTTGAAGGATTTACTTCATGAGGAGCAATGATTAATTTGATAGTATTTTGTTGCACATAGGGAGCAATTACTTTTTCATCTTCAAGCCAAGTGCTTCCTGCTACAATAGTTGGTTGATCGTTTACAAAAGCAGAAATATCATGCAGTGGCTTGGAGGATTTGACCACATCTATCACTCGGTCAAACCTTGTGTCGCCAGTCAAGGTGTA
>CAXBCF010000069.1:0-1796 GCA_963973975.1 uncultured Flavobacteriales bacterium
CTTACTTCAAAGCCAAAATTTTTCGGGCACCATTCAGTACGAATAAAGAAACCAGTATGCCAATGATTAAGTCTGGATAAGCTGATCCCGTCCACGCCACGAGTACACCGGCAAATATAACGCCCATATTTACGACAACGTCATTCGCCGAGAAAATCCAACTGGCTTTCATATGTGCGCCATCTTCTCGATGACCAGAAATAAGATATAAGCATGTCACGTTAGCTATAAGTGCGAGCAGGCCAATAACAATCATGAGCGTTGATTCTGGCTCGCTTCCAAACATGAATCGTCTAATGACATCAACAATCACGATAACAGCAAGTAATAACTGAATCCAACCTGCGAAATGGGCTGCTTTTATTTGATATTTCGCAGCTTTTCCGACGGCATATAGCGCAATACCATAAACGGCTGCATCGGCAAACATATCTAGAGAATCAGCAATCAATCCTGTAGACGCAGCAATAATACCGCTGATGAATTCTATAAAGAAAAGTAGAGCATTAATACCTAATAACAGTTTAAGTACTTTAGCTTGTCTCACAGGATCAGGTTCATTAGGTATATCGCCTGAAGAAAGCTGTATTTCATCAAGTTTCGCCCCAAAACCCAGTCCTTCGAGTTTGGCCGTAATTTGCTGACTCCCTTCATTATGGAAGACTTTCAGTTTTCGATTGGGAAGATCAAAAGTAAGACCTTTAACTGCTTCAATATCTGCAAGAGCCATACGGACCATTTGCTCTTCAGCAGAGCAATCCATTTTAGGAATGGTATAGGTACTTGTTTGCTTAGCCTGTTGATTGCTTATATAAGTTTCAGTCTTCACAAGCTTTGCACCAAAACCCAAAGCTTCAAGTTTGGTAGTTATATTTTCATCTTTTTGATTATGTAGAACCTTTAAAGACCGGTTAGGTAAATCAAAGATGAGTTTTTGAACACCATCAATTGAAGATAGCGCCATACGAACCATCTGTTCTTCCGCAGAACAATCCATTTTGGGAACTAAGTATTCACTCATGTAGTGCGAATCTTTTAAAACGTTTTCAGTGCTTAAATTTTCTTTGGGATCAGAACCACAACAGGATTGAGCGGTATCTTCACAACTGTTTGAAGTGTTACAGCAAGGAGATGAAGATTTTTCTTCTTCCTCTTCACCACAACAGCTAGGCGTATTATCACAATTCTTTGAATTGCTTGCTTCTGCAATTGATGGATGATTTTCTTGTTGAGATTTCTTATCTTCGTATGGTGTTTCTTTACTACATCCACAGCCACTCATAGTTATACCCATTAAAAAAATTTATAAACTTTGAATATTAGAATCCCTATAGTTACTATAGAGTCAAGAATCTTTGGAAATACTAACTCAATGCATTTAAAAATTGGTGAACTCTCTAAAAAAACCTCATGTTCAGTATTAACAATTAGGTTTTATGAAAAGGAAGGTTTAATTCCGGAACCGGAAAGAACGGAAGGAAATTACCGCCTTTACGATGTAGGCTATGTTGAGCGAATTAAATTTATTTTGAATTGCCGAACTTTAAATATGAGTTTGAATGAAATTCGTCAATTACTTACCTATAAAGACAAACCTGAGAAAAATTGTTCAGATGTGAATGAATTAATTGACTTACATGTCAGTGCTATCAGAGAAAATATAATCAAGCAACAAAAGCTTATTGAACAATTATCTGATTTAAGAGGTACTTGTGATGGTTTATGTACAATTGACCAATGTGGAGTTTTAAAAAATCTAGCTTGATTATCTAGACCTATGCTTTTTTCAAAAAATC
>CAXBCF010000070.1:0-1774 GCA_963973975.1 uncultured Flavobacteriales bacterium
CGGGAAGTTTCTCGGCTCCAAAAAATCTTCTCAACACTTCCACAAATCCGATAACCGCAAGTGTTATTTGAAAATATCCGGCAAGTTTTGCAATCCGCTTTTTCTTAATCAACGTTCCGCCAACAGCAAACAAACTAATTCCATAAACAAGACTGTCCGCAAGCATATCAAGGCTATCGGCAACAAGTCCCATAGATTTTGAGATAATTCCTGTTGTCATCTCAATGATAAAAAAGGCAAAATTTATCGCCAATACAATCCAGAGTAAATTTTTTTGATTGTTGTTTTCTTCAAAATCTTTTTCGTCGGTATGTTCAGTCGAGATTTTCTTTCCACTTAAATTCAGTTCCATAATCGACTTTTCAATTAGGTCAGCCTGTCCGTCGTGAAAAACGGTCAGTTTTCTATTAGCTATGTCAAAGTCAAGATTTTTAATTTCTGAAATTCCATCCAATTTCATTCGGATTAAATTTTCTTCCGAAGGACAATCCATTTTTTGTATTGTAAATAGCGTTTTTTGCATATTAATCCTCATTTAAATAAAAGTTGCCATTATTAATAGAGAGAAAAAAGAGAACTCGAAAACTATATAGTGACAACTACTTTTGACATCTGCTTATTCTGATTTTAAAGAATAACGCAAATGTATTTAGGATTTACTGCAACTCGATTGCAAAGGTTACTTGTTGCAATTGTTGCATAAGCCTTTTACAACCATATTTGCCTGTTGGAATTTGAAGTTTTCGGGAAGTTGAATTTTAGGAATGGGAACATCAAAAAGGCAGAATGTTTTATCACACTTTGTACAATAAAAATGATAGTGCAAATCCTTTGGGTCGCAGTTACAGCCTTCGGCACAAACTGCATACTTTGTCATACCAGAACCATCTTCAATGCTGTGGATGACTTTGTTTTCCTCAAATGTTTTTAATGTTCTGAAAATGGAACTTCTGTCCGTGTATGCCAATGCGTTTTCAATATCTTTTAAAGATTGGGCTTTTTCTTGTTTCAAAAGATGACGTAAAACAACCGTCCTTACTGCGGTATTTTTAACTTTTTTAATATTTAGGATTTCTTCGGGTTGCATTGTCCCAATGTATCATTTTTTTTGAAATTTCTTGAATAATATTTTAATCTCTAAAAAAGTTTCTATCAAGACATTCTTTATACTCTTTATCACTTCAGTAAACATATCTTTCATAATTGTATTTTTTTAATTTATAAACTATTTAAAATAGACAAGGCAAGGGCGAAAACACTTTCTTGTCGTTTAAGATATTTGGCTTCATCTCGATTTGACAAAAACCCAAGTTCTATGAGAACCGCAGGACAATAACTTGTAGCCTCCCGCAATACCTGAAAGTTCCCAAACTTCACACCCCGGCTTTCAAAACCCAATTTCTTATTAAGGTCATCTTGCAATTGAAAAGCAAACCAAATAGAATATTCAGAAAACTCTGCCTGCTTTTTTGAAACATAAACCTCAATCCCTCGCGCATTTGGATTATCCGAATGATTGCAATGCAAAGACACAAACAAATCAGCTTTTAAAGTTTTTGCCAGCTTCGTTCTATCCGATAAGGAAATTAAGGTGTCTTTATACCTGGTCAAATAAATATCAAGAGGTTTATCCAATTGATTATTAAGATTTAAAATGGCGTTTGCAATATCCAATACAACCTCTTTTTCTTGGATGCCATTTATGCCTATGGCGCCAGCATCTTTTCCACCGTGTCCAACGTCAATTAAAATTCGTTTTTGAGCACTCGTTTCT
>CAXBCF010000071.1:0-1720 GCA_963973975.1 uncultured Flavobacteriales bacterium
GCAAATAATCAAACTTGATGCCACGGAGTCTACTAATACCTATTTGAAAGAATTGTCGGCAAAAAAAGAAGTGCAAGATTTCACGATAATTACCACTAAAAATCAAACTTCGGGCAGAGGTCAATTAAATTCTAAATGGGAATCTGAAAGTGGCAAAAATCTAGTAGTCAGTATGTTGAAAAACAAAATCAGTATTCCTGTAGACCGTTTGTATCTAATGAATGTTTGTGTTTCTTTAAGTATTTTGAATAGTTTAAATCAATTTAATATACCGGATTTGAAGGTGAAATGGCCTAACGACATTCTGTCAGGTAATTTTAAAATAGGAGGTATTTTAATTGAAAATATTATTTCTGGTTCAAAAATAAAGCGAAGTATAATTGGGTTTGGGTTAAATGTAAATCAATCTAAATTTAAAAACGCTCCAAATGCCTCTTCTTTAAAGACGATAATGGGGCATAGTTTTAATCTTGATTCAGTTTTTTATGCTATCATTACGAACTTACATCAAGAATTAAATAGGCCTATTTTAACTTTTGAAAATGAATTGTACAAACGATACCACTCTCAATTATATAAGATAGGAGTGAAGAGTAATTTTATAATTAATAAGGATGAAATTATTGCAGGTGTAATAGAAGGAGTAACAACTAACGGTAAGCTTAAATTAAAATTAGAAAACGGAAGCCTTCAAGAATTTGGATTGAAAGAAATTCAAATTCAGTATTAAATTTTCTCTAAATTAGTTGAAAGAGTATTTATAAAATTAGTTATCGGTGTTTTTATCATCATTGCCATCATCGCATTGAATTCACCTGAAAAACTTAAGACCACTTCACTTTTACCATTTTCTAATTCAATAATATCAGCAGTCAAAGTAAATGGCAGTTTTTCACTTGCAGCACCTAAAATGAGTTTGTTATATGGTGTTTGCTCTTTTTTCTCTAAGACTATTTCTGGCATTCCCTTTAAAGCGAACAGAAATCTATTTTCATTTAAAACTTCGAACTTGCTAATGTTTTCAGGCATTAATTGTCTAAAGTTTGATAATTCGTTTAAAAAGTTAAAAGTATATTCTTTACTTTTTGATACTTGAGCTTTTGGTGTTTCTAAAAACATAATTATTTGTTTGTCCAATGTGAAGGATCTTTCCTCCATTCCATTAACGCTTTTAACTGATCATCTTTCACATATCCAGTGTCTGAAGCTTGTTCTATAAGATATTCGTAACTACTTAAAGTATGTAGTTCGGTGTTTTTGTCTTGAAAATTATTCTTGGCGGTTTCAAAACCATAAGTGAAAATAGCCAGCATACCTTTTACATTGGCATCAATGGCCCGTAAAGCGTCTACCGCGTTCAAGCTACTTTTACCTGTACTAATTAAGTCTTCGATGACAACTACCGTCTGATTTGCTTCTAAGTGGCCTTCAATTTGATTTTGCCTACCATGGGATTTTGGTTCTGGTCTCACATAAACAAAAGGAAGGTTTAATTTATCCGCTACTAATGCACCAATACCAATTGCCCCTGTAGCTACGCCAACGATACAATCTGGTCTACCATATAATTGCTCAACTTGCTTTGCCATTTCATCACGAATATAGTTTCTGATGATAGGATACGATAGCAAAATTCTATTATCGCAATAAATTGGAGATTTCCATCCAGAAGCCCAAGTAAAAGGATTTTCCGGTTTCAATTTTATTGCATTAATTTGCA
>CAXBCF010000072.1:0-1683 GCA_963973975.1 uncultured Flavobacteriales bacterium
GTAGTTTTAATATACACATATTTACGCAAAAAAAAAGCCCCACCGAAGTGAGGCTGATTTTCTCAGGGAAATTCTACTTTTTTAAAAGTTGTAAGTTTTTACACTCAGGACACATTTCAATTCCATTTTTGGTGTTAATTTTTAAATCAAAGTTTTTTAAATCAATGTATCTGACAACAATGTAATTACTACAAGTGCAACGACAGACATATAAAAACTCCCGTGGCCTTTTTGCCCACGTCGTATCTTTTAATGCTTTACCAATAACAGTAAGTCTTCCAATTTTTTTACCTGTAAAGGCTTCGATTTTTTCCCAATATTTATCTCTAATTTTTGGTCTCATTCTTATAAAACTATTATTTCTTTTTGTGGCACATTTAGGCTCAATTTTAAAAACATTAACTTTCTTATATTTTTTATTCAAACGAAACCGTAAGTAAGTAGGCTTGTAATTTATCTTTTCTCCATAGACTACCCTTGCCGCAACTCTGTCGATTGGAGTTAAAGGTTTTGTTAGTTCGTCAGCCATATCAACCCCAATCCTTTTCATCATCCTGACCGTTGTAGGCCGTCAGGTACGCCTCAATTTGACCTTTTGTCATTTTATCTCGTTCAACTCTATCTGACTGGTATGCGTAACCAGAATAGTAATGTGGCTCTGGCCTCCTGCCATAATAAGCATCTACAGAGCCTCGTTCCGATGCTGAAGTATGTGCATGTGATATCATTTTATTTCTCCCTGTACTTTAAATTTATGCTTACTCATAAGCCTCATCTTCAATTGCTTCGGCTTCTAAAATACGATCCGCGTGATCTTTGCTTTTATTTTTTAAAAACTCAATTGCTTTAGATTTACTATCGAAGACCTGCTCCGAGTAATTATTCGTCCAATCGCCATAGGTTGTTAAGATTTTATAACGCGCTATAGCTTTCCCTGCGCTAAATTTAATTGAATATTTACTGGATTTATAAATACTTTTTGCTAAATCATTAATCTCAAATTGCTGTGTCATTTTATTTCTCCCTAGTTTATTTATTAGAAAAACTATTTAAATATTTTTGCATTGCAAGAGTTCTTAAATCTTTTTTTGTCATTTTATCGTTGCCACCGTCGCCAAACCAATCACGCTTCGAAGAGTTATTCCATGCTGTTGAAGAGGTTGCTGAGAACCCATCTTTAATTGGGGCTATCCATCCGTAAACAGATCCATCATCATTTAAATTAAAATAACCTATTGTTATCCAGCTTCTTTTACCAGCTACAACGATCCATCCATCTTTAGCAAGTGTGATGCGTCTTTCTTTAGCGTACATTTTGTTTCTCCCTGATTCGTTTATATATATAGTATAGTAGCATTTGCTAGCATATGCAAGTGCTAAATGTAAAATAAATATAAAAAGACCTCCACCCAAATTTAATTGAGCGGAGGCCAGTTTAGCTCCATGCTTTAGGGAGAAACATGATATCGATTAAGGCGGTCGATATCTAGGAGCTAACTTGTGATGCCAGTGCCAAGTAAGCTGCACCGTCCATCGATGAATCTTCATTTGGTTTGTATGCCAACCTGGATACTTTTAAAAGGCTCATCATAACACAAGCATCATGTGCCGATATATTTGTGTTTAAATAAGCTGACCACAATGCGGCTAACTTCTCGAAACTTTCCTGTGGCTTTCCATACT
>CAXBCF010000073.1:0-1671 GCA_963973975.1 uncultured Flavobacteriales bacterium
CCTGAACCATTTTGATGATTTGTGATAACAAAGTTTCGCCACCTACTTTTTCAGCCGTAAACCAAAAACTGCCTTTTTGGTTCACCGTACCTGCGAAAACTTTTTCATCTTTTGTTTTTTCAACGGGAACAGGCTCTCCCGTAATCATACTTTCATCTACATACGAGCTTCCTTTAGACACCAACCCATCTACAGGAATTTTCTCTCCAGGTTTTACCAAAATAGTTTGCCCTACCTGAACAGCCGAAATTGGGATTTCAATTTCTTCGCCATTCTCAATAATCTTTAGCGTTTTAGGTTGTAAGCCCATCAGTTTTTTGATGGCTGAAGAGGTATTGGATTTCGCTTTTTCTTCCAATAATTTACCAAGAGAAATAAAGGTAATAATGACCGTAGCAGCTTCATAATACACGTGAGGTTCTATGCCACGGCTCAACCAAAATTCAGGAAAAAAGGTGTTGAAGACACTAAAAAGGAAGGCGATTCCGGTACTTAAAGCCACCAAAGTGTCCATATTGGCCTTACCGTGCCTTGCTTGCTTAAAAGCGTTAACGAAAAAGCTGCGACCGAACCAAAAGAGTATCGGAAACGTAAGCACCATAGAAATCCATTTTCCGGGTACCCAATCCATATAGAACATTCCCAGTATGAAGATGGGCAAGGTCAAAACAGCCGACCAAATCGTACGGCTTTTTATATCTTGATAATGCTGTTGCTGAAGTTCTTGTTGGATTTCTGATGGGTTTTCCGTATCCAGAATTAAATCGTAACCAACGCCTCTTAATACATTTTGAAGGTTCTCGGGATTAAGGGTTTTATCATATTCCACCAAAACAGAACTGCTGGCAAAATTAACGCTGGCATCAAAAACACCTTCGGTATGCTTTAGCACAGATTCTACACTCGCTGCACACGATGCACAGGTCATTCCCGTTACTGGAAATGAGTTCTTTACACCATCGCCAGTAAGCCTTTTTTTGGTTTCAAATATATTTATAGCTTCCATAATCTCATTCTGATTTGTCATTTACAAAATTCAGAAATTAACCTGAAGAACTTGTTATGGAATATGCCGAAAAAGTTGTAGAATTAGTTTATTCACCTTTATTATTTTTTAATACTATATCCTTTTGATTGAATTACTTCTTCTATTTCATTGACGCTTGTTTTTGTGCTATCAAATTTAATTTCAGAAGTTCCTTTTATATAAGAAGTATTTATTTCTAAAATTCCATCTAATTTTTTCACTGAATGATTGATATTTTCTTCACAACCAGAGCATACCATCTCTTCAATAGAAAGTATTATAGATTGAATATCTGTTTGATTTGCAATTACAGCGTCATTTCCTATTGATTTGTGAAACAATTGAGGATAATACGAAACCAAGGTCATTACAACCACAAACACGGCAACCGACCACACATAGAATTTAGATTTAAAAAATGATGGTTTAGCAGTTTCACAGTTGCCACAATCACCCACCTTCTTTTTTTTGTAAACTTTATAAAAAGCAAAGCCCAAGGACAAAAATGCAATTGCTAACAAATAAGGTTTTAAGGCAATTAGCCAAGAAAAATACACCGAGCTACCACTAATACCTGCGACACCTGTTAACAATAGTGGTCCCCAACAGCAAAGCTTTAGGGAAACTGCTGAAAATACAGCAGT
>CAXBCF010000074.1:0-1599 GCA_963973975.1 uncultured Flavobacteriales bacterium
TTGATTTTTCGAGCCCTATCATTCACCGCTACAGCATGATTATCCTGGGCTCAGGCGTCATCTTGCTATTTATGGGATTGTTCGCCCCGCTGGCTATTCCTCCGGTGGTACTACCTTCGCTGATCATCGGCTTGGCATTGATGGCGGGGTTGGCGTTAAGCCACTTGCAGAAACGGGTTTAAACTAAGTGATGAAATTCGTGCTTCTATCTGCTAAAATTTTAATGCGTCATAATATCTTGATGTGAGCTTTGGGGTAATAAATGAATATAAATGATGTGTGTGATTATGTCATACATAGGGTTATTGAATCAGGTGAGAGCCTAAGTAACCTAAAATTACAAAAATTGCTTTATTACGTTCAGTCGTGGCACTTAGCTTTTGAAAGTAAGCCGTTGTTCAATGGTAAGTTTCAAGCGTGGGTGCATGGCCCTGTTTCGCGAGAAATATACTCAAGGTTCTCAGACACAAAATCTCTATATTCAGATATTAATCAAGAAGATATCAGCCAAGACTTTGATCCTGAAAAGCTGGATTCAGATTGTAAGAGTCATATTGATCGTGTTTTGAGTGTTTATGCAAAGTATTCAGGTCCGCAACTTGAAGAAATGACTCATAAAGAATCTCCATGGGTAGAAGCCAGAGAAGGTTATTCTTCTTGGGAACGTTGTGAAGTGGAATTGAATGAAAATACCATGATGGAGTGCTACTCAAAGCGCTTGCAATAATGCAAAAAATACCAGTTTTAGATTTTGAACCTAAGTCATCTAAAGAGCCCGTTTTACTAAGTTCACCTGAAGCTATCAGGTGGACTTTTTCTTTACGGTATTGGGAACAAATTGACTATTTTGGTTTGGATAAATCGGAGTCTAAATGGTTTGTTTCTTTGCTAAATAAGTTAAAGGATTTATCACAAAAAGAAGTTGAAAAATTTATATCGGATGCCGCTGAAAAAGAGGCCTGGCGTTACCACAATATCAATTGGAATCAAAAGAACATACCAATTAAGCGCGAAGACTTAACTTGGATTGATGATTGTTATAGGAATAATCCTGAAGATTTTCCCATATTGCAGTTTCAAGTATCAAAATCCTTAGGACGTGTTGTTGGGTTTTGGGATGAAAGGAACGTATTCAACGTTGTACTTCTAGATCCGCTCCATAATATCCAGCCAAGTAAATCCCACTCGTATCGAGTCGATGATTGTAGTCCATTAAGCTGCGATTATTCTTCCATGATCTATAAATTAGATCTTATAAAGAAATCCCCTAAATGCACAGAAGAATGCATGACATTTAAAGACTTATCAAAGATCGATTCCATGAGTATTTCTACTAATGTGCTAATGCATTACTTGAATGATGAAGATATTCAAGAATTAGAGTGCGCTCTACAGGACGGAGGGTATTCCGTAACAGACATACTGTTGCTAGGAATAGAAAGTCTTAAGCCATAATTTTTCGAGATTGGCTTAATAACTACAAAATTCTTCAATCTATCTGACCACCTAACCCGCTAATCTCAAGTCATCCTTCACTTCTCAATTCAAACAACGAGGAGTGACTATGGAACCTGTGAGTATTCCATCCTATATCGATGA
>CAXBCF010000075.1:0-1592 GCA_963973975.1 uncultured Flavobacteriales bacterium
CCAGTTGTTCTGGGTCAATCTCGCATTCGTGGGCTTGATGCCGCTTTTGTATTCCGTATTTGTCCATCAAAGCAAGGAGCTCCACGGTTTTAGCAGATGGCAGATATTCGTGTTCGATGCGGCTTATATCGTTTATCTATTGACTATGGTGTTTTTTGTTCTAAAACTATTTTAAAAATGAAGGATAAACTGTTCAAGGATTACCAAGAAAGGCTCGATATATTGGATGAAGATATTAGAGCGGTGGCATTGAAATATGCAAGGGATTTCCATTTGAACAACAAATGCTCTAAAGACGAGGCTTTGGAGCGGGGCATCGTTAAGGCTGAGATGGAAAAAAGAAAACTCGTTTGACAAAATTATAAAAATATGGATTGGATGTTCGAAGATTTTAAAACCGACCTCGATGGCTTAAGCCCTAGGGTGCGTGAAAAGGCGTTGGAAATTGCGAAAGAGCTTGTCGAAAAAAAGGACTTGCCGGTAAAAGAAGCCATACAAGAAGCTATTATAAGGGCAGAAGAATGGTTCTATGATATAGAAGGATAATAATTAAAAGCTAAAAAATATATTACAAATAATAGACATAAAACACGATAATGTGATTACTACAATTGCAAGCGGGGAATTACTACAGAAGGACATTGAAAAAGTGCAATCAATAATCCATGCCATTCTTGATAAAGGCTTAAAAATACGTTGGTATCTTGAGATGAATAATTTTGAAGGATGGAGCATAAAAGGATTGTGGGAAGATTTTAAAATGGATGTTGCCCATGAGAAGGACTATGAGAGAATTGCAATGGTAGGTGAAAAAAAATGGCAAGAATGGGCAACACAGTTTATGAAGCCTTTTACCAATGCCGATATTAAATATTTCGATGTAAGCCAAAAGGAAGAAGCTAAAAAATGGATTGAAAGTAACTGAAGATGCTTTCCTTAAATTTAGAATGATGAATAAAAAAGCACACATATTAATTACCATTTTTATTGGGCTTGTTGTTGGCATATTCATTATTCAACCCTTGGGAATTTCGTTTTTCATGCACGATAGTCAGGGCAGTTTAAGCAAATGGTGGAGTATTGTAAAAGACGTTTTTCAGCAAACATTGAACTTTGAAGATTTAGGACAGGTTGTTAAAAACATACTCTTTGGTATTTTGGGCATTAGCCTTGCCCTGATGTATTATTTAGGATTAAGAAAGAAATGAAATTCATAAAATAATATCCTATTTTATAACAATGACAATATAAATTATGAACAAAGAAAACGAATGTGAAGACGGTGTATGTGCCGTTGACTTTGCCCAAGAAACACCTAAGCCAAAATCATTCAAGATTAATAAAGCCTATATAGCACCATTATCGGGCATTTTCTTTTTGCTGTTGGGCATTGGGTTTGATCTTTATGATATTTCCTTTTTTAAAGCTCCAATGCCCTTAATCTGGTTTGCTGTTATCTATATAGCGGTTGGTGGCCCAATTGTTTTAAGGGCGGCAAAATTAGTAGCAAAAGGTAATATTTATAACGAGTTTGTGTTAATGTCCGTAGCCACTTTAGGAGCTTTTTTAATAGGTGAATATGAAGAAGGTGT
>CAXBCF010000076.1:0-1591 GCA_963973975.1 uncultured Flavobacteriales bacterium
TAGTGTCTGGTCGAAAACCTTCAAACTGTTAATTATCAAGTTAATAACTTTATTTTCCTTGGTTGAATCTGACCCAAAAAAAGCTTTATTTTAGAGCAATCAATGCTTTTACTGGTTTTAGAGCCATTAGATTCGATATAAAAAAGACAAAAATGCGCAAACGATTTGAGTTATGTCCTCTGTTAGGAAGCCTACCGATTTCAGAAGTAAAGATCCCCTTAAAAAGCAGAGATGAACTACCACCTGTTTTACTAGCTTTACAGACTATTTTCGTAACCGAAGATTTTCATCAAAAGATGTTTTGTATCGTAGAACCTATTGTAAAGAAAGGCAAAAAACAAACAGGCCGTGAAGGGATGACCATCTGGGAAGTGATTGTTCTATCGGTAATCCGTCTAACGTTGGACACCAATTACGACCGTTTGTTGTGGATTGCCAACTATGATAAGTGCGTCCGTGAATTGATGGGTATTGAACCGAATGATTTTGGTTTTTCCGGTCCTGCAAAAAAATATAGCTTAACGGCGTTAAAGGAAAATATTGGTCTCTTAAAACTGGATACCATAGAAAAAATAAACGCATTGGTTTTAGAGGTAGGGCAAGGTTATTTAAAAAAAAAGACCAAGAAGCAGTTCACCTTAAAGCCGACAGTTATGTGGTAAAGACCGATGTTCATTTCCCAACAGATTACAACCTGCTTTGGGATGGAATCCGTAAATGTATAGAAATCAGTTACACTTTAGCCGAAGCGCAAAACCTACAAGGTTGGCGCAAAGCACCGGACTGGAAAAAACGGTTTAAAGTTGAATTTAGAAAATTACAGAAAACGAAGAAATCAGGAGGTAAAAACAAAGTAGTGCGTTTAGAATATGCCACCCGAGAGTATTTAAATTTCGCAGAAAAATTAGACAAAAAGATTGCCCAATTCATCTCTGTTTTTAATCCCTGTTCTACTTGGCAAACCTTAAAGATTTTGGAACTGGAGTACTACAAGTCAATGGTTACCAAGCATATTGATTTGGTGGAAAGACGCTTGCTAAAAGGGGAAAAGATACCACATAGTGAAAAAGTGTTTTCTTTATTTGAGCCCCACACCAAATGGATAAGCAAGGGCAAAGCAGGAGTGATCTGTGAACTGGGGCAGAAACACTTGATAGTTACCAACCAACATCATTTTATTGTCCATAACGAACTAATGGGAGATACCCCGGATATTGCTTTTACACTTGAAGTTGCAAAAAAATTAAAAGAACAGTATGGAAGCCATTTAGCTTCTTTGAGTTTTGATAAAGGATTCAGTTCTAAAGAAATCATCACAGAACTTGAGAAAACGATTCCCGGTGCAATTATCAAACAAAAAGGAAAACCCAATAAAGCCAGGCAAGAAATACAGGGCAGTCAGGATTTCAAAAAACTCAACAACAGCCATCATGCTGTTGAGTCCAACATCAATCAACTGGAATATCACGGGTTGCACAAATGTAGGGACAAGGGAGAGGAAAACTTCAAAAAGTATGTTTCTCTGGCGGTACTATCCGGGTGCACGACAAATTTCCCTTTTCAGAGAAAAATTTGTAATTTGTAAAAAAAC
>CAXBCF010000077.1:0-1571 GCA_963973975.1 uncultured Flavobacteriales bacterium
ATTGCCGTATTGTTTATACTCTTTAATTTGGGCATATGTTTCCGTTTTCCATTTTTCGAATTTCATTTCCACAAGTTTAAGCTCCCATCTTCCAATGACTTCATCATAATGGGCTTCTTTTAATTTATCAATATGAGCTTGGTATTCAGGATCTGCTCTTGCTTCTCTATCTTGAGCATTGACACTTAATTCTTTTCCTCCAGGAGAAATTAAATGTTGCTTCATTAAAGTAGATAACAATATTTTTCTGCCATGATCTAAATGTACTACATCAGATTTAGCTTTTGCATACTTTTTCACAATCTCCCTGATTTCTTCCATTTTTGCTTCTAGTTCATTATTTTGCATTTTTTGACCTCCTTATTTGCCATATTTCGCATTTTTAAAACCCTCCCTTTATGTTTGTGCCTTTGATTTTGCTTGTTTTATAAAATAATAACGAATAAAATTCCTTACCTCTTTACTTGTATACATAGGTTCAACTTTTTTGTTATAAGGCCAATGTCCGTACTTCGTTCTAAACACATAACTCGCCCATCCATCTTTAAATTTTTTCTGCCTGGAGTAATATAATAACTGCGCAAAAAAGTTTTTCTTTTCATTCGGGGTAACACAATGAACATTGGGAGCTAATTCAACTAAGCGCCCTTGCTTGATTAACAAAATCTTTTCTTGTTTAGTCGGAAGAAAATTGCACTCTGGACATTCTGGAAAATCTCTTTGGGGAGAATAGACGCAAAAACAATTTAAACAAGTTAGTGGTTGCTTTTCAATTGGCTTTTTTTCTCTTTTCTTTGGCTCTTTAGTAATGCTTTTGCTTAAACTCCAGTTTGGCTCATCATCAGGAAACGAATGTTCGTAAACGCATCCCGAATGGTCAATAATTAAAGTATCTTTTTTGTCTGGAGGGAAAATTCTTAATGACCTACCCACCATCTGCAAATACAATCCATAAGATTTTGTTGGTCTGGCAAGGATAACACAAGATACTTTTGGCTCATCCCAGCCTTCCGTTAAAACCTGACAATTCGACAATACTTTTATTTTTCCCCGGTGTAATAAATCTAATTGTTCTTCTCTATCCAATTCATTCATCTCACCATCTATATGACCTGCTGGTATATTACTATTTAAAAAAATATTTCGAATATGTTTGCTATGTGCAATTGAACAAGCAAATACAATCGTTGGTCTACCTTGTGCAAACTTTTCCCAGTGCATGACAATATCGCCAATTAATTTAGGATCGTTCATTTTTGCTGATAATGATTTTTTTTCGTAATCACCAGCAATTACCTTAATGCCTTCTAAATCAGGTATTGTTGGCGCAACAATTCTTGATGGTACTAAATAGCCTAATTCAGTTAATTTTTTAATACTTTCAACTTCAATGAGATCTTCATAAATATTTCCTAACCCCTTGCCATCACTCCTACAAGGCGTTGCAGTTAAACCAATAATATATGCTTCAGGATATTCCTTAATTAATGCTTGGAAAGATTTTGAAGTAGACCTGTGCGCTTCATCAATAATAATTAAATCAGCTTTGGGTTTTGTAAATCCAAGTTTAT
>CAXBCF010000078.1:0-1571 GCA_963973975.1 uncultured Flavobacteriales bacterium
TTTCTGGCCACATCGCTTTGCGATTTAAGCCACTATCTTTCATTTTATTAAAGAGTGCGGGCGAGAAGAACATATAATCTTTCTGTTTAATATTTACACCCATTCGGTATGCACCTAATCTAAAATAAGTGCCATCATTTCCTTTGTCTATATCCACGTCAAAAGATAGGTGTTTTGTAATGTCTTTTAGATCTGTATTTTGGATTAAAGGCGATAACGAATCACAATAAGATGGCGCATTAAATGTACCAGCTATGATTACATTGGTTTTACCTTCAGCAATTAACTTTTTGTAAATTTCAGCAATCTTATAAACTTGTTTTTTTCTAATTTTATCAGACTGTTTTCTATCTTTTGTAGGCTTTTTTAAATAAGCATTTAGTATCCAAATGGTTTCTTTTGATGGTGAGCTAATTTCATATTCAATAAGGCTTTTGCCATCATCGTTTATAATTTCATTAATGTCATGAGTTCTAACAGCTTCGAGATTATAGCCTTTTCGCAAGGCGATTCCCATTTCCAGACTATTCATGTCGTTACCTTGAACCACAAAAGAGTGTTCAAAAGGTTTACAGTCAAATTCTGGTAAAATAAGTTGGTTAAAATCCTCAAAAGAGGCTCTGTCCTCAATTTCTTGCAATAACAAAATATCTGGGTTTACATGTGCAATAACTTGTGCTTTATGTTGTGTCGCTTTCGGATGAATGGGAACGGTTTGAATCTCTATCCACCCATTCCAATTCGTAATATCGTTTGCTTTACTTTCAGTAGAATGGCTCAATCCTTTCATATATAAAAAACCTGCTTTTCGTCTTAAAATAGCATAAGGTCGCGGACTTGATTTTTCAAAACCAATTAGAAATGATAATTCTCTAATCCGATCTTGCTGGCTTAATGATTTAGAGGTTTGAAGCATTAAAGCATCGAGTTCATACATCCAATCTGTGAGGTTCTTTCCAAAAGGTTTTTCTAAAAGACTTCTGTCTCTGTGAAATAAGTTCTGGACATTAAAAGTTGCTATTTTCATTGTATTGATATTTATTTCATTTCCGTGAAGACGGAAATCTGTTATTTACGTTTATCGCTAGTGTCTTCATCGAACGCTACGAGGTTGAATAATTCACGCATTCTACTTCGGACTCTATTGCCATATAAATCTTCCAATTCTCCAGCATTTAGGTTTGTAGTTGCGTGCGTTTTTATGTGATGGTTTATAAAAAGTTCGTGGCGTGAGAGTAAAATTTCGCCCAAGACATTACAATCTTTTCCGTAGTGTCTACCAATAGGTTCAACACCTAAATCATCAAAACAGAAAAACTGTCTGCAACCATAATCTTCAATAGTTTTATAGCCAATATGATTAAAACCAAATACGATATTTCTAGAAGGAATTAGGATGTACGGTTTTTGCAATGGCACGATGTTTTTTAGCAAAAGCATCAAGCTCGTTTTGCCACAGCCAACAGGTCCAGAAAGTAAAATGCCCTTATCTGGATCAATCTCGTTTTTCTCGCAGTTTTCTTTGTCTTTTATGAAATAATGACAGAGTTTTAAAATGATTGGACGGTCTT